>NZ_WWHU01000001.1:0-626433 GCF_009862785.1 Gordonia sp. SID5947 | reverse complement strand
CGACAGCATCCTCGACGGGCGCGCGCAGCGGCGACGAGTCGTCGAGATAGGCCATGGCGAGGTCGATCGCCAGTACCGCAGGCCGGCGCCCAGGCCCCAGACGACCGGCGAATCCCGATCCTCGATACGACCCGAGGGTGTCGTTCACGTGCGAACCGCCTTGCGGACGTTCACCGGCGGTCGTGGTGCGGGCAGCCCCGTCTCCTCCTCACAGCGATCGATGATCTCGGCGAGCGAAGGTCCCTTGTCGAAGACCGGCAGTTCCCCCCGGTGGCCACGTAGATCCTCGCGGCGCGCACGGGTTGCCGCCGCGTCGACCAC
The DNA here is from genome assembly GCF_009862785.1 of Gordonia sp. SID5947. Classification (NCBI taxonomy): domain Bacteria; kingdom Bacillati; phylum Actinomycetota; class Actinomycetes; order Mycobacteriales; family Gordoniaceae; genus Gordonia; species Gordonia sp. SID5947. Next base: position 626,112 of record NZ_WWHU01000001.1, on the reverse strand, counting down.
ACCGTCTGCATCGCAGACCACCCCATAACCGTCGGCAGCACCCTCCACGCTGATCAGACGTCGACGCACCTCCAGCGCGACCAGGTCGGGGTCACGGTCGAGAGGATCGCCCCATCCGCCCCCGCCCCACGTGACGAAGTGCAGCACATCGTCACGAAAGACCGGGACGTCGTGGATCTTGCTCGGCAGGATCTCGACTTCCCCGAAGCGCGCTGAATCCACTTCCTGCCCCGGGCGCCCGGTTTGCCGCCGTTGACTCCCCACGGGTAGGTCAACCATCGGTCGTCATGGATGGCGATGGTGCCCGGCTCGGCGAACCGATACGCCACATCCACACCGTTTCCGCCGCGGTGCAGTCCGGCGCCGCCGGTGTCGGCGATCGTCTCCCACCGTTCGATCCGGAGCGGATAGTACGACTCGAGGTACTCGCACGGGATGTTCACGAACGACGGCCACAACGAGTGACCGTCCGGACCGTCGCCCATCGGACGTCCGGGTATCCCCCCGAAGCCGATCGAGTACAGCTGGAACCACTCTCCGTCGCGCGATCCCCCGTCGTAGTGACCGGAGTACATGAAGTGCGGTGACGACGAGAATCCGGCCGCGTTGAGGATCTCCGGATTCTTCTTGCCGAGAAGCCCGCCGAACAGATCGAACACCCGGCCGATGCCATGGTTGCGGCCGTTGAGGGCGGCGGGATATCGCGGCTTCCAGAAGGAGTCCTCGGGGATGGTCACGTCGATGAGTGGGTAGAACCCGTCGTTCCACAGGATCTGTGGATCCGCGACGGTGATGACGTAGATTCCGAAGAACATCCGCACAAGATTCTCGTTGATGAAGTAGTTCACCGGACCGACGGCTTGTGGCGCCGCCTCACTGAAATCGAGATGGATCTTCTCGCCCGTTCGAGTCAGCTTGATAGTGAGTTCGTAAGGCCCGTAACCACATCCGTCGTCACAGATGTAGTCGCTGAACTCGACGGTCTCACCGTCCTCGAACAGTGTCGCCAGGAGAACCTTCATCGCCTGGTAGTTGCGGTCGAGCAAGGCGTCGAGCGCGGAGAGGTAGACGTCGACGCCGAACCGGTCACACAGCTCCACGATCCTGCGCGACGCCGTGGTACACGCGGCGACGAGACCGTTGAGATCGGCCCGGTTCCAGTCGGGCATCCGCACCTGGTTCAAGATGATGTCGAGGGCGGTCTCGTTCATCTTTCCGGCATCGTAGAGCTTGAACGGTGGGATGATCACGCCCTCTTCGTAGATCGTGTGTGCATCGGCGGGCATCGAGCACGGCGTCTTCCCCCGACGTCGGACATGTGGCCGAACATCGACGACCAGCCGACCACCCGGCCGCTGTGGAAGATCGGCAGCACGATGAGCCAGTCGTTGGCGTGGCTGATGGCCGCGCCACATGCATAGGGGTCCGAGGTCAGGAGGATGTCGCCCTCACCGACCGTGCCGTCGAAATTGTCCAGGAAGTCGGGTACCGAGAGACCGAACTGCCCGACGACCATCTTTCCGCTGGGGTCGGCGATGAGCGGGAACTCGTCGTGTTGCTCCCGGATCCCCGGGACAACGCGGTGCGGAACAGCACCTCGTCCATCTCGTATCGCGCATTGCGCAAGGCATTCTCGATGATGTCGAGGGTGACGGGGTCGACCGGGACCTTGTCGACGGGTGTGCTGGCGGTCTCGACGATGGTGGCCATCGGGGCTCCTGATGTGTGAGGTCGGATGGAGTGGCGACGCGTGGTCAGAGCGGACGGATGAGGAGGCTGGCGTTGGCGTGGACGGTGGCGGCATGGCCGGTGAGCACCAACGTCGTCGAATCCATCTCGGTGATCACGGCCGGCCCCTCGATCACGTTGCCGGCGTTCAGCTTGGCGCGGTCGTAGATTCCCGCCGACACCTTCGACCCGTCCATCCACACCTCACCGGTGCGGACGAGCGCTGCCGAAGAGTCGGTACCACCGTCGGTGAGCGGTTGCCACGCAACATCCGGGCGCGGGCCGCTCACCGTGACACGCAGGTTGATCACCTCACGCTCGTTCTTCAGCAGAAAGGAGAAGAGGCGCTGGTGTTCTGCGTCGAAGGCCGTTCCGAGGCCAGCGAGGATCTCACCGCCGGCGATCACGTCTGGATCGAGGTCGACCGGGATCTCGAATCCCTGTCCGTGGTAACGCAGATCCACCTGGAACCGGGTGGTCTGATCCTCGCGGGCGACACCTTCGGCCGAGAGCCGTTCTGCAGCCGCATCTGCCAGTTCCCGGAAGGCCCCCAGCAGTTCGTCATCGGTCGTCTCCGAGAAGGCCCGGATGAATGTGCGAGCGCTCTCCTCGCGCAGACATGTGGTCGCGTCGCCGTATGCGCAGAGGACACCCGGCGAGGGCGGCACGATCACCGGCCACGAGCCGGTGAGTTTGCCGAGCGCGTTCGCGTGCAGCGGTCCGGCTCCGCCGAACGAGACGAGAGCGAAATCCCTGGGGTCGTAACCCTGTTGGACACTCACCAGGCGCAGGGCGCCGAACATGTTCTCGTTGACGATGTCGACGATGCCCGCGGCTGCCGCTTCCACACCATCGAGACCCATCGCGTCGGCGATCGACGACACCGCGGCACGGCTGGCCTCGACGTCGAGTTCGACCTCGCCGCCGGCCAATTCGCTCTGCAGATACCCGAGCACCACGTTCGCATCCGTCACCGTCGGCTCGGTACCACCGCTGCCGTAGGCCGCCGGGCCCGGGTCGGCGCCTGCCGACTGTGGCCCTACCCGCAGCGCCCGTGTCAACTCCGGGACGTGCGCGATCGACCCGCCACCCGCGCCGACCGTTCGTACATCGACACTCGTGGCGCGCACCGCGAGATCGCCGACCTTGGTCTCCCGGCCGATACGTGGTTCACCTCCGAGGACCAGCGCGACATCCGTCGACGTCCCGCCCATGTCGAAGGTCAGGAAGTCGGCGTATCCCGCCTGCTGGGCGAACCACGCGGCCCCCGTCACGCCTCCCGCCGGACCCGACAGCAGCAGCGACACCGGATCCTCGGCCGCCTTGGCGGCCTGGACGAGGCCGCCGTCGCTACGCAGGATCGACAGCGGTGCCGAGATACCGTCCTGTTCGAGCGATCGCGCGAGATTCCCCACGTACCGCGAGACCTCGGGCTGGACATAGCTGTTGGCGACAGTGGTGAGAGTGCGCTCGTACTCACGCATCTCGGGCAGCACGTGGCTCGAGATCGACACGGGGATACCGGGGAGTTCCTCCGCCGCCCAGAGCGCTATCTGTTTCTCGTGCGCGTCGCTGGCGTAGGAATTGATGAGCGCGACGGTCAATGCCTCGATGTCGGCATCGGCGAGGCTGCGCAGCTGTTCACGAGCCTGCGCCTCGTCGAGCGCGGTCACCTCCACACCGTCCGCACCGATCCGGCCGACCACCTCGACCGTGTGCTCGAGCTTCGCCAGCGGCTCCGGTTTGGGCCAGATGATCCAGCCCGCGAGGCCACCCGGGACGAACGACCGAGCGATCTGCAGCACCTGACGGAACCCCTCGGTGGTGACCAGCCCGACACGGGCGCCTCTGCCCTGCAGGATCGCGTTTGTCGCCACGGTGGTGCCGTGGAAGATCTGTCCGAGCTCGGCGAGGTCGATGCCGGCTTCGGTACACACCTTTCGGATGCCGTTCAGCACACCGATCGACTGGTCTGCGGGCGTCGAGGGCGTCTTCGCGCGGTAGGTGATGCCGGAAGTCTCCTCCAGCAGCAGGACATCGGTGAAGGTTCCGCCGACGTCGACGCCCAATCGGTAGCGCATGTGGTTCTCCAAGGTCGTAGAAGTTTGTTTGCGTAGAAGCGGAATGCAGAAGGGTCAGATGATGCCGCGTGCGGCGAGCCCCGCCTGCTCCGGCGGCGAGAGCCCCAGGATGCCGCCGTAGATCTCGCTGTTGTGTTCGCCGAGTTCGGGACCTGGCCTGCGTACGGCCCCAGGCGTGTCACCGAGCTTGGGGAAGACCCCGGCCATCGGGAACTCGCCGAAATCCGGATGTGCCAACCGGACGATCGCGTCGCGTGCGGCGAAGTGCGGATCGGCGAACATGTCGCGGGCGGTGTAGATGCGGCCGGCAGGCACTCCGGCGACGTGCAGGATGTCGAGGACCTCGTCGGTCCCGTGATCGGCAGTCCAGGCACCGATCAGATCATCGAGAGCGTCCATGTTCACACCGCGCGCGGCGTGGTCGGCGTACCTCGGGTCCTCGATGAGTTCCGGTCGATTCATCGCGGTTGCGAGACGTCCGAACACGGAGTCCTGGTTCGCTGCGACGAGCACCATCTCGCCACCCTTCGTCGGGTACACGTTGCTCGGCGCGATGTTCGGGAGAACCGATCCGGTGCGTTCGCGTTGATATCCACCGATCGACCATTCCGGAAGCAGGGACTCCATCATCGCCAGCACGGCTTCGTAGATCGCCGAATCCACGAGTTGCCCGCGTCCGGTGTTCTCCCGGTGGTGGACGGCGATGAGGATTCCGATGGTCGCGAAGACAGCAGCGAGCGAGTCACCCAGCGAGATACCGGCGCGCGACGGGGTACTGTCGGGATCTCCTGTGACATAACGTATCCCACCCATCGCCTCACCGATGGAACCGAATCCTGCCCGAGGTGCGTACGGCCCGTCCTGCCCGTACCCGGTCACCCTCGCCATGATGAGGCCCGGATGCAGATCGCGCAGTGCATCGAATCCCAATCCCCACCTCTCCAGCGTTCCGGGCCGGAAGTTCTCGATCACCACGTCGGACTCGGTGATGAGGGTGCGGGCGAGTTCCTGGCCTTCCACGCTGCGCAGATTGCAGGTGACGGACTTCTTGTTACGTGCCACCACCGGCCACCACAACGACTTCCCGTGGGGCTTTTCACGACCCCACTGTCGCATCGGATCACCCACACCGGGTGCCTCGAGTTTGATCACCTCCGCGCCGAAATCCGCGAGTAACTGACCGCAGAACGGTCCGGCCAGCAACTGGCCCATCTCCACCACCCGGAGGTCTGCCAGTGGCCCCTTGTCGGTCATGTCAGCTCTTGCCTTTCAGGTTTGGCGGTCGACGCATTCGGACGAGTGGCCTGGTCGGACGAAAGTGCCTGTAAGAGCACATGTTTTGCCGCCCGGACATGCGCCCGCATGACCGAGTCCGCCCACACCTCGTCTCGGGCCCGCAAGGCGGCCACCAGATCACGGTGGTGGGCGCAACTCCGTACCAGGTCATCTGCCGAGTAACGATGGAAGGTGCGCATGACGAGCGGTAGCTGGATCACGGCGCCGAGCATCGTCACGAGGCGCGTACTGGCGGACGCGGAACGGACGATGGCATGGAACTCGTCGTTGAGCTGGGCGACGAGGTCGAGCTGGCGTTCCGGCCCGGAGGCCGCGGCCTCCATGAGCTGACACAGTTCCGCCATCCGATCGACATCCTTGTCCTCGATGCGGGTCGCGGCACGACCGGCGGCCATGGCCTCCAAGGTCATCCGCAGGTCGTAGATCTCCTCGAGATCCTCCGACGACCACGAGCACACCCGTGCACCGCGATGCGGCAGCACCTCGACGAGCCCTTCCATCTCCAGTTGCCGTAGCGCCTCGCGAACCGGAGTGCGACTGGTGTCGGTCAGTTCGGCGATCTCCACCTCGCCGAGGCGCGCGCCCGGGGCGTAATCGCCGTCCACGATCCCGTCACGGATATGCGCGTAGACGCGGTCGACAGCTCTGGCCATCCCCACCTCCTCGCTCGATTGTTCACAATCTAAGCGACTGGGCTCCTTTGCGCTGTCCGTTTCGGTTAAATCTGCGTTTCCAATGACCTCGTTGCATACAATTGCCCGACACGGCAGGATGGGGTGATGAACTCGTTCACCGTCGTCGAAGTCGGGCCGCGTGATGGGCTGCAAAATGAGAAGGCGCTGTTGTCGGTCGACGACAAGGTCGAATTGATCACTCGCAGCATCGGAGCCGGCATGCGCCGGATCGAAGCCGTGAGCTTCGTCAATCCCAAGCGGGTTCCGCAGATGGCCGGCGCCGAAGATGTGATGGCCGCGGTACCTCGCGACGCCGGTGTCTCCTACATCGGCCTCGTCCTCAATCGCCGCGGTCTCGACCGAGCGCTCGCCGCGGGTGTGGACGAAGTGAACTGTGTGGTGGTGGCCACCGACGAGTTCAGCACCCGGAACCAAGGATGCACCGTCTCCGAGGGGATCGCTGCCGCACTCGACATCGTGCGTGACGCCCGCGCGGCCGGCGTTCCGAGTACCGTGACCATCGCCGCGTCGTTCGGCTGCCCGTTCTCGGGTGAGGTCACCGCGGATACCGTGGTCGACATCATGCGGCAGCTGTCTGAGGCCGCACCGGATGAGATCGCACTGGCCGACACCATCGGCGTCGGGGTACCCGCGCAGGTGCGGGCGCTGGCGGCCGGTGCCGCCCAGGTCGCGCCTTCGACTCCGCTGCGGTGGCATTTCCACAACACACGCAACACCGGGTATGCGAACGCGCTCACCGCGCTCGAACTCGGTGCGGCCGCACTCGATTCGAGTATCGGAGGCTACGGCGGCTGCCCGTTCGCGCCGGCTGCGACGGGCAACATCGCCTCCGAAGATCTCGTCTACGCACTCGACCGATCAGGCGTCTCGACCGGTATCGACCTGCATCAGCTCGTCGACGCCGCCGACTGGCTGTCACGGGCGCTCGGCAAGGACGTGCCGGCCCTGTTGGGTCGCGCCGGTTCGTTTCCCCCGTCCGCCTGAATGCACTCGGTCCGCCTGCCGGCCGACTGGCCGGGAGGCGGACCGTGGTAGTCCCTGGGTACGAGGGTGACTACGTCGTGTGCACGATCAGCACGTCGCAGGCGGATTTGCGTGCGACGTCTGCCGGGACCGAACCGAGAAGGCGTCCGGCGATCGAGTTCAGCCCTCGGTTACCGACGACCAGTAGATCCGCGTTGACGTCCGCGACCAATTGCAGCAACGCGTCGACCGGCGCACCCTTGATCGAACGAGCGTCGATGTTGGCCGCGCCCGCCTTGGTTGCGCGCTCCTTGGCGGTACGCAGAATCTCTTCGGTCGGAGACGATCCGGTGATCTGGTATGCCTCGTCCTTCAGCACATCGGCCGCGCCGCCCGCGCCGCGATCGTTCGGAAAGTAGGCGCACGCGATGACCAGCGAGGCTGATTCGCCTGCGGTCGCCCCCGCACGATCGACAGCCCGCAACGACGACTCAGAGCCATCGGTGCCCACGACGACCGTCTTGTATGCGCTCATCCCAACCTCCACGAGTCAGTCTGCCTCGCGGTCACGAGACAGGTGTCATCCCCACACTGTAGAACCCCTGACCCGGCAGAGTAGTTGGCAGCGTGCCGGTTTGTCCGCACTTCGTGGTTATCGGCACATTTCCCGATGATGTGCGATCTGCTACGCCCCCGTCCCTCTGGCCGGCTCACTTGATGCCTGCGGCGTCCATTCCACGCAGTTCCTTCTTCAGGTCCGCGATCTCGTCACGCAACCGGCCCGCGAGTTCGAACTGCAGGTCGCGCGCGGCACTCATCATCTGGTCGGTGAGCTGTGCGACCAGGTCGGCGAGTTCGGCCCGTGGCATCGACGACGTGTCGCGCTTCTCGATGACCCCGGCGCTGCCACCCCTCGCCTTGGAGACCTCACCCTGTGCCCGACGGCCGCGGCTGGCGTTGCGCCCCGAGCCCCCGACAGCGACAGCCTCATCCTCGGCTTCTCGATAGACCTGGTCGAGGATGTCGGCGATCTTCTTGCGCAACGGTTTCGGGTCGATGCCCATCTCGGTGTTGTAGGCCACCTGCTTCTCCCGACGACGTTCGGTCTCGTCGATCGCGTTGCGCATCGAATCGGTGATCTTGTCGGCGTACATGTGAACCTCGCCGGACACGTTGCGGGCAGCACGTCCGATGGTCTGGATCAGCGACGTCGTGGACCGCAGGAAGCCCTCCTTGTCGGCATCGAGAATGGCGACAAGCGACACCTCTGGGAGGTCGAGGCCCTCTCGGAGCAGGTTGATGCCGACCAGCACGTCGTATTCGCCGGATCGCAGCTGGCGAAGGAGTTCGACGCGACGCAGGGTGTCGACCTCCGAATGCAGGTAGCGCACCCGGATGCCGAGTTCGAGCAGATAATCGGTGAGGTCTTCGGCCATCTTCTTCGTCAGCGTGGTCACCAGGACACGCTCATCACGGTCGGTGCGCTCCCGGATCTCGTGCACGAGGTCGTCGATCTGCCCCTTGGTCGGCTTGACCACCACCTCCGGGTCGATCAGCCCGGTCGGACGGATCACCTGTTCCACGAATTCGCCGTTGGCCTGACCGAGTTCGTACGGACCGGGCGTCGCGGACAGGTACACCGTCTGTCCGATCCGGTCGACGAACTCATCCCACGTGAGTGGCCGGTTGTCGACCGCCGACGGCAGTCGGAATCCGTAGTCGACGAGGTTGCGTTTGCGCGACATGTCACCCTCGTACATGCCGCCGATCTGCGGCACGGTCACATGGGACTCGTCGATGACCATGAGGAAATCGTCCGGGAAGTAGTCGATGAGGGTCGCAGGCGCGCTGCCCGCGGCGCGACCGTCGATATGTCGCGAATAGTTCTCGATACCGGAACAGAAGCCGACCTGACGCATCATCTCGAGGTCATAAGAGGTACGCATCCGGAGTCGTTGCGCCTCCAGCAGTTTGCCCTTCGACTCCAGTTCCGCCAGCCTGGCTTCGAGCTCCTCCTCGATTCCCTTCATCGCCTTCTCCATGCGCTCCGGTCCGGCGACATAGTGGGTGGCGGGGAAGATCCGCAGCGAGTCGACCTGACGCACAACGTCTCCGGTCAACGGGTGCAGATAGTAGAGCGACTCGACCTCGTCGCCGAAGAACTCGATGCGGACCGCCAGTTCCTCGTACGAGGGAATGATCTCGACGGTGTCGCCGCGTACGCGGAAGCTGCCACGGGTGAAGGCGGTGTCGTTGCGGGTGTACTGCACATCGACGAGGAGCCGCAGCAGGGCATCGCGGTCGATCTCGTCACCGACGGACATCTCGACCGATCGGTCCATGTACGACTGCGGCGTACCGAGGCCGTAGATGCAGGACACCGAGGCCACCACGACCACGTCCCGCCGCGACAGCAGATTGGAGGTCGCCGAGTGCCGCAGGCGCTCGACATCGTCGTTGATCGACGAGTCCTTCTCGATGTAGGTGTCGGTCTGCGCGATGTACGCCTCGGGTTGGTAGTAGTCGTAGTACGACACGAAGTACTCGACGGCGTTGTTGGGCAGCATTTCGCGCAGTTCGTTGGCGAGCTGGGCGGCGAGCGTCTTGTTCGGCGCCATCACCAGCGTCGGACGCTGGACACGTTCGATCAGCCACGCCGTGGTGGCCGACTTACCGGTACCGGTTGCGCCGAGCAGGACGATGTCCTTCTCGCCTGCCGCGATCCGTCGTTCGAGGTCGTCGATGGCGGTGGGCTGGTCGCCGGCCGGTTCGTACTCGCTGACCACCGCGAACCGGCCTTCGGTGCGTTCGATCTCCCCGATCGGCCGGAACTCGGAATGCGCGAGTACGGGGTGTTCTGCTGCAAAAGCCATAGTGCCAGGGTAAACGCGCGGTACGACAGATGTGTTCCGTCAGCGACGTCGGCCGTCACCACATAAGGTCACGGCCATGACGGTAGCTCCGCATCCACCCAAGCGGGAGATCTTCGACGTGCCGGCGATGACCAACACCGACAACAAGGGGTTCGTGCGGCCGGTGGAGCGCTACGAGGTCACCGACCATGGCCTCTACATGTCACGCCCGGCCGATCATCCGCGGTTCTTCCACCTCGAGTCGTGGCTGCTCCCCGACCTCGGGCTCCGGGCGAACATCTTCCACTTCACCGCGGGCCACCACGACGGTCAGCGCCTCTATCTGGACGTGGGCAGGTTCGGTTGGCCGGATGGCGACGGTCGATGGCATGCCGAGGACTGGTACTTGGATCTGGTGGATGTACCGGGACTGTCTCTCGAACTGATCGACGTCGACGAACTCTTCGAGGCTCACAGCGCAGGTCTGCTCGACACGGCGCAGTGCGAGGAGGCGGTCGCGATCGCCACCCGAGCCCTGGTGGGTGCTGCTGAGCACGGTCATGACGTACAGGGATGGCTCGACGATGCCGCGGGTGGGCCGGTGTTCTTCCGGGATCACCGCGCGAGCTGACCCATCGGTACCCGGCGGACGCGGGCAGGGCCGGCGACCGCAGGACGAGATCCGTCCCTGTGAGTTGGAGCTGAGGGATTATCCCCCTCGGAGTGAGCTCACGGGGAAAATGCCGGACCTTGACGATTCGGGGCCGGACGGGTCCCGGGCCGGGGATTCGCGATGAGACCCCCGCCGAGAATGAACGAGGGCAACTGGATGCCTGTTCCGACCTGGGCCGTGGTGGTCTTCCATACGCCGCGCTGCGTTGCAGTGATCGTGTAGCTTGCCGCGTGCCGCGAGCTTCCCGGTGACGGTCACCGTCCCGGCCGTTGGCTTCACCTCGATGAGCTTCTCCGAAGATCCGCTGTTACGCGTGGCAGTAATGGTGACCATGTCTGCGGTGTCCGAGTAGTCGTCGACGGTCGCGGCCATCTCGTACGGGCAACCCGTCCCGCAGCGGTTCATGACCAGTCCGTATCCCAACGGGGGTGGTGACCTCCACCTTCGCCGCCACGGCGTTCGCGGGCACCGCCATCACGACACCGGCCGCACCGACGCTCGCGATCGCTGCCGCCGACCACAGAACCACTTGCGCTACTTGCCATTGTGTTCTCTCCATTGCTGATTCGTGCCGATGCCCCGATCCGACGGACGGGACCCGCCAACCATGCCGTCACTCGCCGCGGAATCCCAGGTTGGCGGGACAGACGCGCCGAGAACGGAAAGACCACGGACAGAACACGATCGGGGGCGTTGCGAACAGTGTCCGCAGCGCCCCCGATCGATCAGTTCGGAAAGCTCACATCGTCATCTCATCAGCCGAGAACGATGCAGGAGCCACTCAGCGGAAGTTCCACCGACCCGGTGCTCGGGAGCTGGATACCGGTGCCCACTTTGGCCTCGACCGACTGGGACATCGGGTTGCCTTTTTGGAAGGCCTTGATCGTATAAGTTCCCGGCGATTCAGGCTCGAAGGTGTAAGCAGCCTTCGAGTTCGAAGGCTGTACCGATTTCGAACCAATGTTTGTGCCGTCCTTGGCGACAGTGAACGCAACAGTTTCGCTACCTGTCACCGTCGCCTCGACGTCATAGGAACAGCCCGCGCCGTACAGACCCGCCGTCGAACCGTATCCGGAAGGTGTGGTGATTTCGATCTTCGACACCGAAGCACTCGCCGGCGCGGCCATGACGGCGCATGCGGCTCCGGCGCCGAGGAGCGCCGTGGCGGCTCCGACGATCCGACGACTCTTGCCTACAGCCATGTGTTGATCTCCCTTGAGGTTTGGTGGCTTCTCGGCCACAGTCCATCGACTGCGGCCGTCTCAGGTATTTCACAGATGTCGCAGTCCGGCAACCCGGGACAGCTCTCGATCGCGTCCTCGACGCGCACAGTTCATCCGCTGCCCGGGTTCACGTGACATCCACGCGAGCGATCACAGAATGATGCACGAACTTCCGGTGTAGACCGCCTGCACCACCGTGAGTTCGCCGGTCGTCTTGGTCGAGCTGCCCTGCTTTGCGGTGATCGTGTACTTGCCCGGCAGCAGTGGAATCCAGCTGAAGACGGCCTTGTTGTCGTTCGGGGTGACCGTCTGGGATCCCGGCACTGTTCCGGTGACGGTGAACTGCACAGGTTCATCGGTGTTCACCGTCGCGATGACGCCGTACCCGCAACCCGCGCCATATCGGTTCTCGCCCACCGATCCCAGTAACGCCGAGTTGTCGATCTGCAGATCCTCGGTCAGCGCAGCGTTCGCCGGCGCGGCCAGTACGGCTCCCGCCGCGACGACACTCGCGAATGCGATGGCCGTCGACGCCGTCCGGACCCTCGTGTGTACACCCATGGCTGTTCTCCCTCGACTCAGAGCAGTGACGTAGGTCGCACCTACAGGTGCGCGCTTCACGCTAGCAAAGCCCGACGTCGGCGGCCGGGCGAAGCGCTGAATCTGGAGACGGACGTATTCAGAGTTCATCTGAACACGGGACAGTCAACTGTCGGAGCGGGCGCGCTTCCACTCGGCGATGCGGCGATAGGCGTCGTCGAACCACGGCTCTTTGGCCGCGATGTAGCGGGTCAGATCCCCGCCCGCCCCGGCCAGAGCCTTGTCCTTCATCTCGGCATATTCGCGACGCGCAACCTCATCGGCCCGCAACCAGTCGCGGAAGTCGATCGCGAAGGCGCGGCCCGGAGATGCGGCAGGCCGCACGTGCACGTTGACCGGGCGGCCCGGGTCCGCCGAGCCATGAAAGCGCTTCCCCCACAGCCCTTCGTCGACCGACCCCGTCGCAGGATCTGGTTTGGGACGGTCGGCCTCGATACCGGGAACCCGCGGAAATCCGCCGTCGGCGAGGACGTCGACGAGGGCGTCGGCAACCTTCAGATCGGCGACGGTGATCTGCACGTCGATCGTAGGTTTCGCGGGCAGACCGGGAACCGCCGTCGAGCCGATGTGATCGATGGCGGTGGCCTTGTCCCCTACCACCGCCCACAATCGGTTCACGATCCGAGCCCCCTGGGCAGCCCATGAAGGATCCGGATCGACCAGCGTCAATGCACCCCGCACCGCGGTCCGTGACCGCACATTCTGGTCGAAAGGTATGAGACGTTCGTCCCACAACGCAGCGGCCGCCGCGGCGAGATCCTCGGGCGAACCCGAGTTGTCGAGCCACACGTCGGCGACCGCGCGTCGTTGCTCATCGGTGGCCTGCGCGGCGATGCGGGCGCGGGCATCGGCTTCCGGCATGCCCCGCGCCGTGGTCAACCGCTGGATCCGCACCTCGGCGTCCGCATGGACGATCACGACGAGGTGGAAGAACGGGGCCATGTTCCCTTCGACGAGCAGTGGGATGTCCTGCACGACGATCGCATCGTCGGGAGCGGCGTCGAGCAGTTCCTGGGTGCGCTTCCCGACGAGCGGGTGAGTGATCGAATTGAGCTTCGTGCGCTGTTCTTCGTCGACGAAGGCCTTGGCCGCCAGTGCCGGACGATCGAGGCTGCCGTCGCCGGCAAGGATGTCCGGTCCGAACGCCTCGACCAGGGCGGCCAGCCCCTCGGTACCGGGCTCCACCACCTCGCGCGCGATCTTGTCGGCGTCGATGTGGTAGCCGCCGCGTTCGATGAAGGTCGTCGCCACGGTCGATTTGCCGGCACCGATGCCGCCGGAGAGCCCCAGTCTGATCACACCGACCAGTCTTGCAAACCCGGTGGCAGACGTTCCCGCGACCTCACGGTGGAGGTCGCGGGAACGGTCGGACGCAAGGTATCGGATCAGCCGGTGACGCCCGTCAGTTCGATCGTCTGCTCGCCCACCTCGGCCTGAGCCTTCTGCTCCCCCGTGTTCAGATCGACCGCGGTGATCGTCTTCGCCGCCGGATCGGAGACGTAGGCGACCTCTTCCTGGACGTGCACATTGGGCATCGCAGACTGCCACTCGTCCGGTTCGGTCCACGCGGGGATGACCGGGACCTTGCGGATCTGCTCGGCGGTGACGGGGTCGTACACGTAGAGGGCACCGTCGGTTCCGAGAATGACCGCGGAGCCGTTGGGCCCGCGCTCGATCGAACGGAAGCTGTAGCTCGTCGGGAACGGCACGATCCGCAACTGCCCGGTACGGGTGTCGGTCAAGGTGAACCGGTTCGGCCGCTCGAGCTCGGCGTCCTCGTCGGTCTTGTAGTCACCCAACACGATCGGTGAATCCTCCGCGCCGGCCTGATTGCCGATGCGTCCATACCCGTCAGGACTCTGCACCTTCCGGATCTCGTTGCCGCGCACGATCAGGATGCCGTCCTGGCAGCCGAAGGTCAGCACACCGTCGGCGGCCGCGGCCTCACCGTGGACCCCCGGGCACTGGTCGTTGCGGGCGATCTCGTTGCGCTCCCGGTCGAGGATCACGATGCCGGAGCGGGTGTCCTCGTTGCCCGAGGTCACCACCAGGCTGCCGTCACCGCGCGAGACCGCAACACCGTGGTGCGGCTCGGGCACGGTGTACTCGGTCGACTTCGCGTTGCCGCGCTCCAGTTCTGCGGGCTCCACGATGTCGACCTCGCCGGTACCGTCGGAGAACAGCGTGATCCGGGAGTCGTGTGGGACCACGTGACCGGGCTCAGCACCGCCGAACCGCATCTCGGTCATCGACGGCGCGACCGTGTAGTAGTGGCCGTGATCGCCGTGCTGACGCGTCCACGTACCCATGTCGAGGACGCGGAAACCGCCTGTCTCCGAGACGAAGACGTTTCGACCGTTGTCGGCGCTGTTGAGCCGGATGAATCCCTCGGTCGGGATGTCGGCGACCTGGTCGAGGCTGTCGGCGTCGAGAACGAGGATGCCGCCGTCGTAGCTCAACGCCAGGCGCGGTGTGGCGCTCTGTTGTTCGACAGACTGCCCGTCGACCGCCGAGCTCGAGGAAGCACTACTGGTGGCCGAGGTCTCGCTCCCCGACCCGCAGGCGGTGAGGGAAAAGGACGACGCGACCAGCAGTGCGGCGACCTGTGTCAGTTTTGTCCGTTGTGATTGCACGCGGGACAGTCAAATGTCTAATGACAATTATTGTCAACAACGCATGCTTCGTCGGCCGGAAAGACACCACTCCCCGGTTCGGTATCCGAACCGGGGAGCGGTGAGCGTTACTGCTGGGTGCGTATCAGGCGTTGCCCGACAGCTTCTCGCGCAGAGCAGCGAGCTGCTCGTCGCTGGCCAGCGAGCCACCCGTCGAAGCGGGAGCGCTGCTCGCGCTCGAGCGGCCCTCCGATGCCGACGAGTAGTCCGACGGGGCCTTCTCGGCCTCGGCGGCAGCGGCAGCGAACTTCTCGATCTGGGCGGTGTGCATCTTGTGGCGACGCTCGGCCTCGGCGTACCGGGCCTCCCATGCCTCACGCTGCTTCTCGAAGCCTTCGAGCCATTCGTTGGTCTCGGCGTCGAAGCCCTCCGGGAAGATGTAGTTGCCCTGCTCGTCGTAGCTGTCGGCCATGCCGTACTTCGAGGGGTCGAACTCTTCGGTGTAGTCCTCGTTGGCCTGCTTGAGGCTCAGCGAGATCCGGCGACGCTCCAGATCGATGTCGATGACCTTGACCATCGCGTCGTCACCGACTGCGACAACCTGATCCGGCACCTCGACGTGGCGCTCGGCCAGCTCGGAGATGTGGACCAGACCCTCGATGCCCTCGTCGACGCGGACGAACGCACCGAACGGCACGAGCTTGGTGACCTTGCCCGGCACGATCTGACCGATCGCGTGGGTGCGGGCGAACTGACGCCACGGATCTTCCTGAGTCGCCTTGAGCGACAGCGAGACACGCTCGCGGTCCAGGTCGACGTCGAGAACCTCGACAGTGACCTCGTCGCCCACCGCGACGACCTCGGACGGATGATCGATGTGCTTCCAGGACAGCTCCGAGACGTGGACCAGACCGTCGACCCCGCCGAGATCGACGAACGCGCCGAAGTTGACGATCGAGGACACGACGCCCTTGCGGACCTGCCCCTTCTGCAGCTGGTGCAAGAACTCGCTGCGGACCTCGGACTGGGTCTGCTCGAGCCATGCCCGGCGCGACAGGACCACATTGTTGCGGTTCTTGTCGAGCTCGATGATCTTGGCCTCGATCTCCTTGCCGATGTACGGCTGGAGGTCGCGGACGCGACGCATCTCCACCAGCGACGCGGGGAGGAAGCCACGCAGACCGATGTCCAGGATCAGGCCGCCCTTGACGACCTCGATGACGGTGCCCTTGACGGCCTCGTCCTTCTCCTTGAGCTCCTCGATGGTGCCCCAGGCACGCTCGTACTGAGCGCGCTTCTTGGACAGGATCAGGCGGCCTTCTTTGTCCTCCTTGGTGAGGACCAGTGCCTCGACCTCGTCACCGACGTTGACGACCTCGTTGGGGTCGACGTCGTGCTTGATCGAGAGTTCACGGGAAGGGATGACGCCTTCGGTCTTGTAACCGATGTCGAGCAGAACCTCGTCACGATCGACCTTGACGATGGTCCCTTCGACGATGTCGCCATCGTTGAAGTACTTGATCGTGGAGTCGATGGCGGCGAGAAAGTCCTCGGCCGAGCCGATGTCATTGACGGCTACTTGCGGCGAGGTGATCGTGGGGGACGACATATGTTGAGTTGCTCCGGACAGGTGTGTAGTAGGTAAAGTTCTTCTGATTGCACGTGCGAACAGCGTGTAGTCGAGCACACGCGCGTGAGCCAGCGTACTCCAGCCGCATTGAACTGGGCAAATAGTTGCCACGACGGAGGGTGACCACGTGGTCCATTCGCTCGAACTCCTCCTGGACGATGCGTCTGACCAGGAGATTCGCGCTCAGTGGAGACTGCTCGCCGAGGCCGGTCTGCCGAACCAGGGATCGATCCGGTCCGGGACCAATCGGCCGCACGTCACACTCCTGGCGGCACAACATATCGCGACCTCCGCCGACGGCGCGTTGACACCGGTGAGCACGCGACTCCCGGTGCACATGACGATCGGTGCACCGATCGTGTTCACCCACGGCTCCCGGATGACACTGGCCCGCCTCGTCGTTCCCTCGACCGAGCTCCTCTCGATACACGCCCAGACGGTCAGATCGACCGTGGGGCACCTCGGTGACGCGCCCGCACCGATGCCCCACAGCACCCCGGGCCGGTGGACACCACACGTCACAGTGGCCCGGCGCCTCGATCCCGGACAGCTCACCCACGCGCTCGCGACCATCGACACCCGCTCGACTATCGAAGGAGCTTTCGTCGCGATCAGACACTGGGACGGCGACGCCACGACCGAGACGATCCTCGCGGGCCGCGACTGCTGAGCTTCCCGTCGACCCCGCTGCATCATTCGGTTCCCGCGGCATCGATCGACGCAGCGGGAGCGGAAGGATGCAGCGGGAACGTCGTCAGGATCGTCGAGACCGCACTGTGTGCACCACTCGCCGCGCATCATTGACAGATGACCGCATCATCGAACGACGTCAGCGCCGACGAGTTCTCCGAACGCCTCTTCGCCTCGGCCCTCGCGACCGCCGAGACGATGAGTGTCTATCTGGGCGAGAAGCTCGGCTGGTATGCCGCTCTCGTCGACCGCGGACCGCTCACCTCCGACGAACTCGCCGAACACACCGGGACCGACGCACGATATGCGCGGGAATGGCTGGAGATGCAGGCCGCATTCGGCATCCTCCACGCCGACCTGGACACCCGACCGGTCCGGTTCGCCATCACTGCCGGCGTGGCCGAAGTCCTCACGGACCCATCGAGCCTCGCCTTTCTCGGCCCCCTCCCCCAGATGTTCGCCGCATCCTTCGCGCACCTTCCCGAGTTGCTCGACGCCTACCGGACAGGTGGCGGCGTGAGTTGGGAGCGCCTGGGCGCCGACGCCCGCGAATCTCAGGCGGCGATGAACCGCCCATGGTTCGACCGGCGTCTCGCTCCGTCGCTGGCGGCCGTCGATCATCTGCACGGCAGACTGTCGCGGCCGGGCACTCGGGTCGCCGACATCGGCTTCGGGGGCGGGCACTCGACCGTCGCGCTGGCAACGGCCTACCCCGGTGCGACGTTCGTCGGACTGGAGGTAGATGCGGAATCGGTACAGATGGCGCGCCGCGCCGCCGTCGATGCCGGCGTCGCCGACCGGGTGGAGTTTCTTCTCGTCGACGGCGCAGAAGCCACGGCGCGGGGACCGTTCGACATTGCCTTCGCCTTCGAATGTCTGCATGACATGCCGCGTCCGGTCGAGGTCCTCTCGGCGGCGCGTGCCTCGTTGGCACCGGGCGGGTCGATGGTGGTGATGGACGAGGCCGTGTCGGATGAATTCTCGGGTCCGGCAAGTGATCTGGACAAGATCATGTACGGATTCTCCCTGTTCGTCTGTTTGCCGGATGCCATGAGTTCGCCGCCTTCGGCGGCGACAGGGACCGTGATGCGCCCGTCGACGCTGACGTCGTATGCCCATGCGGCGGGCTTCACGAGAGTCGACGTCCTGCCGATCGAGGACTTCGGCTTCTTCAGGTTCTACGAACTCATGACAGACTGAGGCCGATGATCGAGGACGAACCCGGCCACCCGGATTCTGCCGAGTCGAATCCGGCCGAGACGAGCAGCATCCGGCCGCCTCGCGTGCTGGGCAGGGTCGATTCGACGACGAGCGACCGCGCGAATCGGTGGTGGTGGGATCACGATGCCGAGAACTATCACGCCGAACACGGCGATTTTCTCGGCACCTTTGCCGACGGTGGAGATTTCGTGTGGTGTCCGGAAGGTCTCCGCGAGGCGGATGTCGGGCTGCTCGGCGAGGTCGCCGGGCGCGACATACTCGAAGTCGGGTGCGGTTCTGCACCCTGCTCCCGGTGGCTCGGTTCGCAGGGTGCTCGCGTCGTCGGTGTCGACCTGTCCCGCCGGATGCTCGGCATCGGGCTGGCCGCGATGGCCGCCGACGGCGCACACGTTCCCCTCGTCCAGGCGACCGCCGAGTCGTTGCCGTTCGCCGACGAAGCCTTCGATGTCGTGTGTTCGGCCTTCGGTGCCGTCCCGTTCGTGGCGGATTCGGCAGGTGTGATGGCCGAGGTCGCCCGCGTCCTCCGACCCGGCGGACGTTGGGTGTTCGCGGTCAACCACCCGATGCGATGGATGTTCCTCGACGACCCCGGACCAGATGGACTCGTCGTGCACATCCCCTACTTCGATCGCACCCCGTACACAGAGGTCGACGAGTCCGGTGCCATCACCTACGTCGAACATCACCGCACGGTCGGTGATCGCGTCCGGGAGATCCGTTCCGCCGGATTGGTTCTCGACGACATCGTGGAGCCGGAGTGGCCCGAGGGATTCGAACACGAATGGGGCCAGTGGAGCCCGTTCCGGGGCCAGTACTTTCCGGGGACCGCGATCTTCGTCTGTCACAAGCCGCGCTGACCCGTCGAGGAATCCCCGATCAGAGCAGCTTCGACAGAAAGCTCTGCGTCCGCTGGTGCTGTGGGCTGGCCAGAACGTCGCGAGGTACGCCCTTCTCCACCACCACACCGGCATCCATGAACACCAGCTGGTCGGCGACCTCGCGCGCGAAACCCATCTCATGGGTGACCACGACCATCGTCATACCCGACGCCGCGAGTTCACGCATAACGCCGAGGACCTCGCCGACGAGCTCCGGATCCAACGCCGAGGTCGGCTCGTCGAACAGCATGAGCTTCGGCTCCATGGCCAACGCGCGCGCTATCGCGACACGTTGCTGCTGTCCACCCGAGAGTTGCGCGGGGTAGGTGTCGGCCTTCTCCGACAGGCCGACCCGCTCGAGCAGATAACGCGCACGTTCCGACGCATCCTTCTTGCTCTGCTTCTTGACCTGGGTCGGCGCCTCGATGACGTTCTCCAGCGCGGTGCGGTGCGGAAACAGGTTGAAGTGCTGGAACACCATGCCGATGTCGCGTCGCTGGCGGGCGGCATCCTTGGGACTCATCTCGTAGAGCTTGTCGCCCCGCTCCCGGTAGCCGATGAGATCTCCGTCGACGTAGAGTCGGCCGGCGTTGACCACCTCGAGATGGTTGACGCACCGCAAGAACGTCGACTTCCCGGAGCCGGACGGGCCGATGAGGCAAAGGACCTCACCCCGCCCCACCTCCAGCGTGATGCCCTTGAGTACCTCCAGCGAACCGAAGCTCTTGCAGACCCGGTCGGCCTGGACCATCGGCTGCTCAACGACGCTCATCGCTCTCCCCATCCACGATCGGCGCATTCTGGACGGCGGCCATGGCTTTCAGCTGGCGTGCGGTCATCTGCCTGCTCGCCCCCTTCGAGTAGTAGCGCTCGAGGTAGTACTGCCCCACCATCAACACACTCGTGATGACCAGATACCAGGTAGAGGCCACCATCAGCAGTGGGATCGGCTGGAAGTTCACGCCCGAGATGTCGCGCGCACGTCCGTAGAGTTCACCGGTGAACGGCACCGCAGCAACGAGGCTTGTCGTCTTGAGCATGCTGATCACTTCGTTGCCGGTCGGCGGGATGATGACCCGCATCGCTTGCGGCAGCACGGTCCGACGCATCGTCTGCGCCCATGACATGCCCAGCGCCACCGAGGCCTCGGACTGTCCTTCACCGACCGAAGAGACACCGGCCCGGACGATCTCGGCCATGTAGGCCGCCTCGTTCAGGGCCAGACCGATCATCGCGAACGTGAAGGCGGCGTTCAGCGACTGGATGTCGAAGTGGGCGAACTGATACACGAATGGGATACCCAGGTCGATCTGCTTGTAGATCGACGGGAACAGCCCCCAGAACACCAACTGGACGTATACCGGTGTTCCGCGGAACACCCACAGGTAGACCCACGCGGTATAGCGCAACACGGGGTTCGGCGACAGTCGCATGATCGCGAGCAGGACACCCAAGATGATCGCGATGAGCATCGCGAGCACGGTCAGGGCGAGCGTGTACCAGACCCCGGACAAGATGCGTGTGTCGAAGAGGTACTTGGCGTACGTATCCCAGGCGTACGCCGCGTTGGTGGCCGCGCCATAGACGAAGAGCGCGGCCAGCACCAGGACGATCGTCGCGGCAGCCCATTGGCCGGGATGACGCAAGGGTACGGCTTTGATCGGATCCGGATCGGTGGCGTCGGCCCCGGTCGGTTGCGGACCCGTGGACGGAGAGCTCACTGCCTAGCTGACCGCGCCGTTGATCACCGCGTTCGGGATGGTGCCCGACTGGACACCCCAGTTCTCGGCGATCTGCATGTACTGGCCGTTGTCGATCAGATGTTGCACGGCCTGTCGCAGAGCCTCGCCGAGCGGCGAGCCCTTGGCCACCGGGTACCCGTACGGAGCCGATTCGAAGACACCACCCGCAGGCTCGATCGCACCCTCGGATCGCTTGATCGCATAGGCGGTCACCGGCGAATCGGCGGACATCGCGTCGACCTTGCCGAGCACCAGGGCGTTGACCGCTTCGTCCTGCGAGTCGAACTTGACCTTCTGGATGGCGGGCTTGCCCGCGTCTGTGCATGCCTTGCTCTTGGCCGGGACCTCGTCAGTGTCCTCGACGGTGGTGGACTGCACGGCGACGCGCTTCCCGCAGGCGTTGTTCGGGTCGATCGATGCACCCTTCTGCTTGGCCCACTGGATCCCCGCGCTGTAGTAGGTCACGAAGTCGACCTGCTTCTCGCGCTCCTTGCTGTCGGTGAACGACGACATCCCGACGTTGTACGTACCCTGCTGGACCGCGGGGATGATCTTGTCGAAGTCGGCTTCCTTGTAGACCGGCTTCAGCCCGAGGACGCCGGCGACAGCGTTCATCAGATCGACGTCGTAGCCGACGATCTGGCCGCTGGGATCCTTGAACTCGTTGGGCTGGTACGGCACGTTCACCCCGACGATCAGCTGGCCGGACTGCTTGATGTTGTCGGGAACCAGATCGGCGATCTCCTGGACCTTGGTCGCCTCCACCTTCGACGACGACGCCGCCGGGCCGGACGACTCGGAATCCTCGTTGTTGGAACATCCCGCCAGGGCGAGAGCCAAGACCGCACAGAGCGCGACCAGCACTCCACCGGGCCGGGACGATCGCAGAAAACGCATCACATACCCCATCTGTTCAATACCTCGCATGCATCCGCATGGTCGGGCGCACGACGGCATCGGCGGCCATCGACGACGCACATGACGAACTTAATTGCTACCAACCCTATCCACCGGGTAGTTACCAGAGATTTACCGGATGGGGGTCTCGATACGACCCGCAGAACGGCGCACCCGCGCACTCCTGAGCTACTCGACCGGCAGAACGGCAGGCCTCCTCATCCGATCGCCTGTCAGATCCGCTCGAGTACTGCATCGGTGAACCCACGGGTCGTCGCGGTGCCGCCGAGGTCCGCAGTTGCCGTCGACTGCGCGAGCGTGTCGGCGACCGCCGCCTCCATCCGTCCCGCCGTCGCGATCAGTCCACCATCGGATGTCGCCTCTCCGTGTCGACGCACCGCCATGGCCGTCGACATGATGATGGCAGCCGGATTCGCGAGCCCGCGGCCGGCGATGTCGGGAGCGGCGCCGTGCGTGGCCTGCGCCATCACCTTGGTTTCCGAACAATTCACCGACGCGGCGAGACCCAGCGAGCCGGCCAGCTCGCCCGCGAGATCGGAAAGGATGTCGCCGAACAGATTCTCGGTGACGACCACGTCGAAATCGGAGGGACGCCGGACGAGGTGCGCCGCCATCGCGTCAACGTGCTGTTCGTCCGCGACGACGTCCGGGAACTCCGCGGCCACCTCGCGGCACACGTCACGGAACAGTCCGGTGGTGAGCCGCAGAACGTTCGCCTTGTGCACGATGGTCACGTGTGATGATCGTTCGCGGGCCGCCTCGAAAGCCACGCGTGCGATCCGCTCGGATGCCTGTCGCGTGATCATCCCGACCGCGAGCGCCACGTCCGGCGTCGGCATGAACTCGCCGGTGCCGGCGAACATGTTGCGGTCCGCGTACAAACCCTCGGTGTTCTCCCGGACGATCAGCACGTCGATGTCCCGCGCGGTGGCGCGGACGCCGGGAAAGGCACGGGCCGGGCGAAGGTTCGCGAACAGTCCGTACCGGGTCCGGATCACCGCTCCGGGCGTTCGTTCGGAGTGCGGTGCCGGATAGCTCGCGGAGTCGTGCGGCCCCATCACCCAGACGTCGAGATCGTCGAGGGCGCACAAGGTCTCACCGGGAACAGGATCGCCGTGACTGTCGATCGCGCTGCGCCCGAAAGGCAGCTCGACCCACTCCACCTCGATGTCCTCGGCCCTTGCGGCAGCGCCGGCGACCGCAATGGCAGCCGGCACGATCTCGGGTCCGATGCCGTCGCCGGTCAACACCCCGATACGCAACATCAGTGTGCCGCGTCGTCCCATGAGCGCCCGAACCCGACCGAGACCTCCAACGGGACGGACAAGGTGATCGCGCTGCCCATCTCCTCACGGACCACGGCCTCGACAGCGTCGCGCTCCCCGGCGGCGACCTCGACGACCAGTTCGTCGTGGACCTGCAGGAGCATGCGGGACCGGAGTTGCTCACGCTCGAGACGTCCGTAGACGTTGATCATCGCAACCTTGATGATGTCGGCGGCGGTGCCCTGGATGGGAGCGTTGAGTGCCATCCGTTCCGCCGACTGCCGTCGCTGCCAGTTGTCACTGTTGAGATCCGGGAGATACCGGCGCCGCCCGAAGAGCGTCGCGGTATATTCGTTGCGCCGTGCCTCGGCGACCACGTCGTGCAGGTAGTCGCGGACGCCCCCGAACCTCGCGAAGTACGCCTCCATCTGCTCTTTCGCCTCGTCGCGGCTGATCTTCAGCTGCGCTGCGAGTCCGAATGCGCTGAGTCCGTATGCGAGTCCGTAGGACATCGCCTTGACCCGGTGGCGCATCTCCGTGGTGACCGCGTCGATAGGTACGCCGAATGCGCGGGACCCCACGAAATTGTGGAGGTCCTCGCCCGTGTTGAAGGCCTCGATCAGTCCGGCATCTTCGGACAGATGGGCCATGATGCGCATCTCGATCTGGCTGTAGTCCGCGGTCATCAGGCAGTCGAAGCCCGGTCCCTCGGACTGGGTGCCGACGATGAAGCCCTTGCGAATCTGACGGCCCGCCTCGGTGCGAACCGGGATGTTCTGCAGGTTGGGTTCGGTCGACGACAACCTGCCGGTCGCCGCGACGGTCTGGTTGAACGTCGTGTGCACCCGCCCGTCGTCGGCCACGGATTTGAGAAGGCCGTCCACGGTGACCTTCAGGCGTGTCGCGTCCCGGTGCTCGAGCAGATGCGCGAGGAAGGGATGTTCGGTCTTCTCGTACAGACCCTGCAACGCGTCGGCATCGGTGGTGTAGCCGGTCTTGGTCTTCTTCGTCTTCGGCATGTCGAGCTTGTCGAACAGCACCGTCTGCAGCTGCTTCGGCGAACCGAGATTGATCTGCTCGCCGATCACGTCGTATGCGGCATCCGCGGCAGTGCGGATGCGCTGGGCGAAGTCACTTTCCAACTCCCCGAAGTGATCGACGTCTACCGCGATGCCGGCCGCCTCGAGCTGGGCGAGCACGAACAGCAGAGGCAGTTCCATCTCGGTGAGCAGCGGCTTCGAGTCGATCCGCTCGAGCTCGGTGTCCAGGGTGTCGGCGAGTTCGGCGACCGCCCGCGCCTCCAGCATCTGATGCTCGGCATGCTTCGCATCTCCGGCGTCCTCGTCGAGCAGCGACATCTGTCCGTCGTCGGGTGCGGTGTCGTCGCGGAGTTCGCGACGCAGGTAGCGCAGCGTGAGGTCGTCGAGGTTGAACGTGCGCTGCCCGGGACGAACGAGATAGGCGGCCAGCGAGGTGTCGCTGGTGACACCTGTCAACGTCCAGCCACGGGCCCGTACGGCGTGGATCGCCCACTTCACCTCGTGCAGCGCCTTGGGCCGATCGGTGTCCGCGAGCCAGGCACCCAGCGCCACCTCGTCGTCGGCGTCGAGTCCGGTCACATCCAGGTAGGCCGACGTCCCGTCGGCAGCGGCGATCGCGATCCCGGTGGCGTCCGCGCCGATCACCTGACGCGGTGACGTGACCGCCACACCGCTACGTCCGGTCGCGGTGTGCTCGTCCAGCCACGCACGCACCTCCCCTGCCCCGAGTATGGTCCCGTCGAGTTCGAATCCCGATTCTGCTTCTGGCTCAACGGAACTCAACGTCGAGAACAAACGGTCACGGAGAACCCGGAACTCGAGGTCGTCGAAGAGCCGGTGGATGCGGTCACGGTCCCAACCGACCATCGCCAGTTCATCCGGCCCGGCGGGGAGCTGCATGTCACGCACCAGTTCGGTGAGCTGCCGGTTGGTCTGCACCGAGGCCAGGTGGGCACGCAACGCGTCACCGACCTTGCCCTTCACCTCGTCGACGTGGTCGACCAGGGATGCGAGCGACCCGTATTCGCGAATCCACTTCGACGCGGTCTTCTCTCCGACACCGGGGATGCCGGGCAGGTTGTCGCTCGGATCGCCGCGGAGCGCCGCATAGTCGGGGTACTGCACCGGCGTCAGACCATACTTCTTCTCGACCTCCTCGGGAGTGAACCGGGTCAGGTCGGAGACGCCCTTACGCGGGTAGAGCACGGTGACGCTGTCGTCGACGAGCTGCAGCGAGTCCCGGTCACCGGTCACCACCAGCACCTTGTAGCCCTGGGCCTCGGCCTGGGTCGCCAGGGTCGCGATGATGTCGTCGGCCTCGTAACCCTCGATCGCCATCACCGGGACCCCGAGCGCATCGAGCACCTCCTTGGTGAGGTCGACCTGGCCGTTGAACTCGTCCGGAGACTTCGACCGCTGCGCCTTGTACTCCGGGAACATCTCCGACCGGAACGTCTTGCGTGACACGTCGAAGGCCGCGGCGATATGGGTGGGCTCCTCGTCACGCAGCAGATTGATCAGCATCGACGTGAACCCGTAGACGGCGTTGGTCGTCTGACCGGTCGCGGTCTTGAAATTCTCCGCCGGTAACGCGAAGAAGGCGCGGTAGGCCAACGAATGTCCGTCGAGCAGCATCAGGAGCGGCTGCCCGTCCTTGCCTGCCGGTTTCGTCGCGGGCGCTGTCGAACTCTTCGCGGGACTCACCCCAGGGAGTCTAATGACCCGACCCGACAGTTCGAGGAGGTGTCAGCCCGGTCGCCGCATGGGCCACAGCTTCGGCCCGCCGTGCGGCAGGTCGATCTCGCCGATGACCTCGAAACCGAACCGTTCATAGAGCGGGACGTTTGCCTCGTTGGACGCTTCGAGATGCACCGCCCCGGCCATCCCGTCGAGCCGGGCGTGCAGCATGCTGGTGCCGACGCCCTGCCCCTGGACCGTTGCGCCGATCAACGGCAGATACCAGTACGGTTGGTTCGGCCGGTACTCGGCGCACAGCTCGTCGAGTTCCTGGCCGTAGGACGCACGCTTGCCGAGCGCACAGATGAAGCCGGCGATGCCACGCATCTCGTCGACCTTGCGGACGGCGAATCCCGGCGGATCCCACACCGATGCGCCCACCGCGGTTCCGTCGAGCATGGCCACGTCGCGTCCACTGTCCCGTCCGTGGCCGGTGGTCAGCATCGCCTGGAAGAACAGATGATCCTTGCCGCGATCGGGCAGCATCCACCGGATCACCGGGTCCTCCACGAACGCCTGCGCGAGCAGGGTGGTGATCAGCTTCTTGTCCGAGGACGCGACGACCGAGATACCCGCCATCTCACGAGATTAGGGCCGGCCGCCTCCGGTGTCGGCCGTTTCGCCAGGTTCAACCCCGCCGATACATCGGCCACACCGTCGGTCCACCCTCGGGAAGAGTGATCTCGGTGGTGACCTCGAACCCATATCGCTCATAGAGTGGGATGTTCGCCTCGTTGGAACTCTCCAGATACGCCGGCGCGTCGACCCGATCGATACCCGCGGCGAGCAGTGCGCTGCCGATGCCCACACCCTTCACCGTCGCCCCCACCTGCCCCAGGTACCAATGCGGTTCCTTGGGCCGTAGCTTGGTGAACTCCTGCTCCAGCAGCGCGCCATAGCGCATCCGGCCGCCCAGGGCTCGGACGAACCCCACCATCGATCCGATCTGCCGGGTGGGCGAGATCTTGTGTCCGGGTGCATCCCACACGGCCGCGCCGATCGGCACTCCGTCCCGCAGGGCCAGATCGATCGATGCATCCTCGCCGTGCACCCAACGGACCAGCGTGCGGAAGATCTGCTTGTGATGACGGGAGTCCGGCTGCAACCAGCGGATGACGGGATCGTCGACGAATGCTTGAGCGAGGAGCGAACTCACCAGGTCGAGATCTCGGCTCGAGGTCACTGCGATGGCCGGCATGCGCCGAGCGTAGACGATCTGGACCGGTCACCGGCAGTGTGCGACACCGGCGCTACGCGACATCGTCAGGCGACACCGTCAGGCGACACCCAGGTATGCCTCACGAACCGCGTCGTCGACCAGCAGGTCCTTGCCCGCACCCTCTTTTGTGATCGCACCCGTCTCCAGGATGTAGCCCCGCGTCGACCGGCTCAGAGCCTGCTGCGCATTCTGCTCGACGAGCAGAATGGTTGTGCCCTCGGAGTTGATCTTCGCGATTATCCGGAAGATCTGCTGGATCACCATGGGCGCCAACCCCATCGACGGTTCGTCGAGCAACAGCAATTTGGGCCGTGCCATCAGTGCACGCCCGATCGCGAGCATCTGCTGCTCACCGCCGGACATGGTCCCGCCGAACTGCTTGCGGCGCTCGCCGAGTCTCGGGAAAAGCGTGAATACGTGCTCGAGCGACTCCTGGTAGGCCGCCTTTGACCCGAACTTGCGGCCGTAACAACCCATGTCGAGGTTCTCGAGCACGGTCATCCCGGGAAAGATCCGGCGCCCCTCGGGCACCTGGATGATGCCACGCTTGACCCGCTCGTGCGCCGCCAGACCGGCGATGGACTCGCCGTCGAAGAGGATGTCCCCCTCGGTGAGGCGATTGAGTCCCGAGATGCCGCGCATCGTGGTCGACTTCCCTGCGCCGTTGGCACCGAGCAGCGTGACCAGTTCCCCGGCACCGACATTCAGGGAGATGCCGTGCAGTGCACGGATTCGTCCGTAGTGGATCACCACATCGCGCAATTCGAGGACCGGGGTCGACGATCCGTCGGCGGTGTTCCGCGGCGGCTCGGGGTCAGACGGTTTCGTCATCGGGAACTCCCAGGTATGCGGCCACGACGGCCGGGTTGTCGCGGACTTCTCGCGGCGTCCCGTCCGCGATCTTGCGACCGAACTCCAGGACGACGATACGGTCGGTCACCCCCATCACAAGGCGCATGTCGTGCTCGATGAGGAGCACGGTGTATCCGTCGTCGCGGATCTTCTGGATCAGGCCCATCAGTGCGGTCTTCTCGCTCGGATTGAATCCGGCGGCCGGCTCGTCGAGACACAGCAGCTTGGGTTCGGTCGCCATCGCCCGGGCGATCTCGAGTCGTCGCTGGTCGCCGTAGGGCAGGTTCGACGCCTTCTCTGCTGCTCTGGGCCCGATGCCCACGAACTCGAGCAAGGCCATGCCGCGGTCGACCGCGTCGCGTTCCTCTCGGTAGTGACGTGGGGTTCGGAAGATGCCACCGACCACCGAGGTCTTGTGCCGCGCGTCGGTGCCGACGCAGACGTTCTCGAGGGCGGTCATCTCTCCCCACAGCCGCACGTTCTGGAACGTGCGGGCGATGCCACGGCGGGTGATCTTGTGCTGCTTGATCTTCCCGAGCGGCGCACCATCGAAGACAACGGTGCCGCGGGTCGGTCGATAGACCCCGGTGATCGCGTTGAAGCAGGTGGTCTTGCCTGCGCCGTTCGGGCCGATCAGGCCGAGGATCTCGCCACGCTTGATGTCGAAGGTGACGTCGTCGAGGGCGGCGAGGCCACCGAACTCGACGGTCAGGCCACTGACCTCGAGCAGCGGTTCGCCCGTCGCGGTGGCGATATCTCGTTGGGGCGCGACGGCCTCGGCAACCGCTTCGGGATCGGCGAGGTCAGGATCGATGGCCGCCGGATCGACGATGGCGGTGGCAGATGGATCGGCGACGGCCTCCGCTATCTGTTCGTCATGGTCCGGGACGCTGCCGGCACCCGAATTGTCGCCCGGCTCGTGATCCCTGCTCACGCCTTCACCTCCTCACCACGGGTCGGCCCGCCACCGGGCGCACGTTTCACGGCTCCGTAGATACGCCGACCGAACGTGATCAACCGCGCTCGAGCAGGGAACAGGCCCTGCGGCCGGAAGATCATCAGCACCACGAGTGCGACCCCGAAGAACAGATACTTGAACTCGCTCAGCGACTGACCACCGATCTCGACGCCCTGAACTCGCGCGGGCAGATAGACGACCAGGAACGCCCCGGCGATCACGCCGAGCTTGTTGCCCTGTCCACCGAGCACCACCGCGCACAGGAACAACATCGAGTTGATGACGGTGAAGGCCTTGGGGTCGACGTACTGGACCTGACCGGCGTACACCGCACCCGAGAGTCCGCCGATCCCGGCGCCGATGACGAACGCCCAGAGTTTGTACTTGAACGTCGGCACCCCCATGATCTCGGCGGCGTCCTCGTCTTCCCGGATCGCCACCCACGACCGGCCGACGCGGCTGCGTTCCAGATTGCCGATGATGATCAGGACGAGGATGACCAAGGCGATGCCGAGCCAGTACCACCAGACGCCGTAGTTGAGCGTGTCCGCGTTGTTGGCGCTGGAGAACACACCGGCCGGGTGTTTGTCCGAGGTGCCGAGTTCGGGGAACAGCACTCCCTGCAGGCCCGATGCCCCATTGGTGACGTCGCCCAGATTGTCGGCGAGGAGTCGCACGATCTCACCGAACCCGAGGGTGACGATCGCGAGATAGTCACCGCGGACGCGCAGCGTCGGGGTGCCGAGGATGACGCCGGTGAGACCGGTGATGACGATCGCCAACGGCACACAGGCCAGCCACGCCCACGGACCCGAGAAGATCCCGTGGTCGGCACTGTCCCACAGTGGGCTCGCCGGGCTGGTCATCAGCGCGACGACGTAGGCGCCGACCGCATAGAAACCCACGTACCCGAGATCCAGCAGGCCGGTCTGGCCGACCACCACGTTCAGGCCGATCGCGATCAGCGCGGTCATCGCGAAGGTCGCCATCACCACACCGAAATCGGTTGCCGTGGTGGTGATCAGCGGCGGATTCACCACAGGGAGCAGGCCGATCACGATGATCGCAGGCACCCCGACGAGCCATTGCATGACGCGGGGTAAACCGTTCCACCACGTACGGATCGCGTCGCCGACACCACGAGGTGGGGGCGCGTTCGGGTCGTCGGGCACCGTGGCGCCTGCGGGCTGCTGAGTCGTCATACCCGTGCCTTCCCGAGCTTCTCACCGAGGATGCCCGTCGGGCGGAACATCAGCACCAGGATCAGCAGGACGAAGGCGACGACGTCCCGCCACTGGTTGCCGAGCACCACCGATCCATAGTTTTCCATGACCCCGAGCAGAAGTCCGCCGAGCAGCGCACCCCGAACGTTGCCGATGCCGCCGAGGACCGCGGCGCAGAACGCCTTGATCCCGAGGATGAAACCGCCGTAGTACACGATGTTCGTGGGGACGCGCAGCGTGTAGAGCAACGCTGCCGCGCCCGCGAGCAGGCCACCGATGAGGAAGGTGACCATGATGATGCGCTCGCGCGACACACCCATCAGCAACGCGGCGTCGGGATCCTGGGCGACCGACTGGATTCCGCGGCCGAGGCGCGTGCGGTTGATCAAGTAGTCGGTACCGAGAGCCAGTACCAGAGCCGAGATGATGATGATCAACGTCAGGTTGTAGACGGGCGCCCCGAAGATGCTGAATTCCTTGACAGGCTGTACCAGTCTGATCGTCGGTTGCGCGCTCGAGCCACCCAGCGGCGGATCGATCGGCAGCTTCGGCAGCACGTAGTGCACGAACTCCTGCAGCACGAACGACATACCGATCGCCGTGATCAGGAAGGCGAGAGGCTTCGCCCTGCGCTTGCGCAGCGGACGGTAGGCCACGAACTCCAGACCGACTGCCGCACCACCCGATACGGCCATGCCGCACAGCCCTGCCAGGAGCAGGTAGAGAACGGTCATGACCGTGCCCTCGGAGTAGGTGTTCCCCGACGGGGTGAAACCGAGCAACAACAGGCCGATGTATTGGCCGAACATGCCGAGCATGAAGACTTCGGAGTGCGCGAAGTTGATCAGGCGCAGTACGCCGTAGACGAGGGTGTACCCCACCGCGACGAGTGCATAGATCGCACCGTACGTGAGCCCCTCGATCGTCAGCCCCCAGAACCCGTTCTGGAGAGCGCCGAGATCGAAGTTGATGGTCGCTGCCACCGACGCCGCCTCGGCCATCGAGTACACGATCATGCGTGCCTTTCAGCCACGAGAGAATCCCCCAGAGACCACGGTGCGTCCGGGCTGGTGTGCCCGGACGCACCGTGATGATTGCGCCTTACTTGACGTCGTAGACCCAGATGAGCGAAGACGTGAGCTCGCCGGTGGGACTCCACTGGTACTCGCGCGCCAGGCCCGGGCCCTTGTAGCTGCGAACGAACGACAACAGTTGGGGGCGAGTGCGCTTGCCCTCGTTGATCCCCTTCATCAGGATCGACGCGAGGTCGTAGGCCTCGACCGAATAGACGCCGGGCGCCTGGTTGAAGGCCGCCTGATAATCCTTCTTGAACTGCGACGGCGCCGGACCGCACGGGCACGACAGGACTGCGCCCTTGGCACTGTCACCCGCCTGGGCGGTGAACTGCGGATCGTTGGCGCCGTCACCGGAGACGAAGGTCGCCTGCGAGCCCGCGGTTTTCAGCTGCTGGGCCAGCGGAGCGGCCTCCGCGTAGTAGCCGGAGTAGAAGACAGCGTCCGGATTGGCGGCGGTGACCTTCGAGATGATCGCCGAGAACTCGCGGTCACCCTTCTTCACGTCCCCGGAGCAGGAGGCGTCAGCGGCCGACCCCAAGGACTGGGTCATCGCCTTGGCCAGTCCGACTCCATAGTCGGTGTCGTCCTTGATGACACAGACCTTCTTCTTGCCCATCGTGCCGGTCAGATACTTCGCGACCGCCGGGCCCTGCACGTCGTCGTTGGCGAGACCGCGGAAGAAGGTCTTCCAGCCGTTGTCGGTGAGCGTCGGGTTGGTGGCGGACGCAGTCGTCGCGACGAGACCCGCCTGGTTGAAGATTCCCCCGGTCGCCTTCGTCTCGCCGGAGAAGGCGGGGCCGATCAGTCCGACGATGTCTTCGTCGTTGACGATCTGGGGTGCGACCTGGGTGGCCTTCTGGGGATCGCCCTCGGTGTCGAAGGTCTTGAGTTCGATCTGGCAATTCGGGTTGGCTTTGTTGTGCTGGTCGACCGCGAGTTGCGCGCCGTTCTTGATGTTGATGCCGAGTGCGGCGTCCGCACCGGTCAGAGCGCCCGCCATCGCGATCGTCGACCCGGGACACTGTGCCTGGCCGTCGCCGGCCGGATTGAGTGCTGCCGACTCCGAGGCGCCCTGGACCTCATTGCCCTGGGTGTCGATCTGGGCCAGGGGCGCGATCTCGAGACCAGTACTCGCGCCGGCCGAACCGCTGGAACCGGATTCGGTCCCGGAGTCGCTGGATTTGCTGCTACACGCTGACACGGCGAGCACACTCGCCATCGCCAGCGCGAGAGCACCTGTCGCCACACGACGATGCATACTCTTACCTCTTCACTTCCCACCCACCCGGCGTGGACGTCGACTGTCGAGGCCGATCGTCGGTGCCAAGAGATCTGCTGAGGAGACCTTGAGAAAACATAGTCCGAAACCACGGCGCCCGCGATGGATTGGGGTCAAACGTCCATGACGGCGCTCGGCGTGTTTTCACAGATTTAACGGCGCGAGTCCTGCACGTGTCAGCTGTCGGCGCCGAGCGTCTCGACGACCACCTGAGCGACGGCCTTCATCGTCGTGCGGCGGTCCATGGCGGCTCGCTGAATCCACTTGAACGCCTCCGGCTCTGAGAGCGCCTGCTTTTCCATCAGAAGCCCCTTCGCGCGTTCGACCAGTTTGCGCGTCTCCAGACGGTCGGCGATCGTGGCGACTTCTTTCTCCAGCGCGGCCACCTCGTTGTAGCGGCTCACCGCCACCTCGATCGCCGGCACGAGATCGGCCTTGGTGAACGGTTTGACCAGATAGGCCATCGCACCGGCGTCACGCGCCTTTTCGATGAACTCACGCTGGCTGAACGCGGTCAGCATCACCACCGCCGCCAACTTCTTCTGTGCGATCTCGGACGCCGCGTCGATGCCATCACGCACCGGCATCTTCACGTCCATGATCACCAGGTCCGGCCTCAGGCTCTCGGTCAGCTCGACGGCGACCTGTCCGTTCGGGGCCTCCCCGACCACCTCGTAGCCCTCTTCACGGAGCATCTCGATGAGATCCATCCGGATCAACGAGTCGTCCTCGGCGACGAGCACCCGATGGGTTGTCATCTGTTCGCCGGTCCGATCCGCAGCCCTGTCTGCCACCGTCACCATCCCTCCTCCGCTTCGAATCAGCCACTACCAGCGCTGACCTGCATGCGCCGATGCGAGCAGCGTACCGGTTGGCCGGTCGCTCGGCCGATCATCTAAAGTGGATTGTCGCGGCAGTCGCACCACGTCGACTCGCGGCAGATGCCCTCGTAGCCCAATTGGCAGAGGCAACGGATTCAAAACCCGTCCAGTGTGAGTTCGAGTCTCACCGAGGGCACCACGAACACCGCCTACCAGCACAAACCCCAAGCGGGGTCGAAGTCGCACCGCTCGAAACCGGGGCAAACGCGACCAGGATGTCACCCAAGACATTCAGCCCGCGGGGAGTCTCCCGGATCCCGACGATCGGTGCGGCTATGCCGCTGCGGCACATGCTCATCGGCGCGTCGGGCGAAGGTCACCCCGCAGGTTGGCGGGCGCGGCGAGGTGACCCGCGTGTTCCCGGCCGGCGAACCACCTCACTCGGTCGTCGAGTTCTCGTCACCGTCGTCGTCGCGGGAGCCGGCGATCATGTGGTCGAGGATGTCGATGGTTGCCTCCGCCGCAAGTGAAAAAGGTTCCAGCACGATGTCGGCCCCGGCGGCGCGGAGTCTCTCTGCATCGTGTGGATGGTGCGCAGTCACGACCACATGTCCGTGATACTTGTGATGCCGCAGGGCATGCAGCAGCGCGAAATTGGCATCCATCGTCGGGATGGTGCTGATGATGAACCGCGAACGTGACAGCGGCAGCGTCTCGAGGAAATGGAGGTCCGAGGCACTTCCGTAGACCGATCTCACCCCCGGACGCGCATTTGTCGCCAGACGTTGCGGATCGAAATCGACGGCGAGCACCTGGTGGCCGGCAGCGCTGAACTCGTCGGCGATGTGCCGGCCGAAGCGTCCGAGCCCGTACAGAATCGCGTCCACGGCGACTTCGTCGGCCTCGGACGCCGTCGCGCGTCGGCTGGCGGACCGGTCGAACCTGGACAGCAGTGGTTCCAGCCGCCGGTAGAGCTGATGCGAGAAGAGGATCAGATAGGTCGAACCACCGATGGTGACCAGCGCGACGACCGTGATGACGCTGGAGGTGGTGTCGGAGATGTGGCCCAGACCGAGGCCGAGGGCCGCCAGGATCAGCGAGAACTCCGATATCTGTCCGAGCGGCAGGCCGGTCATGAACGTCACCTGCGGCGGATAACGCTGAATCACCATCAAGATCATGATGATGAGTGGTTTCCCGACGAGGACGAACAGCGACAACACCACCACTTCCGCGATGTGTCCCGAGGCATCGGCGAAGTTCAGTCCCGCTCCGAGGTCGAGGAAGAAGAACAGCAACATGAAGTCGCGCAGACTCACCAACCGCGCGCCGAGCGCGTCGCGGTAAGGGGTGGCCGCCAACGACACCCCGGCCAGGAAGGCGCCGACCTCCGAACTGAAACCCAACGCCTCGGTGGCCGCGGCCAGCGCGATCGCGTAGGCGACGCCGAAGAGCACCAGCAGCTCCTGCGACCGTGCCACCTGATGCAGCAACCACGGCAGGACGAAGCGCATCACCAGTCCCACGCCGACGATCAGGCCGATGCCCTTGACCAGCACCAGCGCCATGCTCACCGCCATGGCGTCATCGGTGTCCTGACCGAACGCATTGATCGCGATCATCACGACCACCACGACGAGGTCCTGCACGATCAGCAGTCCGACGGCGATCCGTCCGTGAAGTTGTTCGATCTCCCGGGTGTCGGAGAGGAGTTTGACGATGATGATGGTGGAGGAGAACGTCACGGCCAGTGAGATGTAGAACGCCGCAACGGCGCTCGTGCCGAATGCGATCGCGAGCAGGTAGCCGAGACCCCCGGTGAGCACCACCTGCCCGATGCCGGTGATGAGAGCCACCGGGCCAGTGGTCCGGATCAGGTTCATGTCGAGGCGCAAGCCCACCAGGAACAGCAGGATGGCGATGCCGAGTCGGGCCAGTAGCTCGATGGTCTCGTTGGCGACCACCCATCCGGTACCGGTCGGGCCCACCAGGATGCCGACACCGATGAAGGCGACGATCATCGGCTGTCGCAGCTTGGTCGCCACCAGGCCCGCGACCGCCGCGATGGCCAGAATGGCTGCGATCAGAGCGAAGTCGTGTGGTTCCACCACGCTGAACTCTTTCTTCGGGCGATCTGCCCACCCAACTTAACCGTTGTGCAGTCGCGTCGTGGGCAGGCTGAGCCGAGACCGCACCGACATCCGATCAGCGTCGATAGCGCTCCACGAAGCGCCGCAGGATGGCTGCCGGATGCCGCGCATCGGTCGCTCGAGCAGCCTCCTGCAGCGATCGCGCCTCCGCCGGATCGAAGTAGCCGAAGTCCCGGTACACATCGATGCGCGTACAGAGGCTCTCGGCGTCGAGTTCCGGATGGAACTGGGTGGCATAGACGTTTGCTCCGACCCGGAAGGCCTGAACCGGGCACGTCGGCGACGAGGCGAGGGGCACGACGTGCCCGGGTAGCCGGCGCACCGCTTCTTTGTGGCCACCGTATGCGTCGAACGTGTCGGGCAGATCCGCGAAGAGCGGATCGACACGACCGGTCGCGGTCAAGGTGACGGTCACCGCCCCCACCGGCTCACCGTGGGTGCGGTCGATCTCCGCACCGATCACCGACCCGACCGCTCCCACGCCGTAGCAACAGCCGAGAAACGGGTAGTCGGCGGAGACGATCCGGCCCACCAGCTCCGACAACTCCGTTTCCGCCCGCAACTGTGTCGCGGACTTGGAATGCGCCGGGTCGCTGACGTTGTAGGGCCCACCGCCGAGGATGACGCCCGACCACGCACCGAGGTCGACGGGACCCAAGCGGCGACGGGTCACGTTGATCGAGCGAAGCTCGTCGCAGGCGAGCCCACCGAGCCGCAGCACCGACCGATACTCGTCCACGGCCGCCTCCTCCTCGGCGCGGATGGACAGCAACAGGAACGGGGCGGGCCGAGACCGGCCGAGCGCGTTCACCTACCGACGGAAGAGCTTGTTCCCCAACCACACCAAGGGGTCGTAGTGGCGATCCACGACCCGCTCCTTCATCGGGATCAGTGCGTTGTCGGTGATCTTGATGTTCTCGGGGCACACGTCCGTACAGCACTTGGTGATGTTGCACAGCCCCAAACCGTGGTCCGCCTGGGCGGAATCACGTCGCTCGGCGACGTCGAGGGGATGCATGTCGAGCTCGGCGACTCGCATCAGGAAACGAGGACCGGCGAAGCTCTGCTTGTTCTCCTCGTGGTCGCGGACCACATGACAGGTGTCCTGGCAGAGAAAGCACTCGATGCACTTGCGGAACTCCTGCGACCGCTGCACGTCGACCTGCTTCATCCGGTACTCGCCGGCCTTCAGGCCATCTGAGGGTGTAAACGACTGGATCTCACGGGCTTTCGCATAGTTGAACGACACGTCGGTGACCAGGTCACGGATCACCGGGAACGTCCGCATCGGCGTCACGGTGATGACCTCGTCTTCGGTGAACGTCGACATGCGGGTCATACACAGCAGCTTCGGACGGCCGTTGACCTCTGCTGAGCACGACCCGCATTTGCCCGCCTTGCAGTTCCAGCGAACCGCCAGGTCGGGAGCCTGGGTCGCCTGTAGGCGGTGGATGATGTCGAGCACCACCTCACCTTCGTTGACGAGCACGGTGTAGTCCTGAAGGTCACCGTCATCGGTGTCTCCGCGCCACACCCGGAACTTCGCGTCGTAGCCCATGTCAGTTCTCCTTGCTGCCCCCGGAATCGGGATGCCCGGCGATCTCACCGGCCGTGTAGTACTTCTCGATCTCGGCGAAATCGAAAAGCTCCAGCAGATCCGGACGCATCGGGGTCTGCTCTTCTTTCGCCACCGTCACCGACGGCACCGCCGACCGGTCACCGACGTCGGCGGTGCAGACCAGCAATGTGTTTCGCCAGTCCGGATCCATTTCGGGGTGGTCGTCACGCGTGTGGCCACCGCGGCTCTCCGTGCGCATCAACGCCGCTTTGGCCACACATTCACAGACCAGCAGCATGTTTCGCAGATCCACGGCCAGGTGCCAGCCCGGGTTGAACTGCCGGTGTCCCTCAACCTGCATCCCGGGCAGTCTGGCACGGATGTCCTCGAGCACGCTGATCGCCTCGGCCACCTCCGCTTCTTTCCGGATGATGCCAACGAGGTCGTTCATGGATTGCTGCAGGTCGGTGTGCAGGGTATACGGGTTTTCCGGCTTGCCGCCCGACGCGGATTCGAACGGCGCCAAAGCAAACGCCGCAGCGCGATCGACGTCGTCGGCGGACACCCTGGGGCGGTTGCTCAGCGATTCGATGTACGACGCCGCACCAAGTCCGGCGCGCCTCCCGAACACCAACAGGTCGGACAACGAGTTGCCGCCCAAGCGGTTCGAGCCGTGCATGCCACCTGAGCATTCACCCGCCGCGAACAACCCGGGCACACGCGCCGCCCCGGTGTCCGGATCCACTTCGATGCCACCCATCACGTAATGACATGTCGGGCCGACCTCCATCGGCTCGGCGGTGATGTCCACGTCGGCCAGTTCTTTGAACTGGTGGTGCATCGACGGCAGCCGTCGGATGATCTCGTCGGCCGGCATCCGCGAGGCGATGTCGAGGTAGACGCCACCGTGTTCGGTGCCGCGTCCGGCCTTGACCTCCTCGTTGATGGCGCGCGCAACCTCGTCGCGCGGCAGCAGATCCGGTGTCCGCCGGGCACTGTCGTTGTCGGCGAGCCACTTGTCGGCTTCGTCTTCGGACTCGGCGTATTGGCCCTTGAACACCGGCGGGATGTAGTCGAACATGAACCGTTTGCCGTCGGCGTTCTTCAGCACACCACCGTCGCCGCGGACCCCCTCGGTCACCAGGATGCCCTTGACGCTTGGGGGCCAGATCATCCCGGTCGGATGGAACTGGACGAACTCCATGTTGATCAGGCTTGCGCCGGCCCGCAACGCAAGTGCGTGACCGTCCCCGGTGTACTCCCACGAGTTGGACGTCACCTTGAACGACTTGCCGATCCCACCGGTCGCCAACACCACCGCAGGTGCTTCGAACAGAACGAAGCGGCCGGACTCACGCCAGTACCCGAACGCGCCCGCGATTGCATCACCGTCCTTGAGCAGCTCGGTGATGGTGCATTCGGCGAAGACCTTGATGCGCGCCTCGTAATCGCCGGTGGCCGCGTAGTCCTCCTGCTGCAGCGAGACGATCTTCTGCTGCATGGTCCTGATCAGCTCGAGCCCGGTCCGGTCGCCGACGTGTGCGAGTCTCGGGTAGGTGTGACCACCGAAGTTGCGCTGGGCTATTCGGCCGTCCGCGGTCCGATCGAACAGCGCTCCGTAGGTTTCCAGCTCCCAGACCCGGTCTGGTGCTTCCTTGGCGTGCAGTTCGGCCATCCGCCAGTTGTTCAGGAACTTGCCGCCGCGCATGGTGTCCTTGAAATGCGTCTGCCAATTGTCCTTGGCGTTGGCATTACCCATCGACGCGGCACAACCACCCTCGGCCATCACTGTGTGCGCCTTGCCGAACAGCGACTTGCACACGACGGCGACGGAATAGCCCTTCTCACGCGCCTCGATGACCGCACGCAGACCGGCCCCACCGGCACCGATCACTACAACGTCGTACTGGTGGCGTTCGGTTTCGGTCATCTAGCGGGTACCCCCAAGGTCAAATCGTTTGTGCAACAGGCATCGCGCACAGGACGGTGGATCAGCCCACAAATCTCAGGTCCGAGATCGTGTTGCTGGCAACCAGCATGATGTAGAAATCGGTGAGCACCAGTGTGCCGAGCGTGATCCAGGCGAATTGCATGTGACGGGTGTTCAGCTTCGAGACCACGGTCCACATCCGGTATCTCACCGGATGTGCCGAAAAGTGCTTGAGCCGACCACCGGTGACATGCCGGCACGAATGACAGGACACCGTGTAGGTCCACAGCAGGATCACGTTCACCAGCAGGACCACGTTACCCAGTCCGAAGCCGAATCCCCCGCCCTTGCCATGGAAAGCGATGACGGCGTCGTAGGTGTTGATCAGCGAAACAACCACTGCCACATAGAAGAAGTAGCGGTGCGCATTCTGGATGATCAGCGGGAGGCGGGTCTCCCCCGTGTACCGACCGTGCGGCTCGGCCACTGCGCACGCCGGCGGAGAAAACCAGATCGAGCGGTAATAGGCCTTGCGGTAGTAGTAGCACGTCACCCGGAAGCCGAGGAGAAACGGAAGGACGACGAACCCGAGTGGAATCCACATCGGGAGTTCCGGGAACGGAGTCCCGAAATGGCTCGACCCCGGTACACACGAATCGCTGAGGCAGGGCGAGTAGAAGGGTGTCAGATAGTGATAGTCCGCCACCCAGTATGCGCTGCGGACAAAGGAGCGCACCGTCGCGTAGACGACAAACGCCAGCAGACCGAGCGCGGTCAGGAGTGGCGAGAGCCACCACCTGTCGACTCGAAGAGTGCGCGCCGTGATGCGCGCCCGACCCGGAGAAGAAACCCCGGTAGCATCCCGCTCAGCCGCGGGGGCGCTCACTTCGTACGCTCACGCGAGTGGAAGCCCAGTCCTTCGTCTTGCGCACCGAGCCACGCCGACTCGTCTGATTTGCTGTCGGGTACATAGATCACGTCGTCCTTGTTCACCGGAGGTCGAATCACCGGTGGTGGCGCGTGTTCGAAATCGTGCAGGTCGATCTCGAGGCGATCGAGGTCGTTGGTCATGCGACGGACGGCATCGACATCCCCGTACTGCGCCTTCAGCGTGACGATGTGATGCCGCAGCACTCCGATGCTGCGGTGGAGTTCCTTCATCTCGGCCGTTGCCATGGCGCTCCCTCCAAGACCTGTGTGATATCTACCACACTACTGGCAGGGTGCACTCAGTCAACGGTTTTGAGTGAACGTGTCCCGTGCCCAGTCGACCCTGGCCCGCACACCTCGATAGCCATCCGAAAGTCTTCGAGAGCACTGTCGTCGATCCGATAATCGCAGTTCAGAACCATTTTTGTGAGCACTCGAGGGTAGTTCCGCGGGCGACGACGTGGCTCCG
Source organism: Gordonia sp. SID5947 (assembly GCF_009862785.1). Classification (NCBI taxonomy): domain Bacteria; kingdom Bacillati; phylum Actinomycetota; class Actinomycetes; order Mycobacteriales; family Gordoniaceae; genus Gordonia; species Gordonia sp. SID5947. The sequence goes on along the minus strand of NZ_WWHU01000001.1, from coordinate 585,803 downwards.
GGAAGTCTCGTCCAGACCGTGATCTCACCGGGGGTGGCGGCGATACCAGAGACGGAGGCCCCGGCCTTTCTTGTCGGCCGAACGGCAGATCGCATGGGCACTGAAGCCGCGTAGTGAACCTGCGTACATGGCGCTGCTCGCGGGACCTCGCCCACGCACGTGGCCGCTTCCCGACAACGTCGAGTCCCCTTGCGCCGTCGGCATTGTCCGAATCGACATCCACACCCCGAGGCGTACGGTTGGACGGTACTCAACTGCGCCCGCATTGTGCTCCGGAGGTCTCATGCGTCTCACCAAATACACCCACGCCACCGTCACCCTGGCCAAAGACGACAAGACGCTACTGATCGATCCGGGCGCGTTCACCCCGAACGCCGCCGACCTGTTGGCCGACGCCGACGCTGTGCTGATCACGCATGAGCATTTCGACCACTTCGACGCCGAGAAGATCGTGGCCGCGATGAAGGAGCGCGAAGAACTCCACCTGTATGGCCCGGCCTCGATCGCCCGTTCGTTGTCGGAGGTCGCCAGTCGCGTTCACCCCGTCTCAACCGGGGAGTCTTTCGACATCGCGGGTTTCTCGGTCGAGACGTTCGTCGCCGACCATGCGGTGATCCATCCCGAGATCCCTCTCGTCGACAACGTCGGGTTCCTGATCGATCACAGCGTCTTCCATCCGGGTGACGCCTACCTGAATCCGGGCCGACCGATCCAGACGCTGTTGCTCCCGGTCAGCGGTCCGTGGATCTCCACCGAACAGGCCATCGACTTCGTGCGGGCCGTGGCGCCCCAACTCAGCATCGCGATCCACGACGTCATGCTCAGCGACACCGGCAAGGCCACGACGGACATGTTCCTCGGCGCAGATTCGCTGACCGGGACACCGCTGGAAGTGCTGGCCGTGGGTGAGGATCGGGAGCTGGCAGGCGCGTAGTCGGGGCGTCGATACACTCACCGCATGACCTTCGAGGGCTTTCCCGAAGCCGCGCTCGACTTCTACGACGACCTCGAGATGGACAACACCAAGTCCTTCTGGGAGGCGAACAAGGAGGTCTACCGTACGGCTGTCGCGGAGCCGATGCGTGCGCTCACCGACGCGCTCGCCGACGAGTTCGGTGCGGCAAAGATCTTCCGCCCCTACCGAGACGTGCGGTTCGCCAACACGAACCGGACGCGACTTACAATCTACATATGTCCATCTCCGACAGCAACCAAACCGGCTTACGAGTCCTCGGTCGACTCCGGATCTCCCGAGTCCGCGAAGAGTCCACTTCGATTGAGCGACAACGCGAGATAGTCCAGAACTGGGCAGACGCCCACGACCACACAGTCGTCGGTTGGGCCGTCGACGAGGAGGTCTCCGGCTCGGTCGACGCGTTCGACTCGCCGGCGTTCGGACCGTGGCTCACCGACCCCGAGAAGATCGACGAGTACGACGTCATCGCCGCGTGGAAGCTCGACAGACTCGGACGTAACTCGATCCGGCTCAACAAGCTCTTCGGCTTCTGCCGCGAACACGACAAGACTCTCGTGTGCGTCGCAGACAATATCGACCTGTCGACGTGGGTCGGTCGATTGGTCGCGAACGTCATCGCCGGACTCGCCGAAGGCGAACTCGAAGCGATCAGAGAGCGCGTCATCGACTCCCGCCGGAAGCTGCGCCACGACGGCTACTGGACCGGAGGCAGACCACCCTACGGTTACAAAGCGATCAGACTGGACGACGGACACAAGACCCTTGTCCACGACGCCGATACCGCTCGGATCGTCCGCGAGGTATTCGACCGCGTCGTCTCCGGCGACTCCGTCGGGTCGATAGCCGAGGACCTGACCGACCGAGGTATCCCGACACCCGCCGACGTCGTCCGAGTCCGCAACGGCAACCCGAAGAATCCGCCGACCGGTGCGGCGTGGCGACGCGGGACGCTGCACGACATACTCACGTCTCCATCGCTTCTCGGTTTCGCGATGCACCGGGACGAGATCGTCCGCGACGACGCAGGACGACCTGTCCGCAAAGGTCCGGAGCTTCTCACCGCCGACGAGTTCGAACGACTACAAGCACATCTTGCCGAACGGTCGAAGCCGCTCGACCCGACCCGACGGACTCAATCCCCGTTGCTCGGCGTCGTCCGCTGCGACGAATGCGACGCGAACATGCACCACAAAGCGCAGCGGTGGACGAGAGCCGACGGAACCGACGCGGTCACCCGCTACTACGTCTGTCCCGAGAACCACGGAGGACAAGTACGAGCGGCGGAACTAGAGCAGCTACTCGAAACCGAGTTCCTAGAGCAGCACGGCGACCGCGAGGTCACCGAGCGTCGGTTCATCCCAGCGGAGTCACACGAACGAGACCTAGCAGACGCTCAGCGCGCTCTAGACGACCTCACGAGGATGTATGCGACCGCGAGGTCGAACGCCGCACGGGAGCGCTACGAGAGCCAACTACGAGCTGTAGACGACCGCGTCGCGGAGCTAGAACAGATGCCCGCACGCGCTGCGCGGTACGAGACGATCCCGACCGGACGGACGTACGCCGACGAATGGCGAGACCGCGACACCGAACAACGCCGGAGGTTACTCTTATCCTCCGGCATCGTCTTGTCGGTGTTCAAGTACGAGCGCAGTAACGCGATGAGGACACACGTCCGCGTCCCGCTGGACTGGGACGGGACCGGCGACGCCGCCCGACTCGTCGATTGAGCCGGACGACGCCGTCGGAAAGTCACCTCTTCTTGAACTGGAGTGACTTCTTCTTCTTCTCGAGATCCTCTTTGCGCTTCGCCTCGTCGATGTCCTTGACGATGTACGTCGCTCCGGACCCCTCCTGCTCCTTCGGGTTCGGGGTGACCGATCCGTTGATGAACTGGGAGATAAGCGAACCGACGACACCCGACGACGAGAACCCGAGATCGGATGCGAGGGTCTGGAACGGTGCCTGTGCGATCGACTTCCCCGAGGCGATGAGATCCTGGGAGATCGTGTCGTCCCACGTCTTTTTCACCGAATCGGCGAGCTTCTTCGTCGCGTTCTCGACCGGCGTCGTGTTCGATAGTCCGTTGGTGAGACCTTGGACGATGTTCATGCCGTAGCCGTGGAAGACCTTCGACGGGGAGTGGATACCGAGAACGCTCTTGAACGCGTTCTTGATGCCGCCGGCGATAGAGATAACCGTCCCGAGTACCGGAACAGACTTCAGGCCGTTGAGCAACCCTTGCATGATCTGAGCGCCGATAGCCGTCAGGTCGATGGACGAGAACGTACTGACGATCTTGTCCTTTGTGTCGGTGACGATCTGCTTCACCGCATCGAGACTCACGGACACGGCTTCTTTGAACTTGTCGAACGCGTTCGACAAGGTGTCGATCACACCCGAGATGACGTTCCCCGCATTCGAGAACGCTCCCTTGAGGATCCCGACCTGAGTAGCCGTGATCTTGAAGATGTTGATCGCAGAACCTAGCGGTCCGAGGATGATCTTGAACAACGAGACCACTCCGGACATGACCGGCTGGAGACCACCGAGTACGCCGGTGACCTGTGCGACGACGCCGACCCACTGAGTGAACCCGTTGAGGATCGTCAAGACATACGGTGCGAGGGTGATGATCCCTGTCGTGATCTGCGGTAGCGCGTTAGTCGAGAAGTTGACGAACGAGTCGACCAACTGTGGCATGACGGCTACGAGCTTCGGGATCAGATTGACCGCCATCTGCACGAGTTGCGGCATCAGCGGAGCGAGCTTCACCGCGGCATCTCCGAGAGCGATACCGAGCTTCGCCATCGAGTCGGCGATCTTCGGAGCGTTGTCGGCGAGAGCTCCCGCGAACGCGGTAGCCATCTGACCGAACCCTTCGACGATCTGCGGAAGCACCGGAGCAAGTTGGTTCATCACAGACAGCAGAGAGTCGGAGAGAATCCCGGCTACCTCGGTGAGGACCGGAGCCATCTTCGTAGCGAGACCGCTCCAGAGGTTGCCCATCGAGTCGTAGAACTTCACGAGCGCCGGTTGCATCTTCTCGATCGCGGGCGCGAGCGCGTTGAGGAACGAGCCGGCTGTCTTGAGGATCGCGTTCGAGAACGCGGCGAGACCGGGCATCGCGGCGGCTAGCGAGTTCGCGAGCCCTTCGATGGTCGAGCGAATCGGGCCACCCATCGAACCCATGACCTTCACGCCGGACTCGAACAACGTGTTGAACGCGTTACCGAGACCGGTGACGACCTCGGAGAGTCCCTTCATAGCGGAATCGAGAGCCCCGGACGAGGCCAGCCGGTCGACGACCGCACCAAACCCGTTGGCGAACGTGCCGAAAGCGTCGGCGAGGTAGCCGAACGCCGCGGACCCTTCGGAGGCGAGTTTCAGGAACCCCGACGTCAGCGTCTCGACGCCGGGAGCGAGACGGGTCATGAGCGTAGCGGTGTTGTCGAGAATCCCGCGCATAGCCGACATACCCGCTTGCGAGTTGACGACCTTGAAGAATGCGCCGGAGACGTCGAGCATCCCTTCGGCGATCCTGGACAGCGACGGTTCCATCTTCCCGAGCGTCTTCGAGAACGCTTCGAACTGACTCGTCAGACCGCGTTCGAACACACCGGAGATCGACGTCTTGAGATGATCGAGAACAGGATTCAACGCCTCGGCGGCTTTCTTGATCCCGTCGAAACCGAGGTAGGTCACGCCGGCGGCGGCACCGACCGCGCCGAGCAACGACGGCAGACCCGCGAGCAGCGACGAGACCAGACCGGTCAGCGGAGCTATCAACGCCGCGACGGCGACCGCGATCAGACCCATCGACCCGCCGGAACCGCCGAGACCGCGGAACGACCGCGACGCTCCGTCGGCGGCTCCTCGCATCCGCGAGAGCTGTTGACTCATCCGCGACATACCGCCGATAGCGTCACGCGAGGTCTTCTGGTCGATCTCGACGGGGATCTCGACCTTCTCGCGGCGGGCGATAAGCCGGAGTTCAGCGGCCAACGCGCGGAGGCTCGCGCGGGTGTGCTGCGAACTGACACCGACCTTGACTTTGACCTTGTCGTCGAGACCGGCGGTCGCTTTCTCCATGTCGGCTCGAAGATTCTTCGTCTTCAGTTTCACCGGGACTTTGACCTTGAGTCCCTTGGTCGCCCGCTTCAGCGACCGATCTGTGTCGCGCCGGAAATGACTCGTGTCGGGCATGACGCGTACGGATACGCGCCCGACCTCTTTACCTTGTGCCACAGGGTGGCTCCTATCTGATACGACGAGACGCCGGACCCCCGAAGAGGTCCGGCTCACGTCTGGTTGTTGTTCCTAATCGACCTTCATCCCGAGTCGCCACTGGCAGACCCGGAAGTCGGTCATGAGACCCTCGACGATCAACGGATGAGCGTCGGGGTGTTCGCGCGCTTCTCGAGCGATACGGTCGAGTAGGTCGCACGCCTCGTCGAGGACGTCGGGATCGGCGTCGGCGTACCGAGACAGCACATGTTCCCGGTACCGATCTCCGGTGCTCACCGAAGAGTGATCGGCATCCCCGGTGCCTCTGTCCCGGTGCCGGCGTATCCGCGGACGCGGCTCGCTTCGAGCTCGTCGACGAGATCCCCAGCGGCCTTCGGCGTCAGCATCCGGAAGCCGATACCTTCGCGTGCCGCGGTCAGCCACACCGGATTCAAGCTCTTCTCGACTTCGGACATCCCGCGTCCCGCTGCGAGCCGTCCGTCGGCGAGCTTCCAGAACTGTTTCGCCGCCGACGGTGCGGTGATCCGCAAATGTACCGGAGCCAACCCGCCGACGCCGGGGAGATCCGACAACGACACGATGAACGCCTGGTACCCGGCGAGTTCGGCGGCGGCTCGCTTCGCGTCGTTGAGCGCGGCGAGAACGTCGGGATCACCGATCCGGACGATGTCGTCGTTCGTCACGCCGACGGGCAGACGGTTGACCGCGTCGACGTACCGCGCTGCCGCGTCGTCGAACGCCGGAGTCAACTGGTCGACGGCGTCGTCGACGGTCGCGGCGAGACCGCGCAACGCGCGGACCGCGTAGTTCTGTTGGATCTCGCGCTTCGCACGACTCATCGCCGACTGGTTGCCGATGTCGATCGACGGGACGAGTTGAGCAGCGCGTTCGCGGACGACGTGCTCGGCGTTCTTCTCGGTGATCTCGACGTCGGCGAGTCCCGGCGGACGGGTGTCGACGTATTTCAGCGCGTCGAGACCGGCGCGGAGCTTGTCGAGCTCTTTCGAGAGCTTGACCCCGGCGTCGGTCCACGCGTCGAAGGTCTGGTTAGCGGTGATGGTTGCGTCAAGTGCCATGTAGTGATTCCCCTTATCGTTGGGTGTGGTGGTGGCGGTGGCTATTCAGTTGTGGGACTGGACAGGGTCGGGTTACCGGAGGGTCCTCCGGACCCGGCTCCGCTGCACCTATTCGGAGCGTCCGACGGTCGGGTCCGGCTCGACGAGGCTCCGGACGAGTTGAGCCGTCGACGTCGACATCGGGGCCGACGTATCGCCCCTGAGAGCGGCTGAGACCGCGTCGATAACCCGGTTCCCGTTCAGCGGTAGCGGTTCCGATTCCGTCGGCTCAGAACGGCTCTGAGCGCCGTACTCGTTCTGTAGCTCAGCGGCTCGGACGATCGGGTCCGACGATCCGGCGGCATCGGCGTCGGTCGACAACCCGAGTGCGCCTCGGAGCGCGTCGGCGGCGGATACCTTCTGGGTCGGTTCGGTCATACGTTCAGTTCCTCTCGGTCGACGAGGACGACCAGCGGAGCGAATCGGCGGGTGTTCACGTCGTGTCGGTTGTGGCAGCGGATGCACATCGGCATGTAGTGGTTCACGTCGAGCGAATACGGAGATCCCTCGGCCTTCCCGGGGCCGGCGATCTTCTCGTCGGGGTCGGCGTAGTCGTACGCCCACGAGTACGCCGGACCTCCGCAGTAGTCGCACGCGTAGTCCGACGCCGGTCCGCGCTGCGCCCGCACGCGCTGGTGCGCGGTGTCGTACGACGCGGTATCACCGACCCATCGCGGGTGATCGGGTCCGAACTTCTCCGACGCGGTCTCGGCGACGATCAGCGGGTCACCGTGGGCTTTCCACCGGCGGAGGTGGGTAGCGCAGTACCCGCGTCCCGAGTGCTTGCGGTCGCATCCGTCGACCGAACACGTCTTCGGCGGTCTCGGCGATGTCGTCCCGGTGCGGCGGACGCGCCGGTAATGCTTCTGGCAGAGATCCGTCTCGACTCCGTCGATGTCGATGCAGCAGAAGTACTTGCCGCGGCATCCGTCGACTTCGCAGACCTCTTCGTGGTCGAGCTTCTTCTCTTGGACGACGTCGAGATCCCCGGTGCTGCGTAGTCGCGAGTAGTGCGGCCGGCAGTACCCGCGAACCTTCGCCGGGTCCTCGCAGACGTCGACTAGACAGACCGACATCAGTCGAGATCCATCTCGTCGAGTTCGTCGGCGACCGCGCGGAGCCCTTCGGCGACCGACGCGGCGAAGTCGTCGGGATCGACCGGAAGCTCAGCAGTCGCTATCCGGTTCCCGTTCAAGACGATCTCCATCGGAGCGATCTCGGTACGAGCGTCGACGTAGACGCCTCGGTGGTGTTTACAGGTCATTCTGGTGGTTTCCCCTTTCGTTGTGCTCAGCGACCGGGTCGGTCGAGAGCTTCTTCGAGGTCCTCGAGCCGGAACCCGGCGAGAGCGTTCTGTCCTCGGTTGACCTCGATCGCTCCGGCGACTTCGAGTTCGCCGCGGGCGATCAGACCGATGACGGTCGACGGTTCGGCGACACCGAGCGCGATCAGCTCTCGCGCCGAATACAAACCGGCTTGCATATTCAGTTCCTCCGGATCTGGTAGGTGAGATGAGCGGTACGACGAGATCCGTTGTTGTAGTCGGGATCTCCGTCGATCTGCCACGTCTGGTCTTTCCAGACGATTTCGGATTGAGCACCCAGCAACGGGAATCCGCGGGGGAGCTTCATCCGGTAGACGCCCTCGGCGTCGAAGCCGACGTCGGTGTCCTCTTCGGGGACTCCGGCGGGTTGGATCGTCGCCCGGGTGACGACTCCGACGGACGACGGACGCGTCCGCGTGTTCCCGTCGGCGTCGGTGACGAGTTCCTCGGGATAGACGGTGACGACGTCGCGGTGACGGTCGAGAAGTGATGGCATTCGTTGTTCCTTGTTCAGGCGACGCCGGCGGCGAGCCTCTCCGCGGCTACGGCGGTCTCAGCGGCTTCGGACGCGTCGAGCAACCGGAGCGACGCTGCGACGGCTTCGGGGTCTTCGCCGGCGGTGAGCCTCGCGTGCCACTGGACGGCGTGACGCTTCGGTACGTGGTGGCGGTACCGGAGCGTCTCGGCTTGCTCGGCGATCGGTCGGTGGTCTCGACCGCGCTCGATAGCTCGATCCCAAAGGATCTGTCCGTACGACGGTCCGTCGAGTCCGTAGGGGCGAATATGCGTCCGGAGGATCTGCGGAGTCATATCCGCGAGTTGCTCCCAGTCGATGGCGAGCCACGAGAGCTCTAGCGAGGTCCACTCGATCTTCGCGTCGGGCGAGTTCGGGATGAAATGGTTGGTGATGGCGGACAGGTCGCAGAACCGCTCGAGCGCGGCGTCGGAGTCGATCAAGCGGGTTGTTTCCTCTCTCGGATCTCGCGGTACCGCGCCGCGTCACGTTGGATTCGCTGCGCGTACTCGCGCTGACGCTCTCGGCGGCAACGTTGACAGCGTCGGACCCCGTCGGGAGCTTCGTAGACGTCGTCTAGCGGATGTCCTCGTCGGCAGGTGTCCATCGGTTCACCTCCTTTCGGTGAATCAGGTGATTCTTTGTGGCACAAGAAAATGCGGTCAACGCTTCGGGCGTTGCCGCTACGTGGGTCGAGAAGAGAGGTCTTGAGCACCGGGAGCCGGACCCTCGATCGACGGAAGGGGGTACGTCGGTCGGGCGATGTGGGCCGTCTCGACCGGTGCTTCCGAGCGACTCCGGGCAAAGGGACCGGGTCCTCGGATACCGAGACCGTCGTCCAGGAGGGGGACGGTCTCGATCAAGTCTGTGGGTAGGAGACCTCCGAGTGTCTCCTTGCTCCTACTTAGAGTGAAGGTTCAACTTTCGAGGTTCTGAGACCGAACGTGACCGACGTCACTCGCTCTAGGTCTCTCCCTCTACTTGTATAAAGGTTCCAATTTCACGCTTCGTTATCGGCTGTTACCGAGCCGATGCGAAGACGTGATAGTCGGGGGTCTGTCACAAGTGAGGTACCCACCTAGCTAGACCACCGGAGATCGAAGAGAAAGCGAGCGAAGCTCGCGCATCGGAAGTCGAAGACAGGATTCTTCGCTTCGGAGAAGGGAAGAACCTAACCGGGTTCGTCCGTCCCTAGGGGTCCGGACGACCCGAAGACTCTAAGGCGAAGGGTCGATGTCTCCGTCTCCCTAGGGGTCGACGTCGACTCGGAGAGTCCGACCCGAAAGGGAGGACGACGCTGTTGTTACGTCGTGCTGTCAGGGTCGGTCGTTCGGTCGTCTCAGTCACTTCGTTCCTTCGACTCCCTCTCTCCCTCTACTTGTATAAAGGTCTGATTCTTCGATCCCGGAGTACAAAGTCAAGTAATCGTTATCCGAACGAGATCGTAGAGCGGTAGCGTCTAGAGAACATCCGTCTCCTACATCGGGCCGATGCACAGACACTCGTTCCTGGCTCTGAGAGCGACGCTGACGGAGTTTTACCCGTTCTCCGGTACGCCTACACCCCCGGACGGTTACAGACGCTCTGAGCGCTCTCACCACAAATGCGATAGCCGGCGGGTTGAAATACTCCTGCCACTCGACGTCGGGGAGGTCGATCCGGTCTCCCGGCTTGACGTCGGTCGCGAACCCCGCGTCGATCGCTCGCTTCCACGCCTTCCGGTACTTGATGACCGACGGCTTGGACATGGCTCCTGTCTGTGCGAAACCAGTGACCGTAAACCGGTTAAGTTCTTTACCGGTTTTGCCTCTACCACCTTTGGCTTCATCGGTGGTGAACGCCCACACCAGCGCGGCGCGCTTCCACGTCTTGCGGTATTTGGCGACCGTCGGGCGAGACATCGCCCCTGTACGTGCGAACTCCGACACCGACTGCCTGTCAATTTCTTTACAGGCATATTGATTTCGGCCTTCGTAGGTGAACGCCCACAGTCGGACCAAGTCCGACGAAGAGGGCCGACTCCGTCGTCCCGACCAGCGCTCGACTCGGAGCAGGTCAACCGACGGAACACCCACGCGATGTACGGGAGTCGGAGCTTCTAACCTGCGCGTGACGACGGAGGCGCATAACGAGGCGGGACAGACCCCACCGGGAGGGGTCCCCCCGTGCCCCTGCGACGACCAGCAACGACGATTGCACTCGACACGAACGCGAGCGACGAACGAGACGGTCGAGGACGAACGAGGATCGAACAATCGTTCGGCACGACGATGCACCGACCACCCGCGCGTCAACGGGAGCGCGGCGAACCACCGACCCGCGTCGCGTTCTCGGCTCGAGTGTCGGTGACAGTCGGTAGCGTCCCCCGTATGACCCAGCCGATACCCGCCGGCCCACAACAACCGGAGCCCTACTTCGACCAGGGCATCGGCATGTGGATCTACCCCGACGGGTCGATGTTCGATCCCGTCTCCGGTTCGTGGGTGACCCAGTACCGACCCGACTACACCCACCCTCCGGTGGTCAATCAACAGGTCGTCTACGGCTACAACGGACCGGTCTACGTCCCGCGGAAGTCGTGTCCCCACGTGATGCACGCGGTGTTGACGTTGCTCACCTGCGGTCTGTGGCTCCCGATCTGGATCATCGACGCGATCGCGAAGAGCGGGTAGATCGGTCGTAAGGAAGTCTTCCGCTTTCATGACGCGGATTCGTTGACCCGACGCCCCGCTCGGTAGCGAACTCGGGGACGGAGCATAGAACAAGCTGTTAGCGGACCTGTGTAGGACACGCCGGTGAATACGGCGCGATGATCCACAACGTAGCCCTGAGCAGGGCTTTGATGATTCGCGGTGAAGAAGCCAGTCTCATCCACCAGTTTGACCGCGCCGAACGATATCGTAAGTACCACACGAGAACAGCGAAAACCTCGGCACCCGCCGGGGTTGCTCGAGGGTCTCACCGTGAGCTTGTGTCAATACACCTACCTCAAGCTAACACACCGTCTACCTAGACTAGTAGAGGCTCTCACTCGTGTGTCCGAGCAGGTCAACGTGTGAGGAGAGCAAATGTCTGATCCTTCGCCTATCGGGGGTTTTCTCGAACCCCTTGTCCGAGTCCTACCGCCCGAGACGGTCCCGATCGTCTTCGTGACGGGTCTGATCGCATGGGGACTCGTCCCCGCGGTCTGGCTTCCGTATGCGGGCATCGTCTTGATCCTCCACGCGGTCAAGTCGCTGATCGGGCTCAAGTCTGGCTGAGGACGTACTCCTCCTCGATCCCGACGTCGGGTTCATATTCGGCCGGCGTCGGGTCTCGGCCCTCGTCCAACCGTGAGCGTGGACAGCACGCCGGTCTCGTTCGGAGATCAGCCGTATCGAACGCGAGTGGTTCCCTCGGGTGGTTAGTCCGTCGTCCGGTGGGAGTTGAACGGGTTTGTCCACGGATCGTCAGGCGTCGGAGTCGACGACCTGTTGGGAGTCGACGACGGTCTCTGACTCTTCGGTGTCGAACTCAGGTCGTGCGGTAGCTCGACCGTTGAACGGCGCGGCTCCGCTGCGCCTAGTTCCCAACCGTCGAACGGTCGGTATTCCCCGGTGCTGTACTCGACGACGTCACCGTCATCGGTGACACGCCAACTACGAGGAGTCGACGACGCAGGAGTCGACGACGCAGGAGTCGACGACGCAGGAGTCGACGACGAGCCGACACCGGAGTCAGCCGGAACAAAAGGAGGCTGACGATCGTCTTCGCCTCCCTCGGGGTCGGCTTCGACTCCGGTGCTGTGAGTCATCGACCCCGAGGGAGATGACGAACTCATCGGTTCGTCACCGGTGACCCGAGGAGGATGAGACGGAGGAGTCGGAGGAACCGAAGGGTCCGACGACGACGGAGTCGAAGACGACGAGGCCGACTCCCTAGGGGTCGTCGACCCCGATGAGTAGTTCCGTTGAGTAGTTGGTGTCCCACTGACGGGACCCACTTCTCCCACAGATGGGACCCAGTTCTCCCACGAACGGGACCCAGTTTCGGCAACGTCGGGTATGTGAGTCCCATCAGTGGGACCCGGTTTGTCGATCGTCGGGATCGTCAATCGGTACTCGGTCGACGTTCCTCGGACGCTTCCACCGCGCGAGATCCGCTCGATCCAACCTTTGTCGACACACAGATTGATGTGTTCTATGACCCGAGTCCTCGACACACCGGACTCACGGACGAGGGTCTCGAGCGATGGCCACGCTTCGAGCGTGTAGTTGTCGGCGTAGGTCATCAGCGCACCGAGCGTCTTCGCGACGGGCCTAAGGTCCTTATCCGGGCACCGGAAGAACGCTCGCTGCCACCGGATCAACGGAACCGCGAGTTGTTCCCTACGCTGTCGATCCTCCTCCGGAGAGAGCACGTAGTCGGTCTCTGTCATGCACCCACCTTCGTGTAGAACTCGGTGACCGAGCGACCGATCACCGGAGAGTCGTCTGAGTACTCCTCGACGACGCTCTCAGATAGCTCGTAAGCGCCTCCGGCGAGCTCTTCGGCTACCGGTGCGTACAGGTCCGAGTCGGTCCGGACAAGCTCGCTCCGGAGCACGAGCAACCCTTCGGCGGTCGCGTGCGCGTACAACAACCCGTCTTCGGCGACGAGTTCGACAGCGGTCTCATTCCAAGTGTGTTCGTAGTTCATGGTTCAATTCCCTTCTTGTATCTTGTGTCGTGTTTGACAAGGACAAGACGCCGTACAAGACCCATCAGGGCGCTTTCGTCGGGGTGGCTCCGGCGACCGGGTACTACGTACAGATCGGCGCACCGGGCGTCCGCGTCGGCGCCGGCTTCTACGAGGCGTCCGCCGACCGCCTTGTCGCACTGCGGGCGGCGATCGACCATGACCGGCACGGTGCGGAGCTCGAACGGCTGGTGAAGAAACTCGCCAAGGCCGGGTGGGAAGTCGGCGGCGACAAGCTCAAGACCTCCCCACGCGGCTGGGACCCCGACCACCCTCGGATCGACCTGTTACGCCACAAGTCCCTCACGGTCGGCCGGGACTACGGCTTCGAGGACGTGATCCACACAGGCGACCTCGTCGATCGCATCCGTACGGACTGGCGCGCGGCGACTCCGCTCGTCGAATGGGTCGCGCGGCACGGGTCACCCTAGAGGGAGCCGTCACCGACGTCCGGAGCGGCGAGTCCGTTCCGTAGCGCGTAGAGGCTCGCGCCCACCCGATTGACAGCGCCGATCTTGGTGTACGTGTGCTCAACGTGATTGCGTACTGTCTTCTCGCTCAACACAAGCCGTGCCGCGATCTCCCGGTTGGACATGCCGCGCGCCACGAGTCCAAGGATCTCGGTCTCGCGCGGCGTCAGCGTGTCCTCTCGTCGGACGCGCGCTCCCTTGTGTCCGGCGGCGCTCAGAACCGCCTCCACACAGTCACCGTCGAGCGCGCCACGGTCAGCACGCCTCGTAAGCCGGGCCGCGGCATCTTCGTCGGTGAATGCGTCGCGATACGGCCGCGGCTCAGTCGCCGACTGGTACGCGACCGCAGCCGCCACCAGCCGTTGGCTGCGGCCGAGCGCGGCACCCCCGACCCCCAGCGGGTAGCCACTGCCGTCGAGATGCTCGTGATGGCTCCGCGCGATCGCCGCGACGGCACCAAACCCGGGGATACGCATGAGAACTCGATCGGTGAGATACGGATGCATCCGAACCCGCTCCCACTCGGCACCGGTCAGCTCTGCCGGTTTCGACCAGATCTGACTGGACACACCGATCCGCCCGATGTCATGGAGATGCCCGGCCCGACGGACAATGTCGACCTCGGCCGACGACATCCCCATCTGCCCGGCGGCAGCGCCCGCGAGCGTGGCCACATTCCGCGAATGTCCCAGCGAAAAAGGGCATTTGAGGTCACCGAAGTCGCCGATCGCGGTCACCAGGGCGTCGAGTCCGGCATCGTCGAGTGCCATTTCCCAGTCGGGGGCGAGAGTGATCGCATCGCTCCACGGATCATCGCCGGCGACTGCGAGCATGCTCTCCGCGTCCGCGACGAACGCGTCGACGACCACCGGATCGAAATGGCCGCCGCGACGGCTGCCTGCCATCGCGACCGCCCCGTCGAGGCCATACGTCCGGTGATGGACCTCTGCCACGTCGGCGACCTGCGCGACCCGCATCTCGATTGGTATGTCGTCGCCGGCCGCGCCGGCGGGCAGTCCACCGCCGTCGAAACGCTCGTAGGTGAAGGCGATCGCACGCTCGACGTCAGGGCCGAGGCCGACGTGCCGGGCCAACGCCGCCGCCGACATGCAATGGGAGTGCACGAGGGTCGCGAGTTGGCCGCGAGCGTCACGGAACAGCGTCGCCATCGTCTTCACCCGGTATCCGAGCGGCTCACCCCGCCCCACATTGCCCAGCAGAAACCGCAAGTACGGAATCCCGGACCAGTCGACGAGGTACGCGTCTCTGCGGACCGCGATGTCGTCGCCGAACCACCGTGCGTACTCGTGCGAATCCGCATGACAACCGATCCACATCAGCAGGGTCGCGTAATAGGTGGTGGCACGCTGGGCGCGGTCCAGGCCCAACCGGTCGGCCAACCGGCAGGCGATGACGGCCGAACGCAGCATGTGCTCGGCGGGCTGACCGAGCCCGAGGTCGATGGCGACCGAGAGACCCGCCAACACCTCGACACGCCGCGGGAGCAGAGGTTGCCCGGTCATGAGTCCATTGTCATCCCGATGACCGGCGATGTCAGCCGTCGGTTCGCCCGCACACCGCGCGAACAGTCCGGCGCGTCGTCCTCACGCCACCTCCGCATCGTCGGCGACCACGTCACCTGCCCGTGCCGGCGGCGGAGTGAAGCTCGCCTGCCCGACGAAGAACAACCCACGCTGTGGGAGCCAGAAATCCCCCAGCGCGGTCTGCACGTCGAGCGGGGCAGGTGCACCGAGGTTCTGCCCCCGATGCGTGGCCTCGGCGGAGGCCACCCGCCAGACCTGGAGCGGCGTCGCGCGGAACAGAGGACCATTCGGTGTCCGTCCGCACAATCGCATGCGGCCCGAGCCCAGCACCGCACCGGCCATCGGGCCCATGACGGTCAGAACCGAAGCACTGGTCAATGCCCGCATGGGCATGGCCGCACCCATCGCGGTCAGGATTCGGGTCGCCGGGGACGACGCCAACTCGAGTCGCCACCGCAGTTCATCGCCGAGGGCCACCTCGACCTGCGACCCGTCGGTCCACGAGATGTCGATGGCAGGCACGCGTCTCACATCGGCGCCCGCGCCGAAGTAGCGGGGACAGCTGGCAGCAGGATCCGTCGTCGTATGAATAGTCCACCGGCCCTGTGGGTCTCTGTGCCAGATCGTTCGGTAGGGAGCCCCGAGGGAACTCGCCAGCATCTCGCGTAACGCGAGATAATGGCCCGAGGCGAACGGAATCCCCATGACGCCGTAGCCCGCGAACCGCTCGTCGGACCCGCCAGGTAGATCGGGATGTGCACGCA
Source organism: Gordonia sp. SID5947 (assembly GCF_009862785.1). NCBI lineage: Bacteria > Bacillati > Actinomycetota > Actinomycetes > Mycobacteriales > Gordoniaceae > Gordonia > Gordonia sp. SID5947. The sequence continues at coordinate 570,132 of NZ_WWHU01000001.1, read as the reverse complement.
GGGCGGTGACCGCCTCATATGGAGTGTGAGTGTTCATGAACTCAGTTTGAGACCGGACATGTGGACGGCACGTGGGGCAAATGCCTCAAATCTGGAGCGATGGCGAGGTCACGCGTGCGGAACTCTAGGTGACAAAGCCGTCGACATACACCCAGCGTCCGTCGAAGCGCTCGAAACGGCTTCGCTCGTGAAGTGTTCCGCGGATCCCGTCACGCCGGTGGTACGCGGTGAACACCACTTCTCCGGTCTTCTCGAACGGTGTACCGCCGGAAGTGGATTCGATGTCCAGCCGATACCACTCCTGCGTGTCGTCGAGGTCGAGGACACGGGGTCGCGTGCGTGGATGCCAACTCGCGAGAAGGTGCTCACGGTCGCCCAACGCGAATGCCGTGAATCGTGAGCGCATCAGGGCCTCGGCGGTACCGGCCTTTCGTTCACCGGACAGGACCGGTCCACAGCAGTCGTCGAAGGCCAGACCCGACGTACACGGGCATCGCTCCGACTGCAGGCTTTTCGAATTGCTCATCGTCGTCAGCCTATTCCCAGACAGCCTTCGACAGCGGATCGGCAGGCCGCCCACCTGGACGGGACATGATCGCGAGACGCGGGCCGTCTCCACTCACGCGGGGCGAACGGCCAGACGCGGGTCGTCGACTACCCGCGTCACCCGAGCCCACCCGCGTCACCGAAGACCACTCGTGGCGTGGCCACCCTTCGTGACGCTCGCTCCTCAGGGACCGGGCCGGAGGACGCTCATCGACACCAGTACGAACTGGCGCACCCGTCCGATGGCCTGCGAACCGCACGTCGACTGCAGGGGGTCAGACATCTCTTCGGACAGGATCACCTCGACCGGACCGTCGGGATCGTCGAGCAGGACCCGGATCTGTTGATCACCCCGCTGCACGTCCAGCGGGGCCAACGCGTCGATCCGGTCGATGCCGGTCTCCTGCCGCACGAAATGCTGGGCCGCCTGCACCGGGTGCGGCAACGAGGTCCGGCCTCGCAGGTGCGAATCGTCAAGTCTTCCAGCGTTGTACAGCCGGACCAACGCGGCCGGATCGTCGGACGAATCGACTCTGCCGTAGCTCAGGCCGTGCGGCAGGATGAGCATCGTCGCGGCAAACCGGTCGCCACCGAGATGGGAACACTCCCAGGTCCATTCGGGGAACCCGGCGGCGATGGCGGTGGTCGCCGCACGACCGCGTACCGCGCAGCACTGATCATGTTTCCCGTGTGCGCAGATCGCGACCACAGGGTCCGACGACGATTCACCGTCGGAGCCGTCCAAGGCGAGTTCGAGGTAGTCGGCCGGGCCGGCCACCTCTCCCCGATGGACCGACTCCGCTCCGGGGCGCGAGTGCACGACAAACCAGCGCCACCGTGGAGTGGGTGCACGTTTTCCCGGCCGCCGGATCGCGACGATACGCATGCCCGTCGCCTCGACCCGCCGGACGATGGAGCGGCCGAGCGCCGGGTCGATGATCTTGGGCGAGTTGAGGAACACCGACGGTCCCCACGGGCCCGACAGTTCCAGGAGCAGCCACGAGAACCCAGCTGACGCGGTGCCATACATTGGGTCGCCACGCTCCAGCGACTGATCGCTACACGGGGTGCTGCCCCTCACGCCGGCGAACCCGTCGACATCTCGGCGGGCACGACGACGGCCTCGCGGAGCAACCGTCTGATCAACACCATGCCGTCGGCCGCGTCGAGTCCGGGCAGCGCTCCGGCGGACACGATCTCACGGTGTGCCACCGCGTTCAGAGCGTCGGCACAGTATCCCGGGAAGCTGATCGTCCGATCACGTAGACGGAGCTCCACACGGTCCGCCGCCCGACGCACCGTTCCCACCAATCCGTGCCGCCACCGCACCGCAACCGTGGCATCGAGGTCGTCGATGACGGCGGCCGTGCGGAGGGGCCACACGGCGGCCGGCCGGGTCTGCTCGGCGAACCGCGCTCGCAGTCGGGCGGTGGTGGCGTCACCGAGCTCGGTGCTCCGGTCCCGCAGCACCGCGACGAGCGCGGCCATCGCTTTCGTGGCCATCGCCTCTGTCTCGTCGCGATCGGTCAGGTCGATTGCCATCGGCAACGACGACCGGAACTCCTCGACACCGGCGAGCTCGTCGACGACGGCCCGGACCACGTCGCCGACGGTGGTCGCGGCCACTCCGATGGTGAGATGAATCGAGGTGTCGCCCTGTGCCAGCGCCGAGTGAATCCACCCGCGAGGGAGGTACAGAGCGTCGCCGGGGGCCAGCACCGTGTCGATGACCGGGTCGTCGCCGACGCGCGCCTCGATGGCCGCACGATGATCTGTCCATGGCTGCGACACGAGCGGGTCGCGGTACACGGGCTCGTGCACCGTCCAGCGCTTGTGGCCAGCGGTCTGCAGGATGAACACATCGTGAACGTCGTAGTGCGGATCGAACCCCCGGTTGCCGGCCGGGGTGACGTAAGCGTTGGCCTGCACCGGGTGTCCGAGATCGTCGACCATGCCTCGAACAAAGTCGATCACCGGCGGCCACAGGCGGTGGAGTCCCTGCAACACGATCGTGGCGCCGGCCGCGAACTGGGCGAGCACTTGCGCGGAGTCCACCTGATCGGGCATCTCCGCACCGAACCCGGCCGGTCCCGTGTAGCACTCACGACCGACGAGTCCACCGTCCCTAGCCATCCGGATGAACGGAGTCCGGAGGCCGCGTCGCGCGATCAGCTCATCGACATCCGATTCCGACAGCAGGTCGTCGAAACCGCGGGGCAGCGACTCAGAACTGCTGAGCAACGGGAGCCGGCCCCAGTTCTCGCGACCGAAAGTCGCGCGATCGACCGAGATACAGCGACTCAGCATCAGGCTTCGGTCAGGCGGTTCCGTCGGCACCTCCGTCATGACCGTCGGGGTTCGAGCCACCGTCGGCCGGTCCCTCACCACCGGCGGTACCGTCGGCGCCGCCATCGTGACCGTCGGGGTTCGAGCCACCGTCGGCCGGTCCCTCACCACCGGCAGTACCGTCGGCACCGCCATCGTGACCTTCCGGATTCGAGCCACCGTCGGCAACGCCTTCGCCGCCGCCGGAAGTGGTGATGTCATCGTCGTCGAGTGCCATCGGCTTTCCTTTCGTCGTTCGGAGCTGCGTGATGGCTCCTCTTTCCACTATGAAGAGATCTCCGCGCGATGTCCTGTCATTCGCGCGATCGATCCGCGACTGTCGCTCATCCGATCCGGATGATTTCCCCTCACCAGCGGCAGCAACGGACTTCGGCCCGTGTTCCACGGCGTAATCTCACCGCGGTGCAACACTGGCGCGTTCTGATCATCCTCTGCGCAGCGCAGTTCATCATGGTGCTCGACACCACTGTCATGAACGTGTCGGTGTCCAGCGTCGTGGTCGACCTGGACACGACCATCACCCAGGTGCAGCTGGCCATCACGTTGTACACCCTGGTGATGGGCTCGTTCATGTTGTTCGGTGGGCGGCTCGGCGACATGTTCGGCCGTCGACGCGTGTTCTCGATCGGCCTGATGGTCTACGGCATCGGTTCGCTGATCACAGCGTTCAGCCCGAACATCGGGGTACTGTTGTTCGGCTGGTCCTTCGTGGAAGGAGCGGGCGCGGTCCTGGTGATGCCGGCCATCATCTCGCTCACCGCAACCAATTACGACGGCAGGGACCGCGCCACCGCATACAGCGCACTGGGCGGGATCGCCGCGGCCGGCGCCGCGGCCGGCCCCTTGATCGGCGGATGGGTCACCGAGGCATTGACGTGGCGGGTCGTGTTCGCGGCCGAAACCGTTGTGTGCCTGGCCGTGATCGCCTGCGTGCGGGTGATCTCGGATACCGGGCGATCGGGCTCGCGGCGGATGGACTGGGGCGGCACCTTCCTCTCCGCAGCAGGTCTGGGTCTCATCGTGCTGGCCTTCCTGCAGTCCGGTACCTGGGGTTTCATCCGGCCATCCGGTGCGTTGACGATCGCCGGAACTGAGATAACGCCTTTCGGGCTGTCGGTGGTGCCGTTCATGATCGCCGCCGGGGTGTTCATCCTCATCGGGTTCTTCAGTTGGGAACGTCATGTCATCGCGCGCGGTCGCACACCGTTGATGCACCCGGACCTGCTGCGGAAACTGCAGCTGCGCAACGGTCTGGTGATGATGGTCGCGCAGCAGACGATCATCGGTGGAATCTTCTTCGTGATCCCGATCTACCTGCAATACGTCTTGTTGAAGAATGCATTCGAGACGGGTGTGAAGCTGGCCCCCATGTCGGTGGCGATGCTGATAGCCGCGTTCGCGAGCCCGAAACTCGCTGCGACACAATCGCCGCGTCGAATGGTCCGGATCGGGCTGGTACTCGTGATCGTCGGGTCGTCGCTGTTGGTCACCACGATCGAGCCCCAGCTCGACGGTGTGTGGTTCGCGGTGGGGATGGCGATCTTCGGAGCCGGATTCGGCTTCATCGCCTCGCAACTCGGCAACGTCATCATGTCGTCGGTGGGTGACCGCGATCGCGGTGAGGCCGGAGGCCTCCAGGGCACCGCACAGAACATCGGTACGTCGGTCGGCGTCGCACTGCTCGGTGCGCTGCTCGTCGCATCACTCGGTGCGGGCTTCAACAATGCCGCACAGGTGGATCCGAACCTGTCCGAGCAGAGCAAGACCCGTGTCGCGGAACTGTCTGCCAACGGCGTCGAGATCGTGACCAGGGACCAGCTCACCGAGGCGGCCGAGGCGAGCGGCCTGTCGACACAGGACGTCGAACAACTAGCCGAGCACTACGAGGACGCCCAGATCCAGTCGATCAAGGACGCGATCCTGCTCGCGATCCTGTTGGCCGCGCTGGGATTCGTCATCGCCCGGCGACTCCCGCGACAGCCCGGCGCGGAACTCGGCGCGGCGCCCGTGGCCGATGCCACCCCGGAGACGCCCTGAAATCGCAAAGACCTCACCTCCCGTCAGCGATCTTGCGCGCTCCCGAGGTCTGCTGCGAGAGGTGAGGTCCGTGCAGCCGCGAAGCGGCCGCCGTCCCCCTCGGCCCGTCAGAGCCGGACGACGTTGAGGTCTTCGAGACGGCTCGGGCAACCGAGCGGCCCGTTGATTCGCGAATGGTTGTGTCGCCGCAGGTTCAGGCGGTCAGCAGCACTGCGATTCCGATGAGTGCGGCGAGGCAGCTACCGATGGTCGACTGCACAATGAACTCCTCGGCGTTTGAGAAAGTGGCAAAAGTCAAGGTGGGTCAGGCCGCTCGGACGCGTCGGGTGTGACGGGCGTAGCGGGGACTGCCGAAGATGTGCCAGATGCCGCGGACCGGGGCGGGAAGGCCGGCCAGCAGGCGTGCGCGTTCGGATGGGTTCGCATCCTCGAGGACTACGCCGAAGAGCATGAGCAATGTGAGCTTGGGAGTGTGCGTGACCAGGTGCTCGCCCTGCGAGGCCCATTCCGCTTCGGTGAGGTGGTCGGCGGCGAGCGGCAGCAGAGTGGCCTCCTCGTCGTCCAGATGCTCCAGCAGGACCGCTCGATGGTCGGTGAGCGAGGCCACCAGGGCGTCACGTTCGTCGGCTCCGGCAGTGGCCTCCCACGCTGACACCTCGGTATCCAGCCTGGTCAGCGTGGCGGCTACGCGCGTGTGCTGGCTCTCCATCCGCAGGACGATGTCGGCCCCGAGGTCCACACGGGCCAACAGCGGCGGCCACAGCAACTCGTCCTCGCCTTCGTGGTGGTTGTGCAAACCCAGTCGATAGAGGCGAAAGTGGTCGGCGATGATCGCGGCGCGACGGGTGTCGCCCGGCGCGACCGCCGCCACCAGTTCGATCAGCAGGCGCGCCTCGCGGCGGAGTCCGCGGTGGACTACTTCCATGTCCTGGGTGTCGATACTCATCTACTGGTTCCCTTCGTGTTTCATCGGTTCGATGCACCCGAGACTGCGTCCCGGCTTTTGGAAGGCACTTGGAGACAACTTGGAACACCACTGCGGGTCGCGCGTACGATCGGCCTGGTCATGGTCTTGATCCGGGTATTGGGTTCGTTCGCGGCCGAGGACAACGATGGGCCGGTTCCACTCGGCGGACCGCGGCAGCGCGGCGTGCTGGCCTTGCTGGTGGCCGCACGCGGGCAGGTCGTATCGGTCGACCGTCTGGTCGAGGATCTGTGGCAGGGCGAACCGCCAAGCCACGCCCGCACCTCGTTGCAGGCGTACGTGTCCAACCTGCGCCGGCTGCTGGAACCCGGTCGCGCACCGCGCACCCCGGCTCGGCTGCTGGTGAGCGCCGCGCCCGGTTACGCGCTGCGATTGCCGTCAGAAGCGGTGGACGCGTGGACTTTCGAGGATCTACTCGACGAGGCTCGAGCGCTCGCCGACCCCCGCGCCGCCCACACCCGGCTGGGTACGGCGTTGGCGCTGTGGCAAGGGTCGGCGTTCGCTGAGTTCGTCGACGAGCCATGGGCCAGGGCCGAGATCACGCGGCTCGACAATTTGCACGTGGTCGCCCGTGAACTGCGCGTCGCGGCGGGACTGCGGTCGGGCGACCCTGCCGCGGTGGTTCCCGAGGCCGAGGACCTGACCCGTGACGAGCCGCTGCGCGAAGAAGGCTGGCGGATGCTCGCTCTCGCCCTGTGGGGCAGCGGTCGCCGAGCCGACTCGCTGGCGGTGCTGCGTCGGGCGAGCGCGACGTTCGCCGACGAGCTGGGGCTCGATCCAGGGCCGGATCTGGTGGAACTGGAGGCAGCGATCCTCGCCCAGCGCACAGACATCCTGCGCGCTGCCGTTCCGCCGACGCCCGTGGCACCCCCGCGTGCGCAGGGTACGCCCGGCCACAATGCTCCGACGTTCGATTCCACCCGGGCGAAAGCTATCGCGGATCAGATGCGGGACGTCACACGATTGCCTGGGGAACAACCGGATTCGATACCGACAGAGGGTGGATCCGCTCCACCGCCGAGCGGCGGGCCCCGCGCCGGCACATTCGTGGGCCGCGATCGCGAACTCGCGACGCTGCTGGCCGCCGCAGAGGAGGCCACCGCCGACGGGGTTCGCGTCGCTCTCGTCACCGGGGAGGCCGGGCTCGGCAAGTCGACATTGCTGGAGCACCTCGGCGCACGCCTCGGGCAGGACGGATGGCTCGTGGCCGCCGGGCGCTGCCCAGAGCTGGACAGCGCCCCGCCGGCGTGGGCATGGGTCGAGGCACTACGGACGGTGGCGGCGGCATTCCCGCCCGCCGAGTCGGACGTCGATCTGGCGCCACTGCTCAGCGATTCCGCGCCCGGTACCGACGATGCGACGGCCGGGCGGTTCCGGCTGCGCCGAGCCCTGTGGAAGTGGCTCACCGCGGCTGCCGACGCGCGTCCCGTAGCGCTGATCCTCGACGATCTGCACTGCGCGGACGGCACAACCTTGGATCTGGTCGGCGGTGGCGTGGGTGTGCGGGCCCCGATCCTGATCGTCACGGCATATCGGTTGGACGAGAGCGAACGCCTCACCGCCACCCTCGGATCACTCGCCCGGTCCGCGCCGTTGCGGCTGGACCTGCCCGGACTGCCCGTCCACGCTGTTGCCGATCTCGTGCGCGCCGAATGCGCGGCCGACGACACGACTGTGGAAGGGATCGCCGAGCGGACCGGCGGCAACCCCTTCTATGTGCGGGAGAGCGCGCGGCTGCTTCGCGGCGAGGGCGCGCTGGTCGCGCTATCCGAGGTCCCCGGCGGTGTCCGGGATGTGCTGCGGCGCAGGCTCGCCCGGCTCCCGGAGGGCGGTGTCTCCGTCCTGCGATTGGCGGCGGTGGCCGGACGGGAGAGTTCGGTGGACCTGCTCGTCCGGGCCGCCGATACGGACGAGGACGGCGTGCTGGACGCGCTGGACGCAGGCGTCCTCGCCGGATTGCTCGACGAACCGGGGCCCGGGCGCGTACGGTTCGTGCACGCGCTGGTCCGGGACACGTTGATCACCGATGTCAGCCGGGTCCGGACCACGAGAATGCACGCCCGGATTGCCGCTGCACTGGAAGGTTCGGGCGATATCACGGCCCTCGCCCATCATTACTCGCGGGCGGGGTCACCCAAGGCCGTCAGCTATTGCGTGCGCGCCGCCGAGCTGGCCGAAGCACGCTATGCCCACGACGTAGCTGTCGCGCTCCTCACCGATGCCGTCACCAACTCCCGCGACCCGGACGAACGCATGGACCTGCTCGGCAGGCTGCTGCGCGCACAGGTCCGGTCCGGCTCCTTCGCCGCGGCCAGGGACACCCGCGAACGGGCCGTGGAGGTCGCCGACTCGATCGGGCGCGAGGACCTGATGATCGCCGCGTTCACCGCCTGGACCGAACCCACCCCCTGGCAAGCCCGCCCCTATGGCACGATCGACCACCCCATCGTCGAGCGCCTCCGCCGCCTGCTCGAACGGCCCGGCCTCCCCCCAGGCACGCGATCCCACCTTCTCATCGCCTACGCCCACGAGCTGGTCGGCGAGGACGATCCAGCAGTCGTCGCGGCGGGCGAACAAGCCCTCGACCTCACGGCCGATCCCCGCCTCCGCGCCGCGGCTTTGCTGGTCCTGGCACGCGCTTCCGGACGGGAGGAGTACTCCCGTGAGATGGTGAAGATCGGTGTCGAGCACGACCTGCCCGTCTATCACGTGACCGGGCTGCTGAACCAGGCCGCCAACGCCGCGGGGGCCAACGATCCGGCGACCATGCGCCGCGTCTCCGACAAGGCTCTCGATCTCGCCCGCACCTACCGAATGCCCGAAGCGATCGGCGCCGCCGAGATCGCACTGGCGACGCTGGTACTCATCGAGGGCCGGTTCGCCGAGGCCGAGCGCCGCTACGCCGAGGCCACCGAACGTATGGAACGCGCCGGATCGGTGCACGCCGCCGGCTTCCTCCGCCTGACGCGGGCAGCGATCTGGATCAGCGACGGCACGCTCGGCGACCACCTGGACGACGTGCGCGCTTTCCACGAGGCACTGGGCCCCATGGTCGCCGACCTGCTCACGCTCGCTCTCCACACTGCCGGCCACAGCGACGAGGCACTCCGCGCCGATGCAGCACCGGCCGCCATCCGGCCCGACTTCTTCTTCACCTTCCTGACCAGCCTGCGCGCCCTGGCGAGTATCGCGTCGAACGACCGCGCCGGCGCTGAGCAGGCCTACGCGAACCTGCTCCCACACCGAGACGGCCCCCGGCGGGCGCGGAGACCGTGTCCCTGGCGCTGCGCCCGGTGGCCCACACACTCGGCGAACTCGCCCTCTTCCTCGGCCGCCACAACGACGCCGCCGCCCACTTCACCCGGGCCGCGGACATCGCCGACCGGTGGCACGCCCCCCACTGGTCCGCCGACGCCAGGGCATAGGCCGAACGTGCTCTCGACCAACATGTTTCGCCTCGCGGCAAGCCGGAACAGCGTTCGACTGCGGGCGCTCCAGGTACCGGTTGAGCCTTCCAAGTCAGCTCCAACCACCTTCCAAAACCCCGGGACCATTGTGGAGCTCATCGGAATCGAACCATCGAGGAGCGAAGCATGAGTACACCCACTTTCCACGCCGCCGTCGTCCGCACTCCGAGCGGACCCGACTCGATCGAGATCATTGACGTCCCGCTCACCGAGCCAGGCGCCGGTGAGGTCGCGGTCGCGGTCGCGGCCGCGCCGGTCAACCCCACCGACCTGGGAGTCGCGGGCGGGTTCTTCCACGAGATGGGCATGATCGAACAGCCGTCGCACACCGGCCTGGGCTGGGACTTCGCCGGCACCGTGCGCGCCGCCGGTCCGGGCGTGGACGTGGCTGCCGGTACCCGGGTCGCCGGTGTCGTGCTCGGTTTCGACCGCGACTTCGGCACCTACGCCGAACAACTCGTCGTTCCCGCCGCCGACCTCGCCGTCGTACCCGAAGGACTCGACCTGGTCTCGGCATCGACAGTGCCGCTCAGCGGTCTGAGTGCAGCGCAGATCGTCGATCAGCTCGGCGAAGCGCCCACAGACGGAAACCAACTGCTGGTGACCGGCGCCGCCGGCGCGATCGGCGCCAACGTTGCCGCGCTCGCCCCCGACCGCGGTTGGCAGGTGACCGGCCTGGCCCGAGCATCGGACGAACAGTTCGTGCGAAGTCTCGGCGCCGACTTCGTCACGAGTACCGGGATGGGATGGGACGCGGTGGTCGACGCCACGCCCCGGCAGGCCTGGGGCCTGACCCTGGTCCGCGACAGCGGAACTTTCGTCGGCGTACGACCCAATATCGTGCCCGCGGCCGAGCGAGGGATCACAGTGCACACACTGATGGCGCGGTCGGACGCTTCGCGGTTGGAGCAACTACTGGCCTACGCGGCGTCCGGCCGGTTGCCGACTCGCGTGCATGCCGTCATGCCGTTGGACCGGGCCGCGGACGCCCATCGGGCCATGGCCGAAGGCGGGACGCGCGGTCGCTACGTACTCAAGCCATGACCGACAGCGACCACTGCGCAGATCAGACTCTTCGGTGGCGGTCTCCCGCGTGAACAGCGTTGCCAGACGGCAGGTTACGCCCGTCGGTTCCCGTGCGTCTCAGGTCCTGCAACCTGTTTCTCACAACGAAACTCGTACTGTTCGGGCACCGACAACAGGGCCGCCCGTCGGCGACGAAGCCTCCTCGGTTTCGGCCCCCTGGACGCCCGGATCGGACCTCAGCTGCCGAGGATCTTCGCCTTCTGCACGGCGAATTCCTGTTCGGTGAGGATGCCCTGCTGATACAGCGCGCCGAGCTCCTTCAGTTGCTCGATGGTGTCGCCGGACGGGGCAGCGGGCGCAGCCGCCGGCGCGGGCGCGGGGGCCACGTACTGCTGTGTGGGCTGGGGCTGCGCATAGCGCTGTTGATTCTCGTATTCCTGCTGCGCCCACCTGTTCGACTGACGACGGGACACGCGGTTGCTCACCGACGTCGCGGTTCCGGCGATGACGGCAGTGCGCGCAGCTGCGCGAATGAGTCCGGGCATGTTGTTCTCCTTTGCGGGTCGGACGTGATCGAGCGAAGGCCTCAGGCCTCCGCGGCGTCCAGGGTTTCGAGGAAGTCGTCCATCGGGATACGACCGGCGGCCACCAGCTGGCCACCGTTTCGACGTAGCGCCGCAGCAAATCCCGCGGCCCAGGCATTCTCGTACACGATGATCGCCGCGGCGGTTCCCGGCTGCAGAACCGACGCTGCCTCCGAGACGTCATCGGTCGAGATCAGATCGGTGGAGACGCCGTCGAAAACCTCGAAGTCGGCGCCGAGCTGATCGAGTTCGATCTGGGTGATCTCACCCCCTCGTCCTTCATCACGAAGGCGAGGTCGATGATGCGGATGACACCGCGATCAACCAGTTCGATGAGGTACGGAATGGCCTCGCCGTTCGGCTGTTTGTCGGGCCACTCCAGCACCACGTAGTCGATGGGTCCAAGTTCTTGGGCGGCTTCTTCGGTCATGAAAACCTCGCTGCATCGCGATTGACAGGTGGTGATCGACCTTCCCGCACCGCGGGAACGACGACCCTCCGATCGATCCTAGTGTGAAGTTGCCGTTCCCCTGCCGGGTTCGACCTCATTTTCATCCCGGTCGGGTGAGACGCGACTCGACCTCCGGATCGGGGCTGGTCGTCGCTACGCTGGCGGGGTGACGCCCGACATGCCCCGCAACCGGTCGGGGCGTGTCGTCGTGGCGGGTATCGCGGTGGCACTCGCCGGGGTCTGCTACTCGTCATGGGTTCTGGAGTTCCTGTGGCCCAGTCCGCTTGATCCGCTTCGTACCTTCCTGAGCGAGCTCGACGCCGCCCATCGTCCACATCGCGAGGTCTACGTCGCGGGTGACATCACGACGTCGTGTTGTGCACTGTTCGCCTCGGTCGCCCTGCTCGTACCGCGGCCCGCGTTCCGTGGCTTTCCGGCGATCACCGCGGTGGTGGCATTGGGCGCCTTCGGGATGTCGACGCTCGCCGACGCTCTCATGCCCATCGAATGCATCCCCGGGGTGGACGCCGGCTGCCCCGAGGAACCGAGCGGCTTTCTCCCACAGCTGCACCACATTCATGCGCTGACGAGCACCCTGGCGGTGTTCTCGATCTTCACGGCCATGATCGCGGCCACCGTCGCTGCACATCGCTCGGGGAGTTGGCCGGAACTGAGGGTGGTCGGGACCATCGTCTTGGGCGTCATCGTGGTGTCGACCGTGTGGATGTTGGCCGCCGACAACCTGTCAGGCGATTTCCGCCTCGGTCTCGCCCAACGAATCCAGGTCGGTGGGATCACGGCGTGGCTGATGATCTGGGGCTGGGCGATCGTCGCTGCGCGACGCAGGCCAGATGTCGGCAGCGTGTGACATTCAGCGCTAACGGAGGTCGATGATCTCGCTTCCAGGCGATTCCCCGTACAACGCATCGATGCGCTCGGCATATTTCGTCGCAATCGGCTTACGCCGCAACTTCATCGTCGGCGTCAGTTCGTCACCGCCCGGATCCCAGGCCGCCGGCACCAGCGTGAACCGTTTGACCTGTTCGACTCGCGACAGTTTGCCGTTGCCTTTCCGGATGGCGGCGGTGACCTCGTCGATCACCTCGCGCCGGCTCGACAGGGTCGCGAGATCGGCATCCGGGATGTTCAGATTCTTCGCCCGTGCGGCGGCTGCGTCCGGGTCGAGGACGACGAGCGCGGCGACGAACGGTTTTGCGTCACCGATCGCCACGACCTGACCGATCAGCGACGACGCCGCCTTCATCGCGTTCTCGATGTTGGTCGGCGACATGTTCTTGCCCGCCTCGCTGATGATCAGTTCCTTCTTGCGATCGACGATCCTCACATTTCCGTCGTCGTCGATGGTGGCGATGTCACCCGTGGCGAGCCACCCGTCGGCATCGATGGTCTCCGCGGTCTTGTCGGGTTGTTTGCGATAACCGCGCATCACGACGGGACCCCGGACGAGGAGTTCGCCGTCGTCGGCCAGTTTCGTCTCGACGCCGGCCACCGGCCTGCCGACGGTGCCGATCGCGAGGTTCTCCGCGGTGGTCAGCGTGGACACCCCGGTGGTCTCCGACATCCCCCAGACCTCCAGCACCGGGATGCCGAGGCCGAGGAAGAACTGGAGCACCTCGGCCGGGATCGCGGCGGCGCCCGACCCGGCGAACTTGACCTGATCCAGCCCGATGGCGGTGCGGACTTTGTGCAGTACCAATTTGTCGGCGAGTCCGTGCTGGACGCCACCGACCAGCCCAGCGCCGCGACCCTCGAGATGCGCCTTCGCCGAGGCGGCTCCCGCGCCGAGCGCCCACGCCGCGAGATTCTTCTTGACCGGACTCGATTCCTCGGCCATCTTCGCCTCGATCCCGGCCCGGATCTTCTGCCATACCCGCGGCACACCGAAGAAGAACGTCGGCCGCACCTCCGGCAACGCGGCCGCGATCTCGCGTGGATCCGGCACCGTGGTCACCTGGATGCCGCGAACCATGTTGGCCGCATGGGACGACACCCGGTCGGCGATGTGGGCGGCGGGAAGGTAGGAGATGACCCGGTCATCGAAGCCTGCCTCGACGTGCTCCTCGAGGGCGGCGAGCTCGGCGATGATGTTGCGATGGGTGATCTCCACGCCCTTCGGTGGGCCGGTGGTGCCCGAGGTATAGATCAGCGTCGCCAGATCATCGGGTTGCACGGCGCGCCAGGATGATTCGAAGTCAAATCCGTCCGGCGGTTCGGTCTGCTCCAACTCGGCGAGGGTCATCGTTCCGCTCGCGGCGCCGTCCACGACGATCGTCGTCGTGACCGCGGTCGCGGCGGCACGGATGACCGGGAGGAATACCTGTTCGGTCACCACCACGGCATTCTCGGCATTGCCGAACAAGTACGCGATCTGATCGGGTGAACTCGTGTTGTAGATGGAGAACGGGATCGCCCCGAGGTGCAGCGCCGCGGTGTCCACCAAGTGGAATTCCGGGCGGTTGGTCAGCATGATGCCCACGGTGTCGCCACGTCGGACACCCAGCGCGGCGAGGCCGCCCGCGATCGCTTCGACGCGCTCGGCGTATTGCGCCCAGGTGATCTCCTGGATTCCGCCGACCGTCCGGATCGCCACCGCGTCCGGTCGTACCTTTGCCGTCAGCGCAAATGCCTCCGGAAGCGTGGCGACCGCGGTGCCGCTCGCGTGAGGAAATGTGATCCGCTCTGTGTCCGTCATGACCGATTCTCTCACTCCGCCCGACAATGTGGTCGGGCTCACATTACCGAGAGATGGAGGAGCCTGGCGAGAATCCGCCAGATTGGTAATGAAATGGTAAAACTCAGTCGTCAGAGCATGATTCGTGCGGCCGAGGCGCGGTCAGGTGCCGACCGGACGAACCTCCCACGCACCTTCGCCGATCAACTCGAGAACATTAGTGTGGTGCTGGTCGGTGGTGCTGCGGTGACTGACGGACACGAGGATCGTCTCCGGCAACTCGGCCCGGATCAGCGAGTACAGCGAGAACTCCAGACCTTCGTCGACCGCAGAGGTCGCCTCGTCCATGAACACCACCTCGGGCCGGGTCAGCAGGATGCGCGCAAAAGCGACCCGCTGTTGCTCCCCCGGTGACAGGACCTTCGACCAGTCCTCCTCCTCGTCGAGACGATCCACCAGATGTGGCAAGAACACCCGCGCGAGTGCGGACCTGATCGCGTCGTCGCCCACGTCGTCCGGTTGGGCCGGATACGCAACAGCGGTCCGCAGATTTCCGAGCGGGATGTAGGGAATCTGAGACAGGAACAACGTGCGGTCGCCTGCCGGGCGAGCGAACTCACCGTCGACGAACGGCCACAGTCCGGCCAGGCCGCGTAGCAATGTCGTCTTGCCCGAACCCGATCTGCCCTTCACGACGAGCGCATCGCCGGGATCCAGCGAGAGGGTGAGGTCGCGGATCAACTCGTCGCCGTCCGGCGTGGTGATGTCGACATCGGTGAGACGGACGGCGCGGTCACGGTCGATGGTTGTCATCGCCGAGAGCTCACGTGATTCCTCGTTGGCATCCTCGAGCCCGTTGAGGCGGATCAGCGCTGCTCGGAAATCGGCAAACGAATCGTAGGCCTCACGAAAGAATGACAAGGAGTCGTGCACATTGCCGAACGCCGACGCCGTCTGATTCATGTCGCCCAGCGTGATCGTCCCGGCGAAGAACCGCGGCGCCTGGATGACATAGGCGAAGACGACCGAGAGCTGGTTGACCACGAAGTTCCAGCCGTTGAACTTGAGGGTTCGGAACACGATCTGCCAGAAGTTGCCGACCACGGCCCCGAAACGTTCCAGCAGGCCGGCTCGTTCGACTCCCTCACCGTGGTAGAGGGCGACGTTCTCGGCGCCGTCGCGTACTCGGACAAGGGCATACCGGAAATTCGCGGTGAGTCGTTCGCGGAGGAAGTACAGCCGAATCAGCGGGCGGCCGATCCAGAATGCGACGACGGTGGTGATGAGGACGAACATGTACACGAACCAGACCATCGCCCTCGGCACCTCGGTGCCGAACACCGACATCGGCCCGGAGAGGTCCCAGAGGATCTTGGTGAACGAGACGATCGTGATGATTGCCGGGATCACACCGTTTGTCGACGATCCGCCATAGCCGAACACCAGCTGACGACTAGACGTGGCGACGGTCGTGATGTCTGTCTCGATGCGCTGGTCGGGGTTGTCCACTCCGGGCTGGATCGCCGAATCCGGTCCTTGGGGGCGCGCCGCCTCGACAAACCTGTTCCGGTAGAAAGCCTTTCCGCCGAGCCAATCCGTGGTGTTGCGAGCAGTCATGTACTCGCGCAGCTTGATCTCGAACGCGCTGCCCAGATAGAGCTCGATGAGCGTGCGGACGATGTGGATGGCCGCCAGAACGCCGAAGATCCACATGGCTTTCCAGAACGCCGACTTTCCCGCGTCGAGCGCATCCTGATTGCCTTGGGCGAGCCCCTCGGCAGCAGTCTGGAGGGCCGTGAACATGTCATTGCCCTGGTACGAGAACAGCACCGTGACACGTACTCCGGCAACGGCCAGCAAGAGCAGCACCGCGACCAGCCCCCACCCGAGCAGACGGGTATCGCGATCGGTGAAGAATCCGCCGGCCGCGCGCCAATACTGGCGCCCCCAGTGGGTGAACCGTGCAAGCAGATAGCCGACCACCAGCACGCCGACGAGAGCGATCGCGAACACGATCCCGATCCACCGAAGCGAACCCAATACCTCGTTGCCCCAGTCGATGCTGTCAGTCACCCTCTCCCCCATCCGTACCAAGGTCACGTGTGGGTCCTGCCCGGGAATCGGCCAGGGCTCACAGAGATCGCCGCAGTCTAACCCGCGCCTTCGCTTACCACCCGTTAAGGCACGTGGTCAGGAAACCGGGCGCAGCACCACACCCGACGAAAGCGCCGATTCGGACACGGTTTCCTGGAGGACATCGCCGATGCGAATCACATAACCGTCTCGTCCGGACTCGACATCGTGCGCGCGGAAGGGCATCTCGCAGCGACCGCCGTCTCCGCTGCGCCGTTGACCAAGTGTGGTGGTCGACAACTCGCCACCGGTCTCGTCGTAGATCTGCACCGTTGCTCCGGGACCGATCTGCAGAGCCTGCGCCTCGGCTGTCGGGCACACAACCACGCCGCGGGCGGTGAAGGACGTCCGATTGACCGTGCCGACCAGCAGCGCCGCGACGGCGACCGCGGCCAACGCCATGGCCGCCAGCGAACTGATGACGATGATCGGCGACCGCGTGCTGCGCTGCCAGGTGCGCTGCGGCAGCATCGGTCCCGAACGCAGCCAGAACTGCGGAGCGTTGGCGGATCCGGTGTAGGGGTCGACCGGATGGCCTGCACGGTGGTGGTCATGCGCCTGGGGCGCCACGTCATGTCGAGGAGGCTGGCCGGAGGTCATGGGATCAGTCTGCCACCCGCTCGATCAGTTCTTCGGCGGGAAGTACTTGATCAGCGCCTCTTGGACCACCGAGGTCGCCAGGGTGCCGTCGCGTTTCCAGAACCGGCCCGACCCCATGCCGCGGCTGCCCGTCGCCACCGGCGACCGCGTCGCATACAGCATCCACTCGTCGAAACGGAAGTCGCGATGGAACCACATCGAATGGTTGACGGTGGCGGCGAAAAGTCGATCGATCCCCCACGAGAGCCCATGTGTCGTGATGACCGAATCGAGGACCGTGGTGTCCGATGCGTAACACATGGCTGCAACGTGCATGATCGGATCGTCGGGCATCGCGCCGTCGGTCTTCATCCACACCCGGTTGTCCTTGAGCGTCGCGCCGGCGTCGCGCATCTTCCACGTCGGATCGTTCGCGAACCGAATGTCTATCGGGTGCAACGCGTTGACGAAGGTTGCTATCCGATCCTCGTAGCCCTTGAAATGCTCGCCGAGCGGCGGCAATTCCTCCGGGTAGGGAACCTGCGGGATCTCCACCGCGTGTTCGAGACCGGCACTGTTGTCCTGGAAGGCGACCAACATCGTGAACACCTCGGAGCCGTCCTGCATGGCGGTCACCTGGCGGTTCGCGAAGGACTTGCCGTCGCGGAACCGTGCCACGTGATACTCCATCGGCTTGCTGACATCGCCGCCCCGGATGAAATGGGCGTGCAGCGCGTGGATCGGCGGATTGCCTCGGGTGATGGTGCGCCCGGCAGACACCACCCCCTGCGCCAGCAACTGACCACCGAACGTGCGCGCCGTCTTCTGCTCCGGGTGGCGGCCGATGAACAGGTCGTCGTTCTGCTGCTCGACGTCGAGCAGGGCGAGCAGCTTGCCGAGGTCCTCGGATTGTTCGGTCATGACAGGACACCCTATGCCCCCGGCCCGGGTGGTCTCGATACGACTCCTCGCTCCGCTCGTCGCCTACTCGACCAGCACGAACGACTCGTCGCTCGCACGACAGCGGGGAGGGTCGTCTACTCGACCAGAGGCAGATCAGGCGGGCGAGCTCAGTGGTCCTGCTCGCCGATCCGGTGGACGTGAATCATGTTGGTGGAGCCGACCGTTCCGGGCGGGGCACCTGCGACGATCACCACCACGTCGCCTTCCTTGAGGCGCCCGATGCGCAGGAGTTGATGATCCACCTGATCGATCATGTGATCGGTGGTGTCGACGGGATCGACGATGAATGTCTCCGTGCCCCAGCTCAGCGCGAGTTGACTACGCACCGCCTGGGTCGGTGTGAACGCCAGCAACGGCAGACGCGAATGCAAGCGAGCGAGCCTGCGGACGGTGTCGCCGGACTGGGTGAATGCGACGAGGGCCTTCACCTCCAGACGCTCACCGATGTCACGGGCGGCGTAGGAGATGATGCCGCGCTTGGTACGCGGCACATGCGACAGCGGCGGGACCTCGCGGGAGCCGGATTCAACCGCTCGGGCGATCTTGTCCATCGTCAGCACCGAGTCGATCGGCCACTTGCCCACCGAGGTCTCGCCGGAGAGCATCACCGCATCCGCACCGTCGAGCACCGCGTTGGCGACGTCGGAGGCCTCCGCGCGGGTGGGGCGTGAGTTCTCCATCATCGAGTCCAGCATCTGGGTCGCCACGATGACCGGCTTGGCGTTCTCGCGGGCCATCTGGATCGCACGCTTCTGGACCAGCGGCACCTCTTCGAGCGGCAGCTCGACACCGAGGTCGCCGCGAGCGACCATGATGGCGTCGAATGCGAGCACGATGGCCTCGAGATTTTCGATGGCCTCGGGCTTTTCCAGCTTGGCGATCACCGGGACCCGGCGCCCCACGCGATCCATCACCTCGTGGACCAGCTCGATGTCTGCGGGGCTTCGGACAAACGACAGGGCGATCATGTCGACACCCAGTTCGAGAGCGAACTCCAGATCGGCGATGTCCTTCTCCGACATCGCCGGCACCGACACGTTCACGCCGGGCAGCGACAACCCCTTGTTGTTGCTGACCGGGCCGCCCTCGGTCACGGTGCACACCACGTCGTTGCCCTCGACCGCGGTCGCCACCAGGCCGACCTTGCCGTCGTCGACCAGGAGTCGATCACCGGGCTTGGCGTCCGATGCCAGATTCTTGTAGGTGGTCGACACCCGGTCGTGCGTCCCGACGATGTCGTCCACAGTGACGCGGACCTCTTCGCCGGTCGCCCACATCACTTCGCCGTTCGGCGCGCCGGTGTCCTCGAATTTGCCCAGACGGATCTTCGGACCCTGCAGGTCCGCGAGAATGCCCACCGCCTTCTCGGTGGCATCGCCTGCCTTACGCACCCTGGCGTACACCTCGCGGTGCACATCATGGGTGCCGTGGCTCATGTTCATCCGGGCCACGTCCATACCGGCCTCGACGAGCTCTTTGAGCTTCTCGTCGCTGCTGGTCGCCGGGCCGAGGGTGCAGACAATCTTTGTTCGCCGTGTCACTGTGTTCACCTTAGTCCCGTTGTATCGCCATCTCTATCCCGGCGCGGATTGGTCACCTGCGGGCCACATGCAGTTCGTGCAGGTCAGCGCGGTGTCCGAGGTGACCGCGAACACAATGAAACCAACGCTTCCCGCGCGCGTTGCGAGCGCCCGCAGGTGTCGCCGTCACCGCACCGACAGCGGCAGAGTCGCGGGCCGCACCGGCGACGGCAGGTCGGACTCGCCCATCAGGAGCTCGTCGACCGCGCGCGCGGCCGATCGCCCCTCCGCGATGGCCCACACTACGAGCGAGGCACCGCGATGGGCGTCTCCGCAGACGAAGACCCCCGGCGCGTCGGTCTGCCAGTCACTGCCGCACGACAGCGCGCCACGTCCATTGGGTTCGAGTTGGAGGTCGGTCAGCAGCGCGCCACGCGCGACACCGGCGAACCCGATTGCGAACAGAGCCATCTCGCACGGTATCTCGAACTCGTCCCCGACTGGTGTGACCACTCGTCGGCCGTCCGGCTCACGCACCACCTGCACCTCGGCGAGCACCAGGGTCGTCACGTTGCCGTCGTCGTCGCCGAGGAACCGCTGGACGGCCACCTCATACTTGCGCTCGCCGCCCTCGGCGTGCGCCGATGATGTCCGCATGACCAACGGCCATGTGGGCCACGGCGATCGGCCCTCGTCGCGGTCGCTGGGAAGTGCGGGGTTGTAGTCGAGCTGCACCACCGATGCCGCCCCCTGACGATGCGCAGTGCCGAGGCAGTCGGCACCGGTGTCGCCACCGCCGATGATGACGACGTGCTTGCCCTGCGCGGAAACCGGCGACGGACCGTCGCCCTCGCATTCGCGATTGGCGGGCACGAGATGCTCCATCGCGAGATGTACGCCGCCCAGTTCACGACCGGGCACCGGGTTGTCACGGGCCTCCATGGCCCCGATCGCCAGCACGACCGCGTCGTGCCGCGAGCGCAACTGCTCGACCGACATGTCGGTACCGACGTCACAACTGGTGACGAATTCGGTTCCCTCGGCCCGCATCTGGGCGATCCGCCGATCGATGTCGGACTTCTGGAGCTTGTACTCGGGGATGCCGTATCGCAACAATCCACCGAGCCGGTCGTCGCGCTCGTACACGGTCACCTCGTGACCGGCTCGCGTGAGTTGTTGCGCGGCAGCAAGTCCTGCGGGCCCCGAGCCCACCACTCCCACCGACTTGCCCGAGCGGGCCGCCGGCGGTTCGGGCCCGATGATCCCCTCCGCCCACGACTCGTAGGCGATGGTCTTCTCCACCCGTTTGATGGTGACACTGCCCCGCTGGTCGCTTCCGAGATCGACAAGACGCAGGCCGCCTCGCAGGGCGCCGGACACACCATCCCGGTGAACTCGGGAAAGTTGTTGGTGGCATGCAGTCGGCTGCTCGCTGCATCCCACCGGCCACGCCGCACCAGATCGTTCCACTCCGGGATCAGATTGCCCAGGGGACAACCTGCGGTGCCGGAGTGGCAGAACGGAATTCCACAGTCCATACACCGCCGCGCCTGTTCGGACACTTCGGACAACTCACGCAACGGGTTGTCACGGTGCTCGTAGACGTCGTCCCAGTCCTGCACGCGCTCGGCGACCGGACGATACTTCGATTCCTTCTTGGGGATCTCCAGGAACCCTCTCGGATCAGCCACGTGCCGCCTCCATGATCGCCGAATCGATGTCGCGTCCCTCGGCCTCTGCCATCCGGGCGGCATCGAGCACTCGCTTGTAGTCAGTGGGCATGACCTTGGTGAAGCCCAGGCATCGCCGCGGCCAGTCGGCCAGCATCGATGCGCCGATCGCCGAACCGGTGAGTTCGGTGTGCTTGATGATCGTCTCGCGCAGGAAGCACAGGTCGTCGGGATCCGGTCGCAAGAGCTCCACCATCGCCATGTTCACCTTGGCGACATCGAGGTCGTACACAAACGCGATACCCCCGGACATACCGGCGGCCAGGTTGCGTCCGGTGGATCCGAGGATCACCGCCCGCCCCCGGTCATGTACTCGCACGCGTGGTCGCCGACGCCTTCGACCACCGCCGTGGCGCCCGAATTGCGGACCGAGAAGCGTTCGCCGACCTTGCCACGCAGGAACACCTCCCCCGACGTCGCGCCGTACAGGATGGTGTTGCCGGCGATGACCTGGTCCTCGGCGACGAACCGGGAGCCGGGATCGGGTGCCACGACGATCTTGCCGCCACACAGCCCCTTACCGACATAGTCGTTGGTGTCGCCCGACAGACGGATCGTCACGCCAGGTGGCAGGAATGCACCGAGGGATTGTCCGGCCGAGCCCGTCAGCTTCACCACGATCGTGTCCTCGGCCAGTCCTTCGGCCCCGTAACGTCGCGTGACCTCCGATCCCAACAACGTGCCGACCGTCCGGTTCACGTTGCGCACCGGCAGTTCCAGCGTCACCGGATGGGCATCCTCGAGCGCACCTTCGGCGAGTTGGATGAAGGTCTGATCGAGTGCACGATCGAGTCCATGGTCCTGGCCGCGTATCCGGCGGGTCGGTCCTTTGTCGTCGTGTGTGCGGAAGATCGGGGTGAGGTCGAGGCCCTTGCTCTTCCAGTGCGCCACCGCGTCTGCGGTGTGCAACCGCTGAGACTGTCCGATCGCCTCGTCGAGCGTGCGATAGCCCAGTTGTGCCAGATGCTTTCGCACATCCTCGGCGATGAACCGGAAGAAGTTGACGATGTGCTCGGCCTGACCGGTGAACCGGGCACGTAGTTGCGGATTCTGCGTCGCCACGCCGACCGGGCATGTGTCGAGGTGGCAGACCCGCATCATGATGCAGCCGCTGACGATGAGCGGTGCCGTCGAGAAGCCGTACTCTTCGGCACCGAGCAGGGCTGCCATGATCACATCGCGGCCGGTGCGCAGTGCGCCGTCGCACTGAACGGTGATGCGATCGCGTAACCCGTTGAGCATCAACGTCTGTTGCGCATCGGCGAGCCCGATCTCCCACGGCGTGCCTGCGTGCTTGAGGGAGGTCAGCGGCGACGCACCGGTACCACCATCGTGACCGGAGATCAGCACCACGTCGGCATGTGCCTTGGACACACCGGTCGCAACGGTCCCCACGCCGACCGCACTGACGAGCTTCACGTGGACGCGCGCGTCGGAATTGGCGTTCTTCAGGTCGTGGATCAGCTGTGCGAGATCCTCGATCGAGTAGATGTCGTGGTGCGGCGGGGGCGAGATCAGTGCGACGCCGGGAGTGGAATGCCGCGTCTTGGCGATCCATGGATACACCTTGTAGGCCGGGAGTTGCCCTCCCTCACCGGGTTTCGCCCCCTGCGCCATCTTGATCTGGATGTCGGTTGCGTTGATCAGGTAGTCGCTGGTGACCCCGAAACGGCCGGAGGCGACCTGTTTGACCGCACTGCGTCGTTCCGGATCGTAGAGCCGGTCGACATCTTCGCCGCCCTCACCCGAGTTGGAGCGGCCACCGATCCGGTTCATGGCGATGGCGATGGTCTCGTGGGCCTCGGCCGAGATCGACCCATAGCTCATCGCGCCGGTGTTGAATCGCGTCATGATCGTCTCGACGGGCTCCACCTCGTCGAGCGGGATCGGTTCGCGCTCAGTCAGATCGAAGTCGAACAGGCCACGCAGGGTGCCGCCCTCGCGCGAGAGCTCGTCGACCTCGTCCGAGTACTTCTGGAACACCTCGGCCTGACCGGTTCTCGTGGCGTGCTGGAGCAGGAAGATCGTCTCAGGGGTGAAGAGGTGGAGCTCGCCCTCACGGCGATACTGGTACTCGCCTCCGACCTCGAGACGCCGGTACACCTGCTCGGTCGGGTTCTCCGGGAACGCGCGATGGTGACGGAGCCGCACCTCCTCTGCGAGTTCGTCGAGTCCGACGCCTTCGATACGGGAGACAGTGCGCGTGAAGTATTCCTTGACGACCTCCGACGACAAGCCGACGGCCTCGAAAGCCTGCGCGCCGGTGTACGAGCTGATGGTGGAGATCCCCATCTTGCTCATCACCTTGAGCACACCCTTGCCGAGCGCCTCGAGGTAGTTGCGGCTGGCCTTGGACGACGGGACACCGGTGAGCTCGCCCCCGGCGATCAGGTCATCGATCGATTCGAGAGCGAGGTAGGGGTTGACCGCGGCCGCGCCGAAGCCGATCAACAGAGCGATGTGGTGCACCTCGCGAGCGTCGCCCGACTCGACGACAAGCGCGACCTTGGTGCGCTCCTTGGTACGGACGAGATGGTGATGCACCGCCGACGTCGCGAGCAGCGACGGAATGGGCGCATGATCACGATCGGTTCGACGGTCGGAGATCACCAGCGTGGTGTGCCCCTCGGCGATCGCCTGACTCGCACGCAGGCGCAGATCTTCGAGCGCGGCCGCGAGCCCCGGCCCGCCGTCGGCAACCTCATACAGACCGTGGAGCACCTTCGCCGACAAACCCGGGTTGTCCCCGTCGTCGTTGATGTGGACGAGTTTGGCGAGATCGTCGTTGTCGATGACCGGCCAGTGCAGCAGGATCTGCCGGCACGACGCAGCGGTCGGCTGCAGGAGATTGTGCTCCGGCCCTGTCACGCGTGCCATCGACGTGACGATCTCCTCGCGGATCGCATCCAACGGTGGATTTGTGACCTGCGCGAACAGCTCCACGAAATAGTCGTAGAGCAATCGGGACCGCTTGGACAGCACCGCAACCGGGGTGTCGGTGCCCATGGAGCCGAGAGGCTCGTAACCGGAGGCGGCCATCGGGGTGAGGAGAACGCGCATGTCCTCCTCGCTGTAGCCGAAGGAGACCTGGCGTCGGACGACGGTATCGTGATCGGGCTTGTAGACAGGACGGTTCGGCAGGGTCGCGATGTCGAGCAGACCGGCATGCAGCCATTCGTCGTACGGTTCGGCAGCGATCAGCTCCCCTTTGATCTCCTCGTCGGGGATGACCCGGCCCGCCTCGGTGTCCACCAGGAACATCCGGCCCGGTTCGAGCCGCCCCTTCGACAGGACGTCGTCGACCGGGACGTCGAGCACACCGGCCTCCGACGCCAAGATCACCCGACCGTCGCGGGTCTGCCACCAGCGTCCCGGCCGCAGACCGTTACGGTCGAGCACGGCCCCGACGACGGTTCCGTCGGTGAACGTGACACATGCCGGGCCGTCCCACGCCTCCATCAGCGACGCATTGAACTGCAGGAACGCGCGTCGTCGCGGGTCCATGTCCGGTACGTTCTCCCACGCCTCGGGCACCATGAGCATCACCGCGTGCGCAACACTGCGGCCGCCGAGATGCAGGAGTTCGAGGACCTCGTCGAGCGATGCGGAATCCGACGCGGCCGGAGTGCAGATCGGGAAGACACGTTTCAGATCCCCCGGGATCAGGTCGGTCTCGAGGAGCGCCTCCCGTGCTCGCATGCGGTTCCGGTTGCCGCGGACGGTGTTGATCTCGCCGTTGTGCGCGACGAAGCGGAACGGATGGGCCAGCGGCCACGACGGGAAGGTGTTTGTCGAGAACCGGGAGTGCACGATCGCGATCGCGCTGTGGCACCGATCGTCGCGGAGGTCGTCGTAGTAGAGGGGCAGCTGCATCGTCGTGAGCATGCCCTTGTAGACGATGGTGCGACTCGACAGCGACGGGAAGTAGATGCCCGTACCCGCTTGTTCGATCTCCGGGGTGACCCGCTCGGCCTGCTTGCGGAACGGGTAGATGAAACGGTCCAGTTCGAGGCCGCCGATCCGTTGCGCACCGGCCACCGGATCGACGGTGACGAACAGTTGCATCATGTACGGCATGCAGCCGAGCGCCGTCTCCCCGATGTCGGCGCGGTCGGCGTCGACCGGCAGTTCACGCCATCCCAGGATGGTGACCCCCTCGTCGAGGGCCAATGCGCGAACCCGTTCGACGGCGCGCTCGCGCAGGACCGGATCGGTGGGCAGGAAACAGATGCCGGCGGCATAGGTGTTCTGTCCGTCCACGGTCGGTGCGGGCAGGTCGAAATCCGCCACCGCGCGGAGCAATTCGTCGGGGAGCTGGATGAGGATGCCTGCCCCGTCACCGCTGTTCAC
Organism: Gordonia sp. SID5947; assembly: GCF_009862785.1. Taxonomy (NCBI): domain Bacteria; kingdom Bacillati; phylum Actinomycetota; class Actinomycetes; order Mycobacteriales; family Gordoniaceae; genus Gordonia; species Gordonia sp. SID5947. Next base: position 544,723 of record NZ_WWHU01000001.1, on the reverse strand, counting down.
CTCGGCGCCCGCGGCACCGCGATGTTCGAGGTTTTCCAACGCCAGCAATCCGTCGGCGACGATCGAGTGGGAGCGTCGGCCGTAGATGTCCGCCACCATGGCGACGCCACACGAATCGACTTCGGCCTCCGGGTCGTACAGACCCTGCTTGGCCGGGAGCGCAGAAAACAACATCTCGAACCTCCACTCGACTCGGTGACGAATCGCAATGCTCGATGTCCTCAGGGACAACGCTGGCCCGTGGAGCAGTTATCTGGTGTCCGAATTCGACGTTCTGAACCCGATCACCGTGAAGCTTCACTGTATCGGACGGTATCCGAGGATGCCGCCGACTGTGTTCGCTCACACGGACAACGGCGAACCGGTGACGGAGGTGTCGTCGTCAGCGCTGTTCGGAAGGCTCGTCCGTGTCGTCGGCGGTGCTGTCGGTGTCGTCGGCGGTGCTGTCGGCGTCAGTCGTGTTGCTGTCGACGTCATCTGTGTTGCTGTCGACGTCGGCGGCGGTGCCGTCGGCGTCAGTCGTGTTGCTGTCGGCGTCAGTCGTGTTGCTGTCGACGTCATCTGTGTTGCTGTCGACGTCGGCGGCGGTGCTGTCGGCGCCAGTCGCGGTGCTGTCGGCGCCAGTCGCGGTGCTGTCGACGTCAGTCGCGGTGCTGTCGACGTCAGTCGTGTTGCTGTCGACGTCATCTGTGTTGCTGTCGACGTCGGCGGCGGTGCCGTCGGCGTCAGTCGTGGTGCTGTCGGCGTCGGCGGCGGTGCTGTCGGCGTCAGTCGTGGTGCTGTCGACGTGATCTGTGTTGCTGTCGGCGTCAGTCGTGGTGCTGTCGGCGTCAGTCGTGGTGCTGTCGACGTCATCTGTGTTGCTGTCGACGTGATCTGTGTTGCTGTCGGCGTTGGTGGTGGTGGTGTCGACGGCACCTGGAGCGGACTCGGAAGCGTCGTCCTGCTCCGATTCCAGCACCCAGTCGTCGGTGGAGGACTCGGCCGTCAGTGGCTCCCCTTCATCGGTCCGGGGAGTGTGTCGAGCGATTGCGGCGGCAAGCGCGGCCTCGGCTGGGCTGTCGGCATCGGCACCGGTGTCGGCACGCCTGGCTCTGCCGCGCCTGGTGTCCGGCTCGGCGTGATCGACATCGTCGGCACCTGTGTCCTGGCGGTCATCGACGTATCCGACCACCCCCAGCTCCTCGAGTTCTTCGGCACGGCGTGGGTGATAGATCTCCAACCCCTGCTCGCGGCCACGTGGCGCGAGGACGAAATACGCCGCAGCACAGGCAAACACCAACACCGCGGTGAAGACGTTGATCCGAGTGCCGAAGATGTGCGTGGCCGGGTCGGATCGCATCAACTCCACGCCGAAACGACCCACGCAATAGCCGGCCACATACAGGGCGAACAAGCGTCCGTGACCGATCCGGAAACGCCGGTCGACGACGACGAGCAGGATGACCACCAGCACGTTCCACAACAGTTCGTAGAGGAACGTCGGGTGCACGATCGCCACCACATGCCCATTCGACGTGCCGGCGATCAGGCCGGGATCGGCGACCCCGTTCGCGTCGACCCGCTCGTAGATCTTCAGACCCCACGGCACTGTCGTCTCGCGTCCGTAGAGCTCCTGGTTGAAGTAGTTCCCGAGACGTCCGATGGCTTGCGCGAGCAGGATCGCCGGGGCGAGCGCATCACCGAACGGGGGATCTTGATGCCGTGTCGTCGCGCACCGATCCAGGCACCGAGCGCGCCGAGCAACACGGCCCCCAGATACCGAGGCCGCCATCCCAGATCTTCAGTGCGTCGATCGGCTCTTTCGGGCCGTCTCCGAAGTAGGTCTGCCAATCGGTGGCGACGTGGTACAACCGCCCGCCGACGAGGCCGAAGGGCACCGCCCAGATCGCGACGTCGAGGACCTCGCCTTCCTGCCCGCCTCTGGCCCTCCACCGCCGATCTCCCCACCAGACCGCGACGATGATCCCGACGATGATGCAGAGTGCGTAAGCGCGGAGCGGAAACGGTCCGACGTGCCAGACGCCCTCGGGCGGGCTCGGGAGATACGCCAGGACCATCGATCCTGCGGATCCAGTCCCGTCGAGAGTCATCGGCCCAGCAAAGGGTGTCGGCACCGTCACGTTGCCACCCTAACCGACGGACCGAACCGGGTCGTGGACCGGCGGCGGGAGCCTATGCGCCGCGCGAAGCCGGATCTGCAGGCGTCGCCGCACGAACACCCTCGGCGAGTTCGCCGACCAGCGAGCCGAGTTCGCTGGTGCCCTTCTTGGCCGCCGACACGAGCGCCGAGCCGACGATCACGCCGTCGGCATAGCTCGCGATCTCGGCGGCCTGCGCACCACTGCGAACGCCCAGACCGACTCCGATCGGGATGTCCGAGTGCGCTCGCACCCGTGCACAGAGCTCCGGCGCGGCGTCGGACACGGCGTCACGGGCGCCGGTGACGCCCATCGTCGACGCCGCATACACGAAGCCGCGCGACGCATCGACGGTCATCGCGAGTCGCTCGGCCGTCGACGATGGTGCGACCAGGTAGATGCGGTCGAGGTCGTGGGCGTCGGAGGCGGCTTCCCAGGCCGCACCCTCCTCCGGAATCAGGTTCGGGGTGATCAGCCCGGCACCTCCGGCGTTCGCCAGATCCTGTGCGAACCGGTCGACACCGTACTGCAGCACCGGGTTCCAGTAGCTCATCACGACGGCCTTGCCCCCGGCCGCGGAGATCGCCTCGACGGCTGCGAAGACGTCGCGGACCCGCACACCGTTGGTCAGCGCCAGATCGGCGGCCTCCTGGATGGTGGGACCGTCCATCACCGGATCGGAGTAGGGCACACCGACCTCGATGATGTCGCAGCCGGCGTCGACCATCGTCCGGAAGTACTCCACCGACTTCTCGACCGTGGGGTATCCGACGGGTAGGTACCCGATCAGGGCACTGCGGCCCTCATCGCGGCATCGGGCGAAGGTCGGGCCGAGCCTCGACGGCGCGGTGTGGGTCACGACCGCCGATTCCCCGGCACTCATACCGTCTCCCCTGTCTGTTCGCCGCCTGCCGTCGCCTCGTCCTGTGACGGTGGCTTGTCGAACAGGTGGAACCATTCCGCGGCGGTGTCGACGTCTTTGTCACCACGACCGGACAGACTCACGACGATGATCGCTCCGTCGCCGAGTTCGTGGCCCAGTTTGAGTGCCCCCGCGACGGCATGCGCGGACTCGATGGCCGGGATGATGCCCTCGCGACGACTCAGCAACGCGAGCGCGTCCATCGCCTCGGTGTCGGTGATCGGCTGGTAATCGGCGCGGCCGATGTCCTTCAGATATGCGTGTTCGGGACCGACGCCGGGATAGTCCAGACCCGCTGAGATCGAATGCGATTCGATCGTCTGCCCGTCCTCGTCCTGCAGCAGGTAGGAGTAGGCGCCCTGGAACGCACCCGGTGTGCCGCCGGTGAAGGTCGCGGCATGCCGACCGGTCTCCACGCCGTCGCCGGCCGCCTCATATCCGACGAGTCGCACGCCCTCGTCGTCGATGAACGGATGGAAGATCCCGATCGCGTTGGACCCGCCGCCCACGCACGCCACCACGGCATCGGGCAGACGTCCGACCTGCTCCTGGATCTGCGCACGCGCCTCGAGTCCGACGACCCGCTGAAAATCCCGGACCATGGTGGGGAACGGATGTGGACCGGCGGCCGTGCCGAAGCAGTAATAGGTGTTGTGCGCGTTGGTCACCCAGTCACGCATCGCCTCGTTGATGGCGTCCTTGAGGGTTGCCGAACCGTTGTCTACAGCGATCACCTCGGCGCCGAGGAGCCGCATCCGGGCCACGTTCAATGCCTGGCGGTCGGTGTCGACCCGGCCCATGTAGACCACGCAGTCGAGTCCGAGCAACGCGCAGGCGGTCGCGGTGGCGACCCCGTGCTGACCGGCACCGGTCTCCGCGATCACCCGGGACTTGCCCATGCGCTGCGCGAGCAATGCCTGCCCGAGCACGTTGTTGATCTTGTGCGAGCCGGTATGATTCAGATCCTCGCGCTTGAGGAAAAGCCTTGCGCCACCGGCATCTTCACGTAGCCTCCCCGCCTCGTACAGCGGCGATGGCCGACCCGTGTAGTCCCGTTGCAACCGATCGAGTTCGGCCAGATAGTCGTCGTCGCGGCGCAATTTCTGATACGTCGTGGTGACCTCGTCGATCACTGCCATCAACGCCTCGGGGACGTGGCGTCCGCCGTATACGCCGAAATGGCCGCTCTCGTCTGGCTCGATCGAGGTACGGGTGGTGAGCCCGACGCTCATGGCCGGGTAGGGAACGTTGGGGGAATCGGTATTCGCGCTCACGGTCTCTTGTCGTCGACTATCAGGGTCAGCGGGCGGAAGTGACCGTCAGCGAACCGGTTTCGGGCAGGAAGGGTGTGTCCCGGCGGTCACCAGTTCGGAGACGGCCGCCCGCGGGTTGCCACTTGTGACGAGCCCTTCGCCGACGAGCACGGCATCGGCTCCCGCCCCGGCGTAGGCCAACAGGTCGGCAGTGCCGCGAACACCGGATTCGGCGACCCGGATCACCCGGGTCGGCAGACCGGGGGCGATGCGGGCGAAGCAGTCACGGTCCACTTCGAGGGTCTTCAGATTGCGCGCGTTGACGCCCACCACCGAAGCACCGGCCTCGAGCGCGCGATCGGCCTCTTCCTCGGTGTGCACCTCGACGAGTGCCGTCATGCCGAGACTCTCGGTGCGATCGAGCAACGACGCCAGCACGTTCTGCTCGAGTGCCGCGACGATCAGCAGGATCACGTCGGCACCGTGTGCCCGGGCCTCGTGGATCTGATAGGGCCCGACGATGAAGTCCTTGCGCAGCACCGGGATGTTCACCGCGGCCCGCACACTGTCGAGATCGGCGAGCGATCCGCGGAATCGGCGCTGCTCGGTCAGCACACTGATGATCCGGGCGCCACCGGCCTCATAGGCTGCGGCCAGCTCGGCGGGGTCGGCGATGGAGGCCAGATCACCCTTGGACGGGCTGGCACGCTTCACCTCGGCGATGACACCGATGCCCGGCTTGTTGAACGCGGCCATGGCGTCGATGGGATCTGGGGCCTGCGCGGACGCCGCTTTCACAGCCGCGTAGTCGAGCACGGCTTCGCGCGCGGCGACGTCAGCTTTCACTCCCTCGATGATGGAGTCGAGGACAGTCGGCGTACTCACGACGTGTGGGCCCCCTTTCGATGTTCGTGTGTTCTCAGGGTAGACCGGTGCCCGAATCGTCCTGTGGCCGGGTTGGCCGCTCACGGCCGTCGTCCGCGGGGGTGTCCGGGACATCGGTGGGATCGATCCCGGTGTCGAGTGCGTCCCACATCATGCGTTCGTTCGCCGGCGGCGCTTCGTTACGTTCATCGGTGGGTGCGGCGTCGCCGGAACCCGTGTCGCCGGTGGCCGCGGCGCCGGCAGCGCGCTCGTGTTCGGCGAAGATCTGGCGTTCCAGTTCTTCGCGACGCGCACCGGGAGTCTTGTACTTCGAGGACATCCCGGCTCCCCCCGCCACCCGCAGGAGCAGGACGCCGGCGAGGACCGCGCAAACGGTGCCGGCGAGCGCCACCACCGCCGCCCACGAGTTGGTGGTGATCAGCAAGACCTGGAATCGGCCGGGGAGATCAGCGGCGTCGGAGGCGTAGTCGGAGTCGGCACCGCCGGTCATCAGCGAGATGGCCGGGATCGCGGCCAGGACGCCACCCGCGGCGACAAGGATCGCGATCACCCGAAGACCCCATCCGCGCACCGAGAACGCCGCGAGGACAGCCGCGAGCAACACCAGCGCCAGCGGCGTCAGCCACGGGCTCCAGTCCGACCCTTTGACGTCGAAATCGCGCGCGGGGGCCAGACCGTCCGCGGCGAGTACCCGGCACCACACCAGCCGCGACGCCGACCAGAAGGCCAACGCCGCCAACGCGAGCAGAATCGCGGCGAGCATCTGGCGTCGACGCATGAACGACTTGGTGGCGGCCGCCGGATCGGCGCTCGATGGTGTCGGTGCGTTCATCGGGTCCCGCTCTCCGCCGCGACCTCGCCGGCGCCCGATCCCACCCGCCGCATCGTGCCCGCGGCCGCAACCGCGTTGAGCACGGCGGTCGCCTTGTTGCGCGCTTCGTTGTATTCGTATTCGGGTTCGCTGTCGGCCACCACGCCGCCACCTGCCTGCACAAATGCGCGTCCACCCGACATCAACGCCGTGCGGATCGCGATGGCGGTGTCGGCGTTGCCGGCGAAATCGAGATAACCGACGATCCCGCCGTAGAGACCGCGCCGCGTCACCTCGTGCTCGTCGATGAGTTCCATGGCACGCACCTTCGGCGCGCCGGTGAGGGTGCCCGCCGGAAAGCATGCCGTCACGGCGTCGAGCGCGTGTTTGTCGTCGCGCAGGGTCCCGGAGACCGTCGAGACGAGGTGCATCACGTGGCTGTACCGCTCGACGTGGCGGTAGTCGCTGACCTTCACCGTGCCGGGTCGGCAGACGCGACCGAGATCGTTGCGTCCGAGGTCGACCAGCATCAGATGCTCGGCGTTCTCCTTCTCGTCCTCGACGAGGCCCTTGGCGAGGAGTTGATCTTCTTCCTCGGTGGCACCACGCCAGCGTGTGCCCGCGATGGGATGGGTGGTGGCCACCCCGTCGGACACGGTGACGAGCGCCTCGGGGCTGCTCCCGACGATGGTGAAGGGGCCGGTGCCGCCGCCCGTGTGACCGGGCATCCGCAGCAGATACATGTACGGACTCGGGTTGGACGCGCGCAGCACCCGGTACACGTCGACGGGGTCGGCGTCGGTCTCCATCTCGAAGCGCTGCGACGGCACCACCTGGAATGCCTCGCCCGCTTCGATCTCACCCACCAGGGACGTGACGATCTCGCTGTACTCCTCGAGTGTCCGCTGTGAGCGGTACTCGGGCGTGGGGCGGTCGAAGTGCGACACCGTGGACGGCGACGGCGCGGCGAGGGCTGCGGTCATGCGGTCGAGGCGTGCCACCGCGTCGGTGTAGGCCTGCTCCACTCGCTCGGACGAGCCGTCCCAGTTCACCGCGTTCGCGATCAGGGTGATGGTGCCCTCGTGGTGATCGACCGCGGCGAGGTCGGTCGCCAGCAGCATCATCATGTCGGGGAGCCCCAGATCGTCCTTCGTGGTCTCCGGCAGCCGCTCGAGCCTGCGCACCATGTCGTAGGCGAAGAAACCGACGAAGCCGCCGGTCAGCGGCGGCATGTCCGGGAAGGAGTCGGTCGCGAGCAGGCGCAGCGACTCGGCCAGCGCCTCGATCGGGTCGCCTCCGTCGGGAGCGCCCGTCGGGACCTCACCCCACCACCGCGCCTGGCCGTCGGCGACGGTGAGCGCCGACGGCGAGTGCGCGCCGATGAACGACCAGCGCGACCACGAACGGCCGTTCTCCGCCGACTCCAGCAGGAAGGTGCCCTCCCGGTCGCCTGCCAGCTTTCGATAGGCCGACAAGGGCGTCTCGGAATCGGCGAGCACCTTGCGCGTGACGGGGACGACGCGATGGTCGGCCGCGAGGTCGAGGAACTCCGCGAGGGTCGTCGTGTCGGAGCTCATCCCAGCGGCTCGCCGCCGACGCCCCACTGCTGCCGGGGGATCTCGGTGATGGTCACCCACACCGAGTCGGGATTCTTGCCGGTCGCCTTCGCGTAGGCATCGGTCACCGCCGCGATGGTCTCTCGTTTGACCCGGTCGGACAGGCCCGGGGTCTGCGAGATCTGGATCATTGGCATCGGCGCCGTCACCGCCTTTCTTCTCGACTGGTCGGGTTCATTCTCCCCCGCCGACGCCGGACGACCCGTCGCCCGGGGGTGCGTCGGGTGCCGAGAGCGGCAGCGATGGGGTGTCGAAACAACTGTGATTACCGGTATGGCATGCGGCGCCCACCTGATCGACCACCAACAACACCGTGTCGCCGTCGCAATCGAGCCGGACGTCGTGGACGTACTGGGTGTGGCCGCTGGTCTCGCCCTTCACCCAGTACTGCTGCCGCGAACGCGAATAGTAGGTGGCGCGCCGGGTGGTCAGCGTCTGCTCGAGGGCGGCGTCGTCCATCCACGCCATCATCAAGACCGTGCCGGTCTCGCGTTCCTGTGCCACCGCGGCGAACAACCCGTCGTCGTTGCGTTTGAGGCGGGCCGCGATGTCGGGGTCGAGCGCCATGTCGGTGTCCTGTCGTGTCGTCGAGTGCGTTCCGGGGCAACGTCGGGTCAGCGGACGATGATTCCCTCGGCCGCCATCGCGGCCTTCACATCGGGAATGGTCAGCTCGCCGAAATGGAACACCGAGGCGGCCAGCACCGCGTCGGCACCGGCCGCCACCGCCGGCGCGAAGTCGGCGATCGCACCCGCACCGCCGCTCGCGATCACCGGCACATCGACCTCGGCGCGTACCGCGGTCAGCATGCGCAGGTCGAAACCACGCTTGGTGCCGTCGGCATCCATCGAGTTGAGGAGAATCTCACCGACGCCGAGTTCCTGTCCGCGTCGAGCCCAGTCGACTGCGTCTATACCGGTTCCGCGGCGGCCACCGTGGGTGGTGACCTCCCAGCCCGAAGCGGTGGGCTCGTCGCCCTCCGGAACAGTCCGCGCGTCCACGGACAGCACGATGCACTGCGACCCGAAGCGACGGCTCATCTCGGCGAGCACCTCGGGACGGGCGATCGCCGCGGTGTTGACGCTGACCTTGTCGGCGCCGGCACGCAACATGGTGTCCACGTCATCGACGGTGCGGATGCCACCGCCGACGGTCAGCGGGATGAAGATCTGGTCCGCTGTCCGCTTGACGACCTCGATCATCGTCGACCGGCCGGAGCTCGACGCCGTGACGTCGAGGAAGGTCAGTTCGTCTGCACCCTCGCCGTCGTATCGGGCGGCGAGTTCGACGGGATCACCCGCGTCACGCAGGTTCTGGAAGTTGACCCCCTTGACGACCCGACCGTCGTCCACGTCGAGACAAGGGATGACGCGTACCGCAACTGTCATCGAAAAGCCCTCCCGGTCGAGACGTCCCCGACAACACCGTCGAGACAAGGGATGACACGTACCGCAACTGTCATCGAAAAGCCCTCCCGGTCGAGACGTCCCCGACAACACCGTCGAGACAAGGGATGACCCGTACCGCAACTGTCATGGTTGACCTCCCGAGTTGTCGAGGTGACCGGTGTCGGCGGGATGCGTCCCCCACTCGTCGCCGACCACGTCGTCGATGACCGTCATCAGCTCCGCGTGCAGACCCGGCGCCGCACACACCAGCGACGTCGACTCCGCGGTCCACGGCGCGCCGCCGAGGTCAGACGCCACTCCCCCGGCCGCGCGCACGAGTGCCGCACCGGCCGCGTTGTCCCAGGCGTGACGACCGAAAGCGATTGCCCCGCCGAAGATCCCCGCCGCGGTGTAGGCCATGTCGACGCCGGTGCTACCGGTCATTCGCAGCCGCGCGACCCGAGAACTCAACGCCCGGATGACATCTGCTCGCCGCGCTCCGGGATAGCGCCCTTTCGCACCCGCGTTGAACGGGCCATAGGCGATGGCCGATGTCTGCAGGTCGATCGGGGTCAACGGTGCCGCCGGCTTGCCGTCGACGAGCAGTGGACCATCGACGTGCCCGGCAAATCGGCGCCCGAGCACCGGCAACCAGGTGAGCCCGAGTACCGGGTCTCCGTCGACGAGCAGCCCGAGCAGGATGCCCGCCAGCGGGAGACCGGTCGAGTAGTTGTAGGTGCCGTCCACCGGGTCGAGTACCCAGACCGCCCCCTCGGTGACCGACGGGCCGCCGAATTCCTCACCATGGACCGGGATCTGGGTGCGCTCGGCGAGTTCGCGGGCGATCCGTCGCTCCAGATCGAGGTCGACCTGGGTCGCGAAATCCGTGGGCCCTTTGGCGACGGCGCTCGGCGCGCCGAGTCCGGCCACGAAGTCGTCGGCGACCGAGTCGAGGATGGAGCTCGCCGTGTCGAGCAGTCTCAGGTGGTCCATCACGTCCCGGCGACCGCCGACAACGCCTGGGGCAGGGTGAACCGGCCGGCGTACAGCGCTTTGCCGACGATCGCCCCTTCCACGCCGCGGTCGACGAGACCGGCGATCGCGACCAGATCCTCGAGGGCCGATACGCCGCCGGACGCGACGACGGGGGCCGATGTGGCCGTGGCGACTTCAGCCAGGAGCTCCAGATTCGGACCGGCGAGGGTGCCGTCCTTGGAGACGTCGGTGACCACGTAGCGCGCGCATCCGTCGCGGTCGAGGCGCTCGAGCACCTCCCACAGGTCTCCGCCGTCGGTGACCCAGCCCCGCCCGCGGAGACGATAGGACTCCCCTTCGCGGATGACGTCGAGCCCGACCGCGATCCGGTCGCCGTGACGTTCGATCGCCCGTGCGCACCATTCCGGGTTCTCCAGCGCGGCCGTTCCGAGATTCACTCGGGTGCAACCGGTCCCGAGCGCCGCCGCGAGCGAGTCGTCGTCGCGGATACCGCCGGAGAGTTCGACCTTCACGTCGAGCTCACCCACGACGTCGGCCAGCAGCTCTCGATTGTTGCCGCGACCGAACGCGGCGTCGAGATCGACGAGATGGATCCACTCGGCCCCGTCGGTCTGCCAGGCCAGCGCGGCCTCCCTCGGCGACCCGTAGGAGGTCTCGGTGCCGGCGGCGCCTTGGACCAGACGCACGGCCTGCCCGTCGGCGACGTCGACGGCGGGGAGGAGTTCAAGGGTGTTACCCATCGGTGGATGTGTTCCTGTCTGTCGGATCGGAGGGATGGGGCTGGGCCGAACGCGCGGCCAGGATCTCATGCTCGGCACGGTCGATCATGCGTCGGGAGACGCCGCCGATCACCCCGATCATGGCCAGCACCGCGAGCAGTGCGATGACGAGCCCCGCAATGGGCGACCACTGCGCGACGCCCAGGATCACCGGGATCGCCACCAGCAGTACGACGACACCCGCGCCGAGCGAGTACAGGACCAGCTTGCCGTAGGAGAATCGGGTGTCGTCGACCTTCATGCCAGCGACCGCACCCAGTTGCGGAGCAGGTGCGCACCGGCGTCACCGGACTTCTCCGGGTGGAACTGGGTCGCGGCGAGGGCGCCGTTCTCGACTGCCGCGAGGAACGGCCCACCGTGCGTCGCCCATGTCAGCTTCGGTGGATCGATCCGCGAACCGTCGGTGTCCATGTCCCAGTCCTGCACGGCGTAGGAGTGCACGAAATAGAAGCGGGTGTCGGCGTCCAGACCGTCGAACAGCACCGACCCGGCGGCCGCGTCCACGGTGTTCCAACCCATGTGCGGGAGCACCTCGGCCGGGAGCCGGCTGACAGTACCCGGCCACTCGCCGCATCCCTGTGCCTCGACGCCGAATTCGACGCCGCGCTCGAACAGGATCTGCATGCCGACACAGATGCCGAGCACCGGCCGCCCACCGGCCAGTCGCTGGTCGATGATGCGGTGCCCGGTGACCGCGGTCAGCCCCTCGATACAGGAGGCGAAGGCTCCGACCCCGGGGACCACGAGTCCGTCACACTCCGTCGCGATGTCGCGGTCGTCGGTGACGGTCACCTCGGCCCCGGCCCGTTCGAGTGCGCGCTGCGCCGAACGCAGGTTGCCCGAACCGTAGTCGAGGATGGTGACCGCCGGCGCACCGCTCATCGCGTGCACCCCATCACAAGGCGCCCTTGGTGGACGGCACGCCGCTGACCCGGGGGTCGTTCTCGGTGGCGGCACGCAATGCACGGGCCACCGCCTTGAACTCGGCCTCGGTGATGTGGTGCTGATCGCGGCCGTACAGCACGCGCACGTGGAGTGCGATCCGCGCGTTGAGCGCGATCGCCTCGAAGATATGCCGGTTGATGACCGTCGAGTACGGCACACCCGGATATCCGCCGATGACAGCGGTGAGCATGTGCTCGGGTTCGCCGGTGTGGACGCAGTAGGGGCGGCCGGACACGTCGACAGCCGCGTGCGCGAGCGACTCGTCCATGGGTATCCAGGCGTCGCCGAACCGCCGGATGCCCTTCTTGTCGCCGAGCGCCTGACCAAGGGCCTGTCCGAGCACGATCGAGGTGTCCTCGATGGTGTGGTGCCCCTCGACCTCGATGTCACCCTTGGCCTCGACTGTCAGATCGAAACTGCCGTGCTGGCCGAACGCGGTGAGCATGTGGTCGAAGAACGCGATACCGGTGGAGATCTTCGTGACGCCGGTGCCGTCGAGGTCGAGTTCGACCGCTATCGACGACTCCCGGGTGGTGCGTTCGACACGCGCCGAGCGAGCGGTGCGCCGGCGTTCTTGTTCGGGCGGCTGTGCGGTGGTCACTTACCCATTCTCCAGATCTGTTGACGCGAGCGTGCGGCTGACGTCGAGGAAGGCGTCGTTCTCGGCTGCCAGGCCGATGGTGACACGCAGATGGCCGGTGATCCCGACGTCCCGGATCAACACGCCGTGGTCGAGGTAACGTCGCCAGCTCGCGGGTGCGTCGGTGAAGTGGCCGAACAGCAGGAAGTTGGCGTCGGAGTCCACCACCCGGTAGCCCACTTCGGACAGTTCCTCGGCGACGCGCTTGCGTTCGGCGATGATGGCCGCGACACCCGCGAGCGTGTCGTCGCGATGCCGCAGCGCCGCCCGTGCCGACGCCTGCGTCAGCACCGACAGGTGGTACGGGAGACGGACCAGGAGCAGCGCCTCCACGATCGCGGGCGCCGCCGCCAGGTAGCCCAGACGCCCGCCGGCGAACGCGAACGCCTTGCTCATGGTGCGGCTGACGACGACCGTGGCCGGGAACTCGTCGATCAGTTCGACCGCACTCGGCCGTTCCGAGAACTCGCCGTATGCCTCGTCGACGATCACGATGCCCGGCGCCGCCTCGACGATCCGCCGGAGATCGTCCAGGGTGACCGAACCGCCGGTCGGGTTGTTGGGCGAGGTCACGAACACCACGTCCGGTTGCCGCGCCGTCACCTCGGCGACCGCGTAGTCGATGTCGAGACCGAAGTCGGCGGCCCGATGTGCGGCGAGCCAGGTGGTGTCGGTGCCATCGGAGATGATCGGGTGCATCGAGTACGACGGCACAAACCCGAGGGAGCTGCGGCCCGGCCCGGCGAACGCCTGCAGCAACTGCTGCAGGATCTCGTTGGAACCGTTTGCCGCCCAGAGGTTCTCGACGCCGAGCGACACACCGGTCGCGGCAGAGAGATACTCCGCCAGATCGGTCCGCAGGGCGACCGCGTCGCGGTCGGGATAGCGGTGCAGCGACGCGGCCGCGACACGCGTCGACGCCGCGACGTCGTCGATCAGCGCGGCCGACGGCGGGTGCGGGTTCTCGTTGGTGTTGAGGACCACCGGGACCTCGAGTTGCGGTGCGCCGTAAGCACTCTTGCCACGCAAGTTGTCACGCAGGGGCAGATCGTCGACGGTGATGCCGGAGCCGGGGATCACCGTGTCGGTTGCGCTCACCGCTCACCTCCGGCAAATCGTTGCCTCACCGCGTCGCCGTGACCGGGCAGGTCCTCGGCGTCGGCGAGCGTCACGACCTTGTCGGCGACCTCGCGCAACGCAGCCTCGTCGTAGTCGATGACGTGCACGCCCTTGAGGAATGTCTGCACCGACAGTCCGGACGCGAACCGCGCCGAACCCGACGTCGGGAGAACGTGATTCGATCCCGCGCAATAGTCACCGAGACTGACGGGCGCATACGGGCCGACGAAGATCGCGCCGGCGTTGTGCACCCGATCGGCAACCGACGCGGCGTCTCGCGTCTGGATCTCGAGATGCTCCGCGGCATAGGCATCGACTACGGCCAGACCCGCCTCCAGGTCGTCGACGAGCACCACCCCGGACTGCTTGCCGGACAGGGCGGTGGTCACGCGCTCACGATGTTTGGTGGCCGCCACCTGGGTGTCGAGTGCGACATCGACCGCATCGGCGAGATCGACGCTGTCGGTCACGAGCACCGACGCCGCCAGGACATCGTGCTCGGCCTGACTGATCAGGTCGGAGGCGAGGATGCCCGCGTCGGCACTGTCGTCGGCGAGGATGGCGATCTCGGTCGGGCCAGCCTCGGAGTCGATGCCGACCACACCGCGGCACAGGCGCTTGGCCGCGGTCACGTAGATGTTGCCCGGGCCGGTGATGAGGTCGACCGGGTCGAGGATGGCGCCGGGGTCGTCGGCGGCGTCGGTGTCGGTGCCCCCGTACGTGAGCAGTGCCACGCCCTGCGCACCGCCGACCGCCCACACCTCATCGACGTCGAGCAGCGCGCACGCGGCGAGGATGGTCGGGTGCGGCCAGCCACCGAAGTCCTTCTGCGGAGGCGATGCGATCACCAGCGAACCGACGCCCGCCTCCTGGGCGGGGACGACGTTCATGATCACCGACGACGGGTACACCGCATTGCCGCCGGGCACGTAGAGCCCGACGCGACGTACCGGGATCCACTTCTCGCTGACCACTCCACCGTCGACAACCTGGGTGCGCGAGGTCTCCCGCCGCTGATCGGCATGCACCTTGCGGGCCCGGGTGATGGATTCGCGCAGCGCGTCGGCCACCGCGGGGTCTAGGTCGGCCAGCGCCGCAGCGATCACCGTCGCCGGGACACGGACCGACGTGGGGCGGACACCGTCGAACGTGGCCCCGAACTCGAGAGCGGCGTCGACGCCACGCTCGGCGATCTCGTGAACCACCGGCGCCACCGTGTCGAGGACGGCGTTGACATCGGTGCCCCCGCGCGGCAACGCTCGACGCAGTTCAGCGAGCGTCGGGGTGGCACCGCGCAGGTCGGTTCGGGCGAGCATGAGCTTCTCCTGTTGGGCTGAGGTTTCCCGTCCAGGATATGGGGTCGTGCCACGCGACTCCCAATCCGTAGCACCAGTCCGCGCCCAGCGCCGACTATTGCTACGGATTCGCGGGGGTGCCGGGATGTCGAGTCCGAGGTCGAGGACGGTGACCGAATGGGTCAGCGCGCCCACGGCGAGATAGTCGACACCTGTGCGGGCGTAGTCGGCGGCCACGTCGAGCGTGAGCCCACCAGAACTCTCCAGCTTCGTGTGCGGCGACCGCTTGTTGCGGCGCTGCACCGCCATCTGCGTCTCCCACAGCGCGAAGTTGTCGAGGAGCACCAACTGCGGTTCGAGCGGCAGCACCTCGTCGAGTTGGGCGAGCGAATCGACCTCGACCTCGACCGGCAGGTCGGGGGCGGCCGCACGCACCGCGCTCAACGCCGCGCTCACCGAACCAGCCGCCACCACATGGTTGTCCTTGATGAGCGCAGCGTCGCCGAGACCCATGCGGTGGTTCACCCCGCCACCGGCGCGCACGGCGTACTTCTGCAGGTACCGCATCCCGGGCAGCGTCTTGCGTGAATCGCGCACCTTGGCGTTCGTCCCCTCCACCTGCGCCACCCAGCGAGCCGTCGCCGTGGCGATGCCGGACAGGTGAGAGACCAGGTTGAGCGCCGTCCGCTCGGCCGTCAGGAGAGCGGCGGTGGGAGCCTGCACGCTGAGCACCACATCCCCTGGCCGGACGGAACTGCCGTCGGGAACAGCGGTGGTCACCGCGTACTCACCCGCACCGATGACCTCGTCGAACACCGCGAGGACCACCGCCACCCCGGCGATCACGCCGTCGGCCCTGCTGACGACTGCGGCGTCGGTCCGGGCATCGGCGGGCACGGTCGCGAGAGTCGTGACATCGGGGCCGTAGCGCAGATCCTCGTCGAGCGCGGTCCGGATCAACGTCCGGACGTCCTCGGTGACGGTCAGCTCGAGATCGTGGCCGGCCCGGGCCTGGCCGACAAAGGCTTCACTCACCGGAGCCGGGGTTCCCGATCGAGATCATCCGCTCGACACTCTTGCGCGCACGCTCGGCGACATCGGGTGCCACGTGGACCTCGTCACGGCCCTCGCGCAACGAACGCAGCAGCGCCGCCGGGGTGATCATCTTCATGTACGGGCACGACGCGCGATCGTTGACGGCCTGGAAATCGACGGTCGGTGCGGCCTTGCGCAGTTGGTGCAGCATCCCGATCTCGGTGGCCACCAGGACCTGCTTGGCCCCGGTCTGGCGGGCGGCGTCGAGCATGCCGCCGGTGGACAGGATCTTGACGCGGTCCTCCGGCACAGCCCCCTCGCCGGCGAGGTAGAGCGCAGACGTCGCGCATCCGCATTCGGGATGGATGAACAGATCGGCCTCCGGGTGGGCGCTCGCCTGGTCGGCGAGTTCGTCGCCGTTGATGCCCGCGTGCACGTGGCATTCGCCCGCCCAGATGTGGATGTTGTCGCGGCCCGTCTCCCGCTTCACGTGCGCGCCGAGGAACTGATCCGGGAGGAAGAGCACATCGCGATCGGGATCGATCGAGGCGACGACGTCCACGGCGTTCGATGACGTGCAGCAGATGTCGGTGAGCCCCTTCACCTCCGCGGTCGTGTTCACATACGAGACCACCACCGCGTCGGGGAATTCCGCCTTCCACTCGCGCAGTTCGTCGGCCGTGATGGAGTCGGCCAGCGAACACCCGGCGCGGGCGTCGGGGATCAGCACCCGCTTCTCGGGGCTGAGGATCTTCGCGGTCTCGGCCATGAAGTGCACACCACAGAAGATGATCTCGTCAGCGTCGACCTCGGCGGCGATCCGTGACAGCGCCAGCGAGTCGCCGACGTGGTCGGCGACATCCTGGATCGCGGGAAGCTGGTAGTTGTGCGCGAGCAACGTCGCATTGCGCGCCCGGGCCAACCGTCGGACCTCGTCGGCCCATTCGGGGGTCGGCTCCACGCCGGTGTATCCACCGGGGCCGTCGGTCCACACGGCATCCATCAGACCGATGTCGCCGCTCGTCACGCCGGACGCCGCGGCCGGACGGTCGCTGGTGATGCTCATCTGCCACTCCTCTACCGGTCGCGCTCGGAGCACGGGTCATGCGGCCGAGCCAGGTTTTCGACTGGTGATCGAAAACGCTGTCCATCGTAACACCGGTCACATCTGCGGCATTCCCTCGCCGATTCGAGTAGTCCACTACGCGTTTGCCCGCGAGCGCCGAACCATAGCGTCGGCCAGGTACAGACCTCATCCGGCCAGTCCAGACCACGGCCACCGGACCAGATTGCGAGCAACGCGATGACCGTCTCCCCATCCGACAGCTTCCGCCCCGCCCCCGCACCGACGCGTCCTCGTCCCACTCCGCCCGGCATCGGACGTCCCGATGCCGCCGCGCGGCGCCGCGAGGCCGCCCTCGCCCGCCTGGCCGCCCGACGGATGCCCCTGCCCGGCCAGCCCATGGCGATCCCCGCCACCTCGTCGCCGGCGCGCGTATTGCCCACGTCGCCCGCGGCGCCGCGCGTGCATCCGGCCGACGGACGATCACACATGCGGTTGATCCCGAGCACCGATCCGGTTCCGTACGGCACATCGTCGTTCGCGGCGCCACCGGCCCCACGAGCGACGTCACCGGCATTGCGACCGCATCCCGAGAACCCCACCCGCCGGCGGCCCGGCCTCACCGACCGCGAGGTCCAGGTGCTCCGCACCTGGCTGCTCACCGATTCCAAGATCTGCGTGGCCGCCGAACTCTCGATCTCGATCGGCACGGTGAACACGCATCTGACGCGAATCCGGGCCAAGTACACGTCGGTCGAGCGCACCGCCCGCACCAAGGCCGCGCTGGCGGCCCGAGCGATCCAAGACGGGATTCTCGCACTCGACGAACTGTGAGTCACGGCGTGGCGACGGGCGGGCGGGCGGCCCCGACACCCATACAATCGACGCCATGCCACCGCCGCCGCCGTCGTCGCCCGCCGGCCCGGACGGGTCACGCGGGGTGCGCGTCGAGGTGTTGACCGCGGTGTTCCAGGTGCGCGCAGCCGGCCCGGACTCGACTTCCGCGTTATGTGTCCTGCTCGAGCGGACCGCCACCACGGGCACGTGGTCGCTGCCGGGTGGCGACGTCGCCGACGACGAGACGCTCGAGACCAGTTCGCGACGTCTGGTCGCCGACAAGGTCGACATCGGGAAGATCGCTCACCTGGAGCAGTTGGCCGTGTTCTCCGGTCCCCGCCGAGTCCCCGGCGCGCGCACCATCGCGTCCACGTACCTCGGACTCGTCCCGAGCGACGTTCGCGCGCCGCTGACCGAGACCACGGCCTGGCATGCTGTCGACGCCTTGCCGGACCTCGCCTTCGATCACGGCGAGATCGTCGCCGCCGCGCGACATCGTCTGGCCGCCAAACTGTCGTACACCAACATCGCCTTCGCGCTGGCCCCGGCACGCTTCCCGATGTCGGAACTATCCGAGATCTACTGTGCGGCACTCGGTTACCCGGTCGACACAACCAATCTGCTCCGCATCCTCAGTCGTCGTGCAGTGGTGGTGGCCACCGGAACGGTCGGCAAGACCGGACGGTCCGGCGGTCGCCCGCCTGCCCTGTATGCGTTCGCCGACACCCGACTGCGGGTCACCGACGAGTTCGCGACACTCCGGCCGCCGATGTGACCCGTACGCGGGCTCCGGGCCTACGTCAAAGACCAGGTCGGGACAACACGCTGTCGTGACAACATGCCTGACGCACCCCCTGTCACAGCGCGGTGAGCACCTGGGCATCACCCTCGGTGATCGCGATCGTGTGCTCGCTGTGCGAGGTACGTGAACCGTCGGCGGACCGGATAGTCCAACCGTCGGGGTCGTAGACGATCCGGGACGTGCTCTGCGCCAGCCACGGTTCCAGCGCCAACGTGAGCCCGGGCCGCAACCGCATCCCGTGCCCGGCGCGCCCCAGGTTGGGCACATGTGGATCCTCGTGCATGGTTCGACCCAATCCGTGACCACCGAACTCGGTGTTGACGAGATAGCCCTGGGATGTGCAGATCTCGCCGATGGCCGCCGAGATGTCGCCGAGACGGTTTCCCGCTCGGGCCGCCGCAATCCCCGCCGACAGGGCGGCCCTCGTGGTCTCGACCAGGCGCTCGTCGTCGCCGAGTGCGGACCCGACGATCACCGTCCGCGCCGAGTCGGCCACCCAACCGTCGATCGCCACGGCGATGTCCATGCTGAGCACGTCGCCGTCGGCGAGGACATGGTCGTGTGGCAGACCGTGCAGCACGGCGTCGTTGACCGACAGGCAGATGACATTGCGAAACGGTCCTCGACCGAATGAAGGTTCGTAGTCCCAGTAGCACGAGACCGCCCCGCGTCGCTCGATGAGCCGACGGGCCCGCATCTCGAGGTCGAGGAGATTCACGCCGACCTGCGCACGACCCGCCAGATCCTCGAGCAGCTCAGCGATGAACTGCCCGGTCACCCGCATTGCAGCAACCTCTTCGGGTGATTTCAGTTCGATCACTACGACCTCCGGTAGCCGACTCCTACGTATTTAAATACCACCCTACGCACGGAGGCCGGTATTTTCATACCAGGGTCGCTAGAGTGGGCACATGGTTCGCGCACCCTTGACAGCTGAGCAGATCGCCGCCGGCCGAAGGCTGGGAGCGCTGTTGCGCGACGGTCGTGGCAGCCGCACGACGAACGAGGTCGCGCGCGCGGCGGGGATATCGCCGGAGACGTTGCGCAAGATCGAGGGTGGTCGGCTGTTGACCCCGTCGTTCGCGACGGTCGTCGCATTGAGCCGGGTGCTCGACATCTCGGTCGAGACGCTCGCCGCCGCCGTGAGCGACGAGGCGATCGCTCACATCGGCTGAGGCGTGGGCCGCAACGGCTCGTCGACACCGACGTCGGGCAGGTCGCCGACCCCGAGATCACCGGTCCGTGCGGCGAGCGCGAATCCGAGATAGACCAACGCCGCGGCGAGCGGCGCGCAGACGAACAGGACCCATGGACCGCCGACCCCACCGCGCACCGCGCCGTCGAGCCAGAGGTCCGGGACCACGTCGAAGGTCGCACCGACCGGCGACGAGCGCGGATCGTCGAAACGCCAGTCGGCCACCCTCGTACCGACCCACGCGGCGATGAGCGAACCGGCCACCGTCGCCACCGCCACGGCCGCGAATCCCAGTGGACCGCGCCATCGACGACTCGCGATCCAGGCGATCACCACGGCGACCGCTCCGTAGCCGAACAGCAGGAGGGCGAAGGTCCCGACACCTGCGAACTCCTCGGGGAACTCGCCCGCCGGGATGATCGCGGAGTCGGCGGCGAGAACCCGGCCGGACATCGCCGGGGTCACCGCCGCCCAGATCATGCCCACCACCGACCCGAGCAGCACCACCGAACCGACCACCGCGACCAGTGGTCCGGGGCCGGCGGTCGGCGTGCGTCGGTCACCGCCGGCCCAATTCGGACGAGTCGATCGTGCCATGGCGGGAGCAGCGTGCACCCCACCCATCGGGGCGGACCTGCACCACCATGCGCCGACCGCACTGCCCGCAGAACCGGGGCGGTTCCAGGCCCATCCGTGCCGCGGGCGGCACCGCGCCCGGTGACTCCAGTTCGAGTTCGAGGCCGGTGTACACACCGAACCGGCAGGGCTCGGCCAACGGGCCCGGGATCTCATGCAGCGCGCCCGGAGCGCCCGAGGGCCCCGGCGTCGTCATCGGAGACGTCACGTCGTCGAGCCTAGATGCTGTCGTTGAGCGCTTTGATCGGCATCGACAGATCCGACAGGAGATCGAGGTCGTCCTCGGCCGGTCGTCCCAGCGTGGTGAGGTAGTTGCCGACGATGACGGCGTTGATCCCGCCGAGGATGCCCTGCTGGGCGCCGAGGTCGCCGAGCGTGATCTCGCGGCCACCCGCGAAGCGCAGGATGGTGCGCGGCAACGCGAGACGGAATGCGGCAACCGCCGTCAGCGCTTCGGACGCAGGCAGCACATCGAGGTCACCGAACGGGGTGCCCGGACGCGGATTGAGGAAGTTGAGCGGAACCTCGTCGGGCTCCAGCGACGCGAGGTCGGCAGCGAACTCGGCGCGCTGCTCGAGGCTCTCCCCATGCCGAGGATGCCGCCGCAACACACCTCCATCCCGGCGTCGCGGACCATGCGCAACGTGTCCCATCGCTCCTCCCACGTGTGGGTGGTCACGACGTTCGGGAAGTGGCTGCGTGCCGTCTCCAGATTGTGGTTGTACCGGTGCACACCCATGTCCTTGAGCTGATCCACCTGCTCTTGGGTGAGCATCCCGAGGCTGCAGGCGATCTGGATGTCGACCTCGTTGCGGATCGCCTCGATACCGGCCGCGACCTGGCTCAGCAGGCGCTTGTCCGGTCCGCGTACGGCTGCCACGATGCAGAACTCCGTGGCGCCGGTCTTCGCGGTCTGCTTGGCCGCCTCCACGAGTGACGGGATGTCGATCCACGCACTTCGTACCGGTGACGCGAAAAGTCCTGACTGCGAACAGAAATGGCAGTCCTCGGGGCAACCGCCGGTCTTGAGGGAGATGATCCCCTCCACCTCGACCTCGGGTCCGCACCACCGCATCCGGACGTCGTGGGCGAGTTGCAGCAGCTCGGTCAGGCGGTCCTCGGGAAGCCGCAGCACCTCGAGGATCTGGTCGCGGTTCAATGGCTCCCCGCGGTCGAGCACCTGTGCGCGCGCGACGTCGAGGATGTCGTCCGATGTGGGCCGCCGATCGGTGCCGGGTGCAACGGATGCCTGGGTCACGAGTGAACTCCTTCTGTGGACTGACTGTCGGGGTGGGCGGCTACCCACGTGGAGGATTCGGGTGCGATCGGCGGGAATCCGGGTCTTGTCGACCGGGAGGCATCGCTCGACGGCGGGGCACTCTCGCGCCGGAGCCACTCGGGATCGATCCACGACGGCGCGCGGCGACGGAACTCCGCGGGTGCGAGGGTCCCGGCACCCGCCGGGAGCACACCGACGATGGGCACGCCCGTGACGCGCGGGAGATCCGTACGGTTGCAGGTCATCGCGAGGTCGGGTTCGGCGGGCCACGAGCCCACCACCAGACCCGCTGGGCGCAGACCTCGTGCGACGATCGCGCCCACCGTGAGCTCCGCATGATTGAGCGCACCGAGTCCGGCCGGCACCACGACGACGACACCGGCATCGGTGGCCGCGGCGACGTCCAGAAGGGTGAGTCCTTCTGCCAGCCGGACCAGGATGCCACCGGCACCCTCGACAAAGGTGACGTCGTGGGCTGCGGACATCGCGCCGACCGCGGCCGCCACGGCCTCGGGATCCAGTGCGTCCATCCCTGCGCGCCGGGCCGCGGTGTCCGGGGCCAGCGGGTCGGGGAAGCGCGCACATTCCGCGGTGGCGACCGGCCCGGCCAGTCGCTCGATCACCGCCAGGTCGCCGGGCTCGCCCGGCGCGATCCCGGTCTGCGCCGGCTTGCACACGGCCGCAGTCAGTTCCGCATCCACCGCAGCCACGACCAGCGCAGCGGTGACGATGGTCTTGCCGACGTCGGTGGACGTACCGGTGACCGCCAGAACACGTCCCGTCATCGCGCTCCGACCTCGCGCAGTGCATCGTTGATCACAGCGGCGACGTGATCGAGCACCGGGCCGTCGAGATCGGCACGCACCGTCACACGCAGTCGCGAGGTGCCTGCGGGCACCGACGGCGGGCGGAAACAGCCGACGAGCACACCGTGCTCTCGACAGATCGCCGCAGCGGCCACCGCACGCTGCGGTTCCCCGACGATCAACGAGATCACCGCGGCGGACGGGGCGGGTGCACCGATCGCGACAGCGAGCCGGGTGGCGTTGGCGCGCAACCGCTCCGGCGTCGCGGCGCCCGAACGGAGGAGTCCGAGGGCAGCGCGGGCCGCGCCCACGGCCGCCGGATTGAGGCCGGTGTCGAAGATGAACGTCCGTGCCCGATCGATCAGATGCGCACGTAGCAGCTCGGAGCCGAGTACCACCCCGCCTTGCGCCCCGAGCGATTTGGAGAGCACCGTGGTGACGACCAAGTCGGGTGCGCCGGAGAGTCCGAGTTCGGCGACCAGTCCACGGCCACCGGGCCCACGTACCCCCAGAGCGTGCGCCTCGTCGACCAGGAGGGCTGCACCGTGATCGCGGGCGGCCGAATACAACTCGGCCACCGGCGCCGGATCGCCGTCGATGCTGTACACCGAATCGGTGACCACCAGGGCCCGCTGTTCGGTCCGCTCGCGTAGGGCCGCTCGCACCGCGGCGTGGTCGCCGCGCTCGGTGACCACCACCCGTGCGCGCGACAGCCGGCACCCATCGATCAGCGATGCGTGCGTGCCGGTGTCGCTGACGATCAGGTCGCCGCGCCCGGCCAACGCGGTGATCGCGCCGATGTTGCCGAGATAGCCCGACGAGAAGGCCAGCGCAGCGGGGAAGCCGAGGAAGTCGGCGAGATCGTCCTCGAGATCGACATGGAGTTCGGTGGTCCCGACGACGAGCCTCGACGCGGTCGATCCGGCCCCCAGGTGTCCAGTGCGGCATGCGCACCGGCGATCACCGCTGGATGGCCGGACAGGCCGAGGTAGTCGTTGGACGCCAGATTGACCATCGTCGCATCCGGTGGCCGGACGACCGGGTCGCGGTGGAGTCCGGCGGCGCGTAGTGCGGCGGCCTCGTCGGCCAGCCAGGCCAGCGCGTCGTCGACGTCGGCGGCCTGCGCGAGTGCGGTCTGCGAGAGATCGGTGGTGGTCATCGCGCGGCTCCCGCGATCAGATCGGCGGCGAGACAAGCCTGCGCGGCGGCCCGCACGCCGCGGGTGATGGTGTCGACGTCGTCGTCGGTGCACACGAAAGGCGGCATCACGTAGATGAGGTCCCGGAACGGCCGGAGCCACACGCCCGCGTCGAGGGCGGCGGCGCCGGCGACCGCGACGTCGACCGGACGGTCGAGTTGCACGACCCCGATGGCGCCGCACACCCGAACCTCGACGACACCCGTCCGACCGACGAGTTCGGCCAGGCCCGAACGCAATCGGTTCTCGATACGCGCGACCCGCTCCCGCCATGGGGAGTCGAGCAGCAGTTCGACGGCCGCCACCGCGACGGCACAGGCCAGCGGGTTGGCCATGAACGTCGGTCCGTGGGCGAGCCCGCCGGCCTCCCCGGCACTGATCACCTCGGCGATCTCGGCGGTGCACAGTGTGGCCGCCAGGGTCAGATACCCGCCCGTCAGCGCCTTGCCCAGACACATGATGTCCGGCGCCACCCCGGCGTGGTCGGCCGCGAACAGCGCCCCGGTGCGGCCGAATCCGGTCGCGATCTCGTCGAAGATCAGCAGGATGCCGGCACGGTCGCAGATCCGGCGCAGTTCCGTGAGATACCGCGGGTCGTGGAAGCGCATTCCGCCCGCACCCTGCACGACCGGTTCGACGATGACGGCCGCGAGGCGGTCGCGGTGTTCGTCGACCGCGTTCTCGAGAACGCGGACATAGTCGTCGTCGAAGGCCGCAGGCGGCGCGGGGGCGAAGACCTGCTCGGTGAGGACATCGGTCCACATCGAATGCATCCCGCCGTCGGGGTCACAGACGCTCATCGGGGTGAAGGTGTCGCCGTGGTAGCCGCCGCGCCACGTGAGCAGCCGGGTCCGCTGTGGCTGACCGCGACTGCGCCAGTACTGCAGGGCCATCTTGACCGCCACCTCGACCGACACCGAACCGGAATCGCAGAAGAAGACCTTCTGGAGTGGACCCGGGGTGATCGACGCGAGCAGTTGTGCCAATCGCGCAGCGGGTTCATGGGTCAGGCCGCCGAACATGACGTGCGACATCGATCCGATCTGACGGGTCACCGCGTCATCGAGCACCGGATGGCGGTAGCCGTGGATTGCCGCCCACCACGAGCTCATCCCGTCGACGACACCGCGCCCGTCGGCCAGTTCGAGCCGGACCCCCTGCGCACCACGCACGACAAGGGGTGCCGGCTGATCCGAGTCGGTGCCGGAGGCCGTCATCGCGCCATACGGATGCCAGACGTGCTCGGCATCGATACGACTGATGGTGGCCTCGTCCACGGCGATGTCCTTCGGGTTCGGGAGACACAGGTCGGGCTGACCGCGTCCTGGACACTGTACAGGCTTCCTGGACGCTGTACAGGCCTCGCACTCGGGCGGGCGTGCTCCCATTACCCTGAGCGGGTGAGCAACAATCGGGCCGACGTCCTGCGAGCGGCTCGGGACATCCTCACCGACCACAGCCTCGCCGACCTGTCGATGCGGCGACTCGCCGCGGATCTCGGCGTGCGGCCGAACGCGCTGTACTGGCATTTCCCCAACAAGCAGACGCTGCTGGCCGCCCTCTCCGACGACATCCTCGACGAGGTGCGTTCGGCTCCGGAAGCATTGCCGTGGGATGAGCGACTGGCGTTCCTGGCGACGGGGATGCGCGCCGCTCTCCTGTCGGTACCGGACAGCGCCGAGGTGGTGTCGTCGAGCTGGGCCAGCGGCCTGTCACCGAAGTCGATCGCCATCGACCTGTCCGCGACGGCACGCGACGGCGGGCTGAGCGAGCGCGACGCCCGAGCGGTCGCAACCGCCGTGTGCCAGCTGGTGATCGGACTCACCATCGAGGAGCAGACCCGCGCCCAGATGCAACGCCTGCAAGTGATCGAACCGTCGGATCGGGACTTCACCGCCGAGTTCATCGACGGACTGAGCGTGATCCTCGACGGCGCGCGAGTGCGCGCAGCCGCCGTCACGGCATCCGCGAGTTCGGCCGAGAGTAAAGAAAAGTAAAGGTCAGCCGGGGTGCGGTCGAAGGCGTGTCGGAGACCACCGAATCGGGTTATCACAGTTTGGACATGTAGATTGCTTCCCGACACCAAGCCATTAGCACACCCACCCCGTCGTCAGGTTTCGTTCGCCGAACCCCGACGTCCGAGACAGGAAGACGCACCCAGGTAGTGGCAGCCACGACCCACACCGCCGCCCCGGCCGCGCCGGCACCGGTGGACAATGTGCCCGCGTATCGGACCGATCTCGACGGTCTGCGCGGTATCGCGATCGCGCTTGTCGCGTGTTTCCACATCTGGTTCGGTCGGGTCTCGGGTGGTGTGGACGTCTTCCTCGCGCTCTCCGGGTATTTCTTCATCGGTTCGCTGCTGCGCCACGCGATCCACAGCCAGGCACCGCACGTCACCTACCGCGACACGATCAATCCGTGGCCGCGCCTGAAACGACTGCTGCGACGGCTGCTACCTGCGTTGTTCACCGTGCTGCTCGCAGTCACGGTCCTCACCCTCATCGTCATCCCGCAGACCCGCTGGGTCAGCATCGGTCGCGAACTGATCGCGAGCGCGCTGTATTACCAGAACTGGCATCTGGCCCTCAATTCCCAGGACTACCTGGCCGCGAGTTCGGCCAACAGTCCACTCCAGCACATCTGGTCGATGTCGGTGCAGGGACAGTTCTTCGTCTTCACCATGGTTGTCGCACTGGCGTTCGCCGCAGCCCTGAAGCTGTTGGCGAAAGCCATCACACCGATGGCCCGGCCGCAGGCGATACGCGTGGTCGTCGGTGTCTGCGTCCTTCTGGTGGCCGCGGCATCGTTCTACTGGGCGCACATGCGGATGGGTGTGAACCAGCAGTTCAACTACTACGACACGATCTCCCGGGTCTGGGAGCCGCTCGCCGGCGGACTCCTCGCCATCTGGTTGCCGAGCTGGCGCGTCCCGAGGTGGCTTCGTACGGTCGCGGCGGTCGTGGCCCTCGCGCTGATCGTCACCTGCGGCTGGTGGATCGACGGTGTCGACTCCTATCCGGGTCCTTGGGCACTGGTGCCCGTCGGCTCCACCCTTCTCATCATCTGGGCGGGCGCCACAGCACTCGAGCGGCCGCGGCCGGGGGTCTCCGAGCCGCAGGGGCTGCCGCCGGTGAACCGGATGCTGGCGAGCCGGTGGCCGGTGTGGCTGGGCACCATCGCCTATTCTCTATACCTCTGGCATTGG
Organism: Gordonia sp. SID5947; assembly: GCF_009862785.1. Taxonomy (NCBI): domain Bacteria; kingdom Bacillati; phylum Actinomycetota; class Actinomycetes; order Mycobacteriales; family Gordoniaceae; genus Gordonia; species Gordonia sp. SID5947. The sequence continues at coordinate 517,874 of NZ_WWHU01000001.1, read as the reverse complement.
CCGCTGCTGATCTTCTATCTGACCTGGCGAGGCAAGGATCACGCCTCGGTGATCGAGGGAGTCGGCCTCCTCGCCGTCTCGATCGCCCTGGCCTGGCTGACCAAGCGTTTTGTCGAGGACCCGTTGCGTGGCGGCGGCCGCTCCAAGCTCGCGCACGCCCGTCGTGACGGTCACACCCGTTGGCTTACCTACACCTCGGTGCTGACCTCGGTCCTCGTGATCGCGACGTTGGTGACCGGGGTCGGCATCAAACTCTGGGACCGGCACGTCTCGACGATGGTCGTCGACACCAAGAACCTCGACCCGCGGCTGTATCCCGGTGGCCGTGCGCTACTCAGCGGCCTCCCCGTGCCCGCGCTGGATCCGCAGCCGTCGCCGTTGCTGGTCACCAAGGACTTTCCGGAGACCTCCACCGACGGTTACATGAGCAGCTTCGAGGATCCCGACATCCATGTGGGTGTCTACGGCGACCCGAACGCGACCAAGACCATCGCGCTGATCGGCGGGTCGCACGCGGAGATGTGGATCAGCGCGCTGAACCTGCTCGGGCAACGCAATCACTTCAAGGTGACCACCTACCTGAAGATGGGTTGTCCGATGTCGACCGAGCTCGTCCCCAAGCAGAACGGTGTGCCGTATCCGCAGTGCCACGACTGGGTGATGCGGGTCCAGAAGAAGGTCATCGCAGACAGGCCGGACGCGATCTTCACCAACTCGACGCGGCCACGCGACCACCAGCCCGGGGACTGGGTGCCGCCGACGTACACGCCGATCTTCGACGATTTCATCGCCGCGGGCATCGAGGTGTTCGGCATCCGTGACACGCCCTGGCCACACAACGCCGAGGGACTCATCGACACGCCGACATGTCTCGCCGACGGCGGATCGGCAACGAGTTGCGCGACCAGGCGCGCCGCTGCCCTGGCGCCCGAGGACCCGGCGAAGGCGTTGGCCGCCACCCGTCCGACGTTCCATGCGCTCGACCTCTCCAACGGCGTCTGCGATGCGGAGTTGTGCCCTGCGGTCGTCGGCAACGTGGTGGTCTACAAGGACTGGCACCATCTCAGCGCGACATATGTCCGCAGTCTGGCCGACGAGTTGGGCAGGCAGATGGCCGCGGCGGCACCGTGGACAGGTCCACCACCACGATGATGAGGGGTCGCGGTCGCCGATCACGTGCGGTCCGGCCTCTCTCCGAGATGAACCGGGCACCGTTGACGGCTAGTGTCGTCTCATGGAATCGCCGAAGCTCGAAGTGATCGAGTCACCGGCCCCCGATGCCGGAGGTTCGCCCCCCGCCGAGCCCGCGGAGGTCACCAACATTCCCGATCCGTTCGATCACGCGGCACCGTCTGACGACCGGGAGCCGTTCATCGTCTGGCCCGGCACCGCCTATCCGCTCGGTGCGACATATGACGGTGTGGGAACGAACTTTTCGTTGTTCTCCGAAGTCGCCACCGCAGTGGACCTGTGCCTCGTCGACGACGCGGGTACCGAACGCCGAATCCGCCTGGAGGAAGTCGACGGCTACTGCTGGCACTGCTACCTGCCCAACGTCGGGCCGGGCCAGTTCTACGGCTTCCGCGTCCATGGCCCATACGACCCCGCCCAGGGGCTCCGGTGCGATCCGAGCAAGCTGCTGCTCGACCCGTATGGCAAGGCCTTCCACGGCAGCTTCGACGGCGATGCGTCGCTGTTCTCCTATCCGATGGTCGAGGACGATCCGGACGCCGACGACGAGACCGTCGAGGCGGCCCCCGCCCCGCCGGACGACGACCCCGAATCGTCGCCGTCCGACGACACCGAGCCCGAGTCCTCGCTGACTCTGACCACCCGGGCGCCTGCCGACATGCCACAACTCGACTCACTCGGGCACACCATGGTCTCGGTGGTGATCAATCCCTACTTCGACTGGCAGAGCGACCGATCGCCGCGCCGGCCGTATCACCAGACGGTCATCTACGAGGCCCATGTGAAGGGCATGACCGCCACGCATCCCGATGTTCCGGAGCATCTGCGTGGCACGTATGCCGGGCTGTGCCACCCGGTGATCATCGAGCACCTGCAGTCACTCGGCGTCACCGCGATCGAGCTGATGCCGGTGCACCAGTTCATGCAGGACTTCGTCCTCCAGGACCAGGGCCTGCGGAACTACTGGGGATACAACACTTTCGGGTTCCTCGCACCCCACGTCGACTACGCCTCCAAACCCGATCAGCCGGCAGGCGCGGTGACCGAGTTCAAGGCGATGGTCCGCGCCTTCCACAAGGCCGACATCGAGGTGATCCTCGACGTGGTCTACAACCACACGGCCGAAGGCAATCATCTCGGTCCGACGATCTCGTTCCGCGGAATCGACAACGCAGCCTACTACCGGCTCGTCGACGACAACCCCGAGATGTACATGGACTACACCGGAACCGGGAACAGCCTCAACGGCCGGCACCCGCACACCCTGCAGTTGATCATGGACTCGCTGCGCTATTGGGTCCTCGAGATGCATGTGGACGGATTCCGTTTCGACCTCGCGTCCACCCTCGCACGTGAGCTCCACGACGTGGACCGGCTGTCGGCGTTCTTCGATCTGGTGCAACAAGATCCGGTGGTCAGCCAGGTGAAACTCATCGCAGAGCCCTGGGACATCGGGGAAGGCGGTTACCAGGTCGGGAACTTCCCGCCGTTGTGGACCGAATGGAACGGCAAATACCGTGACACGGTCCGCGACTACTGGCGTGGTGAACCGGCCACACTCGGCGAGTTCGCCTCCCGCCTGACCGGCTCCTCCGATCTCTACGAGGCGACCGGCCGGCGTCCACTCGCCAGCATCAACTTCGTCATCGCCCACGACGGCTTCACACTGCGTGATCTCGTGTCCTACAACGAGAAACACAACATGGCCAACGGCGAGGACAACCGGGACGGCGAAAGTCACAACCGGTCCTGGAACTGCGGGGTGGAGGGGCCCACCGAGGACCCGGACATCCTCGCCCTCCGCGCCCGGCAACAGCGCAACATCCTCGCCACCCTGTTCTTGTCGCAGGGCACACCGATGCTGGCCCACGGAGACGAGATGGGCCGGACTCAGCAGGGCAACAACAACGTCTACTGTCAGGACTCCGAACTGTCCTGGATGGACTGGTCGCTCGCCGAGAAGAACGCCGACCTCCTCGACTTCACCCGCAGAGCGATCGCACTGCGCCACGCTCATCCCGTACTGCGGCGACGACGGTTCTTCGCAGGCAAGCCGATTCGCTGGGGTGATCAGGCCCTCGACATCGTCTGGCTGACCCCGGCCGGGCAAGCCATGACCGCCGAGGACTGGGACAGCGGCTTCGGCAAGAGCCTGGCGGTCTTCCTCAACGGCGACGGTATCGAGGAGAAGAACGAATTCGGCGAGAAGGTCGTCGACGACAGCTTTCTCATCTGCTTCAACGCACACGACGGCGACATCGACTTCCACCTGCCACCGTCGTCGTGGGCCCAGGAGTGGACAGGCGAGCTCGACACCACCCACGCCACCGGCGCAAGCTATCTCACCGCGGCGGCCGACACATCCGTGACCGTCGGCGCCCGTTCAGTCCTCGTCCTGCGCAAGACGGCGTGAACGCCGACCCGCAGTCCGCCTCCACCCCCGGTGGCGTGCGCGGCGTCGGCAAACGGCGCGAACCCCTCGCCACCTATCGGATTCAGCTCACCCGCGACCACGGTTTCGCCGACGTCATCGATGTCCTCCCCCAGATCGCCGACCTGGGCGTGAGTCACCTGTACCTCTCGCCCATCGGACGCGCGGTGACGGGATCCACCCACGGCTACGACTGGGTGCCGCCGCCCGGGGTGTCCGCCGAACTGGGGGGCATCGACGGTTTGCGCGATTTGCGCCGCGCCGCCACCCGCCACGGCCTGGGGATGATCGTCGACATCGTGCCGAATCACACGGGCGTCGCCGACCCGATGCAGAACCCGTGGTTCAACGACCTGCTCCGGTACGGGTCGGGCTCTCGCCATGCGACGTGGTTCGACGTCGACTTCTCCACCGACAACGGCTCCGACGGCAAGATCGCGCTCCCGGTCCTCGCCGCCGACGGCGACCTCTCGCCCCTCGTGGTCGACGACGCGCACCTCCGCTATTACGATCACGTCTTCCCCACGGCCCCAGGAACTTCCGGTGGCACGCCGGTGGAAGTTCACGACCGTCAGCATTATCGGCTGGTCCCGTGGAACTCCGGCCTGATCGGATATCGGCGATTCTTCACCGTCAACGAACTCGCGGGCCTACGACAGGAGGACCCCGAGGTCTACGCGGCGTCGCACCGATGGCTTCTCGACCTCGTCGAGGAGGACCTCATCGACGGTGTCCGAGTCGACCACCCCGACGGGCTCTGGGATCCGCAGGCGTATCTCCGGAGGCTGCGGGCCGACGTCGGCGAGCACCGGCTGATCTACATCGAGAAGATCCTTGCCGCTGACGAGGATCTGGAGCCGACGTTGCCGGTGGAGGGAACCACCGGCTACGAGCAGCTGCGGGCGATCGACGCCGTCTTCACCGCACCGACCGGGATAATCCAACTCGACGAGATCCATGAGAGCGTCACGGCCACCAACGGCGACTCGGCCTGGCTCGGCGCCGCCGAGCGTGAACGCAAACTGGCCACCATCCGGCAGATGTTCCCGACCGAGCATCGACGGCTCGTGCGGGCCGTCACCCATTCCGATCCGGCCGCCGATGTCGACGCGGTCGCCGAGGCGACGGCCGAGCTGATCGCCGAGATCGGTGTCTACCGCGCCGATTACCCGTCGCTGCGTTCGCGGCTCATCGGCGCCGCGGCCGAGATCGCCCGGCGCACCCCTGCCCTTGCCTCGGCGCTCGAGCTGGTGGTCGCGTCCACCGCGAGTCCCGGTGCGGCCACGTCGCGACTCGCACAGACCTGCGGTGCGGTCACCGCCAAGAGCGTCGAGGACAGCCTCTTCTACCGCACCGCCCGACTCGTGTCCGCCCAGGAGGTGGGCGGCGACCCTGCCGATCCGGCGATGTCACTCCGGGAGTTCCATACCCGCAATGTGCGCCGGGCGCGTGACTGGCCGCGGGCGATGACCGCGACCTCGACACACGACACCAAGCGCGGTGAAGACGTGCGAGCCCGCATCGCCGTCCTCGCCCAGGTGCCGGAACGGTGGTCGATGCTGGTCCGGCGCATCTGGTCCACCACGCCGCCGCCTGACGATCTGACCGGATACTTCCTGCTCCAGAACATCATCGGCGTCTGGCCGGTCACCGGCCCGGTCGACGACACCCTGCGGGCCCGTCTGCGCGCCTACGCACAGAAGGCGGCGCGCGAAGCAGGCCTGCGCACAACCTGGACCGACGTCGACGAGGAATTCGAGCAAGCCCTCGAGTCGTGGGTGGACGCCGTCACCACCGGCGAGGCAGCGGAAGCCATCGCACGCCTGGTCGGTGAGATCTCGGCGAGCTGGCAGGCAGAAGCGATGGCGCGCAAGGCACTCGCACTCCTCGGCCCTGGCGTGGGCGACATCTACCAGGGCACCCAATGGTTCGATGACTCACTCGTCGACCCGGACAACCGCCGGCCCGTCGACTACCGGCAGCCCATCGACCACCCGAAGACCATGATGATCCGAGCGGCGCTGCGGGTACGCGCGGATCATGCGGCCGCTTTCGGACCGGAAGGGACCTACGCTCCCCTCGGTGCCGAAGGCGCCCGCGCAGATCACGTGATCGCGTTTGTCCGGGGAGCCGGCGACGACGATCCTCGCGTGGTGGTGGTGACCGCGCGCTTCACACACAGTCTCTCCGCGGCCGATCGATCCGCGACCTCGGTCGCCATGCCACCGGGGACGTGGACCGACGCCACCACCGGCGAAACCCACGGAGGCGCCACCGATCTGACACGGTTGCTCGCGGGTGGGCCCGTCGCGATCCTCACCCGCGGAGGCTGACCGAATCGACGGGCGGCGAGATCATCCCGCGGGTGCGGGTGCGGGTGCGGGAGCCTGCGGGGTCTGCGGTGCGGCCGGCTGACCGGACTGGTTCTGCTCGCCCTGGGGCGCGCCGATACCGGCCTGCGCGCCGTCGAGCTTGGCGACCAGCCACTTGCCGTCCTCCTTGTGCAGATCCAGCCAGATCAGCATCAGTTCCTTGCCACCCGAGGGCGCCAGGCTGCTGGTACCGCTGACCTCCATCAGCACGCTGGTCTTCGCGGAGTCCGTGTCGAAACTCGTGACCGACACCGACTTCACGGTCGGCGTGGCCTTCACGTTCAGATCCTTGACCGCTTTGGTCCCCGCGGACTGCTGTTGCTCCAGATGTTGACGGAATTCACCGGTGGACAGCGGCCCGAGGAGCTCCTTCATGTTCCCGATGTTGTCGGTGTTCATCGTGCTGACCAGCTTGACCGAGAACTCCTCGGACGCCGACTTGCTGTCGTCGAAGGCGGCGAGTTCCTGGCGCTGGTGGTAGTAGCCCCACCCCAGCAACACGACACCGACCACCACCGCGATCACCACGATCCCGGCCAGTACCTTGGTCAGTCCACGGGTCGTGAAGGTCAGCGAGATCTCGCGCCCGCTCGACGGCTTCGCCGGGTCGGCATCGGTCGCCGGTTCCGTCTCGGAGACTGTGTCGGGCGTGGACGCGGCACCCGGGCGGCGCCCGGCGGTCCGCGCGGACTTCGTCTGCGGTCGCGTTGCCTTCTGTGCCGGCGCGGCAGATTCGTCGGCGGTACCGGGCGCGTCACCGTCTGCGTCGGATGCGACCTCAGAGGGCTGCGTGACGGCGTCTGGTCGGGATTCGGGACGAGCCGGTGCGGACTCTGCCGAGTCGTCGTTCGGTTCGTCGGAGTGGTTGTCCTGCTTGGTCATTCCTTCTCTTCACATCACTTGTCGAGCGGCACGGTCCGCGCATTCGGGTCGTAGTTGGGCGGCGGGCCTGCGGTGTCGTCACCGGGTGGTCGCGGTGCATTGGCCGACCCACGGATCTGTTGGCGCGGGTCTTCGGTGACACAGTACAGATTGGTGGGCACGGTCAGTTCGAGGATCTTCGTCGGCCGCACCGGGGTCACGGCGTAGTTGCAGCTCGGACGCGGGTAGATGGCGCCGAAGGCCCACCATGCGCCGCCGTGGAACATGCTGAGGCTCTTGACACCTGCATCGCGCATCGACGGGAGCAGATTGGCCAGCGCAGGTGCCCGCAGAGCTCCCTGCCGGGCGACGTCCGCGAACTGCTGGAGCACGTCGGACACCGGGTCGCGAATCTGGTTCAGGGAGCCGGTCAGACTCGTCAGTTGCGAGGGTCCCCGGCCGAGCAGGGTGCGGATCTCCTTGTCCGACGCAACCGCCGCGTTCACGATGGTGCTCAGGGAGGCAACCGTGGTTCCCAGGTCCGGCTGGATGTTCGACGTCGTCTGCAAGATCGTGCCGGTGTCGGAGATCAACTTCTTGGTCTGCGGGAGCACGAGTGCGAGGTCGGCGAAGATCGTTCCACCCGAGATGAACAACGCACGCAGGTCGTTGTCGCCCGAGCCATCCGATCCCAGCGCGACGTCGAGGTTGTCCACCGCCGACCGCAACTTGACCGGGTCGATCTGCTCGACCACGTTGAGCGACGCCTCCAGCATCTGCGGGAACGGCGCCGTCACCCGCGTCTGATTCACCTGGACCTCGTCGCCGTCGACGAAATACGGGCCGTCGGCGGTAGCGGGTTCGAAGTCGACATATTGCTCACCGGCCGCCGACAACCCGAGAGCCGCCACGACCGCGTTGCGATTGATCTTCACGTCGTCGGCGATCTCGACCGTCACGTCGACCTCGGTCGGCTGCACCCGGATCGACTGGACCTCGCCGACGCGGCTACCGCGCACCATCACCCCGAGGTGTCCTGGAGTCCACCAGAACTCGTGAAGTGCACGGTCATCTGATAGGTGCCCTTGAAGGGGTCCCACCTCAGCGCACCGAACGAGAGGTATGCCAAACCGACCAGCATCACGAGGATCAGGCCGATGTTGCCGACGAGGACCGAATGCGTGCGCACCCAGCCGAACGGACCGGACAATACCCTCATCCGCAGCACCCCCGCGTTCCGGTGAGGCGCGCCAGCAGCCGGGTGAGCGTCTGCTGCAACGCCTTCGATCCCTCATCCACGTCTTGCAGCTCCGGCAGACGGCTCGCCGAGTCGAATCCCGCGCCCGGATTGAGGTAGTACACCTTGGCCGACAGCGCCGCGGCACTACCCGGCGTCGACTTGATCCATTTGGGAGTCAGCGTCGCCAAGTTGTCCGACAGTGGGCCAAGGATGTTCGCGGCACCGCGCAACCCCTTCAGCGCGGTCGACAGATGCGCAAAGAGCTCCACGAGATTGTCCTGGTCCGAGTTCAGGAAGTCATTGGTCGCCGCAGTCACCTGGTTCGTCTTGTCCAAGGTCGACAAGATCTGGCCGATCTGACTGTTGACGGCATTGAGCGCAGGCGCGAGCTTGTCGATCGACGCCATGATCTGCGCCCGGCCGTCCGAGACCTGAGCGGTCAACACCCGGACGTCACGCATCGACTGGTCGACCTCGGCGGAGTTCTTGTTGAACTTCGTGATCGCCGTGGTGAGTCCCTCGATCGAGCCAGACAGATCATCCGGGTTCGCCGACACCGCACTGCTCAGCTCCGTGAGGATCCCCTGCAGCGAGCTCAGGGACCCGCTGTCGACCAGACCCGATGTACTGACCAGCAGGTCCTCGACCGTCGCGGCGGCGGAGGTCGGCCCGTCGAGGCTGTCGCCGTCGCCCAGATAGCCCGACGGCGCACCCTTGGGCGGGAGCAGGGCCACGAAGACGTCGCCGAGCGGGGTGGCTTGCCGGAGTTCGGCACCGGTGCCGGTCGGCAGCTTGGACTCCTTGCTGACGTTCATCGAGACCACGGCCGAATAGTCCTTGGCGACGATATCCGACACCTGGCCGACGTCGGTTCCGTACAGCTTCACCTTCGCGCGGGTCGGCAGGTTCAGCGCATTGTCGAACTTCGCCGTCAACCGGATGGAGTCACCGATGCCGCCTGGAGCGGGCAGCGGAATCTGCTCGACGGTGAGACCCGGGACCACACCGCACCCCGACATCGACACCACCGCGGCAACCAACATCATCAGCATCGCGCTGCGTGAGGTCCGCCGGCCACGTCCGGCGTCGCGTTGAACTCGGAAGGGCCCGACTGCATCCCGGATCATTTGGTCAACTCCAACATCGCCGAGAACACACCGAGATCCGGACCGAAATCCTTGAGCTGGCCGGTGCGGCACCCGTTCTTCTGCAGGTTGATGGCCTGACAGAAGGTCGACAAGGCCTCCGTGTCGAGCAACGACTTGTCCAACAGGAACTGGGCCCGCCAGGCCCCCTGCTCGGCCGAGACCGAGTTGCTCAGGTTCTGGAACAGCAACGGCCCCAGGTCGATCGTCTCCACCACCTGTCTCGAGAAGTCACTGAGGTTCTCGGCCAACGCGGCGAGTCGACCAGTGGACGTGCCAATCGTGCCCGAGTTGTTCCGCAGGAAGGCAGTGGTGTTCTGCAGAGTGACATTCAGATCGCTCAATGTCGCCTGCAGACCCGGTGATTGCGTACGCAGCATCTGCGACACATCGTTGATCGAGTTGGAGAAGGCCGTCATCTTCGGATAATTGGCCACCAGTGTGGAAGTCAGTCCCTGCACCGTCTTGATGATCTCCATCAGGGCACCGCCATTGCTCGATGCCACCTCAGAAGCCTTGCTGAGTTCGTTGATCGCCTGACGCATCCGTTCACCGTTGCCGCTGGTGATACCGGCGGTGATGTCGACCATGTCGGCAACCGGCCCCTCACCGGGCCGATCACCCGACAGCGACTTGACCAGACCGTCGATCGAGTCGAACAGCTCCCCGACCGACACCGGGCTCTTCGTCTGCTGGATCACCGATCCGTCGGTGAGCTTGTCCCCCTCCGAGTAGGCCGGGGACAGCTCGATGTGCCGCGTGGTCACGATGGAGGTGTTCACGATCGCCGCAGTCGCATTCGCCGGTACCGGAACATCCTTGTCCACGGTGAAGGTCACCTTGACCCGGTTTCCCTGTTGCTCGACGCCAGTCACCTGACCGACCGGCATGCCGAGCACCGCGACGTCGTTGCTCGAGTAGAGACCGGCCACGTCGTCGAAATACGCGGTGACCTCGATGGCCGAGCCGAACGCCGCCGTCCACTTCGCCGGGATCAACGAACACCCCGACAAGCCCAGCACCACCAGGAGTGCGAGCACGGCCGACGACAGCGGTCGACGCAGGCTCCGGACTCCGCGTTCAGTGATCAACATCCGTCCACCACCCTTGCCAGACACAGCCAGTTGTCCGGGAAGATCCCCCAGGGCAGATAGCCGTTCGCGTACGGACCGTCGCCGATGGCGTTGTTGGTGACTCGCGCGGTGACCGGCAGGATCTCGAGAAGCTTGCGCAGATTCTTGCGGTTCTTCTCGAGTCCCTGCGACATCGTGTTGAGGTTGGCCATGATCGGCGCGAACTGATCGCCGTTCTCGCGGGCCACCGCACGCGCCTGCTCGGTCAACTCGGCGATCCCGTCGAGCATCCGTGTCACCAGAGCCTCACGCGCGGTGATCTTCTCCGCGAGCTGACGACCCTGGCCGACGATGATCGACAGCTGCGCCTGACTGTCGTCGACGACGCCCGTCACCGACTTCGTGTCACTGACGAGCTGATTGATCTGATCACGACGGTTGGTGACGACCTTTGACATCGCGGTCAGCGAATCCAGCGTCGGCTTTGTCACCGCGGGTGCACCTGCGAGCTGACGATTGAGGGTCCGCAAGCCCTCGGCGAAGGTCTCGTCGTCGACCCCGGCGATGATCGGGGTGCCCTCTTCGATGGTCTTCTGCAGATCGTAGGGAACACTCGTCTGCGCGATACGTCCGTCGGCGGCATCGGTGGACGAATCCCCAGCGACACATCGACATATCTCTGACCGAGCAGAGTGGACATCTTGATCGCGGCGGAACCGTTGGATGTGACGTTCACGTCGCGGTCGACCTTCATCGTGACGGTGACGTGGTTCCCGGCGAGTTCGGTCGAACTCACCTCACCCACGTCGATGCCTGCCACGCGGACCTTGTCTCCGGGCCTGATGCCACCGGCCTGGGCGAAGTCCCCGGTGTAGGTCTTCTTCCCCAGATGCGCCTGGGCCAGGGTGGTGACGCCGAGGACGAGCAGGACGATCACCACGGCGCCGGCGAGTCCGTACCAGAACCGCCGATTGCTGTCGAAGTGTCTGCGCCACCGGCTCATCGACACACCTCCGAATGCTGGGTGCCACCGATCTTGCTGATCAATCCGGGCGGCAAGAGCACATCTCCGATCGCGATGTCGAGGTCACAGGCATAGACGTTCAGATAGGCGCCCTGCCCGAGGACCAACGGGAAGTGACCGAGGAAGGCCGGCAACTGACCGGCCATCCGGTCGAGCTTCGCCCCGTTGGCGATCAAGGTGGACGTGGCCGCCCGCGCGTCGGTCGCCGCCGCGGACAGCGAACTGCGACTCTCACCGAGAACGTCTGCGAAACCGCTTGCGGTCTGTCCGATTTGGACCACCGACTTACCGAATGCGGCCGAATTGGCGTTGAGGTTCTCGATGAGACCGGAGATGCTGTCGATCACGGTGCCGACCTGACCGCCCTGCTTGGCGAGATCTCGCATGACCGCGCTCAGGTTGTTGATGATCGATCCGATCACGGCATCGCGGTCAGCCATGTCCGAGGCGACCTGTCCGACCTCGGCAACGGTGTAGCTCAACGACACCTTGTTTCCTTGGAAGGTCTGGATCAGCCCCTCCGACAATGCATTCACCTGTTCGGGTTTGAGGGTCTCGAACACGGGCTGGAACCCGGCGAGCAGTCGGGTCACGTCGAACGAGTCCTCGGACGGCTGCTGGAGAGTCGACCCGGCCGCCAGCGGCGCGCTGTCGGCTCCCTTCACCACGGTGAGCGACAGGTACCGCTGACCGATGAGGTTCTGATAGCGGATCGCTGCCTTGGTGTTGGTGAACATGGGCTGGTCGGTCTGCACATCGAAGGTCACCCGGGCACGACCGTCGTCCAGCGAGATGTCGTGGACCCGGCCCACCCGCACGCCGGCCATCCGGACGTCGTCGCCGACGGCGAGTCCAGAGGCATCCGTGAAGTAGGTGGTGAAAGAGTTCGTGTTGCCCGGCAGTGACCGCTCAAGGGTCGACCAGATGACGTACGTCAAGAGCATCGCGACGATCGCGAACACCGTGAAGCCGATCAGTGGCTTCCGGATGCTGGACTGACCGTGACTCATCGACCACCTCCCTGCTGTCCGTCCGGGTTCCCCGATCGCACCGAACTCGACTGGACCAGCGGCCCCAGCATGAGCGTGTCCGCGGTCCCCGGCTTACGCTTCAGCGCCGTCCCCAAGGTCTTCTTGTCCGCCGAGGTGGTCACCGATCCCGCGGTGGACGCGTTGCGGCGCATACCGTCCGAAGGATAGATCATCAACGGCCCGGAACTCGTCGGCCCGGTCCCGGTGCCCGGCCCCACACAACCCGGACCGCGCGTCTGACCGTACGGGCCGCCGTTGTAGACCGGACAATTCTGTCGGGTGTACCGCTGGAACGGACTGAAGCTCAGACCGGCGTTGAGCTGAGCGTGCCCGTTGACCCCGGTGAACACGGTCAGCGCCTTGGTGGCGAGATTGTTCAGCGCTGTCAGCGCCTGCGGCAACGCATCCGGCTCGAGCACGGCCGCGCCGACCATCGTGTTGAGATCGCGCACCACCCGCTTACCACGGTCGCCGTTGGCCGCGAAGAGTGCCTGGGTCTCGTCGAGGACACCCTCGCCGGCAGACAGGATCGCCGTGAGGTCCTGCTGCTTGTCGGCGATCGTCATCGCCGGGATCACGCTGCGCCCCAAGGTGTCCAGCAACTGGGGTGTCGACTGCGACAGCCCTTTGACCGCCCGGTTGAAGTTGTCGAAGCCCGAGGGCGCGCCAGGCGGGAACTGCGCGTTGATCGTCCGCCAGTAGTTGTTCAGCAGCGGGACGAAAGCGCCGAACACGGCGCCGCCACCCTTCAAGGCGTCCGAGATCGTCGCGAGGACCGAGGCGAGGTCTTCCGGTGGCACGGCCTGCAACAGGGTGCGTAGCTCGTTCTGCGCGTCCTGCAACCGCAGGGTCGGCAGGGTCTCGTCGGCCGGGATCGTGGCATCCGAGGACAAGCCCTCACCGCTCGGCTTTGCGGGAGCGACGAGTTCGACGGAGTTGACGCCGAACAGGTTCGACGGCACGGTCCGAGCGGTGACGTTGCCGGGGATGCCCGGCGCCTGCTCGGGGTCGATGTCGATCCCGACGTTCTTGTACTGGAGGTTGCCCGGACCGACCTCGCCGCTGAGGTCGATGGACTTGACCGCACCCACGATCAGCCCGTTGTAGCGGACGTCCGCGTCGGTGACCAACCCGTCACCCACATCGGTGAGTTCGGCGGTCACCGGAACCGTCGAGGTGAACGTGCCCTGATAGCGCATGAAGAGCAACGCGAACAGGATGAGCAGTACGACGAGGAACGCTAGTCCGCGCAGGACGTACTGCAGCAGTGACGGATTGCGTCCGTCGGTGGCGATGTCCATGACCCCCCTAACCCGAGATCTTGATTCCGGGCGAGGTACCCCAGAACACGAGCGTCAGGACCAGGTTGGCGAACACGATGACGATGATCGCCATGCGGATCGCGTGCCCGGCGGCCACCCCCACGCCTTCGGGTCCCCCGGAGGCGAAATAGCCGTAATAACACTGGATGAACGTGGTCAGCAGGACGAAGACGACCACCTTGACGAACGAGGCGACGATGTCCGAGGAGACCAGGAACTGATTGAAGTAGTAGAGGTAGGTGCCGGCGCCCTGGCCGCTCTGCAGCTGGAACATGACCTGGCAGGCAAGGTAGTTCGCGGTCAGCGACACCGCATACAGCGGCACGATCGCCAGCACCGCGGCCGACATCCGGGTGGTCACCAGGTAGGGCAGCGGACGGATCGCGATGGATTCGAGCGCGTCGATCTCCTCGCTGATCCGCATCGATCCGAGCTGCGCGGTGAAGCGACAACCCGATTGCGCGGTGAAGGCGGTGGCCGCCAGCAGTGGCGCGATCTCGCGGGTCGTGGCGAAGGCCGACAGTCCGCCGGTGACCGGCGACATGCCAAGGAGATTCAGCGCGGTGAATCCCTCGATGCCGACGGTGGCCCCGCCCATGACGCCGAGGATCACCATGACGCCGACGGTGCCCCCGCCGACGACGATCGCGCCGTTGCCCCAGGCGACATCCGACAGCAGACGCCACACTTCTTTGCGGTAGTGCGTGAAGGCGATCGGCACCGCGCCGATCGATTTGACGAGAAAGGTGATGAGGTGACCCATTGCGGCGAGCACGCCGCGGGGACCTCGGTAGATCGCCTTGGCCGCCTCGACCGGCCGAAGGGCGGGGGCACATATCGTGAAGCCGTCATCTCACACCACCCTGGCCGGGACGAGGATCGCGAACAGTTGCGTCAGAGCGACGTTCACGGTGAACAACAACAGCACCGAATTGACCACGGCGGCGTTGACCGAGTTGGCCACACCCGCGGGTCCGCCCTTCGTGGTCAACCCTCGATCACAGGCCACCACCGCGACGATCGCACCGAAGATCACCGCCTTGATGATCGCGAAGGCGAGGTCGGAGGTGGATGCGAAGGACGCGAAGGTGCCGGTGTAGCTACCGGGCGTCCCACCCTGGAAGTAGACGTTGAAGACGTATCCGGTGATGAAACCGACGAAACAGACGAAACCGCAGAGCAGGAAGCTCACCACCATGGTGGCCAGCAGGCGCGGCGAGATCAGACGCTGGATCGGGTTCACCCCCATCACCCTCATCGCGTCGATCTCGTCACGGATGGTCCGGGACCCGAGGTCGGCCGCGATCGCGGAGCCGACCGCGCCTGCGAGCAGCAGCGACGTCACCAGCGGAGCGCCCTGCCGGATGACGCCGAGGCCGGTCGCGGCTCCGGAGAAAGAGGTCGCACCGATCTGGCCGGCGATGTTGGACACCTGAATCGAGACGATCACCCCGATCGGGATCGCGACGAGCAGCGTGGGAAAAACCGAGGTGCTCGACATGAATGCGCACTGCCTGATGAACTCCCGGAACGGGAACCGGCGTTTGACGATGTCGACGATGAGGACCCGGAAGACCTCGACGAACATGCCCATCTGTCGACCGAACGTGTCGAACGACGCCATGACGTGCTCGCGGAACCACCGGCGCGCCCCGCCGGACCCCGTACGTGTTCCCTCATCGCTCGAGGTCACCGCGTCAGTACTCAATCCCCTACCCTCGCGTGTCGGCTGCCCCGTCGCCGGGTTCAGTCAAATGTGTCGATCGAGCGGCCGACTCGGCCACCAACCCGCGCACCGTATCGGTGCGGGCCCCCTGGTGGGCCGACCCCCGCCGGTAAATATATCTGATATCTCCAATCCGTCTGTGTCACGGGTCACATTACCGCCATCTGCGCCGGTCACAGCGACGACATACCTTATGTTTCGTGACCGATAAGTCGAAAGCTCCCGACACCATAACTGGGACGAGCGACCAAAGGGGGAGATCTCCGTCTTTCCCGCGCCGGTGCCGCCTTTCATCCCGCCGCAGACCCTTGCGGACATCCGCGTGTGGGCGCCACGTGCGCAGAGCGTCGCGATGCTCGCCGACAACGGGGTCGGTGGCAACGAGGTCGAGCTCCCGATGCGGCGGGGCGAGGCACAAGCGGGCCGGGACGCCGCCGAATGGTGGGCACCGGTCGTCGAGGCACCGCTCGCCGAGCTGTCCGACCTGCGGTATCGCTTTGTCGTCGATGGTGGCGAGCCGGTACCCGATCCGCGTTCGGTGCGCCTGCCCGACGGCGTGCACGGCGCATCGGCGCTACATCGACTCGACGAGTCGATGTGGTCCGACGACGATTGGCCCGGCGTCGACATCCGCGGCGCCGTACTCTATGAGCTGCACATCGGAACGTTCACCGCAGGAGGCACATTCGACGCGGCGATCGAGCGCCTCGACCACCTCGTGCACCTCGGTGTCGACGTCGTCGAAGTGATGCCGGTGAACGCATTCAACGGGACACACGGCTGGGGTTACGACGGCGTCGCGTGGTACGCCGTCCACGAGGCCTACGGCGGTCCCGACGGATTCGCCCGGTTCGTCGACGCCTGCCATCGGCGCGGACTAGGCGTGGTGCTCGACGTGGTCTACAACCACCTCGGACCGTCGGGCAACTACCTGCCGCGGTTCGGCCCGTACCTCACCGAGGGCACCAACAATTGGGGCTCGTCGCTGAACCTGTCCGAGCCGGACTCCGACGAGGTCCGTTCCTACATCATCGGGAACGCCCTTCGATGGATGCGCGAGTTCCACGTGGACGGCCTGCGTCTCGACGCCGTCCACGCCCTCGTCGATCACCGGGCTGTCCACCTGTTGGAGGAACTCGCGGTCGCCACCGACGCGCTCGCACTCGAACTCGGCCGGCCGCTGTCGCTGATCGCGGAGAGCGATCTCAACGATCCCCGACTGATCCTCCCCCGTCGACTGGGCGGCTACGGACTCACCGCGCAGTGGGACGATGACATCCACCACGCGATCCATGCCGCGGTCTCCGGCGAGCGGCAGGGCTATTACGCCGATTTCGGCAGCCTAGCGGGTCTGTCGAAGGCGTTGCGCGGCGGCTTCTTCCACGACGGCACCTATTCGTCGTTCCGGCGACGCCGACACGGCCGTCCGATCCCCACCGACCGGGTCTCCGCCCACGCGTTGCTGGCCTACACGTGCGATCACGACCAGATCGGCAACCGCGCCGTCGGCGACCGGCCGTCGGCCTATCTGACCGGGGGTGCGCTCGCCATCAAGGCGGCACTAGTGTTGCTGTCGCCATTCACCCCGATGTTGTTCATGGGCGAAGAATGGGCGGCCGAGACGCCGTTCGCGTTCTTCACGTCTCATCCGGAACCGGAACTCGGACGCGCGACCGCCGACGGCCGGCGCGCGGAGTTCGCCGACCACGGCTGGGACAGCGCGGAGATCCCCGATCCCCAGGATCCGGCGACGTTCCGATCGTCGAAGCTCGACTGGACCGAGCTCGACCGGCCGACGCATCGTCGAATGCTTGACTTCTACCGCGACCTGATCGCGCTCCGCAAACGCGAAGACGATCTCAATTGCGGCGACTTCGCTTCCATCACAACATCTTTCGATGAATCAGCGGGATGGTTCGCGATGTTCCGCGGCGCATGGTGCGTTGTCTGCATCCTGGGCGAGGCCGGGACCACGGTACCGGTCGACATGTCCCCTCGGCTCTGGTGGGACGAGCCCACGAAAGCCGAGGGGGAACTGCACAGCAACGGTCCGAACGTCGTGATCGGCCGATTGCGGTGACCGTTCAGGTCAGATAGTCGTAGGCCGGGGTGCCCGGTTCGAGTCGCTCGCAGTGCAGCCGCGAGTAGGCCATGCGGTCCATCAAACCGGCGAGGCCCTCCGGCGCACCGAGTTCCACACCGACCAGTGCGGCTCCGGTCTCGCGGTTGTTCCGCTTCACGTACTCGAACAGCGTGATGTCGTCTTCCGGACCGAGCACATCGTCGAGGAACCTCCGCAGCGCCCCCGGTTCCTGCGGGAAGTCCACCAGGAAGTAGTGCTTGAGCCCCTTGTGGACGAGCGAACGTTCGATGATCTCGCCGTAGCGGGATACGTCGTTGTTGCCACCGGAGATCAGGCAGACCACGGTGGCATCGGCGGGCAGGTCCAGAGCCGACAGGGCCGTCACGGCCAGCGCGCCGGCAGGTTCGGCGATGATGCCCTCGTTCTGGTAGAGCGCGAGCATGGTCGAGCAGATGGCACCCTCGTCGACGTGGGTGACGTGGGTGGTCCCCGGGCGGGGCCGGTACGGCACACCGTGCTCGAGCACCTCGACGAGGGGTTTCGGGGCGATCGCAGCCAGTCCGGGATGCCCGGTGACGGTGGCATCGAGATCGGCCATCACCCGGTGGCCGATGTTGCCGATTCGCTTCACCGCGGCACCGTCGACAAAGGAATCGATGGTGCCGAGCGTGACCGGGCCGCCGGCCGCCAATGCAGCGGTCAACGACACGGCCCCGGTCGGCTCCACCCCGACGATGGCGACGTCATCGCTGACGGAACGGAGGTACGTCGCGATACCGGCGAGACAACCACCGCCACCGACCGGCGCGACGACGACGTCGGGCACCTTTCCGAGCTGCTCGACGATCTCGTAGGCGATCGTCCCCTGGCCCGCGGCGGTACGCGGATCGTCGAACGCGTGGATCCACGAGGCCCCGGTGCGCATCACGTCCGACTGCGCCGCGGCCGCAGCCGCGTCGTAGGTCTCGCCGACGGCGATCAATTCGACAAAGTCGCCACCGTGCCAACGGATTCGGTCCCGCTTCTGTTTCGGGGTGGTGGTCGGCACATAGATTCGTCCGTGCACCTGCATCGACCGGCACGCATAGGCGACCCCCTGCGCATGATTGCCCGCGCTCGCCGCGACCACACCGCGGGCGAGTTCCTGCTCGGACAGTTGGGCCATCACGTTGTAGGCACCGCGAATCTTGTACGAGCGCACCGTCTGCAGGTCCTCGCGCTTGAGGAACACCCGGGCACCGACGTCGGCCGAGATCCGCGGCGACTCCTCCAGCGGCGTGCGGGCGACAGCCTCCGCGATCCGAGCGACCGACGCCGTGATGGCGTCGGCGGTCAACGTCGGACCGCGCTGATGAACCGATGCCTCCTGGGTACTCACGCTCTCCATGCTCTCACCCGGAGCGCCGGCAGGTTCATCGGGAGCCCGGCGCACTGCGATCGGAAATGGTCGACGGAGCTCCACCGTGGGCATACACTCCACAGAGGTCAACGAATCAGTCGTCCCCCAGATCTGTGTGCGTGACCGGCAGGCGGACGGCGTCCAACCTCGGGAGGCCGAGATGTTCCGACGCTCCACATCATTCGATCGCGCCGACGACACGGGGTCGCCATCGCGATCGGACCCGAAACCGATGCGGCGACGGCTGATCGCGACCTCCTCCGTGGTCGCACTCACTGCCGGTCTGTTCACCGCACTCTCCGCAGCCCCCGCTGCCGCAGCGCCGGTGTGCGCGGGCGCCGGACAAGCTCCCCGGTTGGTCGGCTCCATCCCAGGAGCAGCACTCGAAGGTCTCACCGTCGACGCTGGTGGACGCCTCTACACGACCGACCTGGTCTCGGGACGGGTCTTCCGGCTGTCAGCGCCGGGGGCACGCCCGGTGCCGATAGCCCGGGTCCCCGAGGGTGGCGCCGGAGCGCTGGCATGGGCCCGGGACGGCGCGTTGCTGGTGGGATACGGTGCCGATGCGCGCGTTGTGGTCGGGGACTCGCTTCGGCACGCGGGCATCGCACGCCTCAACGTGTCCAATCTCGCGCTCCGACCCTGGGTACGCGGCTTCTCGGCCGCCAACGGGATGGACACGGCGGCCAATGGAATCGTCTATGCCACCAATGATTTCGGAAACTTGATCGGCCGTGCCTATCCCAACGGTGCGGTGCAGGCCGATTGGGATTCGCTCCCCAGCGCCAACGGTGCGGTCCTCGGTAAAGGTGACCGTTGGCTCTATGTCTCGCGGACCTTCGTCAATCCCGGGGTCAGCCGGATCTCCACCGCGAATCCTCGTGTGGTGCAGAGTCTGCTGAACCTCGGTGGCAACATCACGGCCGGACCGGACGGCCTGACGGTCGACTCCCAGGAGCGCCCGGTGGTTCCGTTCAACGGCGCCGGCCAGATCGTCCGTATCACGTCGCCGGGTCGCTACTGCGTACTCGGTTCAGGGATTCCCACGTCCAGCGTGCTCTCGTACGGCCGGGGAACCGTGGTTTCTCCGCAGGCCATCTCTACCGGGCGGGTTTCGACGGACGGATCTACGAGATCCCGGGCGGATTTGATCGGGGCGCGACGGCCGCCATCCCCGGCTGAGCACGTTCGATCGCGAGGGCCCGGATTCTCCCGATGAGAGCTGGGATTCTCTCGGCGCGCTTTGGGTTGCTGTCGGCGGATCCGCGGTTGCTGTCGGCGGGTTTGCGGTTGCTGTCGGCGACTAGTGGGACCGGTGTGCTTGCCAGAAGCGTTCGGTCCACCACACGGTGAGAAGGGCGACGCCCGAGGCCCACGCGACCGTCTGGGCCGAGCCGGTGATCGCGAGGGCAAGCACTCCGACGATCACGGCGGCCAGCAGCGCATGCAGCTTGTAGACGGGCCACTGGGTGCCGGCGATCGTCACCGAACGTGCCGACGTCCGCGACCGGTGCGGGCGCACCTCGACCAGCGCGGAGATGTTCGCTGCGGTCATGGTCACTCCTCGGTCAGGCTGCGACGGCAGATATTCGTTGCCGCTGACTCAAGTGTAACGCACCCAGAACTAAATTGTTCGGGTCGCCGAAAACTCGGCCCTTATCAGCCGAGGCAACTCGGTCCGAGCAGCGCCTTGAGGTCCCCCATCAGCGCGGAACTCGGGCTGACCCGCAGCGACTCTGTGAGCCGCAGCATCGTCGACCGCTGTTCGCTGACGAGGGTGACATGAACATCCGCGGTACCCGGATGGCGGGTGAGGACCTGTTTGAGCGCCTGCACGCGATCCGGCGTGCAGGTCCGCGCACTCAGTGTGAGCGATACCGGCTTCGCCGTCCCCACCGCCGCGAGATCGGGCACCGCGAGATCGTTGGCGCTGATCATCGTGCTGTCGTCACGCTTGTTGACTCGCGCTTTGATCAACACGATGTTGTCGGCGACGATGTCGAGACCATAGACCTGGAACGAGCGAGGGAAGAAGTACACCTCGACGCCACCGACCATGTCCTCGAGGGTGACCACCGCGTACGGCTCCCCCTTCTTGTTCACGCGACGGTTGACCGACGAGATGATGCCGCCGATGGTGATCTGCGCCCCGTCGGCGACGGTGCCCTCCAAGAGGGCGGTGATCGACGTGTCGGTCTGGGAAGCGATGGCGTGTGCCACCCCGCCAGCGGATGGTCGGAGACGTAGAGCCCCAGCATCTCCCGTTCCAGCGCAAGCTTGTGCTTGGAGTCCCATTCCTCGTCGGGCACCTTGACGGCGAAGACCTCCGCCATCGTGTCGTCGGCCCCGCCGGCATCACCGAAGAGATCGAACTGTCCGATCGCCTCGGCCTTCTTGGTGCCGATGACGGACTCCACGGCATCCCCGTGGACGAGGAACAGCCCCTTTCGGGGGTGGCTCAACGAGTCGAAGGCTCCGGCCTTGATGAGCGATTCGGTGACCTTCTTGTTGCACGCGGTGACGTCGATCTTGCCGAGGTAGTCGGAGAAGCTGGTGAACTTCCCCTTCTCCTCCCGTGCCGCGAGGATCGCCGAGACCACCCCGGTACCGACGTTGCGCACCGCCGCCAGTCCGAAGCGGATGTCACCGCCGACGGCCGCGAAGTTGCGCTGTGATTCGTTGACATCGGGCGGTAGCACGGTGATGCCGAGTTTGCGGCAATCGGACAGGTAGATGGCGGCCTTGTCCTTGTCGTCACCGACCGACGTGAGCAGGCCTGCCATGTACTCGGCCTTGTAGTTCGCCTTCAGGTAGGCGGTCCAGAAGGAGACCAGGCCATAGCCTGCGGCATGGGACTTGTTGAACGCGTAGCCCGCGAACGGGAGGATCGTGTCCCACAGTGCCTTGATCGCAGCCGACGAGAAGCCGTTGGACTTCATGCCCTCCTCGAAGCCCTCGAACTCGGCGGCGAGGACCTCGGCCTTCTTCTTGCCCATCGCGCGGCGCAGGATGTCTGCGCGACCGAGCGAATAACCGGCCACCTTCTGCGCGATCTGCATGATCTGCTCTTGGTAGACGATCAGCCCGTAGGTGTCGGCCAGAATCTCCTTGAGCGGTTCCTCGAGCTCCGGGTGGATCGGCTTGACCTGCTGGCGCCCGTTCTTGCGGTCGGCGTAGTCGTTGTGGGCGTTCATGCCCATCGGCCCGGGGCGGTACAGCGCGAGCACGGCCACGATGTCCTCGAAGCCGGTGGGCTGCATACGCTTCAGCAGTTCGCGCATCGCGCCGCCGTCGAGCTGGAACACGCCGAGCGTGTCGCCGCGGGCGAGGAGCTCGTAGGTCTTGGGATCGTCGAGCGGAGCGGCGTCGAGGTCGAGGTCGATGCCGCGGTTGGTCTTGATGTTCTCGATCGCGTCGCCGATGACGGTGAGGTTGCGCAGGCCGAGGAAGTCCATCTTCAACAGACCGATGGCCTCACACGACGGGTAATCCCAGCCGGTGATGATCGCGCCGTCCTGGGCACGTTTCCACACCGGGATCGCATCGGTGAGGGGCTCCGACGACATGATCACCGCGCAGGCGTGCACGCCTGCATTGCGGATCAGGCCCTCGAGACCCAGTGCGGTGTCGTAGATCCGCTTGACGTCCGGGTCGGTCTCGATCAGCGACCGCACTTCGGACGCCTCGTTGAACCTCTCGTGATCGGGATCGGTGATTCCCGACACCGAGATGTCCTTGGCCATGATCGGCGGTGGCAAGGCCTTGGTGATCTTGTCGGCGATGGCGAAACCGGGCTGACCGAACTGGACGCGGGCCGAGTCCTTGATGGCGGCCTTCGTCTTGATGGTGCCGAAGGTGATGACCTGGGCGACCTTGTCGCTCCCCCACCGCTCCGTCGCATAGCGGACCATGTCGCCGCGACGGCGATCGTCGAAGTCGATGTCGATGTCGGGCATCGACACACGCTCGGGATTCAGGAACCGCTCGAACAGCAGACCATGCGGAATCGGGTCGATGTTGGTGATCCCCAACGCATATGCGACAAGCGAACCTGCCGCCGAGCCGCGGCCCGGACCGACCCGGATCCCGACCTCCTGCGCATGCCGGATCAGGTCGCCGACGACCAGGAAGTAGGCGGGGAAGCCCATCTCGATGATCACGTCGAGTTCGTAGTCGGCGCGGCGCGCGTACTCATCCGGGACGGGCTCGGGGTCGAAACGGCCCTTCAGGCCCTTAGCCACCTCACGGCGGAGCCACGTCTGCTGGGTCTCACCCTCCGGCACCGGGAAGACCGGCATCCGGTCACGGTGACCGAACACATCGGCATAGCTCTCCACCTTCTCGGCGATCTCGAGCGTGGTGTCGCACGCGCCGGGGACCTGCGAATCCCACAACTCGCGCATCTCGGCGGCGGACTTCAGGTAGTAACCGTCGCCGTCGAACCTGAACCGCGTCGGGTCCGACAGTGTCTTACCGGTCTGGACGCAGAGCAGGGCCTCGTGGCTCGTCGACTGGTCGCGGGTGACGTAGTGGCAATCGTTGGTGACCACCGGCTTGATCCCCAGCCGGCGGCCGATGTCGAGGAGCCCGTCACGCACGCGCCGCTCGATCTCCAGCCCGTGCTCCATCAGCTCCAGGTAGAAGTTGTCCTTGCCGAAGATCTCCTGCCACTTCGCGGCGGCCTCGAGGGCTTCACGTTCGTGCCCGAGGCGGAGCCGCGTCTGCACCTCACCGGACGGGCAGCCCGTGGTCGCGATGATCCCATCCGCGTACTCCGCGATCAGCTCGGCATCCATCCGCGACCACTTGCCCAGCTGCCCCTCGATGGAGGCCAGCGACGACAGCTTGAAGAGGTTCCGCAGCCCCGTCGCATTGCGCGCCATCATCGTCATGTGGGTGTATGCGCCACTACCGGAGACGTCGTCGCTCTTCTGGTCGCGGTTGCCCCACAGGACGCGTTTGGTGTCGAACCGCGACGCCGGCGCGATATAGGCCTCGATACCGATGATCGGGGTGATGTCGTGTTTGACCGCCGCGTTGTAGAACTCGCTGGCGCCGAACATGTTCCCGTGATCTGTCATGCCGATCGCGGGCATCCCGAGGCGTTGGGCCTCCGCGAACAACGGCGACACCTTGGCGGCACCGTCGAGCATCGAATACTCGGTGTGGTTGTGCAGGTGAACGAACGAATCGGCCACGAATCCCTCTCACCTCGACAGCTGTCACGACGTGGACCACTTTAGGCGCGCGGTCCGACACTCTTCGCGGGGCGCGCCCGACTGTGACAGATGGGGCGATCACCCCGGTGTGTCGGTCCGGCGTGTCGCCGGCCGGCGGTCAGGCGTCGCGCAGGACGTCGAGGGCGTGCTGCAGGTCGGCCGGGTACGGACTCGTGAACTCCACGCGGCGACCGTCGGCCGGATGCGCGAACCCGAGCGACCGGGCGTGCAGCCATTGACGCTGCAGACCGAGCCGATCGGCCAGCACCGGGTCGGCGCCGTAGGTCAGGTCACCGCAGCACGGGTGATGCAACGCCGAGAGGTGGACACGGATCTGGTGCGTCCGACCGGTCTCCAGATGGATGTCCAGCAACGACGCCGACGCGAACATCTCGAGTGTGTCGTAGTGGGTGATGCTCGGTTTGCCGTTGGCGGTCACCGCGAACTTCCAGTCACTGCCACGATGACGGCCGATGGGGGCGTCGACGGTGCCCGTCGGCGGATCGAGATGTCCCTGCACGAGCGTGTGATAGCCCTTGTCGACGTCACGCTCCTTGAATGCGCGCTTGAGCAGCGAGTACGCCCGTTCCGACACCGCGAGGACCATCACGCCCGACGTCCCGACGTCGAGCCGGGACACGATCCCCTGACGCTCGGAGGCCCCCGACGTCGAGATCCGAAAACCGGCCGCCTCGAGCGCACCGACCACGGTGGGCCCGCTCCAGCCCTGCGACGGATGCGCGGCAACTCCGACCGGTTTGTCGACGACGATGATGTCGGAATCGTGGTAGATGACGTCGAGATCCTCGACCGGTGTGGGTTCGACCCGAAGGGGCTGCGCAGGCTCGGGCAGCGTGACGTCAAGCCAGCTGCCGGCCGCCAGCTTGTGCGACTTGCCGACGATCACCCCTTCGACGGTGATGTCACCCGCCTCGGCGAGCGCGGCGGCGACGGTGCGCGACAGCCCGAGGATGCGGGCCACCCCGGCGTCGAGCCGCATACCGTCGACGCCGTCGGGAACCGGCATCGACCTCGATTCACGCATCGGCGTCCTCCGCCGACACCGGCGCGCGGTGTTCGGCCCGGCGCGCGGCCCAGCCGGTCCGCGAACCGTCGTACTCGAAGCCCAGCAACGACAGCGCGACGAGCAACACCGCGCCACACACCACCGCCGAGTCGGCGACATTGAAAACCGGCCACCAGCCCACCGACACGAAGTCGACGACGTGGCCGCGCAGCGGACCGGGCGACCGGAAGATCCGGTCGGCCAGATTTCCCATCGCACCGCCGAGCACCAGGCCGAGCCCGACGATCCACCAGGCCGACCGCAGGCGACTGCTGTAGCGGATGATCCCGATCACCACCACGAGCGCCACCACGGTCAACACCCACGTGTATCCCGATGCCATCGAGAAGGCCGCCCCACTGTTGCGGACCAGGCGAAGAGTGACTGCGTCGCCGACGATGTGCACCGGCCGCGACGGATCGAGATGTGCCACGGCCAGTGTCTTCGTCAGCAGGTCGAGGCCGATGACCCCGAGTGCGATGGCCAGCAGAACCCACACCATGGTGGGCCGGCGACCCCCGGCGTCGCCGCCGCTGCGACCGTTCGCGCCGACCCCGGCAGGCAGTGCCCC
Organism: Gordonia sp. SID5947; assembly: GCF_009862785.1. Taxonomy (NCBI): domain Bacteria; kingdom Bacillati; phylum Actinomycetota; class Actinomycetes; order Mycobacteriales; family Gordoniaceae; genus Gordonia; species Gordonia sp. SID5947. The sequence continues at coordinate 492,120 of NZ_WWHU01000001.1, read as the reverse complement.
GTCGGTGCCCTCGGCCCCACCGCCGTCCACCGGACCGGGTGTCGCTTGACTCATGACTCCATCATCCACCTCACCATCATCCACGAGGCCTGCAATACGCTGGCTGCCGTGTTCCTCTCCCGCGTCGTCACGTCAGGATCGGGGTGGCCGCTCCGGCCACCGAGTCGAGGCGCAGGCATCGCCATCGCGGCGCTGTTGTTGGTCGCCCTCGCCGGCTGTGGTTCCGATGATCAGGCTGGTGGCTCGTCGACCGCGGCCACCGAGGCAGGCTGTACCGACGACTCGACCTCAGGTCGCCAAGGCGTCAATCTCCTGCCGATCCCACCGGCGAAGGTGACCGTGCTCGACGGTGGGGGCGCCGAGAAGCGCACCGCCGCGGCCACTCCCGATCGCTCCACGCCACAGTCGTCGACCATGACGACCACCTCGTCGGTACTCTCGCCCGGCGACACCAAGACCCAGACCGTCGAGATGCCGTTGCAGGCGCGCTTCCACTGCACCGACTCCACCGACCTGGAGATGACACTGGGCCGCGTCACCTCGCCGGAACCCGTCCTCGCGGATCAGTTGCGGCCGGTGGAGAATTCTCGGGCGGGTCTGGCCATCGGTCCCGGATCGATGCCGATCTCGCTGCGGCTGCTGCCCGCCGAGGACTCCGGTCCCGAGGCGCGCCTCGCCGTCGAGCAGTCGTTGGTCCAGGCCCTCCAGCTCTCGGTCCCGGTTCCGACCGAGCCGATCGGGCCCGGTGCGCGCTGGCGTTCGGAGCGCACCATCAGTGGGGCCGCGACGGTGACCCAGCACATCGACGCGACCTTGCGGTCGTGGGACGGCAATCGGATGGTCGTGGACGTCGCCGTCGACGAGACCCCGGTCAACTCCGTGTTCGCGATCCCCGGCAGCGATCAGACCCTGTCCATCGCCCGTTTCTCGAATGCCGGCACCGGCCAGGTGACCATCGACCTCGCCCGTGGGCTGCCGGTGGCCGGCTCCATCGAACTCTCCGGCGCACGGGCTCTGGTCGGCAGCGACCCCACCCGTCCGTTGATACAGCAGACCGGCCTCTCCGTGCGGTGGCGCTGAGCGCGACCCACCCAGAACCTCGCGCGCACAGAAAACGGGCCGGTGGCACGAGCTCTCGCCCGTCCCACCGGCCCGGCAGTTCTGTTCGGCCGAACTCAGGTCAGTTCGGCGCCTTCGACGTCGAGCCACCCGCCGGCGTCTTGCACATCGGCGTGGTGACGTTGTTCGCCGTGATCAACGGGCACACGGTCGCACTCGACAACATCCAGCGACCGTCCGTGTAGACGATCCCCGCGTCCAGCTTGGTCGGGGGGTTGTCGGGCAGCTTCACCTGGACCTTCACCGTGGCCTTGTTCGGCCCGTCCGGGATCACCGGCGGGAAGATCTCGTAGGTGACGTCCGGGTTGTCCTGCTTGGCCTTGACCAGCTTGTCGAAGACCGTCGGGTCGGCAGAGGAACCCTCGACCAGCTCGGTCTTCTCCGAGTTCGGCACATTCGGATCCAGCGCCTTGGTGAGCATCGCGTTCAGCGTCTCCACCGACGGCCGCTTGTTCGGATCGGTCACATCGTCGCTGCTCCCGCCGGCATCCGCCGAGCTCGCCGCCGACGACACGGTCGGCACGTCCGGCACGTCGCTGTCGTCGCTGCCGCAGGCCGCAACCGATGCGACCGACGCCGCGATCAACGCGGCGGTCACGATCTTAGGAAACTTCACCGATCTCCCTCACTGTCGTTCGTCACGCCCACGGTGGACTCTCCCCGCCGCAGGTCCTGGCAGATCCTGGTCGGCTCATCCCCCTCCGAGCCGCCAAAACTCACACCACTATGCCAAATGGACGACGAGGGCCCCAACATCCGAGCCGGGAACCCTCGCGGCCGGAACGGCAACGGTTGACGTGACGCGCGGGTTCCATCGACGCTGAACACCATGGCCGACCACCGCACCGTCCTGATCACGACCGGCGGCACGATCGCAGCGCTGACCACCGCCGACGGCGCGGTGCCGAGCCTGGCAGCCGACGATCTGTTCTCCGGCGCGGGCGACATCACCGCGATCGACCTGATGTCGGTCGACAGTTCGGCGATGACGGTCGCCGATCAGTTCACCGTCGTCGCGGCGGTCGTCGACGCATTGACCGACGCAGAGGTGACCGGTGTGGTGGTGACGCACGGGACCGACACCCTCGAGGAGACCTCGTATCTCGCCGACCTCTTCCTGACCGACGACCGGCCGGTGGTCTTCACGGGTGCGCAGCGCCCGGCCGACGCTCCGTCACCGGATGGGCCGGACAACATCGCCGCAGCGTTTCGCGCGGTGGCCGACCCGGCTTCGCGGGGTCGCGGTGTGCTCATCGCGATCGGAGGTGAAATCCGTTCGGCACGCGGCATATTCAAGGCCTCCACAACCGCGCTCGCCGCGTTCGACAATGTGCACGACGCGCTACCGCGACACCCGATCGCGCGTCCGGTACCACGAGGACGGCACGCCCGCGTCGACGCCTTCACGCTCTACCCGGGCGTTGCTCCGGGCATCATCGCTTCCGCCGTCTCCCAGCAGGCGGCGGGCATCGTGCTGTCGGCCACCGGGTCGGGGAACACCCATCCGGACATCACCGCCGAGGTGTCCGCGGCCGTTCGCGCGGGCGTCGTCGTGGTGGTGGCCAGCCGGGTCCCGTTCGGCGCGGTCGTTCCCGCCTACGGAGGCGGTGGCGGCGGCGTCGACCTCGCGCGTGCCGGGGCCATCATGTCACGCTGGCTTCGCGCCCCCCAGGCGCGGATCGCGGTACTCGCACTGCTCTCGGCCGGGGCGGATGCGGACGAGATACGTACCTTCTTCGACACCGTCGAACCTCCGGGGTGACCTGGAACGGCAGACGGTCTGGCGCGTGGCGATGTCCGGTGTGTTCAGCCGTCCCGGTCGGTCTCTGCCGACGAACCGAGATCGGGCCAGGCGAGACTGTCGAGCGGATCGGCCCGGCGGATCGCCGGGTCGTCGCTCGCGAACGTCACGGCCCGGCCCGGACCGGTCGCCCGGGTCTCGAACCGGACCGTCACCACCCCGTGCCCGCTTCCCTGCACCCACCCGTGGCCATGGTCGGGATGCGTCACGTCGGCCCCGGTCTCCCAGGTCTCCCGCCCAGCCCCGTCGGAAGCGCCGGACGAGTCGGGCCCGGACGAGTCGGGCCCGGGCGAGTCGGGGATGAAGCCGTCCGCCGGGACCTCGGCCGCCTGCCCCGAGGCGCCCGCCGCCACGAAGGCGGCCTCGACGTCCTCGGTCTCGGCCGCCTGCGCCCCCGCCGCGCCCCACTCCTCGTCCAGATCTGCGAACAACGAGAACTGTTGCACCGCGGTCAGTCCCGAGTAGCCGACGCCGACGAGCCGGATGGGACCGATGCTGCGCGGGTCGAGGGCCAGCCGCTGAGCGGCCGAGGTCAGCACCGACAATTCGGTGGTGGCCGCGGGCAGTGTCATCGACCTGGTCAGCACCGACATGTCCGAGCGGCGGAGCTTCAGGACCACCGTCCGGGCCCCGCGTCCGTCGGACACCAGTCGCCGATGCGCGCCTTCGGCGGCCGACTCGATGGCAGGGCGCAGTTCGTCGAGCTCCACGAGATCTCGCGGAAAGGTCGACTCCGCGCTGATCTGCTTGGCCGAGGCCCGCTCGGCGACCGGACGGTCGTCGATGCCCTGTGCCAGGCGGTGCAAGGCGGGCCCGAGGGTCGCCCCGAGCACCGAGGTGACCTCGACGTCGGACATGGCAGCGAAGTCACCGATCGTCTCGATGCCCAGACGTTGCAGCTTGTCACCCGACACCGGCCCGATCCCCCAGAGTTTGCGCACCGGGAGCGCATGGAGGAAGGCGAGTTCGCGGCTCGGTGGGATCGCCATGACCCCATTGGGTTTGGCGAGGCCGGACGCGATCTTCGCAATCTGCTTGCCGCTCCCGAACCCGACCGAGGCCGCAATGCCGACGGTGTCGCGGATCCGGCCGCGCAGACGCTCGGCGAACGCGGTCACCTCGTCGGCGGTGGCCCCCACGAGTTCGTGGGGTTCACCGAACGCCTCGTCGAAGGAGAGCATCTCGATCACCGGTATGGCGTCACGGACCAGACCGAAGATTCGGGCACTGACCACGCGGTAGACCCCACCGCGGGGCGGCAACACCACGGCTCCCGCACCGACCAGCCTCCGCGCCTGATGCATCGGCATGGCCGAGCGGGCGCCGAAGGCCCGGGCGGGATAGCTGGCGCCCGCCACCACGCCGCGGCCACCCGTTCCGCCGACCAGCACCGGCCGCCCTTGCAACGTGGGTCTGGTCAACTGCTCCACGGATGCGAAGAACGCGTCCATGTCCAGATGCATCACCCACCGCGCACTGCGCTCGGGACTCGGGCCGGCGGGCCGGGATGCTGAGGGGACGGCGGACGCCACACCCGCATCGTAGTTCGGCCCCGCGACCGGGCTCAGGACCGGATCTCGAAGACCGGCAGATCGTCGAGGTGGGCGGCCAGGGTGGCGTCGTCGGGCTCGGTCCCCATGCCCTCGGGCAGGAACCGCCCCACCTCCCAGCCCCACTTGTCGAGATAGGCGCGGATCATCGGCGCGCGAGCCGCGACCTCGACCTCGACCAGCCGGACCGCACGACGCCGGCGCCCACGCCGGAGTTCGGCGGCGTCGTTCACGCGCACGTTGCGCACCCACTGAGTGGTTCCGCGGGGCGCCACCAGGTACTCACGGCCGTCGAGTCGCAGCGGGTTGACCGGCACGCTCTGGGGCTTCCCACTGACCCGTCCCGTCACGGTGAGCGTCTGCGCTCCCGCGAGATTCACCCCCGGTCGGCCAACCACCTCATGGTGGAGTTGACGACGTTGTCGAAACCGCTCGGTGCGCTGTAGTGCGTGGTGGTCATGTTCTGATCCCTTCGAGGTCCGAGTTTCGAGAGCACCGCTCTCGAAACTCAGTCTGCACCTCCATGGCGGAGAAAACAAGAGCAGTGCTCTCTTTTATGCGACACTGGTCCGATGACTGGCGGAACACGAGCGGCGAACCGCGCCGCGATGGAATCGGAGATCCTCAGGCTGGGCCGGGAGCACCTCCGCACGCACGGCGCAGCAGGACTGTCACTGCGCGCGATCGCGCGCGAGATGGGCGTGGTGTCGTCGGCGGTGTACCGATACGTCCCCAGCCGCGACGACCTGCTCACGCTGCTGCTCGTGGAGGCCTACTCCGATCTCGCCGACACGGTCGATGCGGCCGTCGCCGCGGTCGGGAAGGGCAGGCCCCTGGATCGACTGCGCGCCGCGACGCGGGCGTTGAGGCGATGGGCAGTCGACGATCCATCCCGGTGGGCTTTGCTCTACGGCAGCCCGGTCCCGGGATACACCGCGCCGGCGGACAAGACGGTCGGACCGGGCACCCGAGTCGTCGGGACACTCATCGCCGAGGTCGCACGCGCCCATGCCGCAGTGTCGCCACCGACCCCGGCCGAGGGGATCACACCGTCGATGCAGACCGATTTCGACTCCATCCGAACAGAATTCGGGGCCGATCTACCCGACTCCGCGATGCTCGTCGCGACGTCCCTGTGGGCCACCACCGTCGGCGCGATCAGCCTCGAGGTGTTCGGCCAGTATGGCGCCGACACATTCGACGACCCGGCGGCACTGTTCGCCGCGCAAGTCGACCTCGCGCTCTCCCCGATCGACGGTTGACGAGACCGCCGCAGGCGCGTCAGCGCGAGATCCGCCGAGGCTGACCGACCCCGGTCAGCTTCTCCGGATTGCGGACGGCATAGATGTCGGCGACGAGGCCGTCGACGACGTCGAGCACGAGCACGCCCTGCAATTCGCCGTCGAAATGGATGCGCATGCCGGGCAGGCTGTTGTAGATCGCCGGTTCGACCCGGAAGTCCGCCAGGTGGCCTCCCACACGCGAGAAGCCGGCGAGCAACCGCGCAACGGCGAGGGCGCCGCGGATCGGGCGACGAACCGCACTCGCCTTTCCATCGCTGTCCGTGGTGAACACCACATCCGGTGACATCAGCGTCATCAGAGTCTCTATCTCCCCCGACTCCGCCGCCGCCATGAACGCCTCCGTGATCTCCGTGGTGCGACTGGCGTCTACCGGTACGAAACGCCGCCGGCGAGCCTGGACGTGCGCGCGCGCCCGGTGGGCCGCCTGCCGTACAGCCGCATCGGATTTGCCGATCATCTCGGCGATCTCGTCGTGCCCGAACCCGAACACCTCCCTCAGCACGAACACGACCCGCTCATCCGGGCTGAGAGTCTCGAGGACGACGAGCATCGCCGTGGAGACCGATTCTGCGAGTACGAGATCCTGTGCGGCGTCACGCTCGTCGAGCAGGATCGGCTCCGGCAGCCAGGGGCCGATGTACTGTTCACGCCGCCGTGACGATGCCCGCAAGAGGTTGAGCGCCTGGCGCGTGACCACTTTCGCCAGATACGCCTTGGTGTCGTCGACGGTGCCGAGATCGACGTCGGCCCAACGGAGGTAGCTCTCCTGCAGGACGTCGTCGGCGTCCGTCGCCGACCCCAGGATCTCGTAGGCGACCGTGAACAGCAGTGGGCGCAGTTCAGTGAACCGGCGCGCATGCTCCCCCTCGGAGTCGCCGCTCATGCGTTCACCTCGACCTGGCGGTCGCCCACCTGACGCGTCGGCCCGAACGACGGCGTCGCCCCCGGCCGGCGACCTTCCAGGCGAAGCCCCCAGATCACGCTGCGGCAGACCAGCTCCTTGATCGTCGCGGCCGCGCGACCCGAGATGACGACCCGCGCGGGCCGGTCGTCGCGATGGGTCAGCTGGACCACTGCGCCCCGGCGGCCGAGCGAGGCGCCCTGCCCGACGAAGGCGAGACGGACCGGCGACGGTGCGTCTCCCGTCAGTCGCGCGAGCACCGTGTCGGCGGCATGCGGGCCGAGTTGATTGGCCGCCTGACAGCTCATCCGGAACGCCATGCCCGACGGTGCGACCGCATCTCCCGCCCCGACGATCCGAGGGTCGTCGACGCTGGTCAGGGTCTCGTCGGTGATGAGCCTGCCTGCCGTGTCCGTCGACAGTCCGCTGACCGCGGCGAGATCGGGCACTCCGAAACCGGCGGCCACGATGGTCGTCGAACTGGGCACGATCCGCCGCACACCGTTGTCCACGATGGTGACGGTATCGGGTCCGACACTCACCACGTGGCAATCCTCGAGGATCTCCACACCGAGCTTCCGCAGCCGACGCCGCGCCGATCGCCGGGCCCGATCACCGAACGACGGCGCCAGGACCACCCCACAGACGATCCTGACCGGCACACCCGCGTCGGCGAGTTCGGCGGCCATCTCGATACCGGTCAGCCCGCCACCGATGACGGTTGCGGGGGCTCCCGGGTCGGTGGCTTCGACAGCATCGAGACGAGCCCGGAGTCGCTGCGCCGCTTCCCATTCGCCCAGTACGAACCCGTGCTCGGCAACACCGTCGATCGTGTCGGCCGGCGTGCCCGACGACCCGACCGCGTACACCAGATGGTCGTAGTCGAGCGCTGCGTCCGACGCCAATTCGACCCGGCCACCTGCCACGTCGATGTGGGTCGCGGTGTCGACGACGAGGCGAACCCGTCCGCTGAGCACGTGGGCGAAGTCCTCGTCGGCGGTGCCGGTGCCGGCTATCCACTGGTGTAACCGGACCCGATGGACGAAACGCGGCCGAGGATTCACCATCACCACGTCGGCATCGTCGGCCGCGCTGAGCCGGTTGGCAGCCATCGTGCCCGCGTAGCCCCCGCCGAGGACGATGATCTGCCGAACATGCGAACCGTTGCGCTGTGTTGCGCTCATGACAACTCCTTTGTTCGAAGGTGGACAACCCCGAGACACCGCCGTGTGCCGCCGTGTGACCGAACGTGACATAGATCACACTTTTCCCGCGTTCAGCCATTCGGCCGGTCCTGGGCGCCGTTCGCCGGCACAACGCTGTGGCGCAACTTTGTGACGACGACACGAGTGCGGCTCGTCACACACGTCCTAGAGTCCCGGACATGACCACCACAGCAGTTGTCACCGGAGCCGGTCGCGGCATCGGTCTCGCCTTTGCCCGACTCCTCGCCGACGCCGGACACCGCGTCGTCCTCACCGATGTCGACGGTGCCGCGGCCGAGCGCGCCGCCGCCGAGATCGGTCGTGGCGCAGTCGGTTTCCGGCAGGATGTGCGAGACATCGCTTCCCATCGCAAGATCGCGGACGAGGCCGCGGCGCTGGGCGAACTGGCCGTCTGGGTGAACAATGCGGGCGTGCTCTTCGCAGGCGACGCCTGGCAGCATCCGGACGAGGAGATCGCGACCATCCTCGAGGTCAACGTACGGGGAGCCATGGCCGGCTCCGCGGCCGCCGTCGCACAGATGGGGCGAGCGGGCGGGACCATCGTGAACATCGCGTCCATCTCGGCGCTTACGCCGGTCCCCGGCCTCGCGCTGTACGCGGCGACCAAAGCCGCCGTGCTCTCCTACACCACCTCGCTCCAGGGCGATCTCGACCATGCCGGACTGCCGATCCGGGTCCACGCACTGTGCCCCGACGTGGTCGGCACCCAGATGGTGACCTCACACGCCAAGGATCCCGGTGCGGCAATGCTGTTCTCAGGACCGAAGCCGCTCGACGAGGAGAGCGTCGCCCGCGCGGGAATGGCATTGATGGACAGTAGGCAACTGTTCCGCGTGATCCCGCGGTGGCGAGGTGCACTGGTCCGCGGCATCGACGTCGCGCCCAGCGTCGGGCTGCCACTGCTCCGACTCATGCGCAAGCTCGGTGACCGCCGTCAGGCCCGTGCCTGACGGATCGCGCGGGGTAGCACGGCAGTCCCCAGCCACTGACACGCCGTCAGTGCGAGTTCCAGGTTGAGGCGATCGTCGTCGAGTGCCCTGCCGCGCGAGTCGATGGCCTTGTCGACGCGGTACTTGACAGTGTTCTTGTGGAGATGCACCACTTCTGCGGCGGCCACATAGCTGCTCTTGGCTTGTAGAAACGCGAGCAGCGTGGCGCGCAGCTGCGCGGTGTTCTCGTCGTTCTCGGCCAGACCGCCCAACGCGGATGCCACGAGACCCCTGGTCGAATCCAGGTCCCGTGCCAGGATCGAACAGATCTGCACGCCGGGTTCGTCGAATGTGGTGACACGGATGTCGCCCGCGATCGAGGAGACGGTGTGGGCTCGCTGTGCTTCCTGATGGGTGGTCCGGAAGCCGGTCCCCGACGCGTGCGGGCGCCCGAGGGCGACGCGCACGCCGGGTCCGGCCTCCTCGGTCAGCCGTTGGATGGCGTCGTGGTCGATCTGACCATGGGCCGTCCGCCCCAACGGAATCCAGCACCACGCCGTACTACCGTCCTGCGGTAGGAACAGGGCCTGACCCGCCGCGTCGACGGATTCTCCGATCGCGCCGACGAGCGACTCCAACCGACGGAGCTCGCTGGGCATCCCGCCCTCCTCCACGGTCCAGACCACGAGCCCCAGGTGATGCTGCCGGAGCAGATAGCCGAGCGCCGCTTCGGCAGCGCCGACATCGTGGTCACGGCCGGACAGAACGGTGTTCAACATCGCGGTACGAACCGAGTTGCGGTTGGCCAACCACCGTTCGCGTTCGGTCTCGTACTCCGCGACAACCTGCTCGGCCACCCGATCCACGTAGGCGAACGAGATCTGCTGGACGATCTGCGCCGCCGCAAACGCGACCTCTCGGTCGGGTTCGTTGCGGGCGACCTCGGCGACCACCCAGTCGAGCACCACATGCTGTCCGACCCGGTAGGCGCGCAACAGCGCGTTCGCGGAGATCGCCCGCTGTGCGAGCCGGTGCGCGTACTCGGTGGCGGCGGGCGGTGGCCGGACCGATTCGATCGGGATGTCGTACTGCGCGACGTGGAGGAAGGTCTCGACGTTGCTTTCCGAACTGGCCCGAAGCAGCTCCAGGATGACCTCATCGCCACGCAGTTCGGGGATCGCCTCGGCGATCTCCGAGTGCAGGTTGCTGCCGAGGCGAGGCAACTCGGCACCCATCGTCCGCGCGACTTGCGCAACGCGCGCAGCCGCCTGACGCCGGAGCTGTTCGGGACTGAGCTTCGCCCCCATCAGTACGTCCTTTCCATACCCACGCTGTCGTCGGGAACCAAGTACATGCCACCGCTCTCGGGTGATCAACCTGAACCACGGCGTCCGATGTGAACCCTGCCACAACCACCCACCGAAACTTTGGTTCGCGAGACCAATCCTCACGCCCGTCGCTGTCCTTAGGCTCATCGCAGTTCCGAACTCCGAGCGTGAAGGAAGTCACATGTCCCACAACCTCCAGGGCAAGACAGCGATCGTCACCGGCGCCGCACAGGGCATCGGTCTCGAGATCGCCCGGCAGCTCTCCGAAGCCGGCGCCGGTGTCGTCATCGCCGACATCGACGAGAGCGCGGCCAAAGAGGCTGCTGCCCAGCTGACGAATGCGACCGCGATGGCGTGTGACGTCCGGGACGAGGAGCAGGTCAAGGGGCTCGTCGACGCGACGGTGGCGACCTACGGCGGACTGAACGTGATGATCCCGAACGCCGGCATCGCAGCGGTGTCCCCGATCGTCGAGATGGACCTGGCCGCGTGGCGCGCGGTCACCTCGGTGAACCTCGACGGCGTCTTTCTCTCCATCCGCTATGCCGCACCCGCGATCATCGCGAGCGGCGGCGGCAGCATCGTCACGCTCGGCTCGATCACCGCGCTCGCCGGGACACCGCTGATCTCGTCGTACGCCGCGAGCAAGGCTGCCGTCGTCAACCTCACCAAGACCGCGGCAACCGAGTTGCGCGACCACGGCGTACGAGTCAACGCGGTCCTGCCGGGCTTCGCCGCAACCAGCCTGGTCACCAGCCAGGTCGACGCGTTCGAGTCTGCGCTCGGGCTGCCGTCCGGCGGGTTCGCGGCGGTCATCGAGCAGAAGCAGGGCCGATTCGGCACGGTCGAGGAGATCGCGAAGTCGGTGCTGTTCCTCGCCGGCGACGAGTCGACCTTCTGCTCGGGCTCGGGTCTCGTCCTCGACGGCGGCCTCGACGCCGGACTGTTCTGAGGCGCATCAGATGACCCTGAGCTATCTCCCGTGGAACCAGCCGGAGGCACGCGCCGACCATCCGTGCGTCCGGGACGAGCGCATCGAGCTGAGCTACGCGGAGTTCGCGGCACGGGTCGACGCCGCAGCCGAGCAGTTCGCCGACCACGGGGTCGCCCCCGGATCGGTGATCGCGGTGATGCTGCCCAACCGCGTCGAACTCCTGGTCTGCCTCGCGGCGGCTTGGCGGCTCGGCGCGGCAGCGACCCCGATCAACCCTGTCTTCACCGCGTCGGAGGCCGAGTACCAGATCACCGATTCCGGTGCGGCACTGGTCGTGACGGCCACCGCGGACACACCTCACGGTGGTCGCCGGACGCTGGTCGTCGATGAGCTGCGGTCCGCACCGACCGGAGGTGTGTTGGCCGATCCGGTCACCTCCGGAGGCGACCTCGCGCTGCTGATCTACACCAGCGGATCGACCGGCCGCCCCAAGGGAGTCGAGCTCACGCACAGCAACATCGACGCGATGGCGAACTCGATGGTCGAGGCCCTGGCCCTCACGGACACCGACCATTGCCTCTTGGTGTTGCCGCTCTTCCACGTCAACGCGATCTGCGTGAGCTACCTGTCGACGATGATCGCCGGAGGCCGGCTCTCGGTGCTCGGCCGGTTTCACCCCGTCGAGTTCCTCGGCGCCGTCGAGCAGCTGCGCCCCACCTACTTCTCGGCAGTCCCCACCATCTATTCGCACCTGGTGTCACTCCCGGCCGAGGTCACCGCGGACACGCGATCGGTACGCTTCGCGATCTGCGGCGCAGCCCCGGCGTCGGCGGAGCTGTTGCGTGCGACCGAGGAGAGATTCGGTTTCCCGGTCGTCGAGGGATATGGACTGACCGAGGGGACGTGCGCCTCCACCGCGAACCCGATCGACGGACCACGCAAGATCGGCACGGTCGGCGTGGCGCTCCCCGGTCAGATCGTGGCCATCATGGACAGCTCCGGCAACCTGCTCCCGGCCGACGAGCGCGGCGAGGTCGTGATCAAGGGACCCAACGTCATGCAGGGTTACCTCAACAGACCTGAGGCCACCGCGGAGGCGCTCGGCGACGGATGGCTGCACACCGGCGACGTCGGCGTGCTCGACGAGGACGGCTATCTCCGGCTGGTCGACCGCATCAAGGACATGATCATCCGGGGCGGCGAGAACATCTACCCCAAGGAGATCGAGTCCGTCCTGTATGGCAATCCGGCGGTGCTCGAGGCTGCCGTCGTCGGTGCTCCACACCCGGTCTACGGCGAGGTTCCCGTCGCCTACGTCGCGCTCCACCCAGAACGCACGGTCACCTCCGACGAGCTCCGTGAGCTCTGCGCGCAACACCTCACCAGGATCAAGATCCCGGTGTCCATCAGCATTCAGGACACTCTGCCCAAGAATCCGGTCGGAAAGATCGACAAGCCCGCGCTGCGGGCGCAGCTTGCCGCCGACCCTGCACAGCAAGGAGTTTGAGATGGGCTTCATCGCACCATCACCGCAGCCGGTGCCACCGGAGGAGTTCGTACGGCTACCGATCCGGGAGCGTGTGCGGATCCTCAGCACCAACTGGGTCGACGACGGATTCGGCACACCCCAGATGCTCTCGGTGGTCTACATCGTCAAGATGCTCGGCCTCTACTTTGCCGTCGGGCTGGCGATCACCTCGTGGACAACGCAATTCGTGGATTTCACCGATCCCGGTTCCTGGTTCGACAACATCGTCGTCTACCAGAAGCTCGCGATCTGGCTCATGTTGCTGGAGGTGATCGGGCTGGCCGGCGCGTTCGGGCCGTTGTGCGGGCATTTCGCTCCGATGCTCGGCAACATCCGCTATTGGGTGCGACCCGGCACCATCCGGCTGGCGCCATGGGGCCGGCATGTCCCCGGCACCGGCGGTGACACCCGCACCGCCTTCGACGTGGTGCTGTTCGTCGCGGTGCTCGCCAGTCTGGTGCTCCCGCTGGTGATGAGCGCGGAACAGGTGACCTTCCTGCCCGCCGGCACCGGGCCACAGGAACTGGTGCCGCCGTGGGCCTTCATCCCGATCCTCGTCACGATGCCGTTGATGGGACTCCGCGACAAGGTCATCTTCCTCGCCGGGCGATCCGAGCAATACCTGCCGATCATGTTCTTCTCGGCCATCTTCGGAGCCATCGTGATGAGCGATGCAGCCGATGCAAGCGATTTCGTGAATCTGGTGGTCGTGTTCAAGATCATCATCTGCGTCGTGTGGATCGGTGCCGGCGTGTCGAAGTTGGGTCAGCACTTCATCAACGTCGTCCCGCCGATGGTGTCCAACAGTCCCGGCCAGCTCCGCTTCGTCAAGCGGCTGTTCTACCGGAACACCCCCGACGACATCCGACCGAGTCGCGTCGCCTGGTTCATGGCACACGTCGCGGGAACCACCGTCGAGATCGCGATCCCGATCATCCTGCTGCTCACCACCAACAGCACGATCGCACTCATCGGCGCCATCCTGATCGTGGCCTTCCACATCTACATCACCTCGACGTTCCCGCTCGCGGTCCCGTTGGAGTGGAATGTCTACTTCGGCTACATCGCGATCGTGCTGTGGGTCGGATTCGACCCGTCGGTCTACAACATCTGGGACTTCTCGCAGCCGTGGCTGCTGATCCCGGTCTTCGCGATCCTGTGCTTCGGGCCCGTACTCGGAAACCTGCGCCCCGACCTCGTCTCCTTCCTCCCGTCGATGCGGCAGTACGCGGGTAACTGGGCGTCGGCGGTCTGGGCGATGAAGCCAGGTGTCGAGGAAAGGCTCAACGAGCTGCCTCAGGTCGAGAACCAGATCGATCAGCTGCAGCGGATGATGCCAACCCCGTACGAGCGCGACGACGCGGACATGACCCTCCAGAAGGCCCTCGCCTGGCGATCCATGCACAGTCAGGGTCGTGGCCTGCTCTCCGTGCTGTTCGAGCACCTCGATGACATCGAGACCCGGACCGTTCGAGAAGGAGAGTTCGTGTGCAACACCATCGTCGGCTGGAACTTCGGCGACGGACACCTGCATGACGAACGACTGATCGCGGCGATCCAGAAGCGGCTCGGCCTCGCCCCCGGTGATCTCGTCGTCGCCTACTGCGAATCGCAGGCGACCCCGTGGAGCAACCCGCCCCAGGAGTACCGGGTCATCGACGCCGCCCTCGGCGTCGTGGAGCGCGGGACCTGGAATGTCAGCGACTGCGTCAAGGAACAGCCCTGGCTCCCCAACGGATCGGTGCCGCTGCAGGTCACATGGAACGCGCCCGGATTCCGCAGGCAGGAGACGCTCACCCAGGGCGAGGGCCGCAACAGCGGCAGGGGTGCGCTGGCATGACGAGCGCAGTGGTGGTCGGCAGCGGGCCCAACGGGCTCGCTGCCGCCATCCGGCTCGCACAGGACGGCCTCGACGTGACCGTGTTCGAGGCCGACGACCGGCCCGGCGGCGGTACGCGCAGCAGTGAACTCACCGTGCCCGGGGTCGTGCACGACGAGTGCGCCGCCTTTCACCCGACCGGGGTGGCGTCGCCGTTCTTCTCGTCGCTGGATCTCGAACGCCATGGACTCACCTGGCGGTGGCCCGAGGTGGACCTCGCCCATCCCCTCGACGACGGCCGCGCAGGCCTCGCTGCGCGTGACCGCAGCCACACCGCGCGTTCGCTCGGGGCAGACGCGCGCACGTGGGACAAGCTCTTCCGCAACGCGACGAACAATTTCGACGACCTCATCGCGGAGGTCTTCCGGCCGCTCGCGCATGCACCTCGTCATCCGTTCGTACTGGGCCGGTTCGGCGTGCACGCGTTGGCACCGGCGACCTGGACGACCCGACGGTTCGACGACGATCCGGCACGCGCGCTGTTCACCGGCGTCGCCGCCCACGCGTTCACCCGGCTCGACACGCCGCTCAGCAGTTCGGTGGGCATGATGCTGACCGCCGCCGCGCATGCCGTGGGTTGGCCGATCGCCGAGGGCGGCACAGAGAGCATCACCCGGGCGCTCGTCGCCGAACTGGCCACGCTGGGCGGCAAGGTCGTCACCGGAACTCCGATCAACTCGATCGGACAGCTTCGCGACCTCACCGGCAGCCGGCCCGACATCGTCATCCTGGACACCGCTCCGCAAGGCGCGCTGCGCATCCTCGGCGACGAGTTGCCCGGCCGGATCCGGTCCGCGCTCGGCCGTTACCGCTACGGGCCGGCCGCCTTCAAGGTCGACCTCGCCATCGAGGGCGACATCCCGTGGACGAATGCAGACTGCACCCGCGCCGGGACAGTCCACCTCGGCGGCACCGCGGAAGAAATCGCGCATGTGGAAAAGCAGACCGTCCGCGGAGTGATGGCGGAACGTCCGTTCGTCCTGCTCGGGCAGCAGTATCTGATCGACCGGACGCGGTCGCAAGGATCGGTGAACCCCGTATACGCCTACGCGCATGTGCCGCATGGCTACACCGGCGACGCGACGGAAGCGATCATCGGGCAGATCGAGCGCTTCGCCCCGGGGTTCCGCGACCGGATCGTGGCGGTCTCCACCCGGAATCCTGCGGCGCTGGAGGAACACAACGCCAACTACGTCGGCGGGGACATCAGCGCTGGTGCCAACACCGCGCGGCAGATCGCCTTCCGCCCGCGGGTCGCGGTGAACCCTTACGCGCTCGGCATACCCGGTGTCTACCTCTGCTCGTCGGCGACCCCGCCGGGCGCCGGCGTCCACGGCATGGGTGGCTTTCACGCCGCTGAGAGCGCACTCGCACGGGCGCACTGACCGACGCCGAACGCCGAACCGGCGTCGGTCAGTGCCCGGTGCCCTACTCGCCCGACGTGGTGCCGGCCGCCTTCGCGATGTCGGCCGTCACCCCGTCGCCGAGGTCGATGGCTCCCGAAGGGCCGCTCTCGACACCGACCACGTCGAACTCGACGGCCAGCACCTCGCCCGCGATCAGACCGGCATGCGTTCGAGCCCAGTCCAGTCGCTCGGCCGGCACCACGAGACGGATGGTGATGCGGTCGGACACGTCGAGACCCAATGTGCGGCGTGCATCCTGAAGTTCACGGACACGGTCCTTGGCCCAGCCCTCGGCCTCGAGTTCCGGCGTGACGGTCGTGTCCAGCACGACCAGTCCTCGCCCACCTGGCATCTCCGCGGTCGAATCGGGCTCGACCGCCACCAGTCGGCGGGTGTACTCGCCGTCGTGCAACTCGATCCCGTCGGCGACCACCACCTCGGCACCGTCGGCGCCCGTCTGGACCGCCCAGTCACCGGACTTGACTGCCTTGATCACCCGTTGGACGTCCTTGCCCAGACGCGGTCCCGCAGCACGGGCATTGACCGCGATCTCCTGACGGCCGTACGCGTCGGCGTCGGTCGACAGCGTCACCGATTTCACGTTCATCTCGTCGGCGATCAGCCCGGTGAACGACGTCAGCTGTTCGGCAGTGGGTGACGCGACCGTCAGCCCCGGCAGAGGCAGGCGGACGCGGAGCTTATTCGCCTTGCGCACACTCGAGGCGACCGAACAGACCGCCTGCACCTCGTCCATCGCCGCGACGAGGTCCGGATCGGACGGCAGGTCGTCGGCCGACGGCCAGTCGGTCAGGTGTACCGAGCGCCCGCCGGTCAGACCCCGCCAGATCGCCTCGGTCGCCAGAGGCAGCAGCGGCGCGGCGAGTCGGGCGGCGACCTCCAGGACCGTGTACAGCGTGTCGAACGCATCGGGGTCTTCGTCCTGACCACCCCAGAACCGCGCCCGAGACCGACGCACATACCAATTCGTGAGCGACTCGACGAATTCCCGGAACGCGTCACACGCGCCCGAGACGTCGTAGATGTCGAGGGCGTCGGTCATCGTGTCCCGGGTGACCGCGAGCTTGGCCAGGATGTACCGATCCAGCACGTTTGTGGAATCGGTCCGCCACGCCGCCGGGCGCTCCGCATAGAGCTGCAGGAAGCTGTAGGCGTTCCAGAGTGGCAGCAGTGCCTGGCGGACGCCCTCCCGGATGCCGCGCTCGGTGACCACGAGATTGCCGCCGCGCAGGATCGGACTCGCCATCAGGAACCAGCGCATCGCGTCGGAGCCGTCGCGGTCGAAGACCTCGTTCACATCCGGGTAGTTGCGCTTGGACTTCGACATCTTCTGTCCGTCGTCGCCCAGGACGATGCCGTGTGCGGCAACGGACTTGAACGCCGGGCGATCGAACAGGGCCGTCGCCAGCACGTGGAGGTTGTAGAACCATCCGCGGGTCTGGCCGTTGTACTCGACGATGAAATCGCCCGGATTGTGCGGCAACACACCCTGATCCGGATCGCCGTCGAACCATTCGGAGTTCTCGAACGGATAGTGGACCTGGGCGAACGGCATCGATCCCGACTCGAACCAGCAGTCGAACACCTCGGGGACCCGGCGCATGGTCGACCGCCCCGACGGATCGTCGGGATTGGGTCTGGTCAGCTCGTCGATGTAGGGACGGTGCAGGTTGTCCGGGCGCACTCCGAAATCACGTTCGAGGTCGTCAAGCGAACCGTACACATCGATGCGGGGATGCTCCGGGTCGTCGGAGACCCACACCGGGATGGGCGCTCCCCAGAACCGATTACGGCTGATGTTCCAGTCGCGCGCACCCTCGAGCCACTTGCCGAACTGCCCGTCCCGGATGTGTTCGGGCGCCCAGGTGATCTGCTTGTTCAGCTCGAGCATCCGCTCCTTGATCGGCGTCACGGCAACGAACCACGACGGCACCGCCATGTAGATCAACGGCTTCCCGGACCGCCAGGAATGCGGATACGAGTGCTCGATGGTGTCGTGGCGCACGATCTTGCCCACGGCCTTGAGGTCCTTGATGATCGCGGGGTTGGCGTCGAACACCATCATGCCCTCGTAGGGCGGGACCTGTGCGGTGAACCGACCGCCCGGATCGAGCGGCTGCACCACCTCGATGCCGTTGGCCGTCGAGAGGTCCATGTCCTCCTCGCCGAAGGCCGGCGCGAGATGCACGACGCCCGTGCCACTCTCGGTCGTCACGTAGTCGCCGAGCAGAACGCGGTGTGCGTTGGGGTGGCCGAGGAAGAAGTCGAACGGCGGCGCGTACGAGAGACCGGCCAGTTCGGCACCGCCGTAGCTGCCGAGCACCTCCGGTTCGCTGATCTCCTTGGCATATGAGCCCAGCAGCGCTTTGGCGAGCAGGTACTCCTGGCCGTCGCCGGCCTTCACGTGGACGTATTCGACGTCGGGGTTGACAGCGATCGCCAGGTTCGAGGGCAGCGTCCACGGTGTGGTGGTCCAGATCAATGCGTTCACGCCGTCCAGGACGGTCAACGGACCGTCCTTCACGACCAGCGGCATCCGCACGGTCACAGCCGGATCCTGGCGCATCCGGTACGCATCGTCGAGCTTGGATTCCTGGTTGCTCAACGGTGTCTGCTCGTACCAGCTGTAGGGCAGGACGCGATAGCCCTGGTAGATCAATCCCTTGTCGTAGAGCCGCTTGAACGCCCACATCACCGACTCCATGAAGTCGAGATCGAGCGTCTTGTAGTCGTTGTCGAAATCGACCCACCGCGCCTGCCGGGTCACATAGTCACGCCACTCACCCGTGTAGCGGAGCACGGAGTCGCGACAGTAGTCGTTGAACTTCTCCATGCCCATCGTCTCGATCTCCGACTTGTCGGTGATCCCGAGCTGGCGCTCGGCCTCGAGTTCGGCGGGCAGACCGTGCGTGTCCCAGCCGAAGCGGCGCTCCACCCTCTTGCCTCGCATGGTCTGGTACCGCGGTACCAGATCCTTGACATACCCGGTGAGCAGGTGTCCGTAGTGCGGGAGGCCGTTGGCGAACGGTGGACCGTCGTAGAAGACGAACTCCTCGGCGTCGGCACGATTGGCGATGGAGGCGGCGAATGTCTCATCGCCCGCCCAATAGGCGAGAACCCGCTCCTCGAGGTCTGGGAAAGACGGCGTGGAACGACCGGTGTCACCGGTCATGTCGGCCACCGGATAGACACGCGCTCCGACACGACGGTCAGTCGGTGGTTGGGCGTCGGTCGGATCGTTGCTGGGGCCCGTGTCGGTCATCGGTCGGTCTCCTCGTGCCTGGCATGTGTATGACTGCTCTTGGCACGGGGACGCATGTCAGGTCGTCGACGACCACCCGATCCGCGCGGTACCACCCCGCTTGCGCCGTCGGTCCTGATCGAACTCTCGACGCCTCTCACCGGTCCGCGGAAACACCGCGAACCCACGGCTGTATCGGGCCGTTCCCGCCCGGGTCTACCGAGGGTGCCGACATGACGCCCTGTTCTTCCGGGTGCTCCCCGGTGATTGCCGGATCAACGCACATCGAGTGTAGCCGCGGCAGCGGGGTCCAGACCAATCGACGCTGACCACGGCCCGGGAGGAGCCCAGGTCATTCCGGCGGCGGTCGCCAGTTCGGGTCCAGTGGATCGAACTTCTGAGTGCGCGATTCGCGCGGGTCCTGTGGCCCACGATCTCCGGCATCCGAGCCCCGGCCCGGTTGCCGCTGCTGTGGACCGGCCTGCGAAGGTCCGCGCTGCTGCGGCGGAAAGGATTCGGTGACGGGTTCGTCCGGGGTTGCGTGGCTTCCGGGCGCGCCCCGCCCCGGAGGGGGGAACTGCCGCTCGTGCGATCCCGGCCCGCGTGGGGTGGGAGGTGATTGCCCCGGCGCGCCCGGCACGCCGCCGGGTTCGGTGCCGTAACCGCCCACCGACCGCAGGTAGTCGTCGTACGTTCCTTCGCGGCCGACGCTCTCGCGCCCCGTATGAGACGCGGGATCCGCCTGACGCGGTGCGGATGGTCGCGGCGCCGGCCGTGCATCTGCGGCACCGAAGGACGACGCACCGGGCGCGCCCCCAGGGCCCTCACGGTGAGGCGAGTCGAGCCCACCATCGCCTCGGGATTCGCGCGACGTCGGCGGGGCGGCCGACATTCCTTCATGGCGTCCGCCGCCGGTGTTCTCCTCGTCGGACTTCTGCTCGTCGGACAAGGAATCGTCATCGGCCGCAACGAAATCGGTGAGCGACGGCTCCTCGGCACGCCGACCCGAACCGACGATGTCGGCGATCAGCAACCCGAGACCTATCAAACACACGACGATGCACGCGATGGCGAGCCATACGGTACCGGTGATCAGGCCGAGCACCAGCAGTACGAACCCGACCAGCGTCGCCGCCAAGGCCAGCGTCAGCACGAACTACTCCCTGCTGCTCGCCGACTAACTCGGTGAGTAACTGGTGAAACCGCCGTTACCCGGATCCGATGAGAAGGAGTCGGCACGCCCACCCTCGACGGGGGCCGCACTGCCACGCTGCTGCAACTCCTCGAGCTGGGATTCCAGATATGTCTTGAGTCGGGTCCGATATTCGCGCTCATAGACCTTCAACTGCTCGATCCGGCCCTCGAGCACGGTCCGCTGCTGGTTGATGGTGCCCATGATCTCGCTGTGCTTGCGCTCTGCATCGCTCTGCAGCGCGTCGGCGCGTTCCTGCGCCTGGCGGACCTGCGCCTCCGAACGTGTCTGAGCATCGGCGAGGATGGCCTCCGAACGCTGACGCGCGTCGGTGAGCAGACCGTCGGCCTTGGCCTGCGCTTCCGACACCATCGCGTCGGCACGCGAGCGAGCATCGGTGACCAGCGAATCGGCTTCTTGCCGCGAGGTCGATGTCAGACGGTCAGCGGTGTCCTGGGCGAGCGCGAGCACACGGGCCGCACGGACATTCGCGTCGTCCTCGCCGAACTCGGGCGTGGGCGCTGCGCTCTGCTGTGGTGCCTGCTGCTCGGGCGCCGCGGAGAAGACCTGCGTGCGCTCTTCCGCGGACGGTGCCGACGACCCACTCGTCGCGGCTCCGGCGGCGGGAGCCGACGAACGAGCATCTGCCAGATCGCCTTCGAGCTCTTCGACCCGCTGCTTCAGGTCGCCGTTCTCCTCGATGAGGCGGGCCAGTTCGGCCTCGACAAAGTCGAGGAACTGATCGACTTCATCCTCGTTGTAGCCGCGTTTACCGATAGGCGGTTTGCTGAACGCGACGTTGTGCACATCAGCTGGAGTCAGCCGCATGTCGGTTCCCCTCATTTGTCGGTCGAGATCATCTTTGTCAGTCGAGATGTGGTCGGGATCTAGCTCTGTTCAGTTGGCCAGCACACCCAGTCTGCACAGTATTTGCTACAGGCTGTCACTGTTTATTCATACCAGTCCAATTGGTAACTGGCGTCAAATCCTGTCACACGAGAACCGTTCGTAGCACGAGATCGATGCGCTCTTGCAACGAAACGGTCACTCGATGATGACATCCAACCGTAAACCACCCACGGTGTGCAGTCACCGACCAGGTTCCACCCGCCGCGATGGGGTCGTAGTTCACCACAGCAAACCACCCAGGTCAGGCCAGCCCCGCCAATGCGGCTGCCGAGCTCCGGCTGAGTGAACTGACGATCTGCATGGCGATCAGCACCACGATCATGACGATCATGAGCGAGAGGTCAAGACGCACCGGCCCCAACGGGATCGGCGGGAGAATCTTCCGCAATGCCCGGATCGGCGGATCCGTCGTGGTGAACACGATCTCGATGATGACCACCGCGAAGCCCGTGGGCCGCCACTCACGCGCGAAGGTCCGCACCAGTTCGACGACAAGTCGCGCAAGCAGGAGCAGCCAATAGATGAACAGCAGGTAATAGAGGACCTGGAGCAGAATCGTCACCACACCAGGTTGCCTGATATGTCCCACCGCCGCTCGAGCGGCCCGCTCGCGACGCCGGACACGACAACGGACCTCCCCGCATCCCCATGACGCAGCGAGGGCCGTTGCCCGAAGAGAGTTCAGCTGTGGTTGTAGAACCCGGTCTCGGCGATCTTGCGCCGGTCCTCGGGCGAGACGTCGACGTCGGCAGGCGACAGGAGGAACACCTTCGTCGCGACCTTGTCGAACGAGCCGCGCAATGCGAACGCCAGGCCCGCCGCGAAGTCGACGAGTCGCTTCGCATCGTCGTTGCTCATGTCGACGAGATCCATGATGACCGGATTTCCGTCGCGAAAGCGCTCACCGATGGTGCGCGCCTCACCGTAGTCGGAGGGCCGGAGGGTGGTGATCTTCTGGAGCGGACCGTCGGCGAACACCCGCTCGAGTTCACGCTCGTCGTTGTTCATCGGCGCGCGCGGCACACCCGCCGCCCGCATGTTCGAACGCTGCAACGGTTCGAGACGCTGAGGACGCATCCGTTCGACCGGATCGCCGGCGTGACGACCACCGGCGTAGGCGTACTCGGGCACCGGCTCATATCCACCACCGTCGTAGGAATTCATGTCGTACGCGCTACCCCGAAGCCTTGCTGGTCGAACTCCGGCGGGAACCGACGATCATCGACGTAGGCGAAGTCCGGGTCGCGCGGCCCTTCCCGGAAGGCAGGCTCCCGGAAGCCGGGCTCGCCGTAGTAGTCGTCGCGATAGCCGCGCCCACCACGCATCGGGCCACCCGGTTCCTCCAGATAGTCGTCCTCGTACTCACCTGGAGGCACCATGCCGAAATATGCTTTGAACTTCTGCATCGTGGTCATAGCTGGCCTCTCTGTCGTCCAACGCTGCCGGGGAAAGCAGTGGGTGGTGCAGTTGTCGATCTGTGTGCTCGTTGGTTCTCATGTGACCAATGTGATTACTGAGAGACTAACCGCCTCGGCCCCATGATCGCGGTACCGACACGCACGCATGTCGAACCGTGCGCCACCGCGGATTCCAGGTCGCCCGACATGCCGGCGGAGAGTGCACCGGCGTCCGGATGATCGGCGACAAACCCCTCGCGTATCTCCGCCGCGCGCGCCATCCAGCGATCCGCCGGCCCCTCGAGCGGCGCGATCACCATGAGGCCGGCCAGCAGCAGGCCGGGTGCGGCACGAACACGCTCGGCGAGCTGCGGCAGATCGTCGACGAGCGCCCCTCCCCGATGCGGATCACCATCGAGACTCACCTGCAGCAGGATGCGCAGCGGCTGCTGCCGGTCGCCTGAGTCGAGTGCTGATCGGGCACCGCCGGAGAGCGCGTCGACCACCTTGTCCCGATCGACGGAATGAACCGTACGGGCCCACGTGGCAATGCTTTTCGCCTTCTTGGACTGAACGGAACCGATCATGTCGAACACCGCGTCGGGCGGGGGCCGGCCGAGTCGGCGGCGGCGAGCTCGGCGAGCTTACGACTCGCCTCCGGTTCTCGCGACTCACCGAAGCACCGCACACCCAGTCCGAGCAGCCGACGCACGTCGTCGGCTGGGAAGTACTTGGTCACCACCATCAGCTCGACGTCACCGGGGGCGCGCCCGGCCGCGGCGACCGCAGCGTCGAGACGACCACGCGCGGCCGAATATCGTTCGGCCAGTTCGTGTGTCCGCGCGTCGACCGGCTCGTCAGGCATCGGCTCCCCTGGCGGACCGGGAGTCCATCCAGATCACCGACGCGAGTCGGCCGGTGGGCGCCTGCCTCCGATGGCTGAACAGTTCGGGGTCGTCGATGGTGCTCCGCGGATCGGCGGCCACCGCACCGACACCGGCGGCGAGAAGCTGACGGCGCAACCCTGCGCGGAGGTCGAGTCCGGTTGTGCCCTTGGCGGTCACGCAGGCGCTGCCGGGCAGATGCTCTTCGACGTCGCGCTGCATGTGCGGCGGAACCTCGTACTCTGCCCCGCCGGCCGCTGGGCCGAGCAGGACGCCGATCCGCTCCGGCCGGGCACCGAGTTCGATCATCGCGCGCAGCGTGGCCGGAACGATCCCGATGCGTGCGCCGACGCGACCGGCGTGCACGCCGGCGATCACGCCGGCCTCGTCGTCGGAGAGCAATACGGGGACACAATCCGCGGAGAGCACCGCCAGCGCCAGGTCGGTCTCGGTGGTGACCAGAGCGTCGGTCGCCGGCACCGCCTCGTCCACCGGGCCGGTGACCACCGTGACGTTGCGGCTGTGGATCTGTTCCATCCAGACGACCCGCCCCGGTGGCAGCCCGATCTGTCCGGCGAGCCGAGACCGGTTCTCGGCGACAGCTTTCGGGTCATCACCGACATGATCGCCCAGATTGAACGAGTCATAGGGCGCCACCGAGACGCCACCGGATCGGCTGGTGACCACGCGGCGAACCCGCATGGGCGAGCTCAGCGCTTCATGAACGACGGCACATCGACGTCGTCGTCGTCGAGGGTGACGTTGTTGCGCCGCGGTCGCTCCTGCGCCTCGACGAACGGGTCGCCGGCTCCGGCAGGCATCTTGCCGAACAGCGGGTCGTTGTCGGGCGAGTTGGCCGCGACCGCGCCCGCCTGTCCGGAACTGACGGCCGATTTGCCCGCCGCGGCCGCCGGGATCTCGGTCCGCTTACGTGGTGCGCCACTGTCGAATCCGGCCGCGATGACAGTCACTCGGACCTCGTCGCCGAGATTGTCGTCGATCACGGTGCCGAAGATGATGTTGGCGTCCTCATGCGCGGCCTCCTGCACCTGGGTCGCGGCGTTGTGGATCTCGAACAGACCGAGATCGCTACCGCCCGCGATCGAGATGAGCACGCCGCGAGCACCTTCCATCGACGCCTCGAGGAGCGGTGAGTTGATCGCCGCCTCGGCAGCCTTCTTCGCGCGTTCCTCTCCGCGCGACGACCCGATGCCCATCAGCGCACTTCCCGCGTCACTCATCACGCCCTTGACGTCGGCGAAGTCGACATTGATGAGTCCGGGAGTGGTGATCAGGTCGGTGATGCCCTGAACACCGTTGAGCAGCACCTCGTCCGCGCTGCGGAACGCATCCATGAGACTGACCTGTGCATCTCCGAGCTGCAGGAGACGGTCGTTCGGGATGACGATGAGCGTGTCGCAGGATTCGCGGAGCGCGGTGATACCGGCCTCCGCCTGACCACCGCGACGCTTGCCCTCGAAGGAGAACGGTCGCGTGACGACGCCCACGGTCAGCGCACCGAGCTTGCGTGCGATCGACGCGACGACGGGCGCTCCCCCGGTCCCGGTTCCGCCGCCCTCACCGGCGGTCACGAACACCATGTCGGCGCCCTTGAGGAGTTCCTCGATCTCGTCGCGGGCATCCTCGGCCGCGCGCCGCCCGACCTCGGGGTCGGCACCGGCGCCGAGTCCACGGGTCGAGTCCCGGCCGACGTCGAGTTTGACGTCGGCGTCACTCATCAACAGGGCCTGAGCATCGGTGTTGATCGCAATGAACTCAACACCTTTCAGACCCTGTTCGATCATTCGGTTGACGGCATTGACACCGCCGCCGCCGATGCCGACGACCTTGATCACGGCCAGGTAGTTGTGCGGTGGCGTCATGTGCCCGCCTTCCTCGTTCGATCCGAAACCCTAAACCTGAACCATAGATTTAGAGTTATGTCAAGTAGATGGATGATGGGGATGACGTTAGGCACCCGATGGCGCGGTCACCAGCAAGCGTGCGGCGTGTCGCGAAGTTGGACCGCATTTTTCGTGGATGTCACGTTCCTGCCCGCCATGGAACCGACGACGTACTGCGGTCACGAACGTCGCGCCGTCACTTGTAGGACGGAAACTCCGGACTCGACACGTTGTACATCGACGCCGGACGTGTCAGCAGCGCATCGAGGGTTCGCGCCTTCTCCGCCCCTCGGCCACTGTCTCCCCAGACGACGGTCTTGTTTCCCTTCAGGGTGAACTCGATGTCGACCGGCGACGAGGCGGCCACCCTGACGATCTGCCGTCCGATCGGTTCCGGCAGGCCCGAGACAGCCGCGAGCGCGGCGGTCGTGGTGGGGTCGCCGGGTCCCGGATTGGGTGTCGAGAACTCCGGCAGGCGGTTCATCTCCGGTGGCACGCCGGTCGTGGTGTCGAAGGTCAGATAACCGACACCGGAGTGATCGAGCACGTGCACCTTCTGCCCATCGGTCACCTTCACGACCGGTTCCCGCTCGACGACGGTGATCGTCAGCGACGATGGATAGCTGCGCTGCACACGAACCGATTCGACCGAAGGGATGGCCGCGATCCGCTGGGCCACGGCGTGCGTGTCGACCTGCAGGAGGGGCGTCCCGTCGGGCACCCTGGCCGCACCGACGATCTGGTCTGTCGGTACCGCCCGGTTGTCGTGAACGTCGGTGGACCGGACCGACATCAGTGGGGTGAAGTAGGCGATCAGGCCGAGGCCGACCACCACCACGATCACCAGGACCGTGCCCAGCAGGAGCCGGGCACGACGGGATGTCCCCCGTACCCGCGGACTCACGGTTGCGACCCCGGTGTCTCTGCGCGATCCGCCTCGTCGGGATCGGCGACGGCGGTGACCGCGTGGTTGGTGTGATTGGCGGCGCCCCGGTCCCGCAGCGCCTCGAGGATCTCCGGTCCCTGCATGGTGATGTCGCCGGCGCCCAGCGTCAGGACGAGATCGCCGGGACCGGCCACCGACGCCACCGTTCGCGCCAGTGCGGAGAGATCGGGCTGGAAGATCACCGGCCGGGTCACCCGGTCGGCGATGCTGGCTCCGCTGATCCCCGGGATCGGCTCTTCGCGCGCACCGTAGACGTCGGCCACGACGACCTGGTCGGCGAGATCGAGTGCGGCGGCGAAATCCTCGGCGAAATCCCGCGTCCGAGAGAACAGGTGCGGCTGGAACACCGCGATGACCCGGCCCGGCCCGGTCGTCTCCACGTCCGTCGTCGCCGCGCTCTCGACCGCGAGCCGCGCCGCGGTGAGCACCGCCCGAACCTCGGTCGGGTGATGAGCGTAGTCATCGAACACGTCGACATCACCTGTGCGACCGCGGAATTCGAACCGCCGATGAACCCCGCCGAACGCCTCGACGCCGTCGATGACACCGGCGAGCGCGCCACCGGCGCACACACAAGCGACCACGGCACCGATCGCGTTGAGTGCCATGTGCTCTCCGGGGACGGTCAACAACATCGTGCGCTCGACGGACGGATCGGCGATCGGCGCATCGAAACGTACCCGCGCCACCCCGCCGGATCCACGTGCCGACCAGGAGATCATCGTGGCGACCTGTTTCGCGGCGGGCGCGAGGTGGGCATACCGACCTGCGCCGTAACCGAACACGGACACACCCCGCTCTGCGAGGCGATCGGCGCATCGGCCGGCGAGGGCGGCCGAACCCTCGTCGTCGAGACACACGATCAGATGTCCGCCCGGTGAGATTCGCTCGGCGAACTCGTCGAACACGTCGACATACGCCTCTCGGGTCCCGAAGTGGTCGAGATGATCGACCTCGATGTTGGTGACGACCACCACGTCCGGGGTGTATTCGAGCAGCGACCCGTCACTCTCGTCGGCCTCGGCGACGAAGATCCCTCCGCTGCCGTGATGGGCGTTGGTCCCCGATTCGTTGAGCTCACCGCCCACCGCGAACGACGGATCCACACCGCAATGCTGGAGCGCGACAACGGCTATCGAGGTGGTGGAGGTCTTACCGTGTGTGCCCGCCACGAGCAGGGTGCGGTATCCGGCCATCAGATCGGCCAGGATGCGGGGACGCAAGAGTACCGGGATGCCCCGCGACCGCGCCGCGACGAGCTCTGGATTCGTCTTGGGGATCGCGGCATGCGTGGTCACGACCACCGAGGGTCCGCCCGGCAGCTGGTCGAGGGCAGATGGATCGTGCCCCACCTGGATGCGGGCACCGCGGGTGCGAAGGGCGAGGATGCCCCGGCTGTTCTTCGCATCGGATCCGGACACCTGACCACCTCGGGCGAGCAGGATGCGGGCGAGTCCACTCATCCCGGCACCACCGATACCGACCATGTGCACCCGGCGAAGGAGTTCGGGGAGTTCGCCGATGGGGCCATCCACCGATTCGCCTGTCATCGCGTCACCTCCCCGGCCCGCCGTCCGGCATCGCCATCACCGTGGCCGAAGCCACGCATCTCGTCACCGCCGCCATCACACCCGTCAATTCTCACCGGTCCGAGGCCGATCCGGGCGCCCGAAACGCGGAACGGAGGCGACGCCGTCCGGCGCCCGCGCGATGCTCGACGGCCAGTTCCAGCGCCGCCGACGCCACCGCGTCCGCGGCGTCCCGATGACCCGATCCGGTGGCCGCGGCCGACATCTCGGCCAATCCGGCCCGGTCGGCGAGAATCGCGGGCACCTCCCGGGCCACCCAGTCCGCGGTCAGCTCGGCGTCGTCGACGATGATGCCACCGCCGGCGTCCACCACCGGGAGCGCATTGAGCCGCTGCTCGCCGTTGCCGTGCGGAAGCGGGACATAGATCGCGGGCAACCCCGTGGCCGAGATCTCGGCGACCGTCATCGCGCCCGAACGGCACATCACGAGATCCGCCGCCGCGTAGGCGAGGTCCATCCGCTTCAGGTAGCCCACCCCGCGATACGGGGGCGCACCGGGTGGCGACTGAGGATCGATCGTGTGCTTCGGTCCGAATGCGTGCAGCACACCGATGCCTGCCTTGCCGAGCGCACCCGCCGCGCCGGACACGGCCTCGTTGAGTCGTTGCGCGCCTTGCGATCCGCCGAAAACCAACAACGTCGGTGCGTCCTCGTCGAGGCCGAAGTAGTGGCGCGCCTTGGCGCGCAACGCCGGACGGTCGAGCTCGGTGATGACGCCACGCACCGGGATGCCGACCACCTCGGCGTCCAGCCCGGAGCCCGGCACCGCTGCCAGCACCCGATCGGCGAAACGCGCGCCCACCTTGTTCGCGATCCCGGCGCTCGCATTGGCCTCGTGGATGACGATCGGCAGCCGATGACGGCCACGGACCCGCAGCTGCGCCGCGAAGTAGGCCGGCAGGGCGACATAGCCGCCGAAACCGACCACCACGTCGGCGCCGACCGAGCTCAACACCGAGCGAGTCGCAGAGACCGAGTGAAGCAGGCGCGCCGGCGTCTTGGCCAGCTCCAGGCCCGGTTTCCGGGGCAGCGGGACGGGCGGGATCAGTTCCAGGGGGTAGCCCCGCTCGGGCACCAGGGTGGTCTCCAGACCCCGGGTGGTGCCGAGCGCGGTCACCGTGGCCGTCGGATCCAGACGGGTCACCGCGTCCGCGACGGCGAGCGCGGGTTCGATGTGTCCGGCGGTACCTCCGCCGGCGACCACCACCGACAACGGCCGATCCGACGATCGGCCTCGCTCAGAACTCACCCGTGCCCAACTCCATTCCGCATCGTCGGCCGCCACGTTCGGGCTGCCGTGCGGTCTCGACCGTCTTCAGTGCCGCGACCAGGTGGAACGGCCCGCCGGCCGCCACTGGTGTGCCGACCCGGCCCGCCCGGTGGCCGAAGCACCGCTCCCGCCGCGATTCGTACGCGGCTGGACCGGACCGCCGCGGCGGGTACCCGTTCCCGAATACCCCGTACGGTAGTCGACCCGGACAGCGGCTGTGCGCGGTGTCCGGGTGGTCGGAGCCGGGCGCCGCGCCCGGCCACGACCCGGGTCCTCGGCGGGCTTGCCCTGACGCAGACGCGCCCAGCGGGAGGGCGCATCGGGCGCGGCCACGCGAACGCGGTCGGGGCGGCGCTGATCGAGCCGATCACGCAGAACGTCGGCACGGGTGGGGCGATATGCCACCGGGGCCGGCAACCGCAGCCAACGGCCGAAGCGTCCGGGTTCGCCACCGCTGAGCGCGGCCACGGCTTCCGGCTCGTGTCGGGCGGCGCTGGCCAGCAACCCGAGCATGGCGAGCACCGTCAGGGTCGACGTACCACCTGCCGACAGCAATGGCAGCTGGATACCGGTGACCGGCAGCAGACCGATGACGTAGCCGATGTTGATGAAGGCCTGGGCGGTGATCAGCACGGTGATCGTGCCGGTCATCAGACGCAGGAAGGGATCCACGGACCGAACGGCGATCCGGAATCCGATGAACGCGAGGATCGCGAACAGGATCACCACGAGCAGCCCACCGATCAGCCCCAACTCCTCACCGATGATGGCGAAGATGAAGTCGTTGTGGGCGTTCGGCAGATAATTCCATTTCGCCCGGCTCTGCCCCAGGCCGACGCCGAACACGCCGCCGTTGGCGAGCGCGTAGGTGGCCTGCCGAGCCTGATATCCCGCACCCTGCGGGTCGTCGATGCTGCCCAGGAAGCTGAGCACGCGCTGGGATCGGTAGCCCTCGACGAGTGCGAGCAGCACGGCGATCGCGGCGCCCACCGCCGCGAAGGTGAGGAACACCTTGACCGGGAGGCCGGCGAACCACAGCAGCGCGCCGACGATGATGGCGATGGTGATGGTGGTGGAGAGGTTCGGCTCCAGGATGATCAGCAGGCAGACCAGCATCGCCACCGGGACCAGCGGGATCAGCAGCTCCTTCAGCGAGGCGTTGTCCCGTCGTCTCGAGGCGAGCAGGTGCGCACCCCAGACGCAGAGGGCAACCTTCACCAGCTCTGACGGCTGCACCGACAGCCCGCCGATCACGAACCACCGCCGCGCGCCCTGACTCAGCGTGCCGATGCCCGGGATGAGCACCAGCGCGAGCAGCACTGTCGTGACGATCATCAGCGGCGCCGCGATTCGGCGAAGCAGTCGTACCGGCAGCCGGAGCATGACGTAGAACCCGACCAGGCCCAGCAGCGCGAAGATCATCTGGGTCGCGAAGAGACCGTAGGAGGACCCGTCCTTGGAATAGCCCTCGACCGACGATGCCGACAGCACCATGACCAGACCGAACACGGTGAGGAGAAGAGCGATCGTGAGGATCAGATGGTAGGAGGCGAGTGGCCGCGACAACAGGTTGCGCACCGCCTCGACCACCGCGGCCGGCCAGGTGGTGCTCGTCGCGGTCGAAGAGTCCTTCTTGCCGGGGGCCGATTTCGTACTCGCCTGCTTTGTGCTCATCGAGATGTTCCGCTCACGTCGACCGCTCCCGGGAGGGACCGCGCGGCCGCCGCGAACGCGTCGCCGCGCCTGCCGTACCCCGCGAACATGTCGAGCGAGGCCGCCGCCGGGGCCAACAACACCGCGTCCGGGCGGTCCTCGGCGGTTCGGGCCAGATGCGCGGCCACCTCGACCGCTCGGCCCATGACGGCAACCGCGGCACGATCGGACTCGGTGTCGTCGGATCCGACGGCCGCCGAGGGCGGTTCGGCCGGGGTGCTCAGTCCGGCGGGCAGTTCGTTCCCGAGGGTTGGGGTCGCGTGCTGAACAGTCACGCGACCATCGTCCCCTGTGAATACTGTGACTGTTGGGACTTCTGGGGCGTGTCGCGAGATCGCGTCGACGATCGACTCGCGATCACGGCCGATCGCGACGACCCCGGCGAGTCGGTCCCGCGTGTGTCGGATCATGTCGTCGACCCGGGCGCCCTTGAGCAGTCCGCCTGCAACGAGCACCACCCGCCGATGCCCCGCGATCGCGGCCTCGGCGGCATGCGGATTGGTCGCCTTCGAATCGTCGATGTAGTCGAGATCCTCGACGCGGGCCACCACCTCGCCGCGGTGCGCTGCAGGCCGGAAGCCGCGCAACGCCTCGGCGACCGCCGCGGTCGGGATCCCTGCCGCGAGCGCGAGTCCCGTCGCCGCCAGGGCATCGGCAACGCCGGATGGGCCGGGCGGGTGGATGGCTGCCGTCTCGATGATCGGGCGGGCCGTCCCCGGCGGCCCGAAGGCTCGGTCGACGATCTGCGCATCGGTCACACCGAGCTCACCGTCGCGCGGTGGTTCCAGGGTGAAGCCGACGCGGCGTCCGGCGACCGGCAGCGACGACGCGGTCCGGTCGTCGAGGCCGACGAGCCCGACGGCGCCGCGCAGTGCTGCACCTTTTGCCTCGGCGTACGCGTCGAACGATCCGTGCCAGTCGAGATGGTCGTCGGCGATGTTGAGCACCACGCCTGCATCAGGTGCCACCGACGGCGCCCAGTGCAGCTGGAACGACGACAACTCTGCGCACAGGATGTCGACCCGCGGGGTCTGCCGCATCGCATCGAGCGCCGGCAGGCCGATGTTGCCGCACGCCGCGGCCGAGCGACCGGCGCCGACGACGATCTCCGTGAGCATCGACGTGGTCGTGGTCTTGCCGTTCGTTCCCGTGACGACCAGCCAGATGCGGGGCTCGCCGAGCAGCCCGGCGCGATCGACGCGCCAGGCGAGCTCCACCTCACCCCAGATGGGTACGCCGGCCTCGAGCGCGCGGACGATCAGCGGATGTGTCGGCGAGAACCCCGGCGAAGCAATCACCAGGGCGGGCTCCGCCGGCCATTCGTCGTCGAGAAGCGACGCGGTGCCCACCAGTTGCGCGCCGAGATCGGACAGCTCGTCGGCGACGGGTTCGTCCGGGCCGAACCGGGCATCGGCCACCGTCACCTGCGCCCCCACGTCGAGCAGGTATCGAGCCGCCGACCGGCCCGCGGTGCCGGCACCGGCCACCAGCACCGTCGTCCCCGACAGTGCGGTCACATCGATGTCGGGCCGCTGATCAGCCACTGACGGCCAGGAACTCGCTGTAGAACAACGACAGACCCAACGCACAGGCGATGGCCGTCAGCAACCAGAACCTGATGATCACCGTGGTCTCGGCCCAGCCGCCCAGTTCGAAATGGTGATGGAACGGCGCCATCCGGAACACGCGGCGGCCCGTGGTGCGGAAGAACGCGATCTGGATCACCACCGAGATGATCTCGGCGACGAACAGCGCACCGATGACCACCGCGAGCAATTCGGTGCGGGTCGTGATCGACAGGCCGGCGAGCATCCCGCCGAGGGCCAACGACCCGGTGTCGCCCATGAAGATCTTGGCCGGTGCGGCGTTCCACCACAGGAAGCCGAGACACGCGCCACCACCGGCCACCGCGATCAGGGCGAGGTCGAGTGGATCACGGACCACATAGCAACCCGGCGTGATCTCCTGGGTCGACTTGGGCCCTCCGGAGCACGCATTGCGGTACTGCCAAAAGGTGACCAGGACATAGGAACCCAGCACCATCGCCATCGAGCCGGCCGCGAGCCCGTCGAGGCCGTCGGTGAAATTCACCGCATTCGACCACGCCGCGACCACGAGCCAGCAGAACACCACGAAGACGACCGCCCACATGGAGATCGCGTCGATGTCCCGGACGTACGACAGATTCGTGCTCGCCGGTGTGTACCCGGCGTCGTTGCGGAACTGCAGCACCAGCACGCCGAAAAGGATCGCGGCGGCGAACTGCCCCAGCGACTTCGCGGTCTTGTTGAGACCGAGATTCCGGTGTTTGCGGATCTTGATGATGTCGTCGAGGAACCCGACGCCGCCCAGCGCGGTGGCCAAGCCCAGGACGAGCAGTCCCGACGCGGTGACGCCCGTTCCGCCGGTGAACATCCCGACGATGTGGGAGCCCAGATAGCCCGCCCACAACGCGACCAGGATCGCCACGCCACCCATCGACGGGGTACCGCGTTTGGTCTGGTGGCTCTGCGGGCCTTCGACCCGGATCTCCTGCCCGAACCCCTGCCGGGTGAACAACCGGATCAGGAACGGTGTGAGGAGGATCGACACCGCGAGCGCGATGCCACCCGCGATCAGGATCTGTGTCACCGCGTCATCCCTGTCTGCCCTGTCACCCTTGCCGCCCTCACTCGTTCGTCCTCGTCGTCGACATGCTCGATGGCCCGTCCCCCGTACCTTCGGTCGTGGTGCCCGCGCGCCCGGTTGTCTCGTGCTCGGCGCTGCCACCCGCGATGCCCCCGGGCTCGGGCCAGAGCTCCACGAGTTCCGCGACCGCCGGGTCGGCCGCGGCCAGCAGGACCACGTCGCCCGGCCCTGGGCGCCACTCGTCGGAGGTCAGCAGATCACGTGCCTCATCGACGGTCGCGACCATCCGGACCTCGTCGCCCCACGACCCCTCCATGACGGTCCCCTGGTGCAGTGCGCGCACCGCGCGCGACTCTCCGACGCACAGCGTCTTGTCGACGGCCAGCCGCACGATCTGCCGGCCCAGACGGTCGTGTTCGACGACGAGTTCGTTCTCCGTGAGCCCGTCGTCGGCGGCGAGTTCGCCCAGGATCGCCCAGGTACGGACCTGATCGGCGCCGGCAGGCGTAGCGCCTGCCTCGACCAGTCGACGCAGCATGACCCGCACGTCGTCGACACGAACCGACGACGCGACGAGAACAGTCGGTGTGGTGGTCACGAACCGCCCTCCCCCGTGGTCGGCTGTGCGATCGATGCATCGAGTGCGGCCCCGGCGACCAGGCGGTCGTCGAACGGGTGTTTGACGCCGTCGACCTCCTGCCCGGTCTCATGTCCTTTGCCCGCGATGAGCACGGTGTCACCCGGCTCCGCCCAGGCGATAGCCGCGGCGATGGCCGCGGCCCGATCGCCGATCTCCCTGACCTCGTGGGCTGGGCCGCCGACATCGGGGGCGCGGGCACCGCCGAGGACCTCTGCGCGAATGGCCGCCGCGTCCTCGGTGCGCGGATTGTCGTCGGTGACGATGACGAGTTCGGCACCGCGAACGGCGATCTCACCCATCATCGGCCGTTTACCCGCATCCCGGTCGCCACCCGCACCGACCACCACCGCGATCCGCCCTCGGGTCTGGTCCCGCAGGGTGGCGATCACCGCCTCGAGCGCGGCCGGCTTGTGGGCATAGTCGACGACGACGAGGAAATCCTGTCCCCGGTCGATCCGCTCGAGCCGGCCGGGAACCGAGACGTCGGCGATCGCACCGATCGCCGCCGCCGGGGTGACGCCTGCGCCGACGGCGATGGCCACCGCGGTCAGGGCGTTCGCCACGTTGTAGCGCCCGGGCAGGGGTACCACCAGCTCCTGGTCGCCGCCGGGCCCCGTGACGGTCACGTGCTGGGCGCCGTCGGCGTCCACCGTCGACGGCCCGGCATGCCAGTGAGCCGGCACCGGCCCGGTCGACACCGTCACCGGCGGTGACTGCTTGTCCGAACGGGCGATGTCGACCATCCGCCGTCCCCACTCGTCATCGACGCAGATGATCGGCCGCACCGCGTGCGTCGGCGACGACGGCGCGAACAGTCGTGCCTTGGCGTCGAAGTAGGCCCTCATCGAGTGATGGAAATCCAGGTGGTCCTGCGAGAGATTGGTGAACGCCCCGATCGCGAACTGGGCACCGTCGACGCGACCGAGCGCGAGGGCGTGGCTCGACACCTCCATCACCACCGCATCGACACCACGCTCGAGCATCGTCGCCAGCATCGCCTGCAGGGTCGGGGCCTCGGGCGTCGTGAGTGCACTGGGCTGTGCGACGCCGTTGATACGCGTCTGCACCGTGCCCATCAGGCCGACCGAGTGCCCCGCGGCGAGCAGGGCCGCCTCCACCATGTAGGCGGTCGTGGTCTTGCCCGAGGTGCCGGTTATCCCGATCAGCTTCAGTCGCAACGACGGGTAGCCGAAGATCCGGGCGCTGACCGGACCGAGTACCTCTCGCGGATTCGGATGGATGAGAACCGCGCATGTCGCGTCGGAACCGAGGACCTCGGTCAGCTCGGCGCGCCCCGCCGGATCGGTGAGCACCGCGGTTGCACCGGCGGCAACCGCCTGATCTGCGAAGCGGGCGCCATGGGTGCGCCCGCCGGGCAGCGCAGCGAACAGATCCCCGGAACCACGTCCTGGGCACGCAAGGTCACGCCGGTGACCTCGGTGTCCGCGGACGCGGAGCCGATGAGATCCACTCGTGCGCCGGTTGCCGTGGACAACACGGATACCGGCGTCGGTGCCACGGTGCTCGGACGAAGCATTCCCGTGCCGGGCTTCGCCCGGGTACGGCGAGTAGACGCCATCTGTGCCTCCCGCCTCCCTCGTTGCTCGACTCGGGCGGCCCGGGTCGGGCTCGCCGGAACGCACTCACGATACCGTCAGCGCGAACCCTGTCCGTTACGGGTGAGTATGGATGCGCACGCGATCGACATCGGTGCGCGCCCTTCGTCGCCTGACCCCCTGCGGTCAGCGCGCCTCCAGGGTCAGCCGCGGCGCGGGACCCGAGAGGGGTACACGGTCGCGCTGCAGCAACCACGACGCGATGGTGCCATACATCGGTGCCGCCGACTGTCCACCGCTACCGTCGGAGCTGCGCTTGGGATTGTCCAGCATGATGCCGATCACGTAGCGGGGGTTATCGGCCGGAGCGATACCCGCGAAGGTGATGTTGTAGTTGGAATTCGAGTAGCAACCACAACTCGGGTCGACCTGCTGGGCGGTACCCGTCTTGCCCGACATCTGGTAACCCGCGACCGCTCCCGTGTAACCGGTCCCCTGCTGTACGCCCATCGGGTCCTTCTGCATGACAGCCCGGAACATGTTCCGGACCGTCTCCGCGGTCCGGGGACTGACCACTCGCACGCCGTCTGGCCGAGCCAGGTCCTCGGTGTCGCGGCCATCGCGCCGCTCGGACTCGATGATCCGCGGCGGCACCCGGACGCCGTTGTTGGCGATGGTCTGATACATCCCCGTCATCTGCAGCAACGTCATCGACAAGCCCTGTCCGATGGGCAGATTCGCGAACGAACCGCCCGACCACTGACTCAGCGCCGGGACCTCGCCGGCACTCTCGGCGGGCAACCCCACACCAGTGCGTTGCCCGAGACCGAATCTGTCCACCAAGTCCGCAAACCGCTTCTCCCCGACCTTCTGGGCGAGCATCAGGGTCCCGACGTTCGACGACTTGCCGAAGATCCCCGTCGTCGTGAACGGCTCGACACCGTGAGACCAGGCATCGTTGACCGTCACACCCGACATGTTGATGCTGCCGGGGACGCGATGGACCTCCGTCGGTGTGGTGACGCCGTACTCGATGGCGGCCGAGGCGGTGATGATCTTGTTGACCGAACCGGGCTCGAACGGCGATGTGACCGCACGATTGCCGAGGTCGGCGTTCTGCTGGTCTGCCAGTGGCTGCGATGCGTTGAACGTGTTGTCGTTCGCCATCGCGACCACCTCGCCGGTCTTGGCGTCGAGCACCACGGCCGAGGCGTTCTTGGCACCCGATGCGGCCTTGGCCGCCGACACCTGACTCTGCACGAACCACTGGACATCGGAGTCGATCGTGAGCCGGACGGTCGCGCCGTTGATCGCCGGATGCACATTGCGGGTGCTGCCCGGGATGATCGCCCCGTCGGAACCTCGATCGTAGGTCTTGGAACCGTTGGTACCCGCCAGTTGCGAATCGAGGGATGCCTCGAGGCCGACCAGGCCGTTGCCGTCGTAGTTCACGTCGCCGATGATGTTGGCGCCCAACGACCCTCCGGGATAGAGGCGGATGCTCTGCGGATCTGCCCCCACCTCCGGGAACTCCTCGGTGATCTTGTTGGCCACCTCGGGGCTCACCGATCGGGCGAGATAGACGAAGGTGTCGTCGCTCTTGAGTTTCGACAACAGATCTTGCTCACTGATCGAGCCGCCGAGCGCCGAGGACACGCCTTTCGCGATCTCACCGAGGCGGTCGTCCACATCGGGCAACGCGGCATCCTTTTGGTGCGCCTCGTCGATCGTCTTGCGCACCGCCTTGGGCAGGAAGGTGAGCGATCGCGCCTCGTCGGTGTAGGCCAACGGACGGCCGTTGCGATCGAGGATGGCGCCGCGTTTGGCGGTGAGGATCTGGGTGTACTCCCGCTGTTGGGCCGCCTGGGCCGAGATCGACGACGCTTCCACGGTGTGCACCACGATCATCCGGACCGCCACTGCGATCACCGCGAGGATCACCAGCGCCCCGGCGATCCGGCTTCGACCCAGAAATGTCTCAGGACGCTGCGGGCCGCCTGCGCCGGCGCCGGAACCTCCGCGACCACCTCCGGCACCACCACGGCCGCCTCGACCGCGACCTGACGAACCCGCGTCGAAACGCTGGAAGACGGCACGTGTCATGGTTGCCAATTGTCCACGCTGTTAGCGGGATTCCGGCGAATTTGCGCCCGGCGCGTTCTGGTTCGTCGGCAGTACGTTGGGCGCCGGGCGGACGGCGGGCGCGGGCGGCGCGGCCGCCCCCGGTCCCGGTGCCGCGGCATCTGGCGTGGTGGCCGACGACGCGCCGGGCGCCGTCGTCGGGGCGGGCGCCGGGTTCGACGTCGCGCCGGCAGCCGATCCGGACGACGGCTCCGTCGACGAATCCTGCTGCGTGCCAGTGGATGACATGGTGCCGCCCGGAAGCCCCTCGGAGTCGTCGACCTTCTTCGGGTCGATGCTGGACACCGGATCGGGACCGGTCGGCGGGTTGATCGAACGCATGGCGCGACCCTGCGCGGCTTCGGGATCGCCGATCACCCGCGGCCGTCCGGTGCCGTT
Source organism: Gordonia sp. SID5947 (assembly GCF_009862785.1). Classification (NCBI taxonomy): domain Bacteria; kingdom Bacillati; phylum Actinomycetota; class Actinomycetes; order Mycobacteriales; family Gordoniaceae; genus Gordonia; species Gordonia sp. SID5947. The sequence goes on along the minus strand of NZ_WWHU01000001.1, from coordinate 453,808 downwards.
CACGACCATCCGAGCCGGGTTCTTCGCCGGGATCATGCCCAGACGAGATGCCTTGTCGGACAGTTCTGGTGCCGAGTCGCCTGATTCGTAACTCCGCTTGAGCGAGTCACGGCGATCGAGCAGCGCCTGATTCGCCTGACGCTCCTCACCGAGTCGATACGAATCGGCCGCGGCCTTCGTCGAGAGCAGCAGGCTCAGGCCGAGGCCGACCACGAGGAGGGCGAGCACCGGTACCACGAAGGGAATTCCGGCGATTCGGGCACGCACCGAGAGCGGACGACCCGCCACGGGCATCGCCTTCGCCTTTGACCGGCCGGCGATCTGGTCGGCCCGCTCATCGCGCTCGAGTCGCTTGCGCCGACGATCGATCGCGCGCTGCGCCGCGCGCGACCGGGTCGCCCGTTCGCTCTCGTATCCCGAATGCCGTCGGCTCCGGCGGATCTCGTCCGCACCGACATGGTCATCGTCGATCTCGATGTCCTGCAACAGGGTCATGCGCGATCCTTCTCGTCGACACGTTCGATCACCCGGACACGCACCGGGGCTGACCGAGGGTTCTCCGCTTGTTCCTGGTCGTTCGCTCGCTCGGCGCCGCGGGTGATCAGACGGAAATCCGGTGCGGAATCCGGCAATTCGACCGGGAGTCCGAGCGGTGACGTAGATGTGGTGCGAGTGACGAACTCCCGCTTGACTATCCGGTCCTCCAACGACTGATAGCTCATCACGGCGACCCGCCCACCGACCCGCAGGACCGACAGCGCCGCGGGCAGCGCGCGACGGAGCGCATCGAGTTCGTGGTTGACCTCGATACGCAACGCCTGGAAGGTACGCTTCGCGGGATGCCCGCCGGTCCTGCGCGTGGCGGCCGGTATGGCGGCGTAGAGCAGCTCGACGAGGCGGGCGCTGGTGGTGAACGGCTCCCGGTCACGCTCCCGCACGATCGCCGACGCGATCTTCCCGGCGAACCGCTCCTCGCCGTACTCGGAGAGGATGCGCGCCAGGTCGCCGTGTGAATAGGTATTGAGAATGTCTGCCGCAGTTGTGGTCTCGGAAGAGTTCATCCGCATGTCGAGCGGCGCGTCGACCGCGTAGGCGAAACCGCGGTCGGGGCGGTCGAGTTGCATGGACGACACACCGAGGTCGAAGAGCACCGCGTCGACGAGGTCGACGCCGGCGTCGGTGAGCACCTCGCCGATCTCGTCGAATCGGGCCTGATGGAACGTGATCCGATCACCGAACTCCGACAGCCGGTCGCGTGCGATGTCGAGGGCGTTGCTGTCCCGGTCGATACCGATCACCCGCACACGAGGATCGGCGCGCAGGATGAGTTCGGTGTGACCACCGGCACCGAGCGTGCCGTCCACGAAGACGGGGGTGCTGCCGGCCCCGGGGAATGCCGCCGTGATGAGTTCCACCATCCGGTCGGCCATCACCGGCAGATGTCCGAACTCGCCGGACCGGCGGACAGCGTCGCCCGGCTCCGTGTGCGGAGAGCGCCGGTCGGATTCGCCGTCCGGCTGCTCGTGGCGTGCGTTCACCGACCTCCTCCTCGGACTGTGCGGTTCGATTCGTCGGTGGCGGGCGGTAGGGGCTCGCAACGGGGCTTCTCCGATGAGGCGGGGTCTCGGCCCGATCGCGCACCTGGCGTTGGGGAAGTACGCCAGGGTCGCTCCGGGCCGAGGCCTCGACCCATCCGATCCCGTATTCATCTGTCTGCCCGATCGCGTGCCTGCTAGAGCAACGCGTCCAGGGCGGCCGAGCCTGCGGCGGAGAAGTCCTCCTCGTGCCGGCTCTGGTAGTCGCTCCATGCTTGCGCGTCCCAGATCTCGAGGTGGTCGAACCCGCCGATCACCACGCACTCCTTGGACAGGCCCGCGTAGGTCCGGTGTTCGGCCGACAGGGTGATCCGGCCCTGCCCGTCGGGCCGCTGCTCATCGGTACTCGCGAAGAAGTACCGCTGATAGGCCCGAGCCTCGGGGTTGTTCCGCGATGCCGCCATCGTCCGTTCCGCGATCGCATCGAACTCGTCGGCCCGATACACCGACAGGCTGCGGTCCTGGCCTCGTGTGACCATCACCCCTCCTGCCAACGCGTCGCGGAACTTGGCGGGCAACGTGAGCCGCCCCTTGTCGTCCAACTTGGGTGTGTAGGTGCCGACAAATCGCACGGACATGTCGCCACCTCCTGCCCTACCGAGTTCGACGTCCGGTCCGTCTCACCCAGTGCTGCCACAGTACCCCACTTTCCTCCACTTTCCACCCCCGACGCCCACGCATTCCCCTCACGATCGTAAAAGCCCAGTTCAGTGGCTTGATCTGGTGCGGCCGCACCGCGCGACACGGCGCGTCGCAGCCAACTTCGCGTGGTGGCAATGGTGCTGAAAAGCGCCAAAGTTCCAGGTGTGACGCAAGGGTTGGCCGCGGTGGGGCGTAGTGGGGCGCTCCGGTGGGGCGCGGTGGGGAATCGGGTGGGGCGCGGTGGGGAACGCAGGGTGGGGCGCGGCAAAGGTTCCGCCGCGGAGGGGGAACGCCGGGCGGGGCACCACAAAGGTTCCGCCGCGGAGGGGGAACACGAAAAAGACCGCACACCGGCCTGGTGTGCGGTCTGGAAACGACCTGACAGCCGGGAACTCACCCGGCGGAAGTTCTACTCCTGCTCGAACCGGCGGTTGAACCGCTCTTCCATGCGCTCGGAGAACTTTCGTTTGGGTCCGCTGCCACGTGACTCCTTGGCACCGGGGCTTTGCGCACCGTCAGCTCCCGCCGACCGGGTGCCGCCACCCCAGAGTGCGAACAACCCCGCCCCGAACATGACCAGAAAGCCGATCAGGCTGATGATCGGGAAGCCACCGACGCGCACCTCGACGACGAGTCCACCGACGAGGAGGACCAGACCGACAACGAAGATGGCGACCGCTTGCAGGCGGCGCCGGCCACTGGACCGTCCGAGGCGACGGCGTTTGACGCTCGACGCGAACTTCGGGTCTTCGGCATACAGAGCGCTTTCGATCTGTTCGAGCATCCGCTGCTCGTGCTCCGAAAGAGGCACCGACCCTCCTAACTCCCACTCCACCGACCCGACCGCATCGCCGTTGCCGGTCCTGCTCGATGTCGACGCCGTCTGCCGCCGTCTGCGGCTTCAATTTCTCATGATACGAGGAGATTCACCCGGCGACCACCATTACCCGAGGTTGGCTCGGATCATACCGTCAGGCCGTCCGATCCGTACGGGCGGCCTGGTGGGGCAACTTGCCTTGTTCGTACGAGATCAGCAGGGCCTCGACCGCATCGAGCAACTCGATGACCTTCCGGCGCATCTGTTGCAGCATCCGATCGTCGACCGCGCGGACCAGGCCGGCCTCGATGTCGAGACGCGTCCGCGAGCGGGCGGCAAAGTAGGCGGCGTGGTCGTCGAGTTCCGGTACCACCACCGGCACGCGGTTCCAGGCGCTGCGGGAATGCCGACGCCGCACCGGCCGGTTCGACGGCTCATGGATCTCCAGTGCGGCACCCGCGGCACGCAGGGCGGTGAGGTAGTACTGGCGGAAACGCTCGGCGGAGTCGTCCACACCGTCGGCGTTGTCGAACAGGTTCTGGGCGCGGTCGAGCAGGTCACGGCTACGGCCCACCACGATCGGATCGATGTCCGTCGTGGTCCCGGTCGTCGGAGTCGAATTGGGCATGTCCACCTCCCCGTGGTCAGTCGTCCGCCGTTGTGCACGTGCGACTGCTGTATACAACGCCGGCCCGACAGCAAACGCTTCCCTCGTCGCCGTCGGGCCGGCGCCCGATGTCGGCGGGTGGGACAGAACAGCTTGCGGAGGCTGATTCATCGAACACCCGTTCGACATATTCAATATAGCTAGCACCTCCGTCACCTTCAAGGCGACGGGCGACCCCGATCTCCAGTGTCCGACGAGAGGACAGACGTTCGTTGACGATCCGCCTCGTTGATCTGACCGGCCAGGATTCCCGGATTTGGCTCGAACCCGCCCTCGACATCTACGTGACCGCGATGAACTATCCCCGCGGCACCGAGATCCACCGGGCGGCACTCTGGCGCGACCACATCACCCGGCCGGGCTGGCGTGCGATCGGGGCGGTCGCGACGGTGCCGCCCACCGAGATCACCTCCCCGCAGATGGCGCGCAGGCGGCTGTCCCGGCCGGTGGCCATCTCAGACAACGAGCTCCTCGTCGGCATCGCCTACGGCTATCGAGGCGCGCGCGACCAATGGTGGAATCAGCAGCTCCGGATCGGCCTCCGTCAGGCGGGGCATTCCGATTCCTTCGTCGAGGCGATGACCCACGACTACTTCGAGCTGACCGAACTGCACGTACACCCGACCGCCCAGGGCCGCGGGATCGGACAATGGCTACTCGGCCGGCTGCTCGCCGGTCGCCCAGAGGCCCAGGTGTTGCTGTCGACACCCGAGGCGCCCGCCGAGGACAATCGGGCGTGGGCACTCTACCGGCGCATGGGCTTCGTCGACATCCTGCGCCACTTCACCTTCACCGGAGACCCGCGGCCCTTCGCCTTCCTGGGGCGGCCGCTTCCACTGGTGCCCGACGAACCGACCCGTGCATGACGACCAGACGGAGGTACCCGATGTGAGTCCCGACGGCGATCGGACCCATCAGCCACTCGACGCGATCGTCGTCGGGGCGGGCCACAACGGACTGGTCGCGGCGGGTTACCTCGCTCGGGCCGGCCGATCGGTGCGCGTGATCGAACGCGACGAGGTCGCCGGTGGCGCCGTCTCCACGATCGAACGCTTCCCGGGTTACCGGGTCGATCGCGGGTCGTCGGCGCACCTGATGATCCGCCACTCCCCGATCCTCGACGAACTGGCACTCGCCGATCACGGACTGCGCTACGTCGACTGTGACCCGTGGGCGTTCGCCCCCTCGACAGACCGGACCGGGCCGATCATCTTCCGCACCGATCTCGCCGCGACCTGCGAGTCGATCGAGCGCGCGGTCGGCGCCTCCGACGCCGAGGCCTACCGCCGGTTCGTCGAGGTGTGGCGGCCCCGGGCCAAGGCCGTCATGCGCTCCTTCTACTCCCCGCGGGTCCCGGGCGGTTCGCCGCGGCATTCACCGGTCTCACCCGCACTGCCGACTCCGCGCGCACAGGGCTCATCGGGCGCCGGACGGGCGCGATGCTCTCCCTCACGCAGGAGCTGATGTCCTCGGGCGACGCCCTGCTCGATCGGTGGTTCACCTCCGAACCGCTCAAGGCGGCACTGGCCTGGTTCGGTGCGCAATCCGGGCCGCCCATGAGCGCACCGGGCACCGCTCCGATGATCGGCTTCGCCGCACTTCAGCACGACATCCCGCCCGGGCGCGCCATCGGCGGCAGCGGCGCACTCACCGAAGCGCTCCTCAACCGGCTCGGGAGCGATGGCGGTGAGGTGTTGTTGGGGCGGGCCGCCACCACGATCACCCGCTGCGGCGACCACTGGCAGGTCCGGACGATCGACGGCGAGGGCCACTGCGCGCGCAAAGTGATCGCCGCCTGTCACATCGCCACCACCCTCGACCTACTGACCGCAGGGGGTTACGACCAGGAGACCGCGAAACGCTGGCGGTCGCAGATCGTCATCGGGGACGGCATCGGTATGGCCGTGCGGCTCGGCACCGATGCCCTACCCGCCTATCGCGACCTGCCGTCAGATCTCCCCGCGCACGGCGTTCATTCGGCGCTGGCCCTGCTGGTGACCGATCGCGCGCAGCTCCGACGGGCCCACGCCGCGGCGTCGGTCGGCGACCTGCCCGAACGCCCGGCCTGCGTGGCGATGGGATACTCGGCGATCGACCCCTCGCTCGCCCCACCTGGCAGACACCTCGTCAACATCTGGGCTCAGTGGCATCCCTATCGACTCGCAGGCGGCAGATCATGGGCGGAGGCCGGGCGGGATGCGGCCGCCGCGATCGGCGCGGAACTCGATCGGCACGCGCCCGGATTCAGCCAACACGTCGAACACACCCACATCCAGACCCCGGACGACCTCGAGCAGGAGCTCGGTCTGCTCGGCGGCAACATCATGCACGTCGAGATGAGCATCGATCAGATGTTCTTCTGGCGCCCCCACCCCGACCTGTCCGCACACTCCGTCCCGGGTGCGGACGGCATCCTGCTCGCCGGGGCGTCGACCCATCCCGGCGGCGGCGTGACCGGCGCCAGCGGCCGGATCTCGGCGCACCTGGCGCTTCGCAGGTGACCGTGCGCGTCGGCATCGGCTTGCTCACGCGCATCTGGCACGATGAGCAACGTGCGCTCGTCTTCCCGTAGGTCCGCGGTCCTGTTGCTGGTGTCCCTGATGGCTGCCGGTCCCCTGCTCACGGGTTGTCTGGAACGCTCGACCACCGTCGGCGACCGGTATTCCGGCACCATCGTCGTGGCGACCTCTCCGGACAACCCTCGCGGCGCACCCAAGCTCGACGTCCCAGAGTCGATGGGGTCGAGTGTCACCCTCAGTGACTACTCGACCCGGCCGGAGTCCGAGACGACTGCCGCCCCCGGCAGTTCCCCCACGCCGTCGGCCCCGGCGAGCCCGGGTGCGAGCGCCGCCCCGGGCGAGGGCGCCGCCAACGACAAGGTGATTCCGCGCGTCGGCACCCGAGCGGTCTTCACCGATCTCACAGCCGGACAGTTCAGCCAACTCGGCGACATCGTGTCGGCGTCCTTCGGCGAATCCGCGATGAGCATGGATCTGGCGGCGAAGCGCAGCGGCGACGTCGTCCGTTTCCGCGGCTCCGCCGACCTCACCGATCTGACACCCAACCGCGACCTCGTCGAACTCACCGTGACGTTCGGCGGTCCGGTGAGCGCCACCAACGGCGACCAGATCAGCGACAGCACCGTCACCTGGACGCCGGAGCCGCGCAAGCCCTCGGACTTCACCGCCGACGCCACCTACCCCGACCCGGCCACGGCCGCGGTCAGCAGCTGGTCGTGGTTCCTGGCATTGCTCTGTCTCGCGACGGTGGCGATCGTGGGCTGGCTCGCCTACCTCAAACGGGATCGCAGTCCCCGTCCGGGACGACCGCGACGTTCCGGCCCGCCGAGCACCGGATCTGCGACGACAAAACCCGGGACGTCCGAACAGACCACCACGGCGGGCTCCGCCGGGCGCTGATCCACGGCCGCCGGGGCCTCAGCCGACGGTTGCGCTCAGCGCCGACGACGTGTCCACTCCGAGGCGCTCGAGAACCTCACTGGTCGCCTTGGCGAAGTTGAGGCTGCAGAAGTGGATGCACGGAACGCCCTCGCTCACGAGGCGTTGGGCCATCTCGGTCGCGAAGTCGATGCCGACGGCTCGAACCGCTTCGCGATTCTCCTCCGCGCCGTCACCTGCGGCGGCCGCGAATCGCGCCTGCACATCCGCTGGGATCACCGACCCCGACAGCTCGGCCATCCGCCGCACACTTGCCAGCGACGTGATCGGCATGATCCCGGGGATGAGCGGCTTGGCCCCCTGCTCCGGGTCGGCACGGACCAACCGGTCCCGCAGCCGAAGGAAGTGTTCGACATCGAAGAACATCTGGGTGATCGAGTACTCGGCGCCGGCTCGCAGTTTGTTCACCAGGGTGCGGGTGTCGTCCTCGAGCGACGGTGCCCGGTGGTGCCCCTCCGGGAACGACGCGACACCGACATGGAAATCGCCGAGTTGGTCGATCAGCCGGACCAGTTCCTCGGCGTAGGCGACACCCTCCGGGTGCTGAACCCATTCGCCGAGCGGATTCCCCGGCGGATCTCCCCGGAGCGCAAGGATGTTGGTGATGCCCTGATCGGCGTACGCCCCGACGAGAGCCCGCAGTTCGTCGATGCTGTGATCGACCGCGGTGAGGTGGGCCACCGGCAAGAGGGTGGTCTGCGCGGCGAGCTCGCCGGTGATACGGACCGTGCGGTCGCGGGTGGAACCACCTGCACCGTAGGTCATCGAGACGAAGGCCGGGCCCAGTCGCTCGAACGTGCGCACCGCGCGCCACAGCCTCGCTTCGGCGTCGGCGTCTCTGGGCGGGAAGAACTCCACAGAAAACGGGACGGGGCCGCGGTGGGGTGCCGACAAACGGTCCACGATCGAGGGAGCCCTGACTGGGGATGAGGTCACCCGCACATTGTACGGACCACAGCTCCGGCACCGTCGGGGCCGGGCTCCCCGACCGACCCCGTCCGCGGCACTAGCCTGGCAGGGTGACGTCCGCGCTGCCGACCCCCGACACCCTCGAGGCCGTACCCTCAGCCGTCGAGGCCGCCCTCGAGGCCTTCTTCGCGCGCGCGATCCCGGTCGCAGCCGACATCGATCCCCAGGTGGGTGCGGCAGGCGAGGTCCTTCGTGACTTCGTCCTGCAGGGGGGCAAACGAGTTCGTCCCGTCTTCGCCTATGCCGGCTGGCTCGCCGGCCTGGAATCGTCGGCGCGCGACCCGGCCCCCGGACCGGAAGCCCCTTCCGCACACGACGCACTTCGGGTCGCCGCCTCCCTCGAACTCGTGCAGGCGTGTGCCCTGATCCACGACGACATCATCGACCGCTCCGACACCCGACGCGGCCACGCCACCGTGCACCGGGTGTTCGAGCGCAGCCACCTCGACGACCGATGGGCGGGCGACGCCGCGCATCACGGGGTGGCCGCCGCGATCCTGCTCGGTGACCTCGCCCTCGCCTGGGCCGATGACATGGTCCACGGACATCGTCCGGGCGACGCGACCGAGCCGGGCGAATCCGCTCCGCGTGCCCTGCCCGCAGCGGTCGGGCGGGTGTGGTCGTCGATGCGCACAGAGGTCCTCGGCGGCCAGTATCTGGACATCGTGAACGAGGCGGGGGGCGACGAATCGGTCGGCGCCGCCTACCGTGTGATGCGGTTCAAGACCGCCGCCTACACGGTCGCCCGGCCGCTCGAACTCGGGGCGACCCTCGCCTCGGCCCCGGCACCACTGATCAGCGATCTCCGCTCGATCGGCCACGACCTCGGCGTCGCGTTCCAGTTGCGCGACGACCTCCTGGGTGTCTTCGGCGATCCCGAACGAACCGGCAAACCATCCGGTGACGACCTGGTCGCAGGCAAGCGCACCGCGCTGCTCGCCGTCGGCCTGGCGCGGGCAGGCGAGCGCGATCCGGCACTCGCCGCCCGACTCCGTGCTGCCATCGGCAGACCGCTGACCGACGATGAGGTCCGCGGCGCCCGGGCGATCCTCACCGACGTGGGCGCGGTCGATGAGATCGAGACCCAGATCGAGGGTTTGCTCGCCACTGCGTTGGCCACCCTCGCGACGGCCGACATGTCCGATCCGGTCCGTGTCGAGCTGAGCGTTTTCGCCCACCGCATCGCCCACCGCTCGACGTGACCGCGACGCGCGCACGTCGCCGCGACCGGGTGGTGATCATCGGCGCGGGGATGTCGGGTCTCTCGGCGGCGCTGCGGCTCACCGGTCTCGGCCACCGGGTCACCGTCGTCGATGGGTCGCCGAGCGCGGGCGGGCTGGTCCGAACCGAGACACCCGCAGCGGAGCCGCGCGGACCTGATTCCACCCTCGGCGCCGTCGGATTCGACACCGGGGCAACGGTTCTCACCATGCCGTCACTGATCGACGTCGATCCGGATGCCGGTGCCACGGTGACACTGTCCACCCGCGCAACCGCCCTGTACCGCGACGGATCACGCGTCACGGGCGTCCGCCTCGACTCCGGCGACGCCCTCCCGGCGGATGCGGTGGTGGCCGCCGTACCGATCGCCGAGACGGCACGGCTGCTGGGCGCCGAGTTGCCGCGCGGTCCGCGGTGGCGCCGGCTCCGGTACTCCCCGAGTGCCGTGGTGATCCACGGTCTCGCACCACGTTCGGTCACCGAGAGCTGGCCGGGGCACCATCACACTCTCGACTTCGCGGCAGCCTGGACAGAGAAGTTCGTCGACCTCACCCGCACTCCGGGACGCCTCATGCGTGATCCATCGTTCCTGGTGACACGTCCCGCACTGTCCGACCCCGGCCTGACCGGTCCGATGGAGCCGGTCTCCGTCCTCGCCCCTCGCCCCGATCTGACCACCGCGAACCTGCCATGGGAGGCCCTCGCCGGCCCCTACGTCGACGAATGCCCGCAGACACTCGCCGCGCGTGGCCATCACCAGATCGACACGGCTCTGCGCGTGCTGCGCGTCGACGACCCCGGCACGTGGGCGGCCGCCGGCCTGCCGGCCGGAACGCCGTTCAGCGCCGCTCACACGGTTCGACAGACCGGTCCGCTGCGAACCCCCAACCGGTGGCCGGAGAGCCACAATCTGTTCCTGGCAGGTGCGGCAACCGTGCCGGGAGACGGCATCCCGCCGGCGCTGGTGTCGGGGCGGCTCGCCGCCGAGCGCGTCGTCGCGACGCTCGGCGAATCGCCGCGCCGTAGGATCGGGCCGTGACCGCGACCCGCGACCAATCCCCGCGATCTCGCTGGAGCCAGTCGGTTCGCGAGGCGGGGTTCGCGGACCTGCTGGTCGGCTTCATCGGTTCCGTCCTCGTGTGCATCGGCAGCTTCGGCGTCGGCGACATCGCGCGGAACAGCACGGTGGCCCAGGACCTGGGCCTGTCGGCAATCACGTACGGGCACGGCAAGACGTTGTTCGGCAGCGTCTTCTGGCTCGGCGTCGCGACCATGGTCATCGCCTGGGTACGTCTGGGACGCCGGCTCGACACCGACCGGGTGGCGCTCTCGGTGCGCACGTTCCGCTGGGGAATAGTGGGCTGGGCCGCGCCGCTCGCCCTCGCCGTCCCGGTCTACAGCCGCGATGTCTACGCATATCTGGGACAGGGAGCGTTGTTCCGGGAAGGATTCGACCCGTATGCAGACGGGCCGGCACACCTTCCCGGACCGCTCCTCGACAGCATGGCGCAGGTCTGGGCGACCACCACGGCACCTTACGGTCCACTTTTCGTCGGCATGACCCGGGTGGTCACCGAGATCACCGGCGACCACGTCATTCTCGGGGTCTACGCGATCCGGCTGGTCCTGTTGCCCGGACTTCTGTTGGCGCTCTGGGCGATTCCACGACTGGCCGGCCATTTCGGCGCATCGCCGCAGGCCGGACTGTGGCTGGCGCTCGCCAACCCGATGGTCCTCATCCACCTGGTGGCCGGCAGTCACGTCGAGTTGCTGATGATGGGTGTCCTCGTGGCCGGCGTCGCGCTGGTCGTCACCGGCCGACACGTCACGGGTCTCGTCGTGCTCGGACTGGCGGTGTCGATCAAGGTCACCGCCGGTATCGCGATCCCGTTCGTGCTGTGGATCTGGTTGTCGCACATCCGCGCCCGCCGGCGCGTCGAGCCGGTCGACGTGGCCCGGGTCCTCGCCTCGGTGATCGGGATCACCGTCGCGGTGTTCGGCGTGTGCACCGCGCTGCTCGGGCTGGGTCTCGGTTGGCTGACCGGCCTCGGGTGGGCGGATCGAATCATCAACTGGTTCACGGTGCCCACCCTCGCCGGGCACCTCGTGACGCTGGTGGCCGCCCCGTTCACCGCGCTGAATCTGCAACCCGTGCTGGGGGTCACGCGCGCGGTCGGGATGGTGGTGCTCGCGATCATCCTGGTGGGTCTGTGGTGGTCGCACCGTCGCGACGAACGCAGCGCGATGGCAGGCATGACGTGGGCGATGCTCGCGGTCCTGCTCCTCGAACCGTCCACGCTCCCCTGGTATTACACGTGGGTGCTGTGCCTCGCGGTGGCGTTCACGCTGCCAGGGTGGGTACGCGCGACCGTCGTCGGCGTCTCCACGTTCATGCTCATCGTGTTCCAGCCCGACGATTCGATCCTGTTCTACAAACTCCCCGAGGTACTCCTCGCGACTGCGCTGTCGGTACTCGCCGCGGTCTCACTCACACGGCGGGATCCGTTGCGCCTCGGCCGGGTCGTCTCCTGGTTCCGGGGTCCCGACCGGTCTGACGAGCCCGACGGATCGACGACACCCCGTGCCTGAGAGCGTGCTTCGCGATGCCGTCGAGCGACCCGGCCGTCGCGAGACGCACATGGCGTGCCCGCACGTCTGCCCTGGTGGGACCGTCGGTCAGAAGGCCTGGGCCTGCGCTCGGCGGATGACCTCGCGAGCCGAATGTGTGTGCAGCGCTTCGGCGGGACACATACCGAGGTCGTCCTGGGTGGCGAACAGCCACTCCATCGCCTCGTCGCGGGTGTAACCGCCGTCGAAAAGGACCTCCACGAGTCCGGTGAAATGCTTGACGATTCCGAGGTCGTCGAAGAACACCGCCGGGATGGCCGGCTGACCCCCACGCGACACCGCGAGCAGTTGGTGGTCATGGATCAGGGTGCGGACGCGATTGGCCGACACACGCAGCCGGCGCGCCACATCGTCGATCGTCAGGGTGTCGAGCTCGGGCGGGAGACTGTCTTCGGACAGCGGTAGTGAACCCACATCGCCGAGCGTACCGGCTCGGACGTCGTCGCCCAACGATGCCGTCCCGGATCCGGGGCACGCCGACCGTGCTGCGAGCCCGAGTCGATACACCGCCCGCGCGACGTCGCCCGGTAGATTCGGCCACGTGAAACCTCCCGCCGACTCACTCCTGGGCGCGTCCCTCGAGGGCCGCTACCGGATCGACGCGCCGATCGCGCGCGGCGGGATGTCCGCGGTCTACCTCGGGGTCGATCTGCGGCTGGGCAGGTCGGTGGCGATCAAGGTGATGGACGCCCGCTACAGCGGCGATCCGCAGTTCCTGCGGCGGTTCGAGTTCGAGGCCCGGGCCGTCGCCGGATTGAAACATCCTGGGCTGGTGGCCGTGTACGACCAGGGCATCGACGACGGGATCGCGTTTCTGGTGATGGAACTCGTCCAGGGTGGCAGCCTTCGGGAACTGCTGCGCGAACGCGGTCCGATGCCACCCCACGCGGTCAGCGCGGTGGCCGATCCGGTGCTCGGCGGACTCGGCACCGCCCACGCCGCCGGACTCGTCCACCGCGACGTGAAGCCCGAGAACGTGCTCATCTCCGACGTCGGCGAGGTGAAGGTCGCCGACTTCGGGCTGGTCCGTGCGGTCGCCGAGGCAGGCGTCACCTCGGCCAGTGTCATCCTGGGCACAGCGGCCTACCTGTCGCCCGAGCAGGTCGAGGCCGGCGACGCCGACGCCCGTAGCGACGTCTATTCGATGGGCGTCATGATGTTCGAATTGCTCACCGGCCGAACGCCTTTCCGTGGCGATACACCGCTGGCACTGGCATACCAGAGGCTCAGCTACGACGTGCCGGCGCCCGGCGACGTGGTCGACGGCGTACCCGAGGAGTTCGACGAGATCGTTCTGCGCGCCACCGAACGGGATCCCGCCGAGCGCTACGCGGACGGCTACGACATGCGGCGTGCGTTGCTCGCCGCCGCCGACGATCTGGATCTGCCGTCTTTCACGGTGCCGGCCCCGCGAATGTCCGCCGAACGCGACACGATGGCACGGTTGCGTGCCGGTCGCGCACGTCCTCCGGCCGCTGCCGCCCCGATCGTCGACCCCACCAGGGTGGAGTCGGGGCCCGCGGCGACACCGCCCGCCGTCGCGCCCATCGCTGCGGCGCCGAGGACGAGGTCCGACGTCCCCGCGTCGAAGATGACACGTCAGGAAACCCGGTTCGACGATCGGGCGGAACCAGACGACAACGGGCCGGTCCGCGCACTGATCTGGACGACCCTCGTACTGCTGCTCGCAGTCGCGATCGGCGCGATCGGGTGGTGGGTCGGGCAGACTTACCTCAGCTGATCGCGGCGGTCAGCCCCGCAGCATCTCCGCGACGAGGAAGGCCAACTCCAACGACTGTTGCGTGTTCAGGCGGGGATCGCAGGCCGTCTCGTAGCGGCCGGCGAGGTCGAGGTCGGAGATGTCCTGTGCCCCACCGAGGCATTCGGTGACGTCCTCGCCGGTGAGTTCGATGTGCACGCCACCGGGATGGCTGCCCAGCGCGTGATGCACCTCGAAGAAGCCCTGTACCTCGTCGACGATGCGATCGAAGTGCCGCGTCTTGTAGCCGGTCGAGGCCTCATGGGTGTTTCCGTGCATGGGGTCGGACTGCCAGATGACCTTGTGTCCGGTGGCCTCGACCGCGGACACGATGGCGGGCAAGACCTCCCGCACCTTGTTGTTGCCCATCCGGGCCACCAGCGTGAGCCTGCCCGGCCGGTTGTGCGGATCGAGCCGCTCGACGTACTCGACGGCCTGCTCGGGCGTCGTGGTCGGACCGATCTTGACCCCGATCGGGTTGTCGATCAGCTCGGCGAACGCGATGTGTGCGCCGTCGAGCTGCCGGGTCCGCTCGCCGATCCAGAGGAAATGGGCGGACAGGTCGTAGAGCACCTTCTCGCCGTCGCCGGTCGGGATGGGGTCGGCCCCTGCGCTCGGAACATCGGCCAGACGCAGCATTGCGCGCTCGTAGTCGAGGACTAGCGCCTCATGCGACGCGAAGATGGACGCCGACTCCAGATTCGTGTCGGTCACCCCGCACGCGTCCATGAAGCGGAGTCCCCGGTCGATCTCGGATGCGAGCGCCTCATAGCGGGCCCCGGCCGGCGAGGTCCGTACGAACTCCCGGTTCCAGAGATGCACACGCCGCAGGTCCGCCTCCGAACCCGTCAGCGCGCGAACCAGATTCATCGCAGCCGCGGCGTTGGCGTACGCGCGCACCAGTCGCGACGGATCATGCCTGCGGGTGGTCTCGTCGGCCGGGAACCCGTTGACCATGTCCCCGCGATACGACGGCAGCCCGAGCGCATCGGTGTCCGACGACCGCGGCTTGGCGTACTGGCCCGCGATTCGGGCGACCTTGACCACCGGCATGCTCGCGCCATAGGTGAGCACAACGGCCATCTGCAGCAGGGTACGGATGTTGCCCTTGATATGCGGTTCGGTGTTGTCGACGAAGGTCTCCGCGCAGTCGCCGCCCTGGAGCAGGAACGCGCGCCCCTCCGCGACCTCGGCGAGTTGCGCATGGAGATCACGGACCTCGGCCGGCATGCAGATCGGCGGCACGCTCTCGAGGACCGTGCGCATCTTGCGTGCCTCTTCGGCGGGCCAGCTCGGCTGCTGCACTGCCGGGCGCGCCATCGCGTCATCGAACCGGTTCTGCAGGTCGCCGGGCAGCGGCGGCAGCTCCGGGAGCTCCGCGATCGGAACGTCTACGGTCCAGTTCGTCACCACGGCTCCAGGGTAGTTCAGCCGCTCGCGTATGAGGTGCGCGGGGAGCACGACAGCGGACGGGTCGGACCCTCGGCGGATCAGGCTCGCGATTTCTCGATCGCCTGCCACCGCCGCCAGTTGTGCCGGGCATCGGTCAGCGCGTCGTGAGCGTCTCGCGGCGACGGCGGGAGCGCCGGCCGGCCCGCGGCCTCCCAGTGCTGTCGCAGCTCTCGCGTGAACCGCGGTATCGGCCGTGGCAGCGCCGTCATCGGGCCCCACAGCTGACACAGCACCACATGGTCGTAGGCACCCACCCACGCCCACAACTCGACGTCCGCACCGTCGGCGGTCAGGAACGCGAGCAACTCGTCGCGGATCTGTCGACGGCTGCGCCAATAGGGCGAAGCCGGGGACGGTAGCTTGGGCAATACGTTGGTCCGAACCCAGTCGCCGGCCCGGCCGGGGTCGAACTCGGTGGACACCGCGTAGAATTCACGTCCGTCCTCGGCGACGACACCTATCGAGATGAGCTCGATGGTGGTGCCGTCCTCGATAAACTCCGAGTCGTAGAAGAACCGCATACCCACCAGTATTCACACCACGTGGAGCAGAGAACCGCCGAGACCATGACTTACCTGTCCGCGGCCGACAGCCGGCTGCACCGATGGGCGCCGTCGAGCGCCGCACGCACCGCCGTCGCCGCGGTGTTCATCGCGTCGGTCACCCTGCAGATCGTCGGGATCCCGTTCACGTCGAGTTTCGGCACCCGCACCCGCATCGACCTGGACGTCTACCGTCTCGGCGGCCAGATCTGGCAACACGGACAGAGCCTCTACGCCGACGGATCCATGCCGTTCACCAGCGACGGAATCTGGTTGCCGTTCACCTATCCCCCGTTCGCCGCGCTCGGCTTCATGCCACTCGGCGCCATCGGCCTCGGTCTGGCCGGACTGCTGATCTCGCTGATCACCGTCGCGCTGACGGTGGTGATCCTGCACATCGTGCTGAGCATGCTGTCGGTGGGCAATCCGGGAAACAGATGGTGGATCGCCCTGTTGCTCGGCGCCGGGGTGGTCTGGCTCAACCCATTGTGGATGACCCTCGGATTCGGACAGATCAACATCATCCTGATGGCGATGATCATCGTCGACATCTTCGTCGTCGGCCGCGCCCGTGCCGCGGCCACCGGCCCGTTCCGCGGTCTCCTGACCGGGATCGCATCCGCGATCAAGTTGACCCCGTTGGTCTTCGTCGCCGTCTATCTGCTGACGCGCCAGTGGCGGGCGGCCGTCGTCACGGTCGGCACCTTCGTCGGTGCCGGGGCGCTCGCGTGGATATGGCTTCCCGCGGATTCGCACGGCTATTGGACGCACACGCTCTTCCACACCACTCGCATCGGCGACCCCGCGGGCCGGATCAACCAGAACCTCAACGCGATGTGGATTCGCCTCATCCCGCAATCGGAATCGGCCGAGCAACTGATGTGGGTCATCAGTTCGCTGGTGGTGACCGTGCTGGCACTCGTCGCGGCGCGAGCATGTCGACCGATCGCGGCCTTCGAGGCATGTCGCCGTCCCGATGGCGGAGACGCCTCGGCACGGGTCGCGGCAGTCATGACGGTGTCGGTCGTCGCGCTGTGGGGTCTGCTCGTGTCGCCGACCTCGTGGGCCCATCACTGGGTCTGGGCGATCCCGACCATCCTGACCGCCACCGTGGTGGCGTCCCGCGACACCGACCGACGTGTCCGATTCGGATACGGCGCGGTGGCCGCAACAGGACTCGCGATCTTCGCGCTCGGCCCGTTCCAGTTCTTGTCGCCCGCGGTCCGTCAGTGGTCGGTCGTCGACCACCTGATCGGTAATTCGTACACGCTGTGGGGCCTGGCCGTCCTACTCGTGGTGTGGTTGTTCCCGCCGCAGATCACCGGCGAGGGCACCGCCCATGCACGACCACAGCTCGCGGACGCACACATCAGCTGAGCCTCCCGCGGGGCCGTCGCACCACGACGGGCGCGCGCCGGGTCAGGCCGCCGATGCCGGGATGGACTCCTGCGGCTTCGGCTTGGCGTCCTTGAGCGAGGCCGCGTAGATGTCGACGTACTGCTGTCCGGTCAGCTGCATCAGCTCGTACATGATCTCGTCGGTGATCGCGCGCTCGATGAAGCGGTTTCCCTGCATCCCGTCGTACCGCGCGAAATTCAGCGGCTTACCGATCTTGACGACGACGCGCGCCGGACGCGGGATGATCGACCCGGGCGGGTTGAGCTTCTCCGTGTTGATCATCGCGACCGGGATCACCGGCACGCCGGTGTCGAGCGCGACCCGCGCGAGGCCGGTCTTGCCCTTGTACAGCCGGCCGTCCGGGGATCGCGTGCCCTCCGGGTACATCCCCATCAGTTCGCCTGCCTCGAGCTGGCGGCGCGCCGCGGTCAACGCGCCCGCAGCGGCCTCGGCACCGGAACGGTCGATCGGGATCTGGCCGACGGCGGAGAAGAACCAGCGCTGGAACGCACCCTTCGGACCGGTGCCGGTGAAGTACTCGCTCTTCGCCAGGAAGTAGATCCGCCGCCGCACCATGAGCGGCAGATAGAAGCTGTCCATCACGGCCAGATGGTTACTGGCCAGGATTGCCGGACCGCGCGACGGGAGGTTCTCGAGTCCTTCGACCTTCGGCCGGCCGATGAGGCGGAGGAACGGTCCCAACAATACAAATTTGAAGGTGTAGTACCACATCGAAGACTCCGAATCTCGCCTATCGCCACCGCCTCAGACCTTACCCGCAGAAACGATACACATCCTCAGGTTCAGCTGCGTAGCGTCTCCCCGGCCTGCGCCCTGATTGCTTGTCGCGCAACTTCTGCCGCGCCCACCACGCCGGCACTCTCGCCGAGTTGGGTGCCGCGGATACGGGCGAGCTGTCGATGGCCGGCGCCGGTCACCAGCCGTGCATAGTGTTCGCGCGCCTCGTCGAGGAACAGGCCGGACGCCGCGCCGACACCGCCCGCGAGCACGATGAGATCCGGGTCGAAGATGTCCGCGATCATCGCGAGCCCCTGTCCCAGCGATGCGGCGAATTGGGCGAACGCCGCGATCGCGACCGCATCCCCATCCGCGGCAGCGCCCGCCACCCGACGCCCGGTCAGGGAGCCGGGATCGGCGGCCACGTCCGCGGCCAGCTGACTGCGCCCCCAATCGCCGTCGGCGAGCAACTCCAGCACGGTATCAACCAAAGCCGTACCGCTGCAGTATCTTTCCCAACATCCGAGCTTGCCGCACGAGCACACGCGACCGTTCGGGACCACTGTCAGATGTCCGAGTTCGGGCGCGACCCCGAAACTTCCGCGATAGATCTCGCCGTCGAGCAGCAGCCCCGCCCCGATCCCGGTACCGATGGCGAGCACCAGCGAATTCTTGCCGCGTGCCGCAGCCCCGAACCGCCACTCCGCCACCGCGGCGGCGTTCGCGTCGTGCTCGGCGACGACGGGGACACCGATCCGCGACGTCATGTCCTCGGCGACCGTGGCCTCCCGCCACGGCAGGTGCGGCGCGAATCGCACCACGCGGCGGTCGGGGGTGAGGAATCCCGCGATCGCCAGTCCGACAGCCTTCGCCGCCCACCTCGAGGTGAGTTCACCGACCAGGCGGTCGAGGCAGTGTTCGAGCGCGCTCGTCGTCGGCGGCGTGGCCGCGCGCAGGGTGTCCAGCATCGCGCCATGGTCGTCGACCACCGACGCGCGCACACTCGTGCCGCCGATGTCGATGCCGATCGTCAAGTCTCCCATCAGATCTCGCCCTCCGGCTCGGGCCGCCGCACATCGATGCGAACCGCGATCGGCTGGTAGTGCTGGGGCGCATCGGCGGTGGCCGCCGGCGACGATCGCACCGCGTCGGCCATCGCCTCGAGCACCGCGATCAGGGCGGCGAGCAGACGGGCCAGCAGATCTCCGAGTTCGGCGAGCAACGCGGTGATGTCACCGGCGAGATCGGCGAATGCGCCCGTGTCCGCGGACACCCCCGCCGTCGCTGCTGCGGCGTGCTGGCCGGTCGAGCGCTGTCCGGTCCCACCGAACAGTGCGGCGAGTTGATCGATCTGCGCCGCGACGCCGAGGAGGAAGTCCCGCACCGGGTCACCCGTGGCGCCACGGGCGTGGCCTGCGACGTTGTCGTCGCCGGGTCCGGTCGTGTCGTCCGAGGTCATGTGGGCAGCTCTCCTGTCCGGTCCGGCAGTAGTGTACGCGAGACGTCTGCCACGACGCTTCGCGGCGGACTGTCCGACGTCAGCGGCCCTGCGGCCACAATGCCGGATCCGGCATGAACCGGACCGTCAGCTCGGCACCGTCCCACATCGCGTCGACGACCACACAGCGCCGCAGAACCGAGGGTAGGCGCACCGGATGCCGGAATCCGCCGACCGTCACCAGCAGGTCGTCGCCGGAGCGTCCGAGCTGCAGACCGTCCGGATCGGGAAGTCGCTGACGCCAGGACAGTTCGTACACACGCGCGGTGCCCGACCCGCCGTCGGTCGCCTCCGTCACCTGGGCCGCGCCCGACCCGAACGGCCGGCCGTTCGGCACCGGTAGCCCGACGCCGAGTTTGCGCAGCCGCGCGGCACGGTCGATCGGGACGTCGAGACGGGGTAGTTCGGCGACCTCGACGTCGTCGCCCACCGCAGCGCGCAGACGGTCCACCCGGGCGCCGTCCTCCCCGGCCTCGTGACCGGCTCCGACCCCGTGGTTGATCATCACCGATCGCAACGCGAGTCCCATGACGTCGACCGTGGCCAGCAGGTGTGGGAGCGCATGTTCGCCGCGGTGATCCGCCCCGACGACAACGTGCATCGCGACCGCGTGGGGGTCGGTGACGAGCTCGGTGACGTCCACACAGTCCCGGTCGATCGCGTCGACGGCCGCGGTCAGCTGGGCCATCACCGGTCGCTCCGCCGCGGCGGCGAGCCGACGATGCCTGGGCCACAACCGATTCAGCGCCTGACTGAGCACCGACGCCGCCCTCAGGAATTCGAACGGATCGCCGAGACCGGACGCGTCGACCACGATTCGACGCCACTGACCGCTGACCGCTTCGTCGCGGATGCGGCGCAGGACCAGGAAGTCCTCCACGCCGGGGAGCGTAGAGAGTTCTCCGGCGTCGATGTCGGCAACCGAACCCACGCCCGGCAACGCCACCTTGGAGCGCGCGACCGTTTCGGTCAGGACCGCCGTGAACGTCGACCAGGTCCGCTCGAGGAGCACCAGGCGGTCGAGTGACAGCAGGTGCAGTCGCGCCGACACCGCGACGGGCTCGTCGGGCTGCCGGAACACCCCCAGCAGATCGGCCGTCGGCGAGCACCGGTCGACGGTGATCAGCAGGGTGTCTTGTTCCGGAACCGCGACGGATCGGGCACCACCGGACCGGTGGTGCCCGGACCGGCTCAGGGCTCCCGAGGCCGCGGTCACCGAGACCCCGGCGCCACCCGGCCCGATCACCACATGGATGGGCGTGAGATCGATCAGCCTTCGACCCTCTTCTTCAGATCGTTCAGTGCCGCCTCGGTGATCGCCTTCTCCGCGCGGCGCTTCAGCTGACCGATCATCGGCACCAACAGATCGACCATCAATTCGTATGTGACCTTCGTGGAGCCCGGGACCTGCTGCGCGAGAACGTAGCGGCCGCGCTGATCGCGCTGCAGATCACTGCTCACCAACCGCCACGAGACCGCACGTCCGTCGGTCTCCCACTCGTAGGACAGGACATAGGTGTCCTGCAGCACCCCGGCGTCGAGCACGAACCGCACCTCGCTGGGCCTACCGCCCGCGCCGTACTCGGTCACCTCCACCTCACGCGCGGCCGAGACCCAGTCGGGATAGTGCTCGAAATCGGCGATCACCGCCATGATGTCGTCGGCGTCGGCGTTGATGACGATGGAACGTTCGGTGTGTTCGGCCATCAGATCGCCACCCGGTCATCACCGATGGCCGGGCCGCCCACTGCGCGGCCGGACTCGAGACGATCCTTCACCTCGAACGACATCAGCTTGCCGGCTGCACGGCGTTCACGGTTCGCGTCGGCGAGGTACACGGCACGGGCCCGCCCCTCGGCCGGCAGATCGGCCGTGGGCTCCGCATGCAGGAAATAATGCAGCACGAAACCGTCCATCACCGGCTCGCACCAGATCTCCATGGTGCCTGCCAGCGGACCCTCCACACGCCATCGCACACCCTGCGCCCCCCGCTCCTCGGTCACGGTCAGGCGGAGGTCGGGCCACCACCGGCGCCAGTCGGCCCGGCTCCCGACCACCTCCGTCACCAACGACGGTGCGGCGGCGATGAAGGTCTCATCGGCCACCTGAATGCTCGTCACGTTCACTAGCTTCACATACTCGGCCGACGCCGGGACAGCGACCTCGCCAGACGAGGTCGGCGAACGTGCCCCCGGTCACGTCGGAGGCAGCGATACCATCGATGGCGAGAAGTTGCATGCGAAAGGTGCCTCGATGAGTGAGTTCAGCGTTCCCGCACGATTTTCTGTCCCCGAGAACGCCGACTGTACCGACATCATCTTCGGCATCGCCGAGCGAGAACCCGACAAAACGGTGTTCCGCCGCAAAGAAGGTGCCGACTGGGCACCGGTGCGCGCGGGCGATGTCGCGGCACAGATCACGGCCCTCGCCAAGGGGCTGATCGCCGAGGGCATCGCTCCCGGCGACCGCGTGGCGATCTTGTCGCGTACCCGCCCCGAATGGACCTTGATCGACTTCGCCATCTGGTCGGCCGGGGCGATTCCGGTACCGATCTACGATTCGTCATCGGGACCGCAGATCGATTGGATCATGCGGGACTCCGGTGCCACCGCGATCGTCCTGGAGGATGCCGGGCATCGCGCGATCTTCGACGGGATCGAGAACCTCGCGGATGTCAAGGTCTTCCAGATCGACGGAGCAGACGGCGAGACCGGTGCCATCGCCGCTCTCGAGGCCGCCGGCGCCGACATCCACGACGACGAGGTGACCAAGCGTCGCGCGACCGTCACCGCCGCCGACCCCGCCACCCTGATCTACACCTCGGGCACCACCGGCCGGCCCAAAGGCTGCATGCTCAGCCACAGCAATCTCCTCTCCGAGGTCTATGGCGTCCTCGAGGGCAACATGCGCACGTTGCTCGGTCCCGGCAAGCGGTTGCTCATGTTCCTCCCGATGGCACATGTGCTCGCGCGGGCCATCAACCTGGTCGCCATCGAGGCGGGCGTGGAGATCGGCTACACCAACGACATCCCGAATCTGGTGCCGGAGTTCGCGGTGTTCAAGCCGTCGCTGATCCTGTCCGTGCCCCGTGTGTTCGAGAAGGTCTACAACAGCGCCCGGCAGAAGGCCCACGACGAGGGCAAGGGACGCATCTTCGACGCGGCCGCCGACGCCGCCGTCGAATACTCCCAGGCGGTCGAGCGCGGCGACGCCGGTCTGCTCCTCAAGGCAAAGCACGCCGTGTTCGACAAGCTCGTCTACGGCAAGCTGCGCGCGGCGCTCGGCGGCGAGTGCGAACTCGCCATATCGGGCGGCGCACCGCTCGGTGCACGGCTCGGGCACTTTTTCTCGGGTATCGGTATCCCCGTCTACGAGGGGTACGGTCTCACCGAGACGACGGCCGCGTTCAGCGTGAACACACCCGGCCGGGTACGGGTCGGAACGGTGGGTAAACCGTTGGCCGGCAACAGCGTACGAATCGCCGACGACGGCGAGGTGATGCTGTCCGGCGGCGTGGTGTTCGGCGGTTACTGGCGCAATGCCGAGGCCACCGACACCGCGATCGAGGACGGCTGGTTCCACACCGGTGACCTCGGGAGCGTCGACGGCGACGGCTATCTCACGATCACCGGCCGGAAGAAGGAACTGATCGTGACCGCCGGGGGCAAGAACGTGTCCCCGGCCGGACTCGAAGACGTCATCCGGTCGAGTCCCCTCGTCTCGCAGGCGCTCGTCATCGGCGACGCGAAACCCTTCATCGCCGCACTGATCACGATCGATCCGGAGGCCTTCCCCGCATGGAAGGACCGCCACCACAAGCCCGCGTCGGCGAGCGTCGCAGATCTGGCAGGCGACGACGATCTGCGAGCCGAGGTCCAGGCCGCGGTCGACGACGCGAACAAGACCGTCTCGCACGCGGAGGCGATCAAGAAGTTCCGCATCCTGCCGGACGATTTCACCGAGGAGACCGGCGAGATGACCCCGACCCTGAAGGTGAAGCGCAACGTGGTGGTCCAGAAGTTCGCCGACGACATCGACGCGATCTACACGCGCTGAGGCACCAGCTCAGAGCAGCTGCCGCAGCCGGGCAGCGATCGACCGCCACTCCCACGTCTCCACGGCGTGCTCACGCCCCCGCGAGCCCATCTCGGATGCAGCGGCCGGATCCGCGAGGATTGCGGTGATCGCGAAGGCCACCGCGTCGACATCGGTGCCGTCGACGACGGTTCCGGTGACGCCCTCCACGACCGTCTCCGGCGCACCGCCCGATTGGCCGGCGACGACCGGGACCCCGGTGGCCGACGCCTCGAGATAGACGATGCCCAGCCCTTCGACATCGAGTCCACGGCCCCGGGTCCGCGCCGGCATCGCGAACACGTCCGCGATGTTGTGGTATGCGGGCAGGTCCGCCGACGACACCGAACCGGTGAACACCACGTGGTCGGTCATCCCGTACTGCGAGACCAGTTCGCGAAGGGTCTCCGCGTACGGTCCGCCACCCACGATCACCAGGGTCACGTCGCCGATCTCCCGCCGGATCAACGGCAGTGCGCGGATCAATGCATCCTGTCCCTTGCGCGGCACCAGCCTCGACAGGCAGAGCACCGTCGGACGGTCTCCGAGCCCGAGCTGTTCCCGAATCCGCCGCCGCGCCTGTGGATCCGGCGCGAACCGGCTGGTGTCGACCCCGGGTGGCAGATACTCGAGAGCCGCCCGTGCACCGAACGCCGAGGCGAACCGTCCCCGCGTGTAGCGACTCACGAAGGTGACGACATCGACATTCCGCCCGATGAACGACAGCACCTGACGCGCGAGCGGCAGCATGGACCACCCGACCTCGTGGCCATGGGTGCTCGCGATGACCCGGACGGCCCCGGCCCGTCGCATCGCGGGCGCGAGGACCGCCAACGGCGCAGCCGCGCCGAACCACACCGTCGAGATGCCGTGGGCCCGGATGATCTTCGCGGCCCGGCGGGCGACAAACGGCGTGGGCAGCATCAGGGTCGTGCGATGACGTAGCACCGTGTAGGGCACCGAGGCGTCGAACTCCTCATGGCCTCGCCACCGCGGTGCGTAGACGACCACCTCCTCAGGTGGCAGCAGATCGACCAGGTTCTGCAGGTACGACTGGATACCACCCGGGCGCGGTGGGAAATCGTTGGTGATCAACAGGGTTCGACGCATCAGCCGACCTGGTCGTTCAGCCATCGCTGCCATGAGGCGACGAACTCTGCGCGCGACATACCCAGGACACCACGGATCGCGACATCCTGGCGCTTCACGTCGTCGCTAGCAGCGACACCGAGGTAGAGCGCCTTGAGCTTGGCCTCCCCGAAACGCGCCGCGACGAAGGCGGCGACCGACCATGCGGCCTGGTACGCCACGCGCGCCTCGTCCGAGTCCACCGCAAAGTCCCGATCGGCCGGCAGCCCCGTGGGGCCGTCCCCGGCCCGGACGGCGGAAGCGAGGTCGGGCGCGGCATCCTCGAGGCGAACGTAGGTGTTCTTCCGTCCGACGTATTCGGGAACGCCCTCGGTGATCCACAACGGCGCACCCGGCGACGTCGCGACGCGCGCGGCCACATGGGTCAGCTCATGCCGCAGCACCACTCCCAGCGCGGGCTCCGCGATGTCGCGCGCGTTGGGGTGAGGATGATGCGCTGTCCGGCAGCCACATGTGCGCCGGTATCGATCCGGCTGAACACCGTCGCCGCCGCCGCACCCGCGATGTCGGTGGCCGTGCTCTGCGCCAGGTCGCTGAACTCCGCAGGCGTGCCTGTCGCCACCACCGCCGCCCGGCGCGGCCAGTCG
This sequence comes from Gordonia sp. SID5947, assembly GCF_009862785.1. Taxonomy (NCBI): domain Bacteria; kingdom Bacillati; phylum Actinomycetota; class Actinomycetes; order Mycobacteriales; family Gordoniaceae; genus Gordonia; species Gordonia sp. SID5947. The sequence continues at coordinate 428,614 of NZ_WWHU01000001.1, read as the reverse complement.
GCGCCCCAGAAGTCGGTGACCGCGGCGGTCGCACCTGGGAGCAACCGGCGCACCCGGTCGACCACGGTCTCCGTGCCGGGATAGGAGGCGATCACAGACTCGCCGCCCGCGGTGGCGAGATCATCTGCCGCCACACCGGGTAGTTCCCACAGCTGGGTCGGCATGGCGGCCGCACCGATCGCCGCGGCATCACCGACGATCTTCCACTCGTCTCCGTAGCGCGCCATCACGAACTGAGTCGAGACCACCACCTCGGGCTCGTCGAGCCCTGGTTTCTGCGCACCGCCGAGCGCGTAGTGCAACTCCACCGGCGCGACCCACGAGTCCGAACTGCCCTGTGCGTCTAGGCGTGTCTGCAATTCGGGGGGAACCAGCGTCTCGGCCTCTTCGGTGGGCGCCAGGACATACCGAAGGGAGTTCAGCTGCAAGGCTTCTCCCCTCGCCGGCGGCGTCGAGGCGGACGACAGCGCCGCGGACGACGCGTCCGCTGCCGGCGAACCCGATGGCCGGGTCGACGACGCATCGCCGGCGGGCGGCGAGGCCGGAGCCGGGGTCTCGGACCGGAGGTCGGTGCCGGCCAGATTGGCGACCGATGTCTCGATGCGTGCACGGAAGTCGGAGGACGCCGAGGCGTCGACGAGATCGGTCACGCGGCTCCGGTCGCCGGCGAGCAGTCCCTCACCGAGCGCATCCAGGGTCGCCTGGGCCCCCGCCGCTCGCTGCTCTTCGTAGATGTTGGCCGGGGTGGTCGTCGTGCTGCCACCCGATCGAGATGTCGGGGCGGCATCCTGCCCGCATCCGCTCACCATCACGGCGACGAGGACCATCGACCCGGCGATGGTCAGAAGGCCTCGAGGCCGTCGCGACCGCGACCCGCCCGCGACCGTCATCCGGACGCGCCCTTCACGGCACGCCACTCAGTACCGGCGAGCCGAGCTGAATGGTCCTGCCTCGTCGATCGGCACGACCTTCACCGGCACACCGAATGTGGACGCGTGGATCACGTAGCCGTCGCCGACATACATGCCGACATGGTGTGCATCCGGGTAGTAGATGATCAGGTCTCCGGGGCGCAGATCACCACGGTCGACCGCCTGCCCGGAACCGCTCTGCGCCTCGCTGGAACGCGGCAGCGTCTTGCCCGCCTGCTCGTATGCCCACACCATGAGGCCCGAGCAGTCGAACGAGTCTGGTCCGGTGGCACCCCACACATACGGGTCGCCGATCCGGGTGAGCGCGGCCTGCACCGCGACCAGTGCGGCAGACGTGCCCTTCGGCACGAATCGCGGGTCGAAATCGAACTTCGGGCCGCGCAGCGCCGCGAGCTGCTTACCTGTCATGGACTCGTACACCGCGCGGATCTGCACGGCCTGCAATTGCAGATTCGCCTGCTTCGCCTGGAGCTCACCACGCGTCTTCTCGGCGGCGGCCACCGCAGCGGTCGCCTCGGTCGCGGTCTTGTCCGCGGAGGCCTTGGCAGCCAATGTCTTCCGGCGCGCGTCTTTGAGGCTCCGCAGGTCGGTGGCCGCTTGACGAGAGATCAGCTCCAGGCCCGACATCTGATCGAGCAACGACTGGGGGGAGTCACTGACGAGCACGGCGTACAGGCGGTTGACCCGGGCGCCCTTGTAGCTGGCGCGCACGATCGAATCGACCCGGCCCTGAAAACCCTCGAGACGCTTCTGTGTCACGACGAGCGTGCGGTCGGCGTCGGCCGACGCCTTCTTCGAGTCGGCCACGATGCGTCGCTGCTTGTCGTACTCCATCTGCGCGTTGTGCATCGCCTCCGCCGACTTCTCGGCGTCGTCGCTGAGTTTCTTGTATTGGCCGAGCAGCTGATCCGGGGAACGGACCGGCGCCGCCGAGGCATCCCCGCGCCCGTCGGCGAAGCGAGCTGTCCCGCGGACACCACCAGTGCCAACACCGCGGCCACGAGCAGTACGGATACCGCCCGCATCCGTGCGGTCCACAATCCGGAAACCACGGCTGTCACTTCTCCTCCACCACTGTCCCCCCGCTCACGTGACCTGCGACGGTCCGGAGCGGACCGGCCCTGCCAGGTCAGGTGATTGGTTTGGGCGGATCACGCATTCCACGTGATCCGCCCAAACGAGTTCACATACTCATCGGTGACCCGACGCTCAGTAGCGCCGGATGCCGGTGATCGACCAGTTGGAGACCTTGTCCTTCTTGACCGGCACACCGGCGGTCGAGGCATGGACAAAGGTTCCGTTGCCGACGTACATGCCTGCGTGGCCGCCACCGTTGAAGATCAGCACGTCGCCCGGCTTGGCCGCCGCGATGGACGACACCGGGGTGCCGCCACCGAGCTGTCCGTAGCTGTCGCGCGGGATGGTCTTGCCAGCCTGCTTGTACGAGTAGTAGACGAGTCCGGAGCAGTCGAACGCGTTGGGACCGGCCGACCCGTAGACATACGGAGCGCCGATCTTGCTCTCGGCGACCCGCACGGCCTTCTGCGCCGCCGTCGGCTGCGCACCCAGGATGCCGCCGCCGCCCTTGGGCTTGAACTGCTGCGGGATCTGGTTGTCGTTCAGACCGGGCACGGTGAAGGTACCCAGGTTCGGAACGGAGACGCTCGCTCCGGGCGACTCGGCCGCCGGGGTACTGGGAGCAGCCTTGGGCGCAGGTGCCGCCTTGTGCTCCTGGAATTGCTGGGGGACCTGCTTGGTATCGACCCCAGGAAGTTCGAATGTGCCGACATTGGGCACGTGTATCGGCGCTGCGAGCGCCGGTCCCGCGACAGCGGCGAGTGAGCCGACGGTGATCGACCCTGCAACCACCGCGCGCTTGGCTACCTTGGTGCCGCGGTTGGGCTGTTCCAAACGATGTTTCGCCACGAAGCGACTTCTCCTTGCTCTCCCTTCGACCGCCGACCGAGTTAGCTGTCGGGTTCGGGCCGGAAGAATGGCCCTACACACGTGTCTGGACGACGTCTACGACGTCGCCGGGCATGCGCGATTCACCCCGATTCGGATCGCTCCGAAAACTGATGGTTCCCCGGTTCGCCTGTGGCGATTGAGCGGTGACCGATCCAGACCACTCCTGTTGGAGCGGGACGCTCTGCAAAGGTCTCGGAAAGGTTACGAAATCCGATGCGGGTCTGTCCACCGACCCGTTCGGACCCGAATCACCGATTGCCGTCAGCCGGCGCGCAGGATCCGGAGCTGACGGCCCGAAACGCCGCCGCCATCTGCAGTTATCCCGTTTCTTGCAGATACTGCAGCGGCGCTGGAGGCCATTGCAGCGGCCTCGAAGACGCCGATCGCGGCGGTGATGTCGGCGTCTCCCGGCACCCCGGATCCCGTAACCTTCCCTCCACCTTCGGCGGTGGGGTTTTCGCAGTTGGGGGCGTCGAACAGCACCTGCATCATGCAGCCGTCACAAGCGACGGGACGGCCCGGGCAGGACTGGCAGTCGATGTACATGTGTGATCTCCATCTCAATCGCGTGCTCTGGGTATGTCGCCGGCCCGAATCGCCTGACTCGGCACCGTGCGTCACACGTGATGGAGACTAGGGACGGCCACCGACAGATCCGTGGCCGAAGCCGCCGTCCTCACCTTTCCCGCCTGTCACAACAGAAACTGTCGTACCGTCGAACTAGTGTTCGCTCCGTGGTGCTCAGGGGGCAGACGGACGGCGGACAACTCACCTTTGCCGACGTCGACGACGGCGAGGACGGCTTCCGTCCCGATCGTTCACTGTTCGACACCACGCTGGTCGTCGTCGACCTCGAGACAACGGGCGGCAGCCCGACCGATGACGGCATCACCGAGATCGGGGCGGTGAAGATCCGCGGCGGTGAGGTCATCGGCGAGTTCGCAACGCTGGTGGATCCGGGTCTGCCCATCCCACCGCAGATCGTGACGCTCACCGGCATCACCGAGGCGATGGTCGGCGACGCACCCATGATCGGCGCGGTGTTGCCCTCGTTCGTCGAGTTCGCGCGCGGATCGATCCTGGTGGCCCACAACGCGCGATTCGACATGGGATTCCTCCGGCACAACGCGGCACGCCTGGGAATCGAGTGGCCGTTCACCGCCAGCCTGTGCACGGTGACGATGGCCCGACGCATCCTGACGCGCGACGAGGCACCCACCGTCAGGTTGTCTGCTCTCGCCGACCTCTTCGACGTCTCCACGCGCCCCACCCACCGCGCGCTCGACGATGCGCGCGCCACGGTCGAGGTGTTCCATCGACTTCTCGAACGGGTGGGCAATCAGGGAGTCGACACCTATCGGGAACTGACGGCCTACCTGCCGCGCTCCGATCCCCGACTGCGTGCGAAACGCACCCTGGCGCGGGACCTGCCGTCGAGACCCGGTGTCTATCTGTTCCGCGGTCCATCGGACGAGGTGCTGTACGTGGGGACCGCCGTCGACCTCCGACGTCGCGTCCTGTCGTACTTCACCGGCGGCGACCCCCGCCGGCGGATCGGCGAGATGGTGAACCTGGCCACCCGGGTCGACCACGTCGAATGCTCCCACGCGCTCGAGGCCGGCGTGCGCGAGTTACGCCTCTTGGCCGCCCATGCGCCCGCCTACAACCGGCGATCCACTCAGCCGCACCGCGGGTGGTGGATCGTGCTGACGGGCGAACGCTTCCCCCGGCTGAAGGTCTCGCGCACCCCGACCGACGACTCCGTCGGCCCGATCGGCAACCGCACCACCGCGGCAACGATCGCCGACATGATCAGCCGGTCGGCCGGATTGCGTAGCTGTACGACGCGGTTGGGGTCGGCAACGCACCACTGGTGTCGATCCGAAGCCGTGGGCGGTCCCCGTATCGGAGGTTGCCACGCCGCGTCCGAACGCCCCCTGACCCTGCCCGACTATCTCCCGCGGGTCTCCTCGGTTCGTGATCTGATGACAGGCGATCGAGATCACCTGCTGACCGACCTCACCGACCGCCTGACCCGTCTGGCCGATGCCCAGATGTTCGAAAGCGCTGCGCGACAACGAGACCGGGTGTCCGCGACGGTCGACGCCCTGGCGCGATGCCAGCGACTCGCGGCGCTGTGCGCGATCACCGAACTCGTCGTCGCCCGGCCCGATCCCGATCGGGGTTGGGAGATCGCAGTGATCCGGCATGGACGACTGGCCAGCGCAGGCGTCGCGCGTCGCGGTGTCGCCCCGATGGCCGTCGTCGAGACGTTGACCGCCGCCGCCGAGACCGTTGTCGCGGCCGAGGGGCCGCTGCTCGGCGCCTCTCCCGAGGAAGCCGGGCTGCTCTATCGGTGGATCACCGAGCCCGGCGCCCGGATCGTCGCCACCACAGAGCCGTTCGCGCTGCCCGCGGCGAGCGCCGAGCGGTGGCTGCCGTGGTCGCAGACTGCCCACGCCGCCCGCGATGCGCCCCGCCGGGCAGGCTGACACAACGTGGGCCGACCGCCCCGCCGACCACGCCCCGTGCCACACCGGCACGAATCTGCGCACGGTCGGCGCGATTCTGCGCACGGTCGGCGGGGTCGGGAGCATTACGCTGGCACGCATGATCACCGCCATCGTCCTGATTCACGCCGACGTCCACCAGATCCCGGAGACCGCACAGGCCGTCGCGGACATCCCGGGTGTCTCCGAGGTCTACTCCTGCGCCGGCGACGTCGACCTGATCGCGAAGATCAAGGTGCGTGACCATGAGCAGATCGCCGACGTCGTCACCGGCAAGATCAACCGACTGCCGGGGTCACGCACAGTGCGACCCACATCGCGTTCCGCAGCTATTCCAGCTCCGATGTCGAGGGCGGTTTCTCCATCGGCGAGGAATGATCTAGTCGGCCGCTGCGGCCAGCTCCGTGGTGAGGCGACCCCACCGGTCGAGCAATCCCGTCGCCTCGCCACTGTCGATCACCGCCGCGGCCCGGTCGACGGCAGCGCCCATCGCGTCGGTCAGTTCGGCCGTCGTCATCGCCGAGTCCTGCTCGAACGCGACGATCGCGCCGGCCGCGTTCAGGAGCACGGCGTCACGCACCGGACCCCCCTTTCCGGCGAACAGCTCACGGGCGATCGTCGCGTTGGCGGTGGCGTCTCCCCCTTGTAGCTCGGAGAGTTGCACCCGCCCGATGCCCAGATCGGCCGGGTCGAGTGCTAGCCGATGTACCTCGCCGTCGACCACCTGCCACACCGTCGAGGTGGTGGTGGTGGTGAGTTCGTCGAGCCCGTCGTCGCCGCGCACGACGAGCACCGAACCGCCCCGGTCGGCAAAGGCCTGAGCCAGCACCGGCGCAAGATCGACGAAGGCACACCCGATCAGTCCGCGACGCGGCCGCGCCGGATTGGTGAGCGGGCCGAGCACGTTGAACACCGTCGGGATGCCGATCTGACTGCGCGGCGGCCCGGTGAACCGGAACGCGGGATGGAAGACCGGCGCAAAGCAGAATCCGATGCCGAGTTCGTCGACGCAGCGGGCCACGTCGGCCGCGCCCAGGGAGATGTTGATGCCGAGCGCCTCGAGGACGTCGGCGCCGCCGCTTTTCGACGATGCCGCCCGGTTCCCGTGTTTGACCACCGGAATCCCGGCCGCGGCGATGACGATCGACGTCATCGTCGAGATGTTGACGGTGTGCGAACGATCGCCCCCGGTGCCGACGACGTCGACCGCGGGACGCGCGACGTCGACGAGGGTGGCGTGATCGAGCATGGCGGCTGCCAGACCCCGCAGTTCGGCCGGGGCCGCACCCTTCATCTTGACGCCCACGCCGAACGCGGCGATCTGAGCGCCGGTGGCCGCGTCGCTCATGATCTCGTTCATCGCCCACGCCGCCTCATCGACGGTCAGGTCGATGCCATCGGTGACGCGGCCCAGGATCTGTGGCCAGGTGAGGGACGTCGACGCGGTGCGGGAAGGCTCTGTGCTCACGGTCCAAAGAGTAGTGCGCCGCCGGTCGTCACCGCGCCGCCGGTCGTCACCGCGCCGCCGGTCGTTGCAGCACCTGCCATCGGAGCACCGTGCCACCGTGCCGAGAACCCAGGCTGGCCATCCGCGACCGCTCCTGCGCGAGGTGCATCGCATCGAGTGACTGTGGCCGCGCGAGCACCACGACGACGTCGTCGCCGGCGTCGGAGAGTTGTGAGCCGGTCCCGTCGTCGAGCCGTTGATAACCGTCGAGCGCTGCCGTCGCGACAGCATCGGCAACCCGCGGTGCGGGCATCAGCAACACATGACGCAACACCACGTCCTCGCCGGAGCGCCACCGCGACTGACCGAGCACCGTGGAGCTCGCGGCGGTCTCGTCGTCGGACTCGGCCACGACGACCAGATCCGTCTCGTCGACAGCCAGTGGCGCACCACCGGCGACGCGTCCCGACAACCTGTGTCGCATCCGTTCCCAACGGCCCGCGGACACCGGATGTCCGTTGAGGTCCCAGCGGGCCGAAACCGATGGCCGCGAGGTGCTTCGATCGTCATCCACGAACCCAGCAAACCACGTCTGCGGACACGCCGACGAGGGCCTTCTCGGGGCCCCCACCTGGGTCGGGAGAAATACTTCCGCCAATTTGGTGACCCAAGTGGTCACGGCTTACTACGAACCGTCATACTTCTTTTTGTGACTAGCGCTGTAGGTACCTCAGGAACAGCCATCACCTCGCGCGTGCACTCGCTGAACCGGCCCAACATGGTCAGCGTCGGCACCATCGTGTGGCTGTCCAGTGAGCTCATGTTCTTCGCTGGGCTTTTTGCGATGTACTTCGTCGCGCGTGCCAATTCGTCGATCGGTTGGCCGCCCGAACCCACGGAGTTGAACCTCGCACTCGCGATCCCGGTGACGACCGTCCTGATCTTGTCGTCGGTGACCTGCCAGATGGGCGTCTTCGCTGCCGAGCGTGGCGACGTGTTCGGTCTGCGCCGGTGGTACATCCTGACGTTCCTGATGGGCGCGTTCTTCGTCTGTGGCCAGGGCTACGAGTACTACCACCTGGTCCACGAGGGCACCACGCTCTCGTCGAGTGCCTACGGCTCCGTCTTCTACATGGCAACCGGCTTCCACGGCCTACACGTCATCGGCGGACTCGTCGCATTCATCTTCCTGCTGATCCGTACCAAGCTGTCGAAGTTCACACCGGCCCAGGCCACCGCGGCGATCGTCGTGTCGTACTACTGGCACTTCGTCGACATCGTGTGGATCGGCCTCTTCGTCACCATCTACTTCATCAGGTAGCGGCCCCCGGGCCAGCCCCTGCAACAGCAACAGTCCGTCCGCTTAGTAGAGAGTCACAGATGAGTTCATCTCCACCGCGACCGTCGGATAGCGACGACGTGGACGCCGGCCGCAGCACGCACTCGGCCGACGGCGCGTCGGCCGGACGCCCGGCATCCGCCTCCACCTCGGCGCGCAAGGCGAAGTCACGACGCAAACTGCGTCGCCGGGCCAGCGGCGCCCTCCTGCTCCTCGTCGGTCTCGTGGCCGCCGGGGTTCTCGCATCGGTGCTGACCCCGAAACCTCAGGTCGCGGTCGCCGACGAATCGAATGCCGCGCTGATCAGCGACGGCAAGAAGCTCTACGAGACGTCGTGCATCACCTGCCACGGGGCAAACCTGCAGGGTGTCCAGGATCGCGGACCGGCTCTGCTCGGTGTCGGCGACGCCGCCGTCTACTTCCAGGTGTCCACGGGCCGTATGCCCGCGGCGCGCGGCGAGGCCCAGGCCCTCCGCAAGCCGCCGAAGTTCACCAAGGCACAGATCGACCAGCTCGGCGCCTACATCCAGTCGGAGGGCGGCGGACCTCAGGTCATCTACGAGCGCAACGCCGACGGCTCGGTCAAGATGAAGGACGGCCTGCCCGTCCTCGCCCAGGAGTCCTTGCGCGGCAAGAACCTCGGGCGTGGCAGTGAGCTCTTCAGGCTGAACTGCGCGTCCTGCCACAACTTCACCGGCCGCGGCGGCGCCCTGTCGTCGGGCAAGTTCGCCCCGCCGCTCGACGGGGTCGAAGAGCAGCAGATCTACACGGCCATGCTCACCGGGCCGCAGAACATGCCCAAGTTCTCCAACCGCCAGCTCTCGGTGGAGGAGAAGAAGGACATCATCGGATTCATCAAGTACGTCACCGAGTCCAAGCCGCAGGGCGGCCTCGGGATCGGCGGCTTCGGCCCGGTCAGCGAGGGCATGGTGATGTGGGTTGTCGGAGTTGTGGCGATCGTTGCCGCCGCAATGTGGATGGGATCACGAACATGAGTGCAACCGGCGGTAACGACGTCCCGTCGCAGGACGAGCTCGACCAGATGAGCAAGGAAGACCTGGTCAGACTCGGTACCAATCTCGACGGCGTGGAGATCATCCACCGCGCCGAGCGTTTCCCCGAGCCGGGCACCGGCGTCGAGAAGCGTGCCGAACGCCAGGTCGCCGCGTGGTTCACCCTGGCCGGCATCTCGGCAGTCGCCTGCTTCGTGATCTTCATCTGGAATCACTGGGAGTTCGCTCTCCCCGACTCGGTCGACTACTGGCGCTACACGCTCAACACCCCGCTGCTCGGCGTCACCTTCGGGTTGTCGGTGCTGTCGATCGGCGTCGGCATGGTGCTCTTCACCAAGAAGTTCATCCCCGCCGAGATCTCGGTGCAGGATCGCCACGACGGCGGTTCCTCGGAGGTCGACAAGAAGACGATCGGCGCCGAGCTCAACGATTCGCTGACCACCTCGACGCTGCCGCGCCGCAAGATGATCATCGGCTCCGCGCTGTTCGGTCTCGGCGCGTTCGCGTTCACCGGATTGGTCGCCGGCCTCGGTGGCATCATCAAGAACCCCTGGGCTCAGCGCGACAAGGCCCCGCTGTGGCACACCGGCTGGTCGCCGATCTACAACCCGGCCGGCGATCCGAACGAGACCGTCTTCCTGCGCCGCGACACCGGCAATCCCTACCAGGTCGCCCTTGTCCGTCCCGAGGATCTCGACTCCGGTGCCATGGAGACGGTGTTCCCGTGGCGCGTCTCCGACGGCTACGGCGAGTCCGAGGAGTCCCGTCACAAGCTGGTCGAGGGCCTGCGGTACGTGAGCAATCCGGTGATGTTGATCCGCCTCCGTCCCGAGGACGCCGCCCGGGCCATCAAGCGCAAGGGCCAGGAGAGCTTCAACTACGGCGACTATTTCGCCTACACCAAGGTGTGCAGCCACCTCGGCTGCCCGACCTCGCTGTACGAGCAACGGACCAACCGCATCCTCTGCCCCTGCCACCAGTCGCAGTTCGATGCGCTGGAGTACGCGAAGCCGCTTTTCGGTCCGGCCGCGCGCGCCCTGGCGCAGCTGCCGATCACGGTGAACAATCAGGGGTACATGGTCGCCGCTGGCGACTTCATCGAACCTGTCGGACCGGCTTTCTGGGAGCGTAGATCATGACCATCGCCGACCGTCTCGCGACGCAGGCCGAAGAGGTCGACTCGCGCTACCACCTGTCGCCGGGTATCCGTCGACAGATCAACAAGGTGTTCCCCACCCACTGGTCGTTCCTGCTGGGTGAGATCGCGCTGTACAGCTTCATCATCCTGCTGGTCTCCGGCGTCTACCTGACCCTCTTCTTCGATCCGTCGATGCAGGAGGTCGTCTACGACGGCGCCTACCAGCCGCTCAACGGCGTGATGATGACCCGTGCGTACGAGACCACGCTGAACATCTCGTTCGAGGTGCGCGGTGGTCTGTTCGTGCGTCAGATCCACCACTGGGCCGCCCTGCTGTTCGCGGCGTCGATCATCGTGCACATGGCGCGCATCTTCTTCACCGGCGCCTTCCGACGTCCGCGTGAGGCCAACTGGATCATCGGCAGCCTGTTGCTGATCCTGGCGATGTTCGAGGGATTCTTCGGGTACTCGCTCCCCGACGACCTGCTCTCGGGTACCGGCGTCCGCGCCGCGATGAGCGGCATCGTCCTCGGTATCCCACTGGTCGGCACCTGGATTCACTGGGCGCTCTTCGGCGGGCAGTTCCCGGGCGACATCATCATCCCGCGCCTCTACGTGATGCATGTGCTGCTCTTCCCGGGCATCATCCTGGCCCTGATCGGCGCCCACCTGGCGCTGGTCTGGTACCAGAAGCACACCCAGTTCCCCGGTCCCGGCCGCACCGAGAAGAACGTCGTCGGCGTGCGCATCCTGCCGGTGTTCGCGGTCAAGTCGGGCGCCTTCTTTGCCATCACCACGGGTGTGCTGGCGATGATGGCCGGCATCTTCCAGATCAACCCGGTCTGGGTCCTCGGCCCGTACAACCCGGCCCACGTCTCCGCGGGTTCCCAGCCCGACATCTACATGATGTGGACGGACGGCCTGGCCAGACTCATGCCCGCATGGGAGTTGTACCTGGGCAACTACACGATCCCGGCGATCTTCTGGGTGGTCGTGATCATCACGATCATCTTCGGCCTCATGTTCGCGTATCCCTGGATCGAGAAACGGCTGACCGGCGACGACGCGCACCACAACCTGCTGCAGCGTCCACGTGATGTGCCGGTGCGGACCGCGATCGGCGCGATGGCGCTTTCGTTCTACATCATCTTGACGCTGTCCTGTATGAACGACATCATCGCGCTCAAGTTCCACATCTCGCTGAACGCGACCACCTGGATGGGTCGTATCGGCCTGATCGTGGTGCCTCCGCTGGCGTACTTCATCGCCTATCGCTGGGCGCTCGCGCTGCAGCGCAGCGACCGCGAGGTCCTCGCCCACGGCATCGAGACCGGCATCATCAAGCGCCTGCCGCAGGGCGAGTACATCGAGGTGCACCAGCCGCTCGGCCCGGTCGACAGCCACGGTCATCCGATCCCGCTCCCCTACGAAGGCGCGGCACTGCCGAAACGGATGAACAAACTCGGTTCGGCGGGCGCACCCGGCACCGGCTCGATCCTCTTGGAGGACCCGCCGGAACAGCAGGCACGCAACGTGGAACGCGAACACGAAGCCGAGAAGGCCGAGAAGCAGGCCCTGCGGGAACTGCAGGCAAAGGGCGGCGACGCTCTGAACTGATCGACTCAGGCCTCAACGGACAGACGGATCGGCCGTCGTCGCGAATGCGACGGCGGCCGATCCGTCTGTCCGCGGCCCTCGTCGTGACATGGCTAGGATCGAGATGATGAGATCACCTCGACGATCACGACCCCATTCCCGATTCCGCTGGGACTCTTCGGGTTTACGACAGATCACCCGTGGACTGGGCACCCTCGACGCGGAAGTCTTCGAGACCGTGGCACGGTCGGATTCTCCGGCCCTTGACGCCACGATGCGGCCACTGTCGCGGGCAGCCGATCATTCCACGCTGTGGTTGGCCATCGCCGGCGGAATGGCGCTCAGTGGCCGTCCGGCCGCGCAGCGGGCCGCGGCGCGCGGTGTCGCCACGCTCGCGGTCACCAGCCTGCTCACCAACCAAGTCGCCAAGCGGGTCCGTAACCGGCCCCGTCCGATACCGACGACGGTCCCCTTGGCACGGCGCGGAACCCGGCTACCCACCTCGAATTCGTTGCCGTCCGGTCACTCCGCCAGCGCGGCCGCGTTCGCACTCGGGACCGGCATCGAGCACGGACCCACCGGACTCGTCCTCGGTGGCCTGGCCGGTCTGGTCGGTCTGTCGCGGGTGGCGACCGGTGCCCACTATCCCGGTGACGTCCTGGCCGGATTCGGCATCGGCGCGTCCATCGCCGTGATCGGCGCACGTCTCGTCCCGCCGATCACCGAGCACAGCGTCGCCGTACCGGCAGCCAGTCGCGACCTCGCTCCCCCACGCCCTCGCGGTGCCGGAGTGGTCGCGGTCGTCAATCCCGCCTCGGGGTCGGGCAGCGGGCGGCAGGTGGTCGACACGATGCGCGCCGAGCTCCCCGACGCGGAGATCGTCGAGCTCCGGCCCGACGACGACGTCGAGGCGGTCCTGCGTGATGCGGCTGGTCGCGCCGAGGTCCTCGCCGTCGGTGGTGGTGACGGCACCGTCGCCACGGCGGCGTGCGTCGCGCTCGACACCGGGCTGCCCCTGGCCGTGTTCCCGGCCGGCACCTACAACCATTTCGCGAAGGACCTCTGCATCACGACAGTCGCCGACACCGTGGCCGCATTGGCGGCAGGCGACCTGATGCGGGTCGACGTGGCGCTGCTCAACGACACCCATGTCATCCTGAACACGGCGAGCATCGGTGCCTATCCGCATTTCGTACGTACTCGTCGTCGGCTGCAGCACAAATTGAGTCGGCCTCTCGCCACCGCGGTCGCACTCACCGCGACGTTGAGACATACGCGCCCGGTGCGGATCCGCGTCGACGGCACGGTGATCGAGACGTCGCTGTTCCTGCTGGGCAACTCGCTCTATCAGCCGTCCGGTTTCGCCCCGTCACGACGTGTACGACTCGACGACGGTCTGCTCGATGTGCGCATCCTCGAGGTGGGTCATCGATTCGCGGTACTGCGTCTGCTCGGTTCGTTGATGGCCGGCCGTCTCGAGCGGTCCCCGCTCTTCCATGAGATCCAGGTCCCCGAGTTCTCGTTCTCGGCGGTCGACGGACCGGTCGTCGTCGCGCACGACGGCGAGATCGGCGAGTCAGTCGAGGAAGCCACCTTCCGGGTCGCTTATCGTGCCCTGTCCGTCTACGCACCACGGCAGCGTGACTGACCAACCGACTGAGTCCATGAGCCCTCGCTCACGCAATCGGCCACATCCCCCGCCGGAGGATGTGGCCGATTGCGTGAGAAGAGTGTCGTCAGTGCTTCTCCGGACCCACGTGGTACTCGAACACCAGACCAGCAGCGGTACCGATGATCACGACCGCGGCGAAGATGGCGAACCAGAAGTTGCCCGTCGCGAACCCGATGGCGAACATCGCCGCGCCGGACGCGAGCAGCAGCGGCCACCAGGAGTGCGGGCTGAAGAAGCCGAGCTCTCCTGCACCATCCTCGATCTCGGCATCCTCATAATCCTCGGGACGGATCTCTACGCGGCGCGCGACGAACCTGAAGTACGTCCCGGCGATCAGGGTCAGCCCACCGGTGAAGAACATGGCGGTCACACCCGCCCACTCCACACCTTTGCTGGAGAACGCCGTACAGATCGTGTAGGCGATGCCGGCGATGAAGAAGAATCCGGTCAGCAGCTCGAAGATCCTGGCTTCGATTTTCATCCGTTGGCTCCCACTGTGCAGCCCTGCAGGGACGTATTGGAGGCGTCACCCAGTTCCTTGGGAGTGTCGCCGTTCGTCGCGCGACGCGTGTTGAACGGAACCGTCGTGACCGACTTCGGCACCTCACAGATCGACTCGAGAGCCTGAGCGTTGGTCGCGGTCGGGTTCTGCTCGCGGTACAGGATGTACGCGTCGAACTTCTGCGGGCTGACGGCGCGGACCTCGAAGTTCATCATCGAGTGATACGTACCGCACATCTCCGCGCACCGGCCGACGAATGCGCCGGAACGATCGATGCTCTGGATCTGGAACACGCTGTCGCTGTGGTTCTGCTTCGGGAACGGCATGACGTCGCGCTTGAAGAGGAACTCCGGCACCCAGAACGAGTGGATGACGTCGGCCGACGCGATCTCGAACTCGATGCGCTTTCCCGTGGGCAGTACCAGAATCGGGATCTCGGTCGACGACCCGACGGTCTCGATCTTGTTGAACTTCAGGTAGTCGCGGATGTCGTCGTCGCGACCGCCTGCCGGGCCCTCGATCGGGTGCTCTTCACCGTGCTCGGTACGCATGTTGCGGGTCTGGAGTTCGAAAGGACTCGCCGCGCGCTCGAAGCCGTTGTACGTGCTGCCGTCGGTGAAGGAGACGTCACGGTAACCGAACTTCCAATTCCACTGGAATGCCGTCACATCGACGACGACCTTGGGATCAGAGGTCTTCTTCTCGACGTCGTTCTGGACGACCACGGTGAAGTAGAACAGCACCGCGATGATCACGAACGGAACGGCCGTATAGCCGAGTTCCAGAGGAACGTTGTACGCCGTCTGCCGGGGGAACTCATCCTTGCCGGCCTTGTGCCGGTGAAAGGTGATGGTCCAGAAGATCAGGCCCCAGACGATGATTCCCATGACGAGCGCTGCGATGACCGACCAGGTCCACAGATCGCCCATCTTCTTGGCCTCGGGGGTGATTCCCGCCGGCCAACCGAATCGCATCGCGGTTCGGGCGTCGCAGCCCGACATGAGCAGCGCACCGATACCGAGTGCGACGACTGCCCCGATCTGTTTGATCGTTCGCGATGCGGATCGGGCTTCTTTCGCCCGCGGCCGTCCACCGTGTGCCAATTTCACGCCTTCCCGCTCGCTCGGTTCCGGCACGTCGTGCCGACCGAGTTGCCATGCCACATGACCCGCACAGGGCTGCCCTCGCCTGCACCGGGAGTACTCACACCCAGCACTACAGCGATTCTCGCACCTAGTACTACGCAGCGTAGACCAACACGGCGAACCTTTCGTGATTGGGGTTTACCTACGTGCGTCGAGACCGCCCGCGCGCGTTGTCATCACCCGTTCTCAGGCATACTCGACGCGTCGGGAGCACGTGTAGTCGTCGATAAGTGAGGCCTTTCTGGTGTGTGGTTTGCTCGGTCTGTTGACCTCGGACGGATCGGCGGCCGACGCCGTCGACCTGGTGTCCACCGCATCCCACTGCATGCGTCATCGTGGCCCCGATGAGCCGGGCACCTGGCACGACGACGATCTGGTGCTGGGTTTCAACCGGCTGTCGATCATCGACATCGAGCATTCGCACCAGCCGCTGCGGTGGGGTCCCCCGGACCAGCCGGACCGCTACGCGATGGTGTTCAACGGCGAGATCTACAACTACCTGGAGATCCGCGAGGAGTTGCGCCGCGAGGTGGACGCCCGATTCGCCACCGAAGGCGACGGTGAGGCGATCGTCGCAGCGTTCCACCACTGGGGACCGGACTCGGTGCGGCGACTTCGCGGAATGTTCGCGTTCGCCATCTGGGACACGGTCGAGGGTTCGCTGTTCCTCGCGCGCGACCCCTTCGGGATCAAGCCGTTGTTCATCGCGACCGGCCCGGGCGGTACCGCCTTCGGCAGCGAGAAGAAGAGTCTGCTGGAACTGATCGGCCGTCTCGGTCTCGACGAGGAACTCGATTCGCGGGCGATCGAGCACTACACGGTGCTGCAATACGTTCCCGAGCCGGAGACCCTGCACGCTGCGATCCGTCGCCTGGAGTCGGGCTGTCACGCAACGTTGCGGGCCGGTCAGGCACCCCAGGTGCAGCGCTATTTCACCCCGCGATTCGGCGTCAAGCCGGTAACCGACGCCACGCGCCAGAAGCGATACGACGAGATCGCCGATGTGTTGTCGGACTCGGTGGCCAAGCACATGCGGGCCGACGTGACGGTCGGCTCGTTCCTGTCCGGCGGCATCGACTCGACGGCGATCGCTGCGCTGGCGATCCGGCACAATCCCGACCTCATCACCTTCACCACCGGTTTCGAGCGCGATGGATACTCCGAGGTCGACGTCGCCGTCGAATCCGCCGAGGCGATCGGGGCCCGCCACATCGTCAAGGTGGTGAGTCCGCGCGAGTTCATCGACGCGATCCCGGAGATCGTCTGGTACCTGGATGATCCGGTGGCCGACCCGGCGCTGGTCCCCCTGTACTTCGTGGCCGCCGAGGCCCGCAAGCATGTGAAGGTGGTGCTGTCCGGCGAGGGCGCCGACGAGCTGTTCGGCGGCTACACGATCTACAAGGAGCCGCTGTCGCTCGGCGCATTCGACCGGTTGCCGACCACCCTCCGACGCCTCGCAGGGCGCGTTTCCGACCGAATCCCCGAGGGCACCCGCGGCAAGAGCCTGTTGCACCGGGGTTCGTTGACCCTGGAAGAGCGCTACTACGGCAATGCACGCAGCTTCGACGACGCGCGGCTGCGTGCCGTGCTGCGCGACTACCGTCCGGAGTGGACACACACCGACGTCACGGCACCGATCTACGCGATGTCGGAAGGGCTGGACCCGGTCGCCCGGATGCAGCACATCGACCTGTTCACCTGGCTACGCGGCGACATCCTGGTGAAGGCCGACAAGATGACGATGGCCAACTCCCTGGAACTGCGCGTCCCGTTCCTCGATCCCGAGGTCTTCCGGATCGCCGAGACCCTGCCGTTCGACGAGAAGATATCGCACGGCACCACCAAGTACGCGCTGCGAAAAGCGCTCGAGCAGATCGTCCCGGCTCATGTCCTGCACCGCAAGAAACTCGGCTTCCCGGTTCCGATCCGACACTGGCTGGCCGGCACCGAGATGTACGACTGGGCTCACGAGACGATCGAGCACTCGCAGACCGATCACATCCTGAACAAGGAAGCGGTGACCGCGATGCTGAACGAGCATCGCGACGGCGTGGTCGACAACAGTCGTCGACTGTGGACGTTGCTGATGTTCATGGTGTGGCACGGGATCTTCGTCGAGAAGTCGATCGAGCCGTCCATCACCGATCACCACTACCCCGTCCGGCTGTAGAGGCCACACCCTCGCCCATCCGCCGACGATGGGCCCCAGCGTCAGAGGTGCGCGGCGATCTCCGCGGATGCCGCGTCGCCATAGGCGTCGGCGAGTCGCTTGAGGGCCAGGTCACGGTCCCACGACCAGTCCTGCGTGGAGACGGTCTCGAGGATCAGCACCGCGACCATCGACCCGACCTGTGCGGCCCGTTCGAAGTCGAGTCCCTTGCCGAGTGCGGTGAGGAAGCCCGCGCGGAAGCCGTCCCCGACGCCCGTCGGGTCGACCTTCTCGGTCTCCGGGACCACGCCGACGTGGGTCCTGGTGCCGTCCTTGGCGACGATCTCGACGCCGTCTTTGCCGAGCGTGGTGACCCGGACGCCCACCATGTCCGCGACCTGCGCCTCGGAGAGGCCGGTCTTCTGGCGAAGCAGACCCCACTCGTATTCGTTGGTGAACAGGTAGGCGGCGCCGTCGATGAGTGCACGGGCCTGCTCACCGTCGAGACGTGCGAGCTGCTGGGACGGATCCGCAGCGAACGGGATGCCCAGTGCCCGGCATTCGTCGGTGTGCCGGACCATCGCGTCCGGATCGTCGGCCCCGACGAGTACCAACTCCGGGGTGCCGACCTGCTCCACCACATCGGACAGCGCGATCTCACGTGCCTCGCTCATGGCACCGGCATAGAACGTCGCGAGCTGCGCCATCGTCTGGTCGGTGGTGCACATGAACCGTGCGGTGTGCTTGCTGTCGGAGACCCGGACAGCTCGACAATCCACGCCGTGAGCCTCCAGCCAGCGGCGATAGTCGTCGAAGTCGGCGCCGACGGCGCCGACGAGCGCAGGGGTGCCACCCAGCTCACCCATCGCGTAACAGATGTTGCCGCCGACGCCACCGCGCCGGACCACCAGGTCCTCGACGAGGAAACTCAGCGAGATGTGCTCGAGATGATCACCGAGCAGCTGTTCGGAGAACTTCCCGGGGAAGGTCATCAGATGGTCGGTTGCGATGGAGCCACAGACAACGATTGCCACGTGCGGATGCCCTTCGGTTTTCGGGAGCTGGACAGCAATCCACGCTACTCACGTCACCGAGACGACACTGACCGCACCCCCGGAACGGGGATACGGTCAGTGTCGTGAGGGTCTGGACTCAGTTGAACGAGTCGCCGCAGGCACAGCTGCCCGTGGCGTTCGGGTTGTCGATGGTGAAACCCTGCTTCTCGATGGTGTCCACGAAGTCGATGGTCGCGCCGCCGACGTAGGGAGCGCTCATCCGGTCCACCGCAAGGGTGACGCCGCCGAAATCATCGGTGAGGTCACCGTCGAGGCTCCGGTCGTCGAAGAACAGCTGGTAGCGCAGGCCCGCGCAACCGCCGGGCTGAACCGCGATCCGCAACGACAGGTCGTCGCGTCCCTCCTGCTCGAGCAGCGCCTTCGCTTTGGTGGCAGCCGCGTCGGACAGAATCACACCGGTGGTGGTGGCGGTTCCGGATTCGTTCTGAACGGTCATCGATGCTCCTGTGTGTCTCGGGTCGGGATCTCCTCGGCAGCCGCGTCCATAGACCGGCGGCACGCCGATTCGGCCACGTGCTCATCTCAACGGTACCCCGTCCTGGTCTATTCCTGCCGATCCGCGCCCGTCCCGCGGGCGTCTGTCGCCACCTCGGCACGTGCCCATCCCGCCGCCACCTGCTCGGCCAACCGCGACAGCTGATCGGGCGCATCGGTCATCGCGAGCTCGACCGACCCCGCCACGTCGACGATCGCGTACGCGGCGGCGATCCCGGCCGCGGCGATCTCCTCGGGGGCAGCGCGACCTGACCGGCCAAGACGAGCACCGGGACACCGGCGCCGGACGCCGATGCGGTGAGAGCGGCGACGACCTTGCCCCGCAAGGTCTGCGTGTCGAACTTGCCCTCACCGGTGATCACCAGCTGGGACGAAGCCACGTCGGCGTCGCGGCCGGTCGCTGCAGCGACGACGGTTGCCCCCGAGACCCGGGTACCCCCCAGGGCCAGCAGCGCCGCACCGAGTCCGCCCGCGGCACCTGCGCCCGTCTCACCCGAGACGTCTCGGCCGGCGATATCGGCCAGCACCAGCGACCACTGTGTCATCCGTTCTTCCAATCGCAGCACGGTGGCCGGATCGGCGCCCTTCTGTGGGCCGAACACCGCGACGGCGCCGTGGTCGCCGAGCAGGGGGTTCTCCACATCGGAGGCCGCCACCAGCTCGATGCCGTCGAGACGTCCGGCGGCCTCGCGAGGGCCACCCAGGGCATCGATCAGGCCGCGACCACCGTCGCTGGTCGCGGACCCGCCGAGGCCGACGACGATCCTGCCCGCACCCGCCGCCAGGGCCTCCGCGACGAGGAGCCCGACGCCCGTGGTGTCGGCCGCCAGCGCCGTGCGGGCGGTCGGCCGGCCACCGAGCTGGTGCAGCCCGCATGCTTGCGCGCACTCGATGTACGCCACCGGGGTGGCATCGCGGGCATCAAGGAGCCAGGAGGCGGTCACCGATGCACCGAGTGGGCCGGGGACGTCCGCGGTACGCACCGACCCGAACCTCGAGGCCAGGACATCGACGAACCCGGGACCGCCATCTGACTGCGGTGCCCGCCGCATCACGTCGGCCGGGCGCGCAGCAGACCAGCCGCGCGCGATCGCCTCGGCCGCGGCCACCGCGGAGAGCGTGTCGCCGAACGAATCCGGCGCGATCAGGATCTGCATGTCGGCCTCACCGACCCCTCACCCGCCGGCAGCGCGCTCGTCCCATGGGCGAAGTATAGGGAGGTCGGAGAACCTCGGCAGCGCGGAATCACCTAGGCTCGAAGGTGTGAAGTTGCCATGGAAGTCAGATGACGACTCGATCGCGCAGAGCGCCGACACCGAGGTGTCCATCGCCGCCGATGACGAGTCGTCCGCCGGTGCGAACAACGGCTCCAAGGGCACCGCGTACACGGCAGCCAAGGGCCGCGCGACGCCGTCCCGACGAGAGGCCGAGGGCCGCCGCCGCGGCCCGGTCGCACCCCCGCCGACCACGAGGGCCGAGGCGCGCGCACGCAAGAAGGCGATGAAGTCGAGCATGTCGCGCGAGGAGAAGCGCAAGCTCTCCGACGACCGTCGCTCCCAGCGCACCGAGCAGCGCGAGAAGATGATGGCGGGCGACGAGCGCTATCTGATGCCGAGGGACAAGGGACCGGCCAAGCGGTTCACCCGCGACCTCGTCGACTCGCGCCGCAACTTCGCCGGTCTGTTCATGCCGTTCGCGATCGTCCTGATCGTGGTGATGTTCGTGCCCCAGATCGCCGTGTTCGCCAACATGCTGCTCCTGGTGTTCGTCGTCTTCATGGCGATCGACGCATTCATCCTCGGTCGTCTGGTGAATCGCCGTGTGCGCGAGCGATTCCCGGACGTCGATTCGTCGCAGACCGGCTTCCGTCTGGGCTGGTACGCCTTCACCCGCGCCATGCAGCTCCGCATGATGCGTGCCCCGAAGCCGCAGGTGTCCCCGGGCGACGAGGTCTGACCCGCATGGGATCTCGGGGACCCGCACACTGATCCTCGGCGGGGTGCGGTCGGGTAAATCCGGCCATGGGGAAGCACTGCTGCTCGGCCATCCGTCGGTGCGGTACCTGGCCACCGGCCCGACGACCTCGTCGGACGCCGAGTGGGTGGCCCGTCTCGCGGCCCATCGGGCTCGTCGCGACGAGCGGTACACCACGGTCGAGACGATCGATGTGGCCGCCGCACTGCGAGCGGATTCGACCCCGACGTTGCTCGACGACCTGGGCAACTGGCTCGCCGCCCAACTCGACGCGGTCGGGGGGTGGGGCGACGAGCCCGTCGATCTCGCCGCGATTCGATCCGAAATGTGTTCTGCCATATCGGGTTTCACCGGCGAACTGGTGATCATCAGCCCCGAGGTCGGTCTGTCGGTGGTCCCACCCACGCCCGCAGGCCGCCGTTTTCAAGACGAGTTGGGCGCGCTCAACGAAGCCGTCGCCGCCGTCTGCGACCGTGTCGTCCTGACCGTCGCCGGACGTGTCCTCGACCTCCCGGCGCCGGTCACGTCACCCGAAGAACCGCCGTCGACCACTCCTGTCCCGGCCGAAACCGATTCCGCGTCCCCGGCGCCAGAGGCGTCTCCGGTGACACCTCCCCCGCCGCCGTCGACAGCCACCCCGGCCCCGACCGCGCACCCACCGGTGGACCCGACCGACGCGGAGAACTTCCCGCCGGTCGTGCCGCCGGACACCGCCACGGCCACCGACGCACGTGCGCGCCATCTCGAGCTGACCAAACCCCCCGGGTCGCTCGGACGGCTCGAGGACATCGGGGTATGGCTCGCGGCATGCCAGGGCGCCTGTCCCCCACGGCAACTGACGGCGCCGTCGGTGGTCGTGTTCGCCGGTGATCATGGTGTCGCCAAGTCGGGGGTGTCGGCATTCCCGTCCGAGGTGACCGCCCAGATGGTGGCCAACATCGCGTCGGGCGGTGCGGCCGTCAACGTGCTCGCGCAGCGCGCCGGGGCCACCGTGCGGGTCTTCGACATGTCCGTCGATGCCGACACCGCCCCCGAGGTCTCCCGCTACAAGGTCCGGCGTAGCAGCGGCGACCTACGGACCACCGATGCCCTGACCCTCGCCGAGGCCCGGGAGGCGCTCGCGGCCGGCCGCGCGATCGCCGACGAGCTCGTCGACTCCGGCGCGGACCTGCTCATCGGCGGCGAGATGGGTATCGGGAACACCACGCCGGCAACGGTGCTGATCGGTACGCTCACGCGGCGCGAGCCCGTCGAGATCGTCGGGCGCGGAACCGGTATCGACGATGCCGGGTGGATCCGCAAGACCGCCGCGATCCGCGACGGCATGCGTCGGGCACGAAAACACGTCCATGATCCGCTCTCGCTGCTCGCCACCGTCGCGGGCGCCGACCTCACCGCGCTCGCCGGGTTCCTCGCGCAGGCGGCCGTGCGCCGCACGCCCGTGATCCTGGATGGGATGGTCGTCACGGCTGCCGCGATGGTCGCCAACGAACTCGCGCCGGGCGCTTCGCGCTGGTGGCTCGCGGGCCATCGCTCGGTCGAGCCCGCGCACACCGTCGCGCTGGCCCATCTCGACCTCGAACCGGTGCTCGACCTCTCGATGCGACTCGGTGAGGGCAGCGGCGCGCTCGCCGCACTGCCGATCGTCGCGTCGTCGGTGGACATCCTCACGACGATGGCGACGTTCGCCGAAGCAGGCGTCAGCGACAAGGATGAACCCGCCGGCGCACTGGCCGCCGACAGGTCCTGACCGACGCGCGTCGATGCACTCTCCGCTACGCGCCGCGCACATCGCGCTCAGCTGGCTGACCGTACTCCCGCTCCCCCAGCCGCGCGTGGCCATGGACCGCCGTGTCGGTGCCGCGGTGATGAGCGCGGTCCCCGCGGTGGGCGCGGTCCTCGGCGCACTGGCCGCCGGGGTTGCGGCGCTCTTGTCGCTCACCGACCTACCCGCCACACTCATCGGCGCGGTGGTGGTGGTCGTGCTGGCGCTGCTCACGCGCGGAATGCACCTGGACGGTCTGGCCGACACCGCAGACGGGCTCGGCTGTTATGGACCACCCGAGAGGGTCGCCGAGGTGATGCGCAGCGGTTCGGCGGGTCCGTTCGGAGTGGCCACCATCGTCGCGGTGATGCTCATCCAGTCCATCGGACTCGGTGCGCTGGTCGGTGAACACCGTTGGTATGACATCGGTTTCGCCGTCGCGCTCGGCCGGCTGGTCGCCGTGGTCGGTGCCCGGCGCGGGCTGCCCGCCGCGCATCCCGAAGGTTTCGGTGCACTCGTCGCAGACAGTCAGCGCACGTCCATCGTGGTGTGGGCCGGGATCGCAACCGTCGCCGCGCTCGCCACCGGATGGGGTATCGACGACTTCTCCGCTGTGCAGGCCGTCCAGTCGGTGATCGTCGTCGCCGTGGTGACCGGGTTCGGATGGTGGTTCACGCGGCACTGTGCCCGTCGGATCGGCGGTGCCAGCGGCGACATCCTGGGTGCCGGCATCGAACTCGGTGTGACGTTCTCGGTGGTCGGCCTGCTCGTCTGAACATGTCCCGGCCGCCCGGGCCTAGCGGCGGTAGAGCTCGGTCATCCAGCCGTGTGTGTCGGCGAAGGTGCCGCGCTGGATCCCGGTGAGCGTGTCCCGTAGCGCCTGGGTGACCTCGCCCGCCGAACCGTCGCCGATCATGTAGTCCTCGGTGTCGCCCTTGACCCGACCGACGGGCGTGATGACGGCCGCGGTCCCGCAGGCGAAGACCTCGGTGATGTCCCCAGAGGCGACGCCCTTGCGAAGTTCCTCGGTGGTGATCCGGCGTTCCTCGACAGCAAAGCCCGCGTCGGTTGCCAACTGCAGCAAGGATTCCCGAGTGATACCGGGCAACAACGATCCGCTCAGCTCCGGGGTCACGAGCCGCGCATCGGCGCCGGACCCGAAGACGAAGAACAGATTCATGCCGCCCATCTCCTCGATGTAGCGACGCTCGACGGCATCGAGCCAAACCACCTGATCACAGCCGTGCTGGGTGGCCTGCGCCTGCGCGAGGAAGGCGGCAGCGTAGTTGCCGCCGCATTTGGCGAATCCGGTGCCGCCCGGCGCGGCGCGGACGTACTCGGTCGACAGCCAGACGCTGACCGGCTTGATGCCACCCGAGAAATACGCTCCGGCCGGCGACGCGATGACCGAGTAGATGTACTGGTCGGACGGGGCGTTGACTCCCAGACCGGCCTGCGAGGCGAACATGAACGGACGCAGATAGAGGGCCTCCTCGCCGCCGGCGGCCGGCACCCACTCGTTGTCTGCGTCGAGCAGCACCCGCAGTGACGCGATGAAGTCCTCGACCGGCAGCGGCGGCATCGCCAGGCGCTCGGCGGAACGCTGCATCCGCAGGCCATTGGCCTCCGGACGGAACGCGGCGATCGAGCCATCGGGCTGACGGTAGGCCTTCAGACCTTCGAAGACCTCCTGGCCGTAATGCAGCACCATGGCGGACGGGTCGAGCGCGATCGGGGCGTAGGGCCGCACCTGCGCGTTGTGCCAACCGCGGTCCACGTCGTAATCGACCATCACCATGTTGTCGGTGAAGAATTTGCCGAAACCGGGGCGGAGAGAATCTCCGACCGACGATTCTCCGACACCGGGTGGGGATGCTCGGTACGCGTGAACTGCAAGGTCATTGGCCAATCGTACCGCCGCACCGCAAACGAGTTGTCGCCCGCCGTCACCGTCGGGACGCCGGGCACCTCCGCGCAGCGTCGGCCCGGTCAGGACCCGAGGTCAGACGTGCGGGGTGACGAACGGCGGCGTGACGACCTCACACGGCAGGTCCCGTCCGCGCACATCCACCACCACCTCGTCTCCGACGCCGATGCCGGCGTCGGTCGCCAGCAGCGCGAGCGCGATGCCCTGTTTGAGAGTCGGCGAGAACGTCCCCGACGTGCACGTCCCGATCTGCCTGCCGCCGGGCCCGGACAACACCGCACAGTCCGGTCGCGGCACGCCACGGCCGACCGCCTTCAGTCCGTAGAGCCGGCGGGCCGGGCCGGCGGCCTTCTCGGCGACGAGCGCCTCCCGACCGAAGAACTCGGGCTTCTTCCAACCCACCGCCCATCCCGACCGGGCCTGGACCGGCGTGATCTCCGTGCTCAGTTCGTGCCCGTGCAGCGCATATCCCATCTCGGTCCGCAGCGTGTCCCGGGCGCCCAGGCCGGCAGGTTGACCGCCGAGTTCGGTGACCGCCGACAACAGCGCGTCGAACACGGGTCCCGCGTCGTCCCACCGGGGCAGGAGTTCGAAACCGCGCTCACCTGTGTAGCCGGTCCGGCACACGCGCACCGGGAGTGCCCCGGCCTCGGTGACCAGATCTGCGTCGGTGAACGCCATGTACTCCATGTCGGTGGGCAGACCGAGGCGCGCCAGGGCATCGGGAGCCTTGGGGCCCTGTACCGCGAACACGCCGTATGCACGATGCAGATCCGTCACGGTGACACCGTCCGGCGCCACCGCCGACAACTGCGCGACCACGCTCGCGGTGTTGGCCGCATTCGGGATCAGGAACACCTCGTCGTCGCTCACGAGATACGTGATGAGGTCATCGATCACGCCACCGGATTCGTTGCAGCACAGCGTGTATTGGGCCTTACCCGGTCCGATCTTGCCGAGGTCGTTGGTCAACGTGCGGTTCACGAGGTCGGCGGCCCCGGGGCCGGCGACGACGGCCTTGCCGAGGTGACTCACGTCGAAGATACCCACCGTCTCGCGGACAGCGGTGTGCTCGGCAACGGTTCCGGCGTAGGAGACCGGCATGTCCCAGCCACCGAAGGCGGCGAAGGTGGCGCCGAGCGCACGATGGCGGTCGGCGATCGGGCCCGCTAGGAGTTCACTCATGGACACCAACGGTACTGGGGTCGCGACGACATCACGGCGACGCCACACGCGCCGTCGCCCGCCGTCGCGCCACGCGGCCCTGTGGCACAGTTGTCCCGTGAGCAAGAACGAGACGACTGACCGCGTGCGCGGCCCGGAACTGGAGTTGGCGACCACCCTCGGCAAGGCCGACGAGGCCCTGGTGATCGGCCTGATCAAACCCGACAACACCGAGACAGGGGCGATGGCGAGAGTGCCGACACCGAGCCCACCCTGGTCATCGGGGACGGCATCTTCGACGACGCGCAGGCCGAGTTCGTCGGTGCGGCCGTGCGCCGGCTCGGTGCGACCGGCTCGCACGGCGAGATCACGCGGCTCCAGGCCCCCGAAGGCCTCGACGTCGATGTCATCGTCGCGGTCGGACTGGGCACCGCCGACAATCTCGACGACGCCGAGCAGGTCCGACAGGCCGCCGGTGTCGCGGCACGCGAACTCGACGGTCACGCACAGGCCGCCACCACGCTCTCGACGGTGAACCTGGCCGCCGCCGCCGAAGGGTTCTTCCTGGGCGCGTACCGCTTCGACACCTTCCGGTCGGACAAGACACGGCCAAAGAAATCACTGCCGACGACGATCACGCTGCTCGTCGAGGACAAGGGCCGGGCGGCCAAGGCAGAGCTCGCGCATGCGGCCGCGGTGGCCGATTCGGTGGCCATCGCCCGCGACTTCGTGAACACACCGCCCAGTCACCTGTATCCCGAAGAGTTCGCCGAGCGGGCCCGTGTGATGGCCGGTGCCGTCGGCCTCAAGGTCGAGGTGCTCGACGACACCGCTCTGGAGAAGGCCGGATATGGCGGCATCATCGGCGTCGGCAAGGGATCTTCCCGTCTACCGCGGCTGGTACGCCTCGTCCACACCGGCAAGAAGGACGCCAAGAAGGTGGCGCTGGTCGGTAAGGGCATCACCTTCGACACCGGCGGCATCTCGATCAAGCCCGCCGCGAACATGGACCACATGACATCGGACATGGGTGGCGCCGCGGCGGTCATCGCGGCCACCATCCTCGCGGCGCGACTCGACCTCGACGTCTCGGTCACGGCCACCGTGCCGATGGCGGAGAACATGCCCTCGGCGACCGCCCAGCGACCGGGCGATGTCCTCACCCAATACGGCGGCACCACCGTCGAGGTCCTCAACACCGACGCCGAAGGCCGACTGATCCTGGCCGACGCGATCGTGCGGGCGTGTGAGGACGAACCCGACTACCTGATCGACACCGCGACCCTGACCGGCGCACAGATGGTCGCCCTGGGAGCACGTACCCCGGGCGTCATGGGCACCGACGATTTCCGTGATCGCGTCGCCGCGCTGTCGCGTGAGGTCGGCGAGAACGGTTGGGCCATGCCCCTGCCCGCCGAGCTGCGCGGTGACCTCAAGTCGCGCGTGGCCGATCTGGCCAACGTCACCAACCATCGCAACGGCGGCATGCTGTCGGCGGGACTGTTCCTCAAGGAGTTCGTCGCCGAGTCGGTCGCATGGGCCCATATCGACATCGCGGGCCCGGCGTTCAACACCTCGGGCCCGTGGGGTTACACCACCAAGGGCGGCACCGGCGTGCCGGTCCGGACCATCGCCCGTGTGCTCGAGGACATCGCCGACCAGGGCTGACCGTCGAGCAGCGTCGGCTCTCCCCGGCGCGCACCCAAAGTTCGGGCACAGCCGGTCCGTGTGACGCTCGCCGGGTAGGGTGATTCGGGACGGACGGCTCACCCGCCACAGCCCGTCTCCGTGCACCGACGGCGCACACACCGCGGCGCGCAGACCTAATGACCACACGTCGAGTTCAGGAGTCAACAACGATGGCCTTCTCCGTCCAGATGCCCGCCCTGGGTGAAAGTGTCACCGAAGGGACAGTCACGCGGTGGCTGAAGGAGGAGGGCGACACCGTCGAGGCCGACGAGCCATTGCTCGAGGTTTCCACCGACAAGGTCGACACCGAGATCCCCGCCCCCACTTCGGGTGTGCTGACGAAGATCATCGCCGCCGAGGACGACGTGGTCGAGGTCGGCGGAGAGCTCGCGCTCATCGGTGAGGCCGGCGAGGAGTCCGGTGGCGACGATGCGGCGGACTCGAGCGGTGGCGATGAACCCGCCGAGCCGGAAGCCGAGTCGGCCCCGGCCGAGGCTCCCTCGACCGACACCGAGGCTCCGGCCGAGAAGCCTTCCGCGGAATCGACGTCGGGCGGCGGCTCCGCCGAGGGCACCGATGTGGTGATGCCGGAACTCGGTGAGTCCGTCACCGAGGGCACCGTCACCAACTGGCTCAAGGCCGTCGGTGACGAGGTGGCCGCCGACGAGCCACTGCTCGAGGTGTCGACGGACAAGGTCGACACCGAGATCCCGTCGCCGGTCGCGGGCACACTGCTCGAGATCGTCGCGGAGGAGGACGACGTCATCGAGGTCGGCGGCAAGCTCGCCGTGATCGGCGATGCGTCGGCCGCCCCCAGCCAGAAGGCCGCCCCGGAGCCGGAAGCCGAGAAAGAGCCGGAGCCAGAACCAGAGCCCGAGCCCGAGCCCGAGCCAAAGAAGGCTGAGTCCACCCCCGAGCCCGCACCGGCCGCGAAATCCGAGAAGCCGGCCGCGAAGTCCGAGCCCACGACTGTCGAGTCGACCCCATATGTGACACCGCTGGTCCGAAAGCTCGCTGCGGAGAACGACATCGACCTGAACAGCATCAAGGGCACCGGCGTCGGCGGCCGCATCCGCAAGCAGGATGTGCTGGCCGCTGCCGATGCCGCAAAGGCTCCCGCCGAGACGGCCGCGCCCGTCGCGTCGGCGCCGGCCGCCACGCAGGCACCTGCTGCCTCGTCGGCGGCACCGGAGGTCAAGCCCGAACTGGCTGCGCTGCGCGGCACCACGCAGAAGATCAACCGCATCCGGCAGATCACCGCGAAGAAGACCCGTGAGTCGCTCCAGACCAGTGCACAGCTCACCCAGGTCTTCGAGGTCGACATGACCAGGATCGTGTCGCTGCGCAAGCAGGCGAAGGAGTCCTTCAAGGCGTCCGAGGGCGTCAATCTCACGTTCTTGCCGTTCATCGCGAAGGCTGTCGTCGAAGCGCTCAAGGCGCACCCGAACATCAACGCGTCGATCGACGAGGACAAGAAAGAGATCACCTATTACGACAAGGTGCATCTCGGGATCGCGGTCGACACCGAGCAGGGTCTGCTGTCGCCCGTCATCCACAACGCCGACGACCTGTCGATCGCCGGTCTCGCCCGTGCGATCGCCGACATCGCGGCCCGCGCACGCAAGGGCGCCGGCGGCCTCAAGCCCGACGAGTTGGCCGGTGGCACGTTCACCATCACCAACATCGGCAGCCAGGGCGCGCTGTTCGACACCCCGATCCTCGTGCCGCCGCAGGCGGCGATGCTCGGGACCGGTGCCATCGTCAAACGTCCGGTGGTCATCACCGGCGACGACGGTTCGGAGTCGATCGCGGTGCGTTCGATGTCCTACCTGCCCCTCACCTACGATCACCGGCTGATCGACGGTGCCGATGCGGGACGTTTCCTCACCACGGTGAAGAAGCGGCTCGAGGAAGCGGCCTTCGCCGCAGATCTCGGGCTCTAGGACGCGATGCGGGTAGCCGTCGCCGGGTCGCAGGGGCTGATCGGCTCCGCGGTGGTCTCCGCGTTGCGCAACGCCGGGCACACCGTCGTGCGGCTGGTCCGTCGCGAAGCGTTGGCAGACGACGAATTCTCCTGGGACCCCGAAACGTTCGGGGTCCCGGAGGAAAGTCTCCGGGACGTGGACGCGGTGATCGGTCTCGGTGGGGTCGGCGTCGGCGACCACCGTTGGACGGGGCGGTTCAAACAGGAGCTCCGGGACTCGCGGATCACCCCGACCGAGGTGCTCGCCGAGGCGGTCGCACGAGCCGGGGTACCCACTTTCCTCAGTGCCTCGGCGACCGGATTCTACGGCGACACCGGCGACCGGCCGGCAGATGAATCCGCCGCCGCGGGGGACGGTTTCCTCGCCGGGCTGGTGACCGACTGGGAGCACGCCGCGACCGCACACGCAGGCGATGACACCCGCGTGGTGCTGTTGCGCACCGCCCCGGTCCTGTCGCGCAGAGGCGGGCTGCTCTCGCGTCTGCAGCCGATCTTCTGGCTCGGTCTCGGCGGTGCCATCGGTGACGGAAAGCAGTTCTTCTCGTGGATCAGCCTGCCTGACGAGGTACGCGCCATTGCGTTCCTGCTGGAGTCGACGATCAGCGGGCCGGTCAATCTCTCGGCGCCCGGCGCCGTGCCGTTCGCCGAGTTCGCGGATGCCATCGGCCGTGCGATGCATCGGCCGACCGTCCTCAAGGTGCCCGCCTTCGCAGCAAAGCGGGTCGGCGGGGAGATGGCCGAGGAAATGATTCTGTTCAGTCAGCGCGTTGTACCCGGGGTGCTGACCGACAATGGCTTCTCGTTCACCTACCCAGAAATCGACGACGCGCTGGGGTACACCCGTGCGTGACCGATCGATCCGCAGCTCGGCGGCACCGATCGAGGTGCGGTGGCTGGGCACCCTCGACTATCGCGACGCCTACGACCTGCAGCACCGTCTCGCGGCCGAACGCGCCGACGACACTCTCGACCACGACGTCCTGCTGTTGCTCGAACATCCGTCCACCTACACCGCGGGCAAACGTACCGAGGACGCCGACCGGCCCACCGATGGATCCTTGGTGATCGACGTCGACCGCGGTGGCCGCATCACCTGGCATGGGCCGGGGCAGCTGGTGGGGTATCCGATCATTCGCCTCGGCGAACCGCTCGACGTGGTGGAGTACGTGCGCCGGCTCGAGGAAGCCCTGATCACCGTGTGCGCCGAACTCGGCGTGACAACCGGCCGGGTCGAGGGCCGCTCCGGGGTGTGGATCTCCGACAGGTCCGGCGAGCGCAAACTCGGACAGATCGGGATTCGGGTGGCCCGCGGCGTCGCGCTGCACGGCTTCGCCCTGAACATCGATCCGGACATGTCTGCCTTCGAGGCGATCGTGCCGTGCGGCATCGCCGATGCCGGCGTGACGTCGCTGAGCCGCGAACTGGGGCGGCCGATCACCGTCGGCGACGTACTCGAACCGGTGGCCGTTGCCGTCCGGGCAGCGCTCGACGACGACAACCGCGACGTCGGTGCGCCCACGACCGCAGGCGTAGGATCTGTGCAGTGACCGCGTCTCCCCACACCCCCGCAGATCCCGCTCCCAACGGCCGCAAGCTGCTGCGCCTCGAGGTGCGGAACGCTCAGACCCCCATCGAGCGCAAGCCGAACTGGATCAAGACACGCGCCACGATGGGACCGGAGTACACCGAACTGAAGGGTCTCGTGAAGCGCGAGGGCCTGCACACCGTGTGCGAAGAAGCGGGCTGCCCCAACATCTATGAGTGCTGGGAGGATCGCGAGGCCACGTTCTTGATCGGTGGCGAACAGTGCACGCGCCGGTGCGACTTCTGCCAGATCGACACCGGTAAGCCTGCCGAACTCGACCGCGACGAGCCCCGCCGGGTCGCCGAGAGTGTCCAGGCGATGGGCCTTCGTTACTCCACCATCACCGGCGTCGCACGCGACGATCTGCCGGACGAGGGCGCCTGGCTCTACGCCGAGACCGTCCGGGCGATCCACCGGCTCAATCCGGGTACCGGTGTCGAGAACCTCATTCCCGACTTCCACGCGAAACCGGACCTGCTCGCCGAGGTCTTCGACGCCCGGCCCGAGGTGTTGGCCCACAACCTGGAAACGGTGCCACGGATCTTCAAGCGCATCCGGCCCGCGTTCCGCTACGAACGCTCGCTGGACGTGATCACCCAGGCCCGCGACTTCGGACTGGTGACCAAGTCGAACCTGATCCTCGGCATGGGTGAGACACCCGAAGAGGTGCAGAGCGCCATCGTCGACCTCCACGAGGCCGGCTGCGACATCCTCACGATCACCCAGTACCTCCGGCCCTCGCCGCGCCACCACCCCGTCGAGCGGTGGGTCAAGCCCGAGGAGTTCGTCGACCACTCGGAGTTCGCCTCGGAGATCGGTTTTGCCGGCGTCATGGCCGGCCCGCTGGTGCGGTCGTCGTACCGCGCCGGCCGCCTCTACGCCCAGGCGATGGCACGCCACGGCCGGGAACTCGCCCCGGCGATGGCACACCTGGCCGACGGCGGCTCGGCCAGCCAGGAGGCCACCAGCCTGCTCGAACGCCTCGCACGCTAGAGATCGACCGCCGGATCCGCCGCCCGAAACCTGCGACGTAAACTGGTCATCATGGCAAAGGCGCAAGACAAAGAGGCGAAGGCCGAAGCGAAGAAGGCCCGCAGGCAGGCGTCGCGGGAGCGCTACAAGCAGCTGTGGCAGGCCTTCCAGATGCAGCGCAAGGAAGACAAACGGCTGATCCCGTACATGGTCGGGCTGTTCGTTCTGATCGTCGCAGTCTTCGTCGTCCTCGGGCTGGTCTTCGGGTCGGTCTGGCTACTGCTTCCGCTGGGCATCGTGCTCGGGCTGCTCGCCGCGTTCATCCTGTTCGGACGACGCGTGCAGCGCACCGTCTACACCAAGGCCGAGGGCCAGGCCGGAGCCGCGGGTTGGGCGCTGGGCAACATGCGCGGTCAGTGGCGGGTCAAGCAGGCGGTGTCGGGCAACGCCCATCTCGACGCGGTCCATCGGGTGATCGGCAAGCCGGGTGTGATCCTGGTCGGCGAAGGTTCGCCGACGCGCGTCAAAACCCTGCTCGCACAAGAGAAGAAGAAAGTCGCCCGGGTCGTCGGTGACACCCCGATCTACGAGATCGTGGTGGGCAACGACGACGGGTTGGTGCCGTTGAGCAAGCTGGAGAAGCACATCAACAAACTGCCCCGCAACATCGACGGCAAGCGCATCGACGCCCTCGAAGGTCGGCTCGCCGCGCTGGGCGGTCGGAATCAGCAGGGGCCGGGCATGCCGAAGGGGCCCATCCCGGGCAACGCCAAGGTCCGCGGTATGCAGCGAACCGCGCGACGTCGAGGCTGATCGCCGCACCCCCTGATCAGGGGTCACACCCTGTCAGTCGAGGAAACCGTGTAGCAGGGTCGCCGTACCCTCGAGGTGGCCCCGCATCGCATCGGCAGCGCCGTCGGGATTCCCGGTGAGGATGGCGATCACGATGGCCTCGTGTTGCTCATCGGAATGCGTGATGTTCGGTTCGAGTTGCGGAATGCGGTCGAGAAGACGATTGATCCGCATCCGGTTGTCGGCGACCACGCTCACCAGCGACGGCGCCCCCGCGGCCTCGGCGATCGCCAGATGAAGTCGGGAGTCGAGTCGGCGATAGTCGTCGCCACCCGCGACCCGCATGTCGGTCAGGCGAGCCCACAGCGCCTCGCGTTCGGTGGCCGAGAAGGTGCGTTCGGCCGCCATCCGCGCGGCGCCGACCTCGAGGATCTCCCTGAGCCGCAACGCATCGTCGAGGTCGGCACGGGCGATCGGCGCCCCCTCATCCCCCACCGGACCGACGGTGGCGTCGACCGAACCGGGCGCCGGAAGGACGTCGTTCAGAAATGTGCCGCCGTAACGGCCGCGTCTCGACACCAGGAACCCGGCGTCGGCCAGGGCCTTGATCGCCTCCCGGACGGTGTCTCGGCTGACACCCAGGCGCGCCGCCAACTCACGTTCGGGAGGGATCGACTCCCCTGGCTCGAATACTCCGAGGCGGATCAGTTGCAGCAGCCGTCCGACGGTCTCCTCGAAGGCGTTCGCCGGACGGACCGGCGCCAGGAGCGCATCCGCGAGTTGTTCCGAACGAGCGGGGATCGTCATTCCAGACCTACAGCGGTGTCACGTACGCGGAGCTGATACCGCCGTCGACCAGGAACGTCGACGCGGTGATGAACGACGCGTCGTCGCTGGCGAGAAACGCCACGGCGGCCGCCAACTCCTCGGGTTCGGCGAACCGGCCCACCGGGACGTGGACCAGACGCCGGGCCGCGCGCTCCGGATCCTTGGCGAACAGTTCCTTGAGCAACGGGGTGTTCACCGGCCCGGGGCACAGTGCGTTGACCCTGATGCCCTGTCGGGCGTACTGCACGCCGAGTTCGCGTGACATCGCCAGCACACCCCCCTTGGAGGCGGTGTAGGAGATCTGCGATGTGGCCGAGCCCATCACGGCGACAAACGAGGCGGTATTGATGATCGATCCGCGACCGGCCGGACCCATGTGGCGGAGAGCAGCACGGCAGCACAGGTAGACCGACGTCAGGTTGACCTGCTGAACCCGATCCCAGGCATCGAGTTCGGTCGTCTCGATGAGATCGTCCTCGGGTGGCGAGATCCCCGCGTTGTTGAAGGCGATGTCGACGCGGCCGTACCGCTGTGCCGCGGTGTCGAACAGCTCGTCCACCTGGCCCCCATCCGCGACGTCGACGGCGACGAACAGGCCGTCGAGCTCGTCGGCCGCCCGCTCACCCGCCGCACGGTCGAGGTCGGCGATGACGATCGTCGCACCCTCCGCCCGCATCCGGCGCGCCGAGGCGAGTCCGATCCCGCCGGCCCCGCCGGTGACGACGGCGACCTTGCCGGACAGACGCTGTGTCAGATCGACTGTGCTGCTCATGATGTCCCTTCTGAGGGTGGGCCGGGATCGACCGCGATGAAGACGTTCTTGGTCTCGGTGAATGCCGACGGCGCATCAGGTCCGAGTTCGCGCCCGATTCCCGACTGTTTGTAGCCACCGAACGGGGTCGAATACCGCACCGCCGAATGCGAGTTCACGGAGAGATTCCCGGCGGACACGGCTTGCGACACCCGAATCGCCCGCGACAGGTTCTCGGTCCAGATCGATCCGGACAACCCGTACGGAGAGTCGTTGGCCATCGCGACGGCCTGCGCCTCGTCGTCGAACGCCTGGACCGTCACCACCGGCCCGAAGATCTCCTCGCGCACACTGCGATCACCCGGTCGCGGCGTCAGCACCGTCGGGGGAAACCAGAATCCGGGCCCCTCGGGCGCGGTACCGCGGAAGGCAACGGGCGCCCCCTCGGTGACGTAGGACGCGACCTTCTCCCAGTGAGGCCGCGACACCAGGGGACCCATCTCGGTGTCCTCGGCACGCGGATCTCCCACTCGCACCGCGGACACGGCCGGCTCCAGCCGCTCCATGAACTCGTCGTATACACTGTGCTGCACCAATATCCGGCTCCGGGCACAGCAGTCCTGACCGGCATTGTCGAAAACGCCGTAGGGCGCGGTGGCCGCCGCCCGGGCCAGATCGGAATCGGCGAAGACGATGTTGGCGCTCTTGCCACCCAGTTCGAGTGTGACCTGCTTGACGGACAGCGCGGCCTGCTCCATCACCCGCCTACCGGTCCGCGTCGACCCGGTGAAGACGACCTTGCCGATCCCCGGATGGCCGATGATCGCCGCTCCGACCACATCACCGCGGCCCGGCAGCACCTGCAGCAGACCTTCGGGCAGACCGGACTCGACCGCGAGTTCCGCGAGTCGAATCGATGTGAGCGGCGTCCACTCGGCCGGCTTGACGATCACCGCGTTGCCGGCGGCGAGCGCCGGACCGAAGCCCCAGGATGCGATCGTCATCGGAAAGTTCCATGGCGTGATCACCCCGACCACGCCGACAGGCTCGGAGAACGTGATGTCGATTCCTCCGGCGACCGGGATCTGCTTGCCTGCCAATCGTTCCGGGGCCGCGGAATAGTAGTTCAGCACGTCCTGCACGTGTCCGGCCTCCCAGGACGCCTGCCCCAGCGGATGTCCCGAATTCTCGACCTCGAGATCTGCGAGTTCGGATCGGTGCTCTCCGACGACGGCCGCGAAGGCACGCAGCGCGGTTGCCCGCGCGGCCGGATCGAGCCCGGCCCACCGGAGCTGCGCCTTCTCCGCCCTCGCGACCGCCGCATCGACGTCAGCGCCGTCGAGCATGTCGACCTCTGCGAACACCTCGGCGGTCGCCGGGTTCACGAGTTCTGTCACGGCCATGAACTCACCTCCATTCGTCGGGACGCCCGTACTCGCGCCGCGTCGACGACGGCCGCAAAGAGCCGGAGATCGTCGAGACGCTCCTCTGGATGCCACTGCACAGCAAGGACAAAGGGCTCGCCGGAACGTTCCACCGCCTCGATCACACCCTCGTCGTCGCGAGCGCTGACGACGAGCCCGTCTCCCACGCGGTCGATCGCCTGGTGGTGATAGCACTCGGCCGACGCCGACTCACCCATCAGTGACGCGAGACGGGTGCCGGGGGTGATCGCCACCTGCGTCGTCGTGAACACCGCATTCCCGGCCTGGTGCCGCGAGTGCCCGAGCACGTCCGGCAGGTGCTGGTGCAGTGTCCCACCGAAGGCCACGTTGAGCACCTGGGCACCGCGGCAGATGCCGAGCACCGGCGCTCCGGCATGCAATGCGGCTCCGAGCAGCGCGAACTCCCATGCGTCCCGGTCGACGCGCGGGACATCGGTACTCCGATGACGTTGCTGCCCATACGAGTTCGGATCGAGGTCCTTGCCACCGGTCAGTACCAGCGCATCCACGCCTGCGACGACACGCTCGGCAACGCGTTCGGTGGCCGATTGGGGCGGCAGCAACGTCGCGACACCACCGGCGCGTGCGACCCCGTCGAAGTACACGCGCGGCAGGAAACTTGCGCTCACATCCCACACACCCGTCTGCGCCTGCTCCAGATAGGTGGTCATCCCGACGACCGGAGTGATCTCAGAGTCGTTCAAATCCACGCACCCTCTCCCAATCCGTCACGGCCGCACCGTACGCCGCCAGTTCGACGCGTGCGTTGTTGAGGTAGTGCTCGACCACGTCCGCACCGAAGACACGCTCGGCCAGCGCGGAACCGGCAAACAGTTCGGCGGCCTCCGCCAGCGATGTCGGCAGGCGTTGTGCCGATCCCAGATACGCGTTGCCCGTGGCGACCTCAGGCAACGGGAGTCCGCGTTCGATACCGTCGAGACCACCTGCGATGAGCGCCGCGACGGCGAGGTACTGGTTGACGTCACCGCCGGGCGCCCGGCACTCCACACGCATACCCGGTCCGTGACCGACCACCCGCAAGGCGCAGGTACGGTTGTCCATCCCCCACGCGATCGCGGTCGGAGCAAAGCTGCCGTCGACAAAGCGCTTGTAGGAGTTGATATTCGGCGCGTAGAACAACGTCAGCTCGGCCAGTGACGCGATGATGCCTGCGACGAAGTGCCCGAACATCGGCGACATCCCGTTCGGCGCATCGTCATCGGCAAAGACCGGTGTGCCGTCCGGCTCCCGCAGCGAGATGTGGATGTGGCAGCTGTTGCCCTCCCGCTCGTCGAATTTTGCCATGAACGTCAGGCTCTTGCCGTGCTGGTCGGCGATCTCCTTGGCGCCGTTGCGATAGATCGTGTGGTTGTCACAGGTGACGAGCGCGCGGTTGTAGCGAAACGCGATCTCTTGCTGGCCGAGGTTGCATTCACCTTTGACCCCCTCGCAATACATTCCGGCACCACTCATCCCCCGCCGGATGTCACGCAGCAGCGGCTCCATCCGAGTCGATGCGACCATGGCGTAGTCGAGGTTGTAGTCGGTCGCCGGGGTCAACTCGTGATAGCGCTTCGCCCATGCCTCACGATAGGTGTTGTCGAACACCATGAACTCGAGCTCGGTGCCGACGAACGGCACCAAGCCACGGTCCTCGAGTCGCTCGAGCTGTCGCCGAAGGATGTTGCGCGGCGCGACCGTCACTGGCGATCCGGTGGTGGTGTTCAGGTCCGCGAGCACCAGCGCCGTTCCCGGGAGCCAGGGCACCAGACGTAGCGTCGAGAGGTCGGGCACCATCACCATGTCGCCGTAGCCGGTGTCCCAACTCGACATCGCATAGCCCTCGACGGTGTTCATCTCGACGTCGACCGCCAGCAGATAGTCGCAGCATTCCGAGCCGTGCTCGGCGACGTCGTCGAGGAACAGGCGAGCCGAGATCCGCTTCCCGGTGAGCCGCCCCTGCATATCCGGGAAAGCCACGATCACGGTGTCGATCCGATCGGCGGCGACGCGCTCCTGTAGGTCGGTCAGGTCCAGCATGCCGTCGGTCATCCGATACTCCATCTGTGCGCGCTCGTCGGCGACCGACTCATGCCGGTCGGCCACAGTCAACCATTGGAGGACCGTCCGCCTGGTCATCGCCGCCGGATTTAACCGGATCGTTTCGTTTAAAGGTGGGTGAGCCAACCATTGACGACTTATTCTGCCTTATCAGTTGCCGAGGCGTCCGCCTCGCACACGATCGGCGTCCTAGTGAGAGCGAGCCCTCGATGGCAGATGTCCCGAACCCCGCGATGAAATCGGCGGGCGCCACCTACACCCATGCCGAGGAAGGCTATTTCGAGAAGCGCCAACTCAAACGCAGCGCCGGTTTCTGGGGCATCTGGGGCATCGGGATCGCCGCGGTTATCTCCGGCGACTTCTCCGGCTGGAACTATGGCATCGGCCAGGCCGGATGGGGCGGGCTCGGCGTCGCCACCGTGATCATCGTCGTCATGTATTTCGGCATGCTGTTCTCGATCGGTGAGATGTCGGCGGCCATGCCGCACACCGGCGGCGCATACTCGTTCGCACGTGCCGCCATGGGTCCTTGGGGCGGCTTCGTCACCGGCTTCGCCGAGACGATCGAGTACGTGTTCACCACCGGTGTCGTGGTCTACTTCTCCGCGTCGTACGCCGACGCCATCACCGACGACCTCTTCGGCCTCAGCATGCCGGCGTGGGTGTGGTGGATCATCCTCTACGCGCTCTTCATCGCGCTCAACTCCTGGGGAGCCGAGGCATCATTCCGGTTCGCGATCGTGGTCGCCGTCGTGTCGGTCGGCATCCTCGTGCTGTTCGCCATCCTCGCGATGGCCAATGGCGCAGTCGACTTCGGCAAACTCCTCGACATCGACCCGGACGCCACCAAGACGGGGTCGAGTGATTTCCTGCCGTTCGGCGTGATGGGCATCCTCTACGCGCTGCCGTTCGCGATGTGGTTCTTCCTGGGCATCGAAGAATTACCGCTGGCCGCCGAGGAGGCGCACGAACCGACACGCGACATCCCACGTGCAGGCATCTGGGGCATGGTCACCCTCGTCGGTTGCGCCGCCATCGTGTTCTTCCTCAACCCGGCGGTGACCGGTGCGGCCGCGCTGGGCGACTCCGGCGAGCCGCTGCTCGACGGGTTCCGGGCATTTCTGCCGGCCGGTTGGGCGTCGGTGTTGTCGGCGTTCGCGCTCATCGGACTGCTGGCGAGCCTGCAGGGCATCATGTACGCCTACGGACGCAACCTCTATTCGCTGAGCCGGGCCGGCTATTACCCGAAGGTGCTCTCGCTCACCGGGTCCCGTCAGACCCCGTACGTGGCGCTGATCGCGGGCGCCGTCGTCGGACTGATCGCACTGCTCGTGATCGAATACTGGATCTCCGGGGCGGGCGCGATCGTCCTGAACATCGCGGTGTGGGGCGCGGTACTCGCCTACATGTTGCAGATGGTCTCGTTCGTCCTGCTGCGCCGGAAGTTCCCGAACGCGCGGCGGCCCTACCGGAGCCCGACCGGCGTCACCGGCGCGGTGATCGCGTTCGTCATCGCGGCGATCACCTTCATCGGCGTCCTGATCAACCCCGACTACCGCGACGCGGTGATCGCGATCGTGGTCTTCTATGCGATCGGGCTGATCGTCTTCGGGCTCTACGGCCGCCACCGATTGGTGTTGTCACCCGAGGAGGAGTACGCGGTGACCGGCGGCCTGCACGGCTTCGATCCCGCACAGGAGGGACTCGGCGGCACCATCGAGGACGAGATCCTCAAGGGTCACACCGACTGACGGTGGGCGGTGGGTCAGCGGGTCCGGACCAACGCGGTCCCGGTGGCCCGATCGTGGAGAGCCCGGCCGTTGTAGTCGTTGATGACCGCCGGGACGAGGAACACGATGAGCACCTGGCGCCCGAGTGTCCGCAGGATGCCGACGGCCGCGAACGGAACCTTTCCCGTCGCTTCCGCCTCGGCGCGGTCCGGACCGAGGTCGACCCGGGCCACCCGGAGTCCGAGCGCGAACT
The DNA here is from genome assembly GCF_009862785.1 of Gordonia sp. SID5947. Taxonomy (NCBI): domain Bacteria; kingdom Bacillati; phylum Actinomycetota; class Actinomycetes; order Mycobacteriales; family Gordoniaceae; genus Gordonia; species Gordonia sp. SID5947. The sequence goes on along the minus strand of NZ_WWHU01000001.1, from coordinate 388,712 downwards.
GGCCAGGGGTGAAACCGAAGAAGGTGACCGCGACCACACCGAGTACGAACCAGACGGCGAGCACGGTCGTGCCGAGTGTGGGAGACCCGAAGGACACGAAGAGCAACGAGATCCCGCCGGCCAGCAACCAGTCGACGAGGAGGGCGGCGGTGCGTTGCCAGCCGCCGGCGAGTGCACCGGGCCCGGATGCGGGGAGACCGAGGTCCTGACCGCGGTATTCGACGTCCCCGCCGCTGGGCCCGACGGGCGGCCCCGACAGCCAGGAACCGGTGGCCCTGCCCATCACCGGCCTCCCGGTTCGCCGCGCTTCGTGCTGTCCGTACTCGCCTGACACATGACTGCCATGGTAGTCGCGGTCGTCCGGCCGCCCGCCATCGTTCTCCGTGGGGCGATCTTTCCGGGGTATAGATGGTGCTCCGTCGGCGGACATGGCATCGTTGCGATCCGGAACGTCAGTGTGTCGCCCGAGCATCGACCGCGTGTAACACAGGAGAAACACGGCCTTGACGCGCGGGCAACCTCGCGTCCATACGGTTCTGGCTGAGATCCGCCGCTGCAAGTCGGTGGCGGGTGAGGCGGGCCAGGTGATCTGGCCACCCGAACAAGTTAAGGAGTCACCGCACGGTGTACAGCAGCAAAGAAGAACTTCTCGAGGGCATCAAGAAAGAGGGTGTCGAGTACGTCGACATCCGCTTCTGTGACCTGCCCGGTGTGATGCAGCACTTCTCGATCCCGGCTTCGGCGTTCACCGAGGACGTGTTCGAGGACGGCCTCGCCTTCGACGGTTCGTCGGTTCGCGGCTTCCAGTCGATCGACGAGTCGGACATGATGCTGCTGCCCGACCCGGCCACCGCGCGGATCGATCCGTTCCGCCGGGCCAAGACGATGAACATCAGCTTCTTCGTCCACGATCCGTTCACCCGCGAGGCCTACAGCCGCGACCCGCGCAACGTCGCCCGCAAGGCCGAGGACTACCTGGCCTCGACCGGCATCGCGGACACCTGCTTCTTCGGTGCCGAGGCCGAGTTCTACATCTTCGACTCGGTCTCGTTCGACTCGCAGATGAACGGCACCTTCTACGAGGTCGAGTCGGAGTCGGGCTGGTGGAACACCGGTTCGCCGACCGATCCGGACGGCAGCCCGAACCTCGGTTACAAGGTTCGCCCCAAGGGCGGCTATTTCCCCGTCGCGCCGTACGACCACTATGTGGACCTGCGCGACGAGATGTCGACCAACCTGCAGAATGCCGGCTTCGAGCTCGAGCGCGGCCACCACGAGGTGGGCACCGGCGGCCAGGCCGAGATCAACTACAAGTTCAACACGCTGCTGCATGCGGCCGACGATGTGCTGCTGTTCAAGTACATCATCAAGAACACCGCGTATGCGAACGGCAAGACGGTCACCTTCATGCCGAAGCCGCTCTTCGGTGACAACGGCTCGGGCATGCACGCCCATCAGTCGCTGTGGAAGGACGGCAAGCCGCTGTTCCACGACGAGGCCGGTTATGCGGGCCTGTCGGATCTGGCGCGCTACTACATCGGCGGCATCCTGCACCACGCGCCGTCGCTGCTGGCGTTCACCAACCCCACGGTGAACTCCTACAAGCGCCTGGTCCCGGGCTACGAGGCCCCGATCAACCTGGTCTACAGCCAGCGCAACCGCAGTGCATGCGTGCGTATCCCGATCACGGGCAACAACCCGAAGGCCAAGCGCCTCGAGTTCCGTTGCCCGGACAGCTCGGGCAACCCGTACCTGGCGTTCGCGGCCATGATGATGGCCGGTCTCGACGGCATCAAGAACAAGATCGAGCCGCACGAGCCCGTCGACAAGGACCTCTACGAGCTACCGCCGGAGGAGGCCAAGGGCATCCCGCAGGCACCCACCTCGCTGGGAGCGGTGATCGACAAGCTCGAAGAGGATCACGAATACCTCACCGCCGGTGGTGTGTTCACCGAGGATCTCATCGAGACCTGGATCGCGCTCAAGCGTGAGAACGAGATCGAGCCGGTGCAGATCCGTCCGCACCCGTACGAGTTCTCGCTCTACTACGACTGCTGAGCGATCTCGAACCGAACAGTCACCCGAAGGGCGGCCGGGATGTCCCGGCCGCCCTTCGGCGTCTGTCCCCGGCAATGGCCGGCTTCGGTGATTGGTGTCACGTTCAGGCCTTTGTGCCCTGCCGTTTCACATGATTTGGCTTTACTTTGAAACCATGACTCGTACCAGATTCGTCGAAGATCTCGCCCCGGGGACCGCATCAGCGTCGACGGGCTGCGCGCCGTCGTCCGGACCACCACCCCGACGGGCGACGATCAGCACCTCGTGGAACTCGTGAACAGCTCGGACGACCGTGACACGATCGTCCTCGGGCTGGGCACCAAGGTCGAGATCCTCTAGAACCATCCCGCGACGTCCCCTGCCGGACTAGTCTGCGGACAGGAGGTCGCCATGGACATCGGAAGTCTGATCGCCGCGCTGCTGCTCGGATTTGTGTGCGGAGCCATCGCGCGGGCCCTCGTGCCGAACGACGCCTTCAAGAGCATGAGCGGATGGCAGTCGTGGCTCGCCTCCACCGTTCTGGGACTGCTCGGCGCACTTCTCGGCTACTGGGTCTTCACCGGCCTGTTCGGTATCGGCGACGACGACAAGTTCGACTGGGGTGGCATCGTCGGCGCCCTGATCGGCTCGATCATCGTGGTCGCGATCGGTTCGGCCATCATCAAGCGGTCGCGCGCGCCGCGCCCCTGAATCCCCGCCCTCCGGAGTGATCGTCTGCTCGCCGGAGCGCGGGCGCAGGCCCCATCCGGCCAGTACCGCAGAGCACACCAGGATGACCGCCCCGGTCCACGCGGCCACCACGAGGCCGTCCACAAACGCCCGTCGCGCCGCGTCGAGCACCGCCGCGCCCTGGCCCGGCGCCAGATGCGGCACCGCGGCCACCGCGCCTGCCAGACTCCGCGACGCCTCACCCCCGACCAGATCGGCCGGGAATCCCAGCCGGAACACGGCATTCACGACGCTGCCGAGGACCGCGATGCCCAAGGCCCCGCCGAGTTCACTCGAGGTCTCCAGGAGTCCCGACGTGGCGCCGGCACGGTCGGCCGGTGCCACGCCCACCACGTAGTCGGCGATCATCGACGTGGCCGCGACGATGCCCGCTGCCAGCAAAGTGGCACCGATCAGCACCAGCGCCAGTGACTGAACATCGGTGAAGGCGCCCAGCACCGCGAATCCCGCTGCACCCGTGCACAACCCACCGACGATGACCGCAGGCCGGCCGGTCCGCGCCGCGATGACGGCGGTCACCGGCGCCACGGCCCCGACCGCGACCGAGGGTGCGAGGCTCCAGAGCGCGGCCCGCAGTGGCGAGTATCCCAGCACGGACTGCAGGTACTGCGTCATCAGGATCGAATTGCCCAGCAACGCGAACATGCAGACGAGGTTGGTCCAGATCGACGTCGCGAATCGACGCTCCCCGAGAAGCCCGAGGTCGACCATCGGGTCGGCGACGCGGCGCTGCCGGATCACGAAGACTGCGCCCACCAGCAGACCCGCCACCAGCATCGCGGCCCGGGAGATCGACCATCCGTCCGCGGCCAGATTCTTGATCGCCGCGACGACGGGCAGCATGGCCCCGAGCACCAGGACTCCGCTGATCACATCGACCCGCCGGCTCGGTGTCGCGGTGTCGCCGGGCAGCACCAGTGGGGCCGCGAGCATCAGCAGCACCATGATCGGCACGTTGATCAGGAAGACCGAGCCCCACCACACATGTTCGAGCAGCAGACCGCTGACGATCGGGCCGACGGCCACCCCGCCGGCGAGCACCGCATTCCAGGTGGCCACCGCCTTGGCTCGCTGGGCGGTGTCGACGAAGATGTGGCGGATCATCGCGAGCGTCGACGGCATCAGGGTCGCGCCGGCGACCGCCAGCAGTGCCCGTGCACCGATGAGCATCTCCGCCGAGGTCGCGAACGCCGCGGCGAGCGACGCGACGCTGAAGCCCGCAGCACCGATCATCAACAACCGGCGATGGCCGATGCGGTCGGCCAGTGAGCCCATCGACAGCAGGAGTCCGGCCAGGACGAAACCGTAGATGTCGAAGATCCACAGTTGCTGTTCCGGCGTCGGCGACAGATCGGCCGCGATGTACGGAACGGCGAAGAACAGCACCGAGACATCCATCGACACGATGAGCATCGGCAAGCACAGGACGAGGAGGCCGAGCCACGGGGAGCGTCTACGCACGACGAACCGCCTTTCTTTCTGTATATGTCATAGACCGTTTATGCAGTACGCAGATATTACGACCACAACTGTGTACCTGGCAAGCAATTAGTACGATGTGAGACATGACCTCGACGGACGGCACGGCACGACCTGCGATCCCCCGATTTCTCGCGCAGCTGTGGGGTCGCGAGGACCCCACTCCGCGTCGAGGTCCGCGGCCCACTCTGACGGTGCGCGACATCGGCCGAGCCGCGGTCGCCATCGCCGATGAACGTGGCGCCGATGCGGTGTCGATGAAGGCGATCGCGACGGCGCTCGGACTCACCACGATGTCGCTGTACCGCTACGTCGAGAGCAAGGAGGACGTCGTCGAGGTGATGGTCGACACCGCCTTCGGGCCGGCCGACCCCTCATGGACGTCGACGGGCACCTGGCGGGAACGACTCACGGCGTGGGCGCTGGCCGACGCCGCGCGCGGTCGAGAACACCCCTGGCTCGTCGCGATCCCCCTCAGCCGGCCGCCCGTCGGCCCGAACACGCTGTCCTGGACCGACACCGGGCTTGCGGCGTTCGACGAAACCGGGTTGTCCGGTCAGCAGAAACTCAGTGCACTCCTGCTCGTGGACGGTTTCGTGCGTCAGCACGTCCGGCAGGCCAGTCAGATGGGCATGCTGGAGGCATCCGTCACCGGCGCGGGAAACAGCTACGGGACGATGGTCGGCGAGTTCGTCGACCATCGCCTACCCCATCTGGCCGAGGCCATCGCCGACGAGGCGCCGGATCACGACGACGACTTCTTCACCACCGAACTCACTTTCGGCCTGACGGTGATCCTCGACGGACTGGCGGTTCTCGTCGACGACGCGTGAGTGCGGCCGAATACGGCGGCAGGCGTGTACGGGCCCCGAATCGGTTCTCCTCAGCCTACGATGAGCCCATGATCCGCATACTGATCCGAGCCGTCGTCTACCTGATCTCCGCGGCCATCGGCATCCTGGTGGCCACGTGGGCCCTGGACGACATGCACGTGCACATGGGCGGGTTCCTGCTGGCCGTGGTGATCTTCGCTGCGGCGCAACTCATTCTCAGCCCGTTCATCGTCAAGTTCGTCCGGCGCAATGCCGAGGCCTTCCTCGGCGGTGTCGGCCTGGTCTCGACATTTGTGGCGTTGCTGTTGGCGAGCCTGCTCGGCAACGACGGCATCGAGATCAGCGGCGCCACCACATGGGTCGCGGCAACCGTGATCACCTGGGTCGTCACGGCGGTCGGCACCCTGTTCGTTCCCTTCCTGCTGGCCAAGGCCGGGATCGAGAAGGCCCGGGAGAATCGGGCCGACGCCGCCTGAGCTCCAACCGGTTCAACCCGCGAGTTCGACGAACAGCCGTTCGTTGTGACCGAAGGCGGAGACCGCCTCGCCGATCAGCGCCCGCACCTGCTCGTCGTCGAGCGGTAACGCGTCGAGGGTCTCTCGGTAGCCGTCCTTGTAGCGTTTCAGCTTCCCGATCCCGTCGAAGGCGTAGAAGCTCAGCGCGTCGTCGGTGAGTCGATAGTGCAGCTTCATCCGGCTGCGGATGACCTGACCACCGCTCAGGTCCCCGAGATAGCGCGTGTAGTGATGCGCCACGAAGCGAGCCGGATCGTCGCGCGTGGCCTCGATCGCGGCGACATACGCGCTGACCGCCGGCAGGGGCGCGATGGTCGCCGGATCGACACCGAGGGTCGCGAGGTCGGCGGCGAGTCGTGGGAGCCGGCGAAGACGCTCATCGACGACCGGGCCCGCCACCGCATCGCCGGACAGCATGTCGCCCACTGATTCCAGCGATCGGTAGACGAAATAGAGCTGCGTGGCCATCCGGCGGTATCCGTCCGCGTCGAGCCGACCGGACATCAGGTCGTCGACGAACGTGACACCCTCGGCACGTTCATGTGCCGAGGCGGTGGCCGCCCGCAGACTCTCGGAAAGTGGCCGCCTGGTTCCCGGCCCGGAGGCGCCCTCGGTCTCATCGAATGGGATCGTCATGTCGGCACCAGTGTTACCACCACTCCTCGGTGATCGGAACCCGGCAGATCGAAGGTCCGTACGGACGTCGCGACGAATCCACGACTGATGACGTGGTCGATGGCGACCAGCGGATGTCCACCGAGGCGGTCGGTCGGATATGTCGGCTGGAACCCGGCGCCCGACTGCTCCGTCGCGTCGACGATCCCGTCGCGCAACAGATCACGGTAACCGGCATGGTCCCAGGTCGCGTTGAAGTCCCCCGCCGCGATCAGCCGGCCCGGCGGCAGCGCACGCAGGTACACCCCGAGTCGGTCGAGATCGCTACGCCAGGTCGTCGTCCGGCCCGGCAGCGGGGCGCCCGGGTGTACTGCGAGCACCCGCGTCCGCGGGGCGCCGGGAAGGTCGATCACCCCGGCGAGGTTGTGCAACGCGGTGCCCTCGATGGCCGCCTGGCCGGACAGCGGTGTGCGGCCGAACATCGCGGTGCCGGCCGCCCCGGGGCCCGGCAGCGCGAAGGTGAACGGCAACAGGCGACCGATGGAGCTCGCCCGCAGCCGCGCCAGAGCCTCCGGGGTCACCTCTTGCACCGACACGAAGTCCGCATCGACCGTCGCGGTCTCTCGGGCCAGCGCGTCGACATCGGCTCCACCGAACAACATGTTCGCGGTGACAACGGTGACCGGACGGCCCGTAGGGGCATCCTGCGCCCGCGCCAGCGGCACCTGTGTGTAGCAGAGCGCGGTCGACACGATCATCGCGACCGTCAGCAGAATCCACCGCCGGGTGGCGGCGAAGATCGCGACGGCCACCACCGCGGCGACGAGCGCACACGGGACCGCGCCGGTCAGATACACGCTGAGCTCACCGCGAGACGGGAAGTGGTGCAACCAGACCGCGATCGCGGCCGCGGCGAGCAGAACCCATCCGACGAGCAACGACACGAACCGGATGAGCGGGCCGATCACGCTCCGAACACCGTGCGCACCACGGCCTTTGCCCGACGCGTGACGCGCAGATAGTTCTCCAGGAATTCGGCCGCCTGATCTTCTGGCCAGCCGGCGGCGTATGCGACCGCGCGCAATTGCCTGCCCGGGGCGGGAAGCTGATCGATCGGCTTCCCGCGGACCAGTACCAAGGCGTTGCGCGCGTTGGTGGCGGTCAGCCAGGCTTCCTTCAGCAGCGCCACGTCGTTCTCCCCCAACAGCTCCGCCGCCCCGATGGCGTCGAGGACCTGGAGTGTGGACGTGTTGTGCAACGACGGGTAGCTGTGGGCGTACCGCAGTTGGATGAGCTGGACGGTCCATTCGATGTCGGCGAGACCGCCGCGCCCCAGTTTGGTGTGGGTCGCCGGATCGGCGCCCCGCGGCAGACGCTCGGAATCGACTCGGGCCTTGATCCGGCGGATCTCCTTGACCGCCTCTCCCGACACCCCGCCCTCGGGGTATCGGATGCGATCGGCCATGTGCAGGAACTCGATCCCGAGCTGATCGTCGCCTGCGACCTGATGGGCCCGCAACAACGCCTGGATCTCCCATGGCTGCGCCCATTGGTCGTAGTAGGCGGCGTACGCACTGAGCGTCCGCACGACCGGGCCGTTACGGCCTTCCGGACGGAGTCCGGTGTCGACCTCCAGCGGGGGATCCTCGCTGGGCGATCCCAGCATCGAGCGAACCTTCTCCGCGATCGTCTGCGACCAGCGGACAGCGGCCGCCTCATCGACGTCCGGCTCCGGCTCGCAGACGAAGAGCACGTCCGCATCCGACCCGTAGCCGAGTTCGCCACCACCGAGTCGACCCATGCCGATCACCGCGATCCGAGCGGGAGCCGGGGTCCCGCGGTCACGCTCCGACTCGGCGATCACGACGGTGAGCGCGGCATTGAGCACCGATGCCCAGACCGACGACAGCGCCGCGCACACCGCCGGGACGTCCATCATGCCGAGGATGTCGGCGGAAGCGACCCGCGCGAGCTCGAAGCGGCGATGCGACCGCGCAGCCGCCACTGCACGTTTGAGATCCGGCTGACGCACCGTCGACGCGATGAGCCCGCGGGCGACGTCCTTCGGCTGGACCTCACACAGCTTGGGGCCGTTGGCCCCATCGGAATACAGATGGATCACCTCGGGTGACCGCATGAGCAGATTGGCTATGTACTCCGACGTGCCAAGCACGTGCATCAGCCGTTCGGCGACGACACCGTCGTCGCGCAACAGCCGGATGAACCACTCCTCTTTGTCCATCACGTCGCAGAGCCGGCGATAGTTCAGCAACCCGGCATCGGGATCGGGGGTGTTGCCGATCCACTCGAGCAACGACGGCAGTATCAGCAACTGGATCTGCCCCCGCCGTCCTGCGGCGGACGCGAGAGCACGGATATGACTCAGTGCGCGTTCGGGTTTCGCGTAGCCGAGCGCCGACAGACGACGTTCGGCCGACTTGTCGGTGAGCGTCAGTTCGTCGGTGTTGAACCGGGTGGCCGCATCGAGGAGCGGACGGTAGAAGAGCTTCTCGTGCAATCTGCGGATACGCGACTTGTGACGTTTGAGCTCTTCGCGCAGCACGCCCGTCGCATCACGGTCGCCCTCCTGGCGGATGTGCGCGGCCCGGGCGAGCCAACGCATGTTCCCCTCGTCCTCGAAGGCCGGGAGCAGGTGGGTGCGCGACAGCCGCTGCAGCTGGAGCCGATGTTCGAGCGCGCGCAGGAATTGATAGGACGCAGTGAGATTCGCTCCGTCGTCACGGCCGACGTAACCACCGGCAGTCAGCGCACTGAGCGCGTCGACGGTGGCCTTGACGCGGATCTCCTCGTCAACGCGTCCGTGCACCATCTGCAGGAGCTGTACGGCGAATTCGACGTCGCGAAGGCTTCCGCTGCCGAGCTTGAGATTGCGCTCGCGCAACTCCTCCGGAACCAGCGACTCGACGCGGCGTCGCATCGCCTGCGTCTCCGGAACGAAATCCTCGCGCTCGGCGGCGGTCCACACCATCGGGCTCACCGCCGCCAGATAGTCGTCGGCCAGTTCCATGTCCCCGGTCATCGCGCGAGCCTTCAGCAACGCCTGGAACTCCCACGTCTTGGCCCACCGCCGGTAGTAGGCGACATGCGACTCGAGGGTCCGGGTGAGTGCGCCTGCCTTGCCCTCCGGCCGGAGGGCGGCATCGACCTCGAAGAAGGCCAGCGATCCGACCCGCATCACCTCGCCGGCGATCCGGGCGGCCACACCGTCTGCGGGTTCACTGACGAACACCACGTCGACATCGCTCACGTAATTCAGCTCACGCGCACCGCATTTGCCCATCGCGATGATCGCCAGCCGCACCTGCAGCGGCTGGTCGCCGCACACTTCGGCGACCGCGACCGCCAGTGCGGCGGTGAGCGCCGCATCCGCGAGGTCGGCGAGGAAGCCGCCGACCTCCGGGAGGTAGATCACCGGCTCGTCTTGAACGGTCGGCGCGACATCGCGGGCGGCCAACTGCAACAGGAGATTCCGGTATGCGGTCCGCAACGCGACCACGGCCTTGGGTCCGGTGATCGCCGCACGGTAGACCTTGTTGCCCATCTCGAGCGCGCCGGGCTCGGGTGTGGCTTCCACCGACGCCAGCATGCGCTCGTTCATCTCGTCGACGGACGGCAGCGTCGCGCCGAGCAGCAGGCGCCAGCTCGACGGCTCGGCAACCATGTGGTCGCCGAGCGCGTCGGAAGCCCCGAGTACGGCGAAAAGCCGACCGCGAAATCCCGTGTCGGTCCGGATGCGGTCGTCGACCTCGGCCCACTCGTCGGCACCGGCCGCACCCTTGAGACGGATCAGTGCCCGAAGTGCCAGATCGGCGTCGGGCGCACGGGACAGCGCCCACAGCACGTCGACCGAATCGTCCTTGTCCCACTCCAGTTCGGCGAGGTGACCCGGGGCGGTGTTCTCGAGCAGCCCGAGACGGCCGGCACTGGGTACGCGGCCGCGGCCACGAAGCGAAGTCACACCTCAAAAGGTAGCGGGCGTGACCGCCCCGGTGTGCACCAGGGCGTGGCTACAGCGGCAGGTAGTTCTTCAGCTCGTACGGCGTGACCAGGCTGCGGTAGCTCGTCCACTCGGTCCACTTGTTGCGAAGGAAGTAATCGAAGACGTGTTCACCGAGTGCCTCGGCCACCAGCTCCGACTTCTCCATCTCCACGAGGGCGTCGGCGAGGCTGCCCGGCAACTCCCGATAGCCCATCGCCCGTCGTTCGGCCGGAGTCAGCGCCCACACGTCGTCCTCGGCCTCGTCTGGCAACTCGTACCCCTCGCTGATGCCCTTCAATCCGGCCGCGAGCAGTACCGCGAAGGTCAGGTACGGATTGCACGCAGAGTCCGGGCTGCGGACCTCGATCCGCCGCGACGACGCCTTGTTCGGCGTGTACAGCGGAAGCCGGATCAGGGCAGACCGGTTGGCGCCACCCCAGGTGGCGGCCGTCGGCGCCTCGCCACCGTGGATCAGGCGCTTGTAGGAGTTCACCCACTGGTTGGTGACCGCGCTGATCTCACTGGCGTGATGCAGGATTCCCGCGATGAACTGCTTACCGGTGGTCGACAGCTGCATCGGGTCGTCGGGGTTGTGGAATGCGTTGGTGTCGCCCTCGAACAGGCTCATGTGCGTGTGCATCGCCGAGCCCGGGAACTCGCTGAACGGCTTCGGCATGAAGGTCGCCCAGGTGCCCTCGTCGATGGCGACCTCCTTGATGACGTACCGGAAGGTCATCACGTTGTCGGCCATGGACAGTGCGTCCGCGTAGCGCAGGTCGATCTCCTGCTGTCCGGGCGCGCCCTCGTGATGAGAGAACTCCACCGAGATCCCCATCGACTCCAGGGCCTCGATGGCATGGCGACGGAAGTTCGGTGCGGCGTCGTGCACGGCCTGGTCGAAGTAGCCACCCGAGTCGGCGGGTGTCGGCACGCTGCCGTCCAGCGGGGCGTCCTTCAGCAAGAAGAACTCGATCTCCGGGTGCACGTAGCAACTGAAGCCCTGGTCGGCTGCCTTGTTGAGCTGACGACGCAGAACGTGTCGCGAGTCCGCCCAGCTCGGGGTGCCGTCGGGCATCGCGATGTCGCAGAACATCCGCGCGGAGTGGTGGCGACCGGTCGAGGTCGTCCACGGCAGGATCTGGAAGGTCGACGGATCGGGCTTGGCGACCGTGTCCGCCTCGGACACACGGGAGAATCCCTCGATGGCCGAGCCGTCGAACCCGATACCCTCGGCGAAGGCCCCCTCGAGCTCGGCGGGTGCGATCGCCACGGACTTGAGGTAGCCGAGGACGTCGGTGAACCACAGCCTCACGAATCGGATGTCGCGCTCTTCGAGGGTCCGCAGCACGAATTCCTTTTGGCGATCCATGCCCCGGACATTAGAAGTAGCCTGTTAAATCCGTGTTACATGTTCGAGTCGAACTCAGCATCCTGCGGTTTTGCGGCACGAATCTCAGCATTCGAGAATGCGATGCGGCACTGTGGGATCGGTCAGATAGTCGCCCACCGCCTTGTCGACGCAGCCGTCGCCCTGGAAAACCGCGGTGTGCGCGTGCTGGTCGACACTGACGACCATCGCACCGACGCGTCGCGCCACCGTCATCGCCGTCGGGTACGGCGTGGCCGGGTCCCCGGTGGACGCCACGACGAGTGGACGCGGCGCACCCGCGCCGAGCACGACCCCGTTCGGCGGACTGTCGTCGGCGCGGACCGCGGGTGTCCAGAATTCACAGGTCCCCCGTGGTCCGCGCCCCCCGCCACGCCCGTCGTCGCGAAAAGGAGCAGCGGTGCGCACCCGACGGTCCAACTCGTCGTAGCGCGCCCGATCCGGCACCCGGCGGTCGTCGGCACACGTGATCGCGAGGAATGCGTCCTGCGTCGCGTCGTACCGGCCGGCGCCGTCTCTGCCCTCGAGGGAGTCGGCAAGTCGTAGCATGCCGGTGCCGTCCCCCGACGCCAGTCCGATCAGCGCCGACCGCAGGTCGTCCCACGCCGATTCCTGATACAGCGCGGCCACCGTCGCGGTCTCGGCGTCCGCTGCCGAGAGCTCGCGCCGTTCTGCCGACGCCGCCGGGTGCGCGAGCAACGCCGCCACCAACTCGCGATACCCGGCGACCCGCTCCGCGGCCCCACCACTCAGCGGGCAACCGGGCCGCCGAGCACAGTCCGTGGCGAACGCATCGAAGGCCTGTTGAAATCCCCGGGCCTGATCTACCGACGCGTCGACCGGATCCTCGTCGGGATCGACCACGCCGTCGAGGACGAGCGCGTCGAGTCGCGAGGGATGTCGTTTCGCATACTCGAGACCGATTCGGGTGCCGTACGAGTAGCCGAGGAACGCGATCTGATCGACGCCGAGCGCGGCCCGGATCCGGTCGAGGTCACCGGCGACGAAGTCGGTCCCGACCCGCGACAGCACCTCCGGGCCGACGCGGTCACGACACTGCCGCGCCAACATCTGCCGATATCGCTCGACCCGCGCGATCGCGGCAACCGATCCGCCGCCCAGATCCATCACACGTTCGGCGTCGCGCTCGGCGTCGGTGCGGCACCGGATCGCCGGCCGGGACGCCCCTACACCACGCGGGTCGAACGAGACGATGTCGTGGCTGTTCGCGAGCGGCAACTGCGCCAGGCGCCCAGCGGAGCCGACGAGATGGTGGACTCCGGAGCCACCCGGGCCGCCCGGATTGATCACCAGCGTGCCCGTGGAGGGTTCCGCGGCGCCCAGCCGCGCGACCGCGAGGGATATCGAGCCCAGAGCCGGATCGCGGGGATCGAGCGGAACGGACAGCCGGCCACACGACAGGCGACCGGCCACGGCTCCCGGTGCCGCGGTGGCCGCGACGCCGTCGTCGGGACCGCAGGCGTGCCATTCGATCCCGCCTCCCGCGGGCAGGACACGACAACCGCACAGCACGCCGAGCGCCATGACCACCGCGCCGACGGCGAGCCGTCGCACCGTGGTTCGACGCAGGAGCGGCATGCGGCGATCGTACGGTCCGCCGGATGCGCCCCCGCACTGGACATGTGAGGAAAGCCACAGGTCACGGGCATTCAACCGCGTGCAGCCCGGTGACACAATGGATGGCGTCCAACCCAACCCGGGTACCTGCTTGGCAGGACTCGAGGCAGAAAAGAGACAACGATGTCCGATTCTTCGGTGTATGGCGCGTCCGCTTCCTCTGCGTCAGATCCCTCTCCCCGCCGCCGCGCCACGCGTGTCCACCATCTGGCACAGATGAAGGCCGACGGTGAGAAGTGGTCCATGCTGACCTGCTACGACTACTCCACCGCCCGCATCTTCGACGCGGCCGGCATCCCGGTCCTGCTCGTCGGCGACTCGGCAGCCAATGTCGTCCTCGGTTACGACACCACCATCCCGGTCTCCGTCGACGAGCTCATCCCGTTGATCCGCGCGGTGGTCCGAGGCGCGCCGCAGGCGCTGGTCGTCGCCGACCTGCCCTTCGGCAGCTACGAGGCGAGTCCGCAGCAGGCACTCGAATCGGCCGTCAAGGTGTTCAAGGAGACCGGTGCCCACGCCATCAAGATCGAGGGCGGCGAGCGCGTCGCCCCTCAGATCGCCGCGCTGACCGCGGCCGGCATCCCGGTGATGGCGCACATCGGCTTCACCCCGCAGAGCGTGAACGGCCTCGGTGGTTACCGGGTCCAGGGCCGTGGCGACGCAGGTGACCAGCTCGTCGACGACGCGATCGCGGTCCAGGAGGCCGGCGCATTCGCCGTGGTGATGGAGATGGTGCCCGCCGACCTGGCAGGCCAGATCACCCGCAAGCTCACCATCCCGACCGTCGGAATCGGTGCGGGCAACGAGACCGACGCGCAGGTGCTCGTCTGGCAGGACATGGCCGGACTCACACACGGCAAGACCGCCAAGTTCGTCAAGCGCTTCGGTGACGTCGGTACCGAACTGCGTTCCGCGGCAGAGCAATACGCCGACGAAGTCCGGCGCGGAGCCTTCCCCGCTCCGGAACACAGCTACTGACGGGAGCCGCCGCGCATAGGGTTGTGCCCATGCGCGACTTCTACCCGAGCATCGAACCGTACGACCAGGGCCACCTCGACGTCGGCGACGGCCAGCAGATCTACTGGGAGACCTCCGGGAACCCCGAGGGCAAGCCGGTGGTGTTCGTCCACGGCGGCCCCGGCGGCGGTACCGCACCCGATCAGCGTCGATTCTTCGACCCGGCACGCTATCGGATCGTGCTCTTCGATCAACGCGGGTGCGGCAAGTCGCGTCCCCACATCGCCGACGGCGCCGATCTGTCCACCAACACCACCGGGCACCTGATCGCCGACATGGAGTTGCTACGCGAGCACCTCGGCATCGAGCGGTGGCAGGTGTTCGGCGGGTCGTGGGGTTCGACCCTCGGTCTCGCCTACGCGCAGACACATCCGGACCGGGTGACCGAACTCGTCCTGCGCGGGATCTTCCTGCTGCGGCGCAGCGAGATCGACTGGTACTACAACGGCGGCGCGGCCCACATCTATCCCGACCTGTGGGAGTCGTATCTGGCGCCCGTTCCGCACGCGGAGCGCGACGGCGACCTGGTCGCCGCCTACCACCGTCTGCTCACCTCGCCCGATCGTGCCGTCGCCCAGGCCGCCGCGAGCGCCTGGACCGGCTGGGAGCAGGCCACCAGCCACCTGCTCCCGCCCAAGCCGGACGACCAGCCGAGCGACGCGGACAAGCCTCGTTTCGACCTCGCGTTCGCGACCATCGAGAACCACTACTTCGTCAATCACGGGTTCCTCGAGGACGGGCAACTGCTCACCCGGATCGACCGCATCGCCGAGATCCCGGGCGTGATCGTGCAGGGCCGCTATGACGTCGTCTGCCCGACGCGCAGCGCGTGGGACCTCCACCGCGCGTGGCCCAGCGCGCAGCTGCACATCGTCGATGACGCCGGGCACGCGTCCTTCGAGCCGGGCATCAAGCACCACCTGATCACCGCGACGGACGCTTTCGCGAATCGCATGCCCTGAGCCCGGCTTAGACTGCACAGACACAGGACACGTCGGGCGCGTGCATCGACCCGCGCCCAGGGACAGGAGGACCGGGTGGCCGCATCCGAGCAGCTCGAAGTGGAACTGAAGTTCGATGTCGACGCGGGGCACACCGCCCCCGACCTCCGAGTCCTGCCCGGCGTCATCGGCGCGACGGAGCCCGAGACGTTCAACCTCGATGCCACCTACTTCGACACCGAGAACCTCGATCTGGCCGGCAACCGGATCACCGTGCGTCGTCGTACCGGGGGCCACGACGCCGGATGGCACCTCAAGCGTCCAGCGGGTGCGCCCGGCGCGCGACGTGAGCTCCGGCTCGGGTTCGACGAGGCGCCGGCCGACGGCGAGGTACCGACCGAACTGATCTCACCGGTGGTGGCGCTGACCCGGACCCGCAGGCTCATACCGGTGGCGGCCGTGTCCACGACACGGACGGTGACGACGTTGCTCGGAGCCGACGGAGCGCCCGTCGCAGAGTTCGCCGAGGATCTGGTCACCGCCCAATCACTGCTACCCGGTGGACATTTCCAGGAATGGGCCGAATGGGAGTTCGAGCTCCTGGGCGACGATCCGCATCCGCGACTGCTCAAGACCGCGGAGAAGACCCTGCGCGGGGCAGGCGGACGTGAGCCGTCGTCGGCGTCCAAACTCGCACGCGCGATCGGTTCTACCCCGACCGTGGTGGAACCTCACCTCGGCAGGCGACCGACCGCGTTGGAACTCGTGGTCACCGACATCGCGATCCATCGCAACTCTCTCATCACCCAGGACCCGCTCGTGCGCATCGACGCCGAGGACGCGGTGCACCAGATGCGGGTCGCCTGCCGCCGGCTGCGCAGTGTGTTCTCCGGGTTCCCGACCGTTCTCGACGCCGAGCGCACCGGCCATATCGGTGCAGAACTGAAGTTGCTCGCCAGGATCCTCGGCGACGCCCGCGACTCCGAAGTCCAGCTGGCACTCGACGAGAACCTGCTGAAGGCCGAGAACGCGTCGCAGGCACTGATCGCCGAGCTCGCCGGCACCGAGACCGCGATCCACGACCGCGCGATCAAGGCCGCACACGCCGCGATGGACTCCGATCGATACTTCGCGCTCCTGGATGCGATCGACGAACTCATCGCGTCACCGCCACCCGGTCCGGACGCCGAACTCGACGCGACGATCGCCGTGGACCGCGCCATCGCCAAGAGTCGCAAGAAGATCCGCAAGGAACAAAGCGTGTTGTCGAGCCTCACGGAAGGCTCCGTGGAATGGGCGGAACAACTGCACACCATTCGCAAGCGCGCAAAGCGATTGCGCTACAGCACCGATGCGGCCGAGCCCCTCGCCAAGAAGCGCTATCGAAAGGTGGCCTCCATCGCCAAGAGCGTCCAGTCGGCGCTCGGCGACTACAACGACACCCGGATCAACCGCGCCCGGGTGGCCGAGATCGCCGCATCCGGGAAGCTGTCGGGCGCCGACATGTTCGTCCTCGGGCGCATCGATGCCCGCCAGCAGGCCGATGGCGAACGGGCCATCGATGCCTACCGCAAGGCCGCGAAGGACCTCTGACTCCTCTCATCACCGCCTCTGGCGATCAGGCCGCCGGGGCGAACAGGACCTTCCGGGCCGCGGGATCTGCGTCGGTCAGCACCACCGACAGCCGGCGGCCCCGCTCGGGTGCACCTTCGCACGGCGCGATCACCACCAGGTCGGTGACGAAGACCTGCGCGGGACGACGCTCGTTCGCAGCATGGAGGACGACCGCTTCGAACGTCTCCCCCACCCGGCCGGCCAACAGGACTGCCTCGGCGAGATCGATGCTCGCGCGGTCGGCCGACGACGCGAGCGAATCCGCCGCACGCAGGATCTTCGGCAGGGTCGGCAAGGCCCGGGAGGCCCAGGCCGGCACCGGTTCCCCGGACGTGACCGCAAGGCAGACCTCCGTCGCGAACCGGTCCCCGAGACGTCGCAACGGAGCAGTCACGTGGGCATACGTCCCGGCGATGGCCGCGTGACGCATGCGCACCGTGGACGGAGGAGGTGCGTCGTCGACACGATCGCCGAGCGCGAGGTAATCCGCGCCGCGCATCAACCCCGCACCTGCCGACATCAGTGCGAGAGTTGAGGGTTCGTCTCTCGGCAGCCCCGCCAGGAACTGACCGACCGACATCTGCGCAGGCCACGGCACCGCGAGTGAAGCCGCTGTCACACGCAGCGCTTCCACGGCCGCCTCATCGGCCGGGGCAGGGTACGCAGCAGCCCCACCCCGGCGTCGGACATGATCTGACCGGCACACATCCCGGTCAGCAGCGACAGCTGTGAGTTCCACATGTCGGCCGGTGTGCGCGGCGCGAGCCGCAGCGTCCATTCGTGCGCGCCGGGCTCACCGTCGTCGCGCACCACTTCCTGATCCGGCAGGTCGAGTTCGATCGCTCCGCGGTCCAACGCGACGCGCCGGCGCAGTGCGCCGAACGCCGGCAACGCGGCGATCGACGGATGCAATCGCTCTTCGGCCGCGTCGCGGGTGACGCCCGCATAGTCGAGTTTCGCGACCGACCGCACCGTGGCACGGACCAGTGACACATCTCGCGGCTCGCCGTCGGCGCCGACCCGCATGGTCCACAGCACACACGGGCGGGTCTGGTCGGGCAACAGCGATCCGGCGCCCTCCGACAACGACCGCGGGTGCAGCGGGACCGATCTGTCCGGAAAGTAGATGGTCGTGCCGCGGCGACGACTTTCCTGATCGAGGGGACCCTCCGGCTCCACCAGCGCGGCCACGTCGGCGATCGCGTAGTTCACGACGAAGCCGTCGTCGTCGGCGACGATGTGCACCGCCTGATCGAGGTCCATCGAGGTCGGTGGATCGATGGTGACGAAGGGCAGATCCGTGCGGTCCTCCCGGTCCGCGGTGCACCGGTCGACCGCGTGGTCGGCCTCCGCCTGAGCGGAGGCGCCGTAGTCCTCACTGACGCCGAGTTCGTTCCGGACCGCATCGAAGTCGATGTCCGGCGCCGACAATATGCGCTGCACGTCACCGACTGTAGGGCGAACGAGCCGGCGTGTAAGCCGGATCCTGTGCCCGGCCTCGTGGTTCTCACCACGAGGCGGGCGGCGACCATCCATCTGGGCACACCGTCGCCGGGTACCTCGAGCGGCCCACCCGCGGGCTCGGGCGAGCAGCCCTCGATCACCCGCGCACCCGCACACCCGGTTGCCCGGGGTGCGAGCTTCGGCCTTGCTCCGGGTGGGGTTTACCTAGCCGGCACGGTCACCCGCGCCGCTGGTGCGCTCTTACCGCACCGTTTCACCCTTACCTCCCCGACGGATCGGGGCGGCGGTCTGTTCTCTGTGGCACTGTCCCGCGGGTCACCCCGGGTTGCCGTTGACAACCACCCTGCTCTGTGGAGTCCGGACTTTCCTCGGCGGGCGGCGCACCCAGAAGCCTGGGCCGTTCCGACCGCCGCGGCCGCCCGGCCGACTCGTTCGCCCTCTCAGGATAGCGGGCCAGGATCACGGATCAGTCGAGGTGGCCGGTGTCGTTCACCAGCCGCACGACGGACCCACCGTCCGGATAGAACTCCGCGATGGAGAGCGATGCGAGATCCAGATGCAGTCTGAACAACAGTTCGGGTCCGGTACCGAGGGCGTCCCGAAGCATCGTCTTGATCGGGGTGACGTGTGAGACGACGAGCACGGTGCTACCCGGATATTGCTGCAGCACAGCATCTCTCGTGATCGCCAGCCGATCGGAGACCTGGGCGAAGCTCTCCCCCCGGGTGGTTCGACCGTCGTGTCGCCGAGCCACCGCGCGTGTAGCTCCGGGTCACGCTCGGCAGCCTCGCCGAAGGTCAGACCCTCCCAGGCCCCGAAGTCTGTCTCGATGAACCCGTCGTCGACCTCGACGTCGAGTCCCAGGCTCTCGGCAACCGCCTCCGCGGTCGACCGCGCACGCTGCAGCGGCGAGGAGATCACCGCCGCGATATCGGTGCGCCCGCCCAGTCGGTCGGCCGCGGCCGTCGCCTGTCGACGGCCGAGTTCGGTCAGCTCGGGGTTCCCGCGGCCCGAATACCGGCGTTCCACCGACAGTTCCGTCTGACCGTGGCGCAGCAGCAGAATCCGGGTCGGCTGGGCACGCTGCCCCTGCCACGTCGGCGCCCGGTCGGCCGGTCGCGCAGCCGTCGCCATCAGATACCCGATTCAGCCGTCCGGACGAGGACCGCGCCGCACTCCTCACAACGGACGACCTCGTCGGCGGGTTTCGCCGCGATCGACGCGATGGTCCCGCGGTCCAGTTCCATCCGGCATGCCCCACACCGACGGGCCCGCAGGAGTCCCGCGCCGATCCGACCGGTCGCGCGCTGCTTCTCATAGACCGCAAGCAGTTCCGGCGTGATGCCGGTCGCGACCGTGTCACGGCGCTCGGCGACTCTCGCATGGTCGGCCTCGATCGCCGACAATGCGGTGGCCCTCCGCTCTCGGGTGGTCGCGACCTCGCTGTCGAGGTGCTCGATGGTGGCGGCGGCGCGCTGCTGTTCGGCGGTGACCGCCTCTTGCTGCTCCATCACGCCGAGCAGGTCGTCCTCGAGCGACGCACGACGACGGGCCAGACCGGACAACTCGTGCTGGAGTTCCGAGAGTGCCCTGGGGGCGAGCCCGCCCGCGGTCAGCTGCGCGGAATCCTTGGCCTCCCGAGCCGCCATACCGGTGACCTCGCTGTCGATCCGACGGTATTCGCGGGTCAGGTCCTCGGCGGAGATCTCGGCGCGGACCAGGTCGTCGCGGGCGGACTCGATCCGCTGGTCGAGTTCGGCGATCTCCGCGTCCTCGGGCAGATGCGTCCGGCGGTGATCGAGCCGAGCGAGTTCGGCGTCGGCGTCGGCCAGATCGAGGAGTTGTCGCTGGATTCCCGAGTCGACCTTCACTGTGCAAACCTCCGCGATACGCGCACGCGATGTGCTCTCGTCACCAATGCCTCATCCCTCTGCTGTTCTGTGCCCGATCGCCGCCGGCGGCAGATGGGTGCCCCACACGGTACGCGCCCGGCGACGACCCGGACCACCGCGTCACGACCGCCCGACGACGGCGAACGGATCCGTCGGCTCGCGGTACACCTCGACCTCGACGTCGAGGGCCTCCGACAGGAGTGTCGCCACCTGCCCGCACCACGGGAACTCGGTCCCCCAATGTCCGGCGTCGATGAGCGCCGGTCCCCCGCGGCGCCGGCTCTCGTCCGCCGGGTGATGCCTCAGATCGCCGGTCAGGTACACATCGGCCCCGGCCGCGGTCACCGTGTCGAGCAGCGAATCACCTGCACCGCCACATACGGCGACCACCTCGACGCGGGCATCGGGCTCACCGGCGAAGCGCACCCCGGACGGGCTGCCCAGACGCTCCGCCGCACGTTCGGCGAACTCTCGAACCGTCGTCGGAGAGGTCAGTCGCCCGAAACGCCCCAATCCCAGAACGCCGGCGGTCTCGGCCAATTCGAGGATGTCGAAAGCCGGTTCCTCGTAGGGATGGGCCCCCCGCAACGCCGCGAGGACAGCGGGGCGCAGTCCCCGCTCGGCGACCATCTCGATCCGGTCCTCGTCGACCCGTGTGCGTTCCCCGACGACCCCGATGGCCGGATCGGCCGCCTCCTGCGGCTCGAACTGACCGGTGCCGACCACCGACCACGAACAGTCACGGTATTCGCCGATCGCACCCGCCCCGACCGCGAACATCGCCTCACTGACCTGCTCGGCGTTTCCCTCCGGCACCATCACCACCCATTTGTCCATGGGAACAGCCGGTTTCGGATCGATGGGGACGGTGTCGACCAGATCAAGGATTTCGGCGAGCGCATCCGACACCCCCGGACGCGCACTGTCGGCATTGGTGTGCGCGGTGAACAGGGCGACGCCCGAACGGATCAGACGGTGGATCAGCCGTCCCTTGACGGTATCCGCCGCAACGGAATCCACCCCGCGCAACAACAGCGGGTGATGCGCGACAACCATCTGTGCACCCATGTGCACGGCAGCGTCCACCACCGCGTCGGTGACGTCGACACACACCAGGATCGATCCCACGGGCTCGGCCGGATCACCACAGACGGGACCCACCGAGTCCCACGGTTCGGCGAGTCGTCGGGGGTACGCGCGGTCGAGCACCTCGATCACGTCAGCGCCGGTCACACTCATGTTCCGAGCTCCTCTCGTACTTCATCGATGGCCGTGATCAACGACCGCGTGGTCTGCGGATCGCGAACGGCGAGCCGTATGTGCCGGTCGTCGAGTCCGACGAAATTCGCGGCACTGCGCACGGCGAACCCCTTGTCGCGCAGTCGCTCCTTGATCTCGAGTGCGTTCGGCATGGCGGTCAGCACGAAGGACGCGCTCGGCGCCGCGCACACCTCGATCCCGGCAGCGGTCAACTGCGCCACCATCTCCGCCCGTTCCGTGGCGACCACCTCCGCCTGTACACGGGCATGGCGCCGGCCCGCGGGGCCGAGACATTCGGTCAGCGCGGTGAGTGCAAGGGTTCCGAGCGGCCACGGGCGACGGCCGACGGCGAGCTGCGCGATGATGTCCGGTGCAGCGAGCAGATAGCCGGCACGCAGACCGGCAAGACCGAATGTCTTTGTCACGCTACGGATGACGATCACGTCGTCGGCGCGGGTGCCGGCGATCGAGGCGGGCTCGCCCGCTCCGGTGCTGACATCCAGGGTGATGTCGGCGAACGCCTCGTCGACCACCACCAGCCGTCCCGGCTTTCGCAGGCCGTCGACCGCAGACACCGGATGCAGCACCGAGGTCGGGTTGGTGGGGTTGCCCAGCACCACCAGATCCGCGCTGTCGGGGACCGCGTCGGGCGCCAACTCCCACGGCGGCGGCAGTACCACATCGGAGATCGGTACGCCCGCGGACCGCAGGGCCAGTTCGGGTTCGGTGAACGACGGCTGGATCAGGGCGGCATGTGTCGGCGCGAGACGCGGCAACAACTCGAACCCTTCGGCGGCGCCGGCGAGCAGGAGTACCTCGTCACGCGACCTGTCGTGCGCGGTTGCGACGGCGGTGATCGCCTTCTCCTGATCGGAGATCGACGGATAGTGCGCGAGATCGCCGATCCGACCTGCCAGTGCGTCACAGATGAACTCCGGCGGGCCACCTCGCACATTGACGGCGAAGTCGACCAGGCCGGGTTCGGCGTCGGCATCGCCATGACGATGCCGTGCGAACAGCCCCGATGTCATAAATCATCAGCCTACGTGCACGATGGAACAGTGACCGACATGCCTGAGTCCGCCGACGTACTGCCCGCGCTCCCCGATCCCGCCGACCCGGCCACCGTTCTGCTCGTCGATCTCGACGGCACCATCACCGACAGCTTCACAGGCATCGCCAACAGCTTCCGGCATGCGCTGGCCGCGGTCGATGTCGCCGAACCTGCTCCGGAGGTGGTCGCGGGCATCGCCGGACCACCGATGATCGACACGCTCACGGCCATCGGGCTTGACCAGGCGACCGCCGATGCGGCCATGCGTGCATACCGCGAGCGGTACACCGATGTCGGCTGGCTGGAGAACTCCGTGTTCGAGGGGATGTCCGGCGTTCTCGCCGACCTGGCCGCGGCGGGACGCACACTCGCGGTGGCGACCTCGAAGAACGAGGTGACCGCGCGCGCCATCCTCGACCATTTCGGCCTCGCCCACCATTTCCGGTTCATCGCGGGCGCCAGTGACGACGGCACGCGACGCGCCAAATCCGACGTGATCGCGCACGCCCTCGACCAATTGGGGATCTCGGCCGATCCGACCACGCATGTGACCGACACCCCGGTCGTGATGCTGGGTGACCGA
Source organism: Gordonia sp. SID5947 (assembly GCF_009862785.1). Classification (NCBI taxonomy): domain Bacteria; kingdom Bacillati; phylum Actinomycetota; class Actinomycetes; order Mycobacteriales; family Gordoniaceae; genus Gordonia; species Gordonia sp. SID5947. Next base: position 365,633 of record NZ_WWHU01000001.1, on the reverse strand, counting down.
GCCCACGATGTCGAGGGCGCAGCCTTGTTCGGTATACCGGCGATCCTCGTGAGTTGGGGTTACGCTCTGGATGGGGAGGACGGTTCGGCGGCATGGGCGGTCGAATCGATCGCACATCTGCGCGAGGTACTTGGTGTCTGAGCAACTACACGTCTGTTTCGTGTGCACCGGCAACATCTGCCGGTCGCCCATGGCGCAGAGCATCTTCCACTCGGCGCTCGACGGCGCCGGGTTGTCCGACCGCGTCCGGGTGACCAGCTGCGGCACGAGCGGGTGGCACACCGGCGAGCCCGCCGACAATCGCGCGCGCACGGAGCTGCTCGCCCACGGCTACTCCGATGGCCATGTGGCCGCGCAACTCTCTCCGGTCCACTTCGACGCCGACCTCCTGGTGGCGATGGACGCCGGGCACGTCCGCGAACTCGAGCGCAAACGTCTCGGCGATCGCGTGCGACTGCTGCGCAGCTTCGACCCCGGCGCCGATCCCGACGACCTCGATCTCAACGATCCCTACTACGGAACCGGCGAGGACTTCGCGGTCACCCGCGAGCAGATCGAGGGTGCGGTCCCGGGACTGTTGGCGTGGGTGCGGGCAGCCCTCGAGGCACCCTAGTCGTCTCGGTACGCCTGGCCTGACTTCAGCCGGGCACCACGAGAGTGTGCACGAACCGCATCTTCTCGAGGACCCGTTGCGGGAGGACGAACGGATAGAGGTCGGGATGCCCCATCGATCGGTTGATCTGGTTCAGCGCCCAGGACAGCGGTAGCCACCATTCGACGAGCTGATCGAATCCCACGTCACCGGGCAGGACGCTGTCGATGGTCGAGCCCGACGGCGCCATCGCGAACGCAGCCGCGGTGTCCAGGGTGTCGCGGATGTGCAGATAGTGCGCGAAGGTCTCGGCAAAGTCCTCCGCAGGGTGCATCGTCGCGTACGACGAGACGAAGTCCTGGCGCCACCCTGCCGGCGCTCCCTCGGAGTAGTGCCGCTTCAACGCCGCCTGGTAGTCCTCGTCGGGATCGCCGAACAGATCTTCGAAGGCCGGCCGAGCCACGTCGTCGACCAGGACGGTCTGGTAGTAATGACCGATCTCGTGCCGGAAGTGCCCCAGGACCGTGCGATACGGCTCGTCGAGTTCCACCCTCATCTGCTCGCGGTGCACGTCATCACCCTCCGCGAGGTCGAGGGTGATCAGACCGCTCGCATGTCCCGTGATGACCGATTGCGCAGCGCTCGAGAGCAGGTCGAACGCGAGGCCCGTATCCGGGTCGAGATCGCGCCCGCGGATCGGCAGGCCCAACTCGTCGAGTTCGAGAACCAGCCGGCGCTTGGCCGTCTCCGCGCGGCCGAACTCGACCAGCGCATCGGCGTCGTCGTCGTTCGGCCGCGTCCGGGTCAGTCTGCACGATGCGCACAGTTGAGCCATCCCGGTCCACGGGACCAACCAGTTGCATTGCGCCACTGTGTTGTTCGCACAGCGCTCGAGAAGCTGACCGTCGACCTCGACGCGATCCTCATCGTCGAGGACGTAGATCGTGCGCCCGGGAAGCCAGAATCCCAATGCGTTCTTGCAGTGCAGACACAGGCTGTTCTCGAAGGAAAGCCGCTGGCCGCACGTTCGGCAGAGGAAATCTCGCATTGCGTTCACGCTACCCTGGGCCACCCGTTTACGGTGGTGGCCGCGTATGCGCGCCGCCGGCGGCTCGGTACCGTTGACAATGTGCGCGTGGTCCGGATGTTCCTACGCCCGGGGTGGATCGCCCTGGGCTTGGTCGTCATCGCGTTCGCGGTCCTCTGCTTCACTCTCCTCGCCCCGTGGCAGCTGGGTAAGAACACCGCGACCGAAGAACGCAACGACCTGATCAAGTCCGCGATGTCGACGCCGTCGGTGGCCCTGGCCTCGATGGCCCCCGCGGGCACGGCGTTTCAACCCCGCACGGAATGGCGCGAGGTGACCGTGACGGGCCGCTACCTCACCGACCGGGAGGTTCTCGTCCGGTTGCGTTCGGTGGACGAACGTCCCGCCGTGGAGGTCCTCACACCGTTCGCCGTCGCAGACGGCTCCCGCGTGGTGCTGGTCGACCGCGGATTCGTCCGGCCGGACCAGGGCGCACTGCCCGACGTTCCGGCCGCGCCGAGTGGCGAGACCACCATCACCGCCCGCATTCGGGCGAGCGAGGGCACCAGTCCTGGCCGTGGCGCCCACTCCGAGGGTGGCGCGCCGGCCGTCTATACGATCGACCCCGCCGAGGTCGGTCGCGCCGTCGACACCCCGCTCGACCCGTTCTATCTCCAGCTCTCGCCCGACCAGCCCGGCTCGCTGGGCGAGATCCCGCTCCCGCAACTGGAGTCCGGACCGTATCTCTCGTACGGACTGCAATGGCTGGCCTTCGGGATCATGGCGCCGCTCGGTGCGGGGTATTTCATCTACTCCGAGATCCGCCAGCGCCGTCGCGCCGCAGCCGCCACACCGGCCGACGACCGCTCCGACGCGTCGTCGGTGGCAGGTCCACCGACTCCAGACGCCGAGTCGACGGCACCACGCAACCGCCGGGCGCGCATCCGGGCCGATCTCCGCCAGGCGGGCGCCGCATCCGGGGCCCGGCAGCGCGGCCAGATCGGCTCCGGCCCCGACGCCGACGATCAGTCGGCCGACGTGCGGGCCAAACTCAGCGACCGCTACGGCGGCTGACCAGGAACACGGCCGCGGCCGCCCCGACCGCGGTCGCCATCTGGACACGCCGCGACAACACGACGGCGGCACGCAGATCAGCGGTTTGCGGAGCGGGTCCGTCGCCCAGCAACGGCCGCTGCTCGACGCCGTACGGATACTCGGTTCGCCCGCCCAGCGTGACCCCGAGTGCACCCGCGAAGGTGGCCTCCACCACGCCCGCGTTGGGACTCGGATGTGCAACCGCGTCGCGACGCCAGGCCTGCACGGACCGGCGGGGAGCCCCGCCCAGCACGGCCACCAGTGCCCCGGTGAGACGCGCGGGCGCCAGATTCGCGATGTCGTCGAGACGCGCGGCGGCCCACCCGAACCGTCGATATCGCTCGCTTCGGTGACCGACCATCGCGTCGAGCGTGTTGACCACGCGATAGAGGATCAGTCCGGGCACGCCTGCCACCGCAGCCCAGAACAACGGCGCCACCGTGGCGTCAGACGTGTTCTCGGCGATCGATTCGAGAGCGGCACGCACGATCCCCGCATCGTCGAGCGCTTGCGGATCCCGCCCACACAGGCTGGGCACCAACAGCCGCGCGGCGTCGATGTCGCCGGAGTCGAGCGCATCCGCCATCGCGTCACCCACCCGGATGAGCGTGGTGCCACCGAGCACCGACCAGGTGACGAGTGCGGTGGCCACTGTCCTGGTGGCAACGCCCGGCAGCCGGGCAGCGCCCTCCCCGGCCGCCCAGCCAGCCCCGAGGCACACGCCCACGAAGACTGCACCCGATGAGCGGTCGTCCCGATAGAACACGCGCTCTGCCGCGCCCGCCGCCCGCCCGAGCCCGGCCACCGGGTGCCATCGCCGCGGATCACCGAGGAGGCGGTCGGCGGCGAATCCCGCGAGCAGGCCGAGCGCGATACCCGCATCACTGCGACAGGTGCGCGGTGAACCGCGTCGTGAAGTGTTGTCGATGCGCCCGGACACGGAGGCGATCGTATCCGCGTGCGCGAGGCCACCGCGTCCGGGCCGCATAGACTCACCGGCGATGGCCAGAACCCGCCCAGAACCCGTCGTCGGGACGTACCCGATCGACACCGGTGTCGCCGAGCTGTCCCGGGATCCCGTCGCCGGCGGGTGGCTGCTCACGATCAACGGCTCCCAGAGCTCGCACATCCATCCGGATCCGGCAGTTCTCGATTTCGAGTACATGCGCCAGATGGTGGCTGTCATCGGCGACCGGTACGGCACCGATGCGTCGCTGCGCGTCCTGCACCTGGGCGCGGCCGCGTGCGCACTCCCCCGGTATCTGGCGGAGCGTGCGCCCGGGACGCGGCAGGTCGCCGTCGAGATCGATGCGGAGCTGGCACGACTGGCACGCGAATGGTTCGATCTCCCGCGCGCACCGCGACTGCGAATCCGGGTGGGCGACGGCCGCGAGGTGGTGAGCGCCCTCACCGAGCAGACACGTGATGTGATCATCCGAGACGCCTTCGCCGCCGCGCGCACCCCGCGGCACCTGACGACCGCCGAGTTCACCGAACAGGTCCGCCGGGTCCTCGCGCCCGGCGGCCTCTACCTCGCGAACTGCGGCGACAGCCGCGACCTCGTCCTCGCGCGCGCCGAGGTCGCCACCGCTGCCGAGGTCTTCGACCATGTCGCCGTGGTCGCGGATGCCTCGATGCTCAAAGGCCGCCGCACGGGCAACATCGTGCTGATCGGCGCGGACACCCCGATCGACGACACCCCGGAGCTCGTCCGTGCCCTGCTCAGTGATCCGCAGCCGGCGAAGATCCTGGTCGGCCGGGCTGCTCGCGACTTCGCGTCCGGTGCGGTCATCCGCGACGAATCCTGAGTGCACTCCCGGCTCTCCGACCACACTCGACCGCGAAGCAGACCTGCGCGTTCGGCCTCGCCGTCATCCGACTGGAGGACAACGGATTTCCTGTCGTGAAGTTCCGCGTCCAGACAGCGAATCGGAATCGAACACCCGTTCTACCGACCGGGTGCCGACTCCGACCGGTTTCAGATGACGTAGTCGAGGTTGTCCAGGATCGCGGTGCCGAGCGCCCGGTCACCGTCGATCACCACTCGGCCGTGGTCGGCGGTGCGACGTCCGCCCGCCAGTCGCGCGAGGTCGCGCGCGTCGAGGGAGAGCACCACGTCCGCGGACCCGTCGCCACCGTCGAACTCGTCGACTGCCGCCGCGCGATCACCCACCTCGATGCGTATCGATCGCGATACCACCCCGCCGATCCGCATCAGCACCGACGTTCCTTTCGGGGTGGCGGCCCGCTTGCCCACCACGAACGGCATCGATGCGGCGATCTCGTCCAGTGCGAGCTCCGCAGGCACGGGATCGACCGGGGCCGAACCGTCGGTGCTGTCGCGGATGTCGATCTCGTGCATCCAGCAGTCGAACACCCGGATTCGCATGAATCTGCCGTAGCTGTCCGGCCCGGCCGGAGTGAACGAGTCGTCATCGAACTCCGCCTGCGTCATCCGGCTCAGCATGTCCGTCCGAACCGCGATGATGTCGCGGTAGGCGGCCATCACCTCACCTCGCGGCGAACCGCGGAAATGGTCGAGCCACCGCTCGTTGAGTTCGCCGATCGGGTTACGGACGTGCTCGAGCGCGGCGACGTCACGGCGCGCGTCGACCTCACGTCCGGCGAGCATGCTCTCGGTGCCGATGACGTGTGCGACGACGTCGGCGACCGACCAGCCCGGCAGCACCGAGGGTGCCGCCCACTGATCGTCGGAGAGCCCGGTCGCCAACGCATCGAGCGTCGCCCATTCGGCGGTCAACGCGGCGACAACGGGTGTCATGGGCAGTGATGTCTTGGCAGCCATGGCCGCCTCCTCGTGGTCTCGGTCGATCGGACGACATGTGGGCTGACGTCGTCCGTGGATCAGCGAACAGGTTCGACGCAGCTCGACGGTGCCGCGACGAGCGAACAGTACTCGGCCGGCCGGGTGGGCCGATAACTCCTGGGCACGCCGTTGCCGGCGGTGATCCGACGGTAGGCGGCCACCGCATCGGTCGGTCGCCGGGTCAATGTCGGGTCCGACATCACGTCCACCGTGTACAGTCCGAATCTCGGTGTGTAGCTTCCCCATTCATAGTTGTCGGTCAGACTCCAATAGTTGTACCCGACAACGTTCATGCCGTCTCCTCGGGCCCGCTGGAGCCAGTACACGAGGTCGCGAAGATGATCGCCACGGCGATAGCCGTCCGCGCGTGCCGTGCCGTCGCGGGTGGGCATGCCGGATTCGACCACGTAGAGCGGCTTGGTGGGATATCGACGGCTGTAGTGCCGCAGGGCGTAGTACAGGCCGTCGGCCGACACGGGCGCCAGCCAGCTCTCATCGGTGATGGCGTGCCAGGCACCGGTGTTCGCGGGTGAGATCGAGTAGTAATAGTCGATGCCGATGAAGTCGAGTGCGTCGGCGACACGATCGACGAACTGGGTGTCGAGGACGGGTTCGACCGTCGGGATGTAGGCCACGTTCGACGACACCATCGCGGCGTCATCCCGCCGGTGGATGTAGCGGTAGATCGCACGGTGCACGCGGACGAGACGATCGACCATCGCCGGGACCTCGGGCGCCGAGATCGAACCCGTCTTGAGTTCGTTCATCACGTACGTGGCGGGTTCGTTGACGGTGATCCAGATCGGGCGATAGCGGCTGTACCGGTCGACCACTCGGCGCGCGTTACGCAGCCAGAGCGTCGGGGTCCGGGGATCTGCCCAACCACCGCGGTCGGCCACCCACCCCGGATACACCCAGTGGTCGAGCGTGATCATCGGCCGCATCCCCGCGGCGACGATGGCGGCGATCATCGAGTCGTAGTAGGCGAGTTCGTGACGGTCGACCACCCCGGGGCGGGGCTCGACCCGCGCCCATTCCACGCCGACCCGGTACACCTTCACCCCGAGCGCCTTCGCGAGCCGGATGTCGTCCCGAAACCGGTGCCGGAAGTCCACCGAGGTACCGACCCGATCGTGGGTCGCACCCGACGCGACGTAGCGACGCCAATTGCTGTCCGGTGAGGACCCCTCGCTCTGGAATCCGGATGACGCGACACCCCAGGCGAAGTCACGGGGCAACGGCGCGAGGGCCGGTGCCCCGGTCGCGGGCGCGCCGACGGCGGGGACCGCGGGGCAGGCGACCGCGACGACGGTGGCGGCCACCATCGTCATCACCATGGCCAGACGGGGACGGCGAGCCGGTGGGCTGTCGGCGATGGGCACGCGCTCAGGATGTCAGATCGTGCGCACCGCGACTCGGATTTCGCCCGTCGTGCGCACTCGGCCCACCCGGCAGCGGTCCGGCATCTACAGTGATGCGGTGCAACACAACCCCCACGCCCGTCGACGGCGTGGTGCGCTCGGATGGAGTGCCCTCGCCGTCGTCGTGTCGATCGTCGCGACGGGCGCGGTGTGGCTCCCGGGGCGGCGGGCGAGGTCTCGGCGGCACCGGCCGATCCGCGTCCCGCGGCCGGGTGCGCTTCCCTCAGAGCGGGCGACACCCTCACCCGATCGGTCGCCGTCGGCGGCGTGCGACGTACGTATCGAATTCACGTACCGACGACCTACACCGGCCGGCAACCGATGCCGTTGGTCATCGCCTTCCACGGCCGTGCCGAGCGTGCCGCGACATTCGAGCGCTATACCGGTCTGTCCACACTGCCCGCGCTGCTCGTGTACCCCGAAGGCCTGCCCGGTACCGACAACCGCACCGCGTGGGAAGGTGCGCCGTACGCGTCCCCGCGGGCCGACGACATCGCGTTCACCCGCGCCATCCTTCGCACGTTACGGACCGGCACCTGCATCGACCGGAGTCGCAGCTATGCGGTCGGACGATCCAACGGCGGTGGACTGGTGGCCATGCTGGCCTGCCAGATGCCTCGGGAGTTCACCGCATTCGCGACGATCAGTGCGGCGATCTACTCGCGCACCGTCCAGGGATGTGGCCATGCCCCGCCGGTCTCACTGGTCGACTTCCACGGCACCGCCGACGGCGTGATCCACTACGGCGGCGGCGTCAGATTTCGCGCGCACTATCTCTCCACTCCCGCCTGGTTGCGAACGTGGACCGCGCGCGCCCGCTGCCTCGACACCGCGCTGACGATCCCGATGAATTCCGTGGTCGACCGCGTTTCCTGGCCGTACTGCGCGCCGACGGGACACGCGATCGTGCACTACCGCATCCGCGGCGGAACCCACCGATGGCCGGGTCCGATGGGCTCGTCCGCCCTCGGCAGTGTCGGCGGGACCGTATCGGCAACACAACTGATCTGGCAGTTCTTCGTGACTCACCCGCTGCTGGGTTCGTCGTGATCGGGACGGTTCCGGCCTAGCCTGGAGACATGAGTACAGATCTCCCGACCATCGAGCTCACCACCGGCGCCCTGATCCCCCAACTCGGTCTCGGCGTGTGGCAGGCCGACGAGCGGGACACCGAACACGCGGTGGGCTACGCGATCGGGACCGCGGGATACCGCCACATCGACACGGCCGCCGCCTACGGCAACGAGGAGGCGGTCGGACGCGGGATCGCGACATCAGGGGTCGACCGCTCCGAGATATTCGTGACGACGAAACTGTGGAACGCCGATCACGGTGCCGACCGCGCACATGCGGCGATCGATGCCAGCCTCGAGAGACTCGGTCTCGACCACGTCAACCTCTACCTGATCCATTGGCCGCTCCAGGACACCGCCCGCATGATCGAGACCTGGCGGGCCATGATCGAGATCCGCGATTCCGGGAAGGCCACATCGATCGGCGTCTCCAACTTCGAGCCCCACCACCTGACCGCGATCATCGATGCGACCGGCCAGGCGCCGGCGGTCGACCAGGTTGAGCTGCATCCTCGGCTGGCCCAGCGCGAACTCCGCACGTTCTGCGCCGACCGTGGGATCGCCGTGGAGGCGTGGAGCCCGCTCGGCGGGAGCGGGGCCGGCTGGGGCGCGGATTCGATCCCGAACACCCTGCTCACCGACCCCACGGTGACCCGGATCGCCGAGCGCCACGGCCGCTCGGCTGCCCAGGTACTGATTCGGTGGCACCTGCAGTCCGGAGTCATCGTGATCCCGAAGTCGGTGCACGACGAGCGCATCGCCGAGAACATCGACGTCCTCGATTTCGAGCTCGACGACGACGACATGGCAGAGATCGCCACCCTGGACACCGCCGAGCGGGTCGGGGCGCATCCGGATGAACTCAACCTCGGCGCTCCCGACTAGACGTATCTCGGAGCGCATCGTCATCGAGGTCAGCATCTGTCCGCAAAAGGCGGCAGGATGGCATTCATGTTGGAAACGTCGGCCCGATTGTTGGCTCTGCTGACCTTGCTGCAGACCAGACGCGACTGGTCGGGTGCAGACCTCGCCCGACGTCTCGAGATCACCACGCGAACGGTCCGACGCGACATCGACAAGCTCCGTGAGCTCGGTTACCCGGTCGATGCGACGGTCGGCGTCGGCGGCGGGTACCGGCTCGGCGCAGGCGCGGAGATGCCGCCCCTCCTCCTCGACGATCAGGAAGTCCTCGCCGTCGCTCTCGGACTCAACGAGATCACCACCGGGTCGGTCGCCGACATGGCGGATGCGTCGGCGGGAGCGCTCACCAAACTGAAGCAGGTGATGCCGTCACGTCTGCGCCACCGACTCGATGCGCTCACCATGGAGGCGGTCCCCCGCGAGACCCGGATCTCGGTATCGGGGCGGTGCTCACCGAGATCGCGACCGCATGCCATCGCAGCGAACGCCTGCGATTCGACTACCGGCGGGGCGACGGCGCGGAGAGCCGCCGCGAGGTCGAACCGTATCGCCTGGTGCGGAGCGGTTTGCGGTGGTATCTGGTTGGTTGGGATCTCGGGCGCGAGGACTGGCGATCGTTCCGCGTCGACCGGATGGAACCGAAGACGCCAACCGGACCCCGCTTCACCCCCGGGAGCTGCCCGAAGGAGGCGCGACCGGCTACCTCGCCCGCAGCCTCGGCGCCGTCTACCGGAAAGCATCGGCGCGCGTACGTATCCATGCACCGATGGATGTGGTGGAACCCATGGTCGACGCCGCGTGGGGCACCATCGAGGCCGGCGACGACCAGGGCTGCGAACTCGTGCTGTTCAGTACGTCGCTGGTGAGCATCGCCCGCTGGCTGCAGGCCTTCGAGGCCGACTTCACGGTGCTCGGCCCGCCGGAGCTGGTCGATGAGTGCCGGGAGACCGCGCGGTACCACGATCGCCTGGCGGCGCGCTATCGGCGAGCCGTCGACGGCGTCGGTTCGCGATGAGGGAGGTGCCCCAGAGGTGCTGTCCCGCACCGTGACCCGCCTTCGAGACGCCGGCTGTGTCTTCGCCGAGGAAGAGGCCGACCTACTGGTCGGGGATGCCCGCGACCTCGGCGAGCTCGAAGAACTGCTCATGCGGCGTATCGCAGGCGAGCCGCTGGAAGTGGTTCTCGGTTGGGCGAGGTTCCGCGGTCTGCGGATCGCAGTCGAGCCCGGCGTCTTCGTACCCCGTCAGCGGACCGCCTTCCTCGTCCGGCAGGCGCTCACCGTGACACGGCCGGGCTCGACCGTCGTGGACCTCTGCTGCGGCACCGGTGCGATCGGTCTGGCGATCGCGACGGAGGTCCCCGACATCGAGATCCACGCATCCGACATCGATCCCGTCGCGGTGCGATGCGCGGCCGGCAATCTCGCGGCCGTCGGCGGCGTGACATGGTGCGGGGACCTGTTCGATCCGCTGCCTGATCGCTTGCGGGGCTCCGTCGACGTCGTCGTGGTCAATGCGCCGTATGTGCCCACCGCGGAGATGGCGATGATGCCACCCGAGGCTCGCGATCACGAGCCGCGGCGCACTCTCGACGGCGGCCCAGACGGTGTCGACGTCCATCACCGGGTGGCGAGTGTGGTCGGCGAGTGGTTGCGTCCGGGAGGGCACGTGTTGATCGAGTCCGGAGCCGTCCAGGCCCGTCTGACCGCCGAGGCGCTCTCGGGTGCGGGGCTCGGGACCGCCGTCGCGTCATCGGAGGAGATGGCGGCGACGGTGGTGATCGGGGCAGCGCCACCGGTGTGAGGCGCAGGGCTGTGCCGCGTTCAGATGAACGGCACGCACGGTCGAGTCATCGTCGGCCGACCGCCTTTTGCTCGACCGCATCCGTATTCACCATCTCGAAGTCGAGGAAGCACATCGTCCCTTCAGCCCGGAGGAATGACGCCCTCGTGCGCAAACTCTGGTGCGCGCAAAGGGATTCGACCAGGGCCCGGTCAGGACGGCCAAGCCAGGCGGCGAGGTCGCCGGTGGTCGCGGACAGTGCCGTCGTGCCGCTGTCGCGTTCGACGCGACGCAGCGTTGCAGTGCGGTCGGTAATCGAACGGCGCGCCTTGCCTTCGGCCGCCATGTGGATACCCCACTGCTCGATGGGCTCGGAGCTGGTGATGCCGGATGAGCTACGCGAGGCGATCACCGACCTGTAAGTCTCCAGTTATGTTGCTGTGCAACATGTTTTGTCTTATGTGTAACTCTTCGCGATATTTCGTGAAATGTGCTGGTGAGCGACACGAGTGTTTCGTGAGAAAACAAGACGACCACGATGCGGCACGTGGTACTCACCCTGTCCGTCCGGCGGGTGTCAGTAGCGGAGCGCCTTCCGCACCAGCTGGGCTTGCTCGAGGCTGGGCTCGGCTGGTGTTCCGTCGAGGGTGACGTACCGTCCGGCCGCGCCGCGCACTGTCGCGAGCTTCCCGTCGATCACCGTGTCGTCGAAGGCGACACGGTCGGAGATGTAGGTGTCCCAGCCGACGATGACCTGGCCATGCGAATGGCCCTGGGCTTTCTGGAAGTCGTAAGTGCCCGCTTCCAACCAACTCGGATTCCATGCGGCGATGAACGCGGCCATGTGGGCGCGGATCAACCGCTGAGTCTCCACCGTCGTTGGATCGTCGACCTTCAGCGCGGCGACGATGCGGTTACGTGGCTTGGCGTATCCGGCATGCACGTCGAGAGTCATCGGGAAGTCGTCACCAGCGCGACGGTAGAACCGTACTAGCTGTCCGGGGCTTTTCATGTTCTTGACCTGCGCTGTCGACACAGCTACACGCGACGCAATTTCGGTCACATCAGCCGGGTCGATCGGAGCGAATCGTCGCAGATCGTCGGACCGATCGCTGCCGGAATAGATGGGGGTGACCCACTGATGCCCAGACAGCGGCGGCATCGCGATGAGCATTCTCGAGGTTGCGGTCGCGACCTCGTCGAGTGACTGCTCACGCGGTTCCCAGCCGCCAATGATGCTGATACGGATCATCGTTGCTACCACAAGGACTTCGCGGCGTAGTGCATCGAGATCAGCCCGGAGTGCACCTTGCTGCCGGTGTCGGTGATCAGGTCGGCGGTGCGGATGTTGATCCGGTGGGCATCGCCGAGCACCGCAGTGGTCGCGTGGAACGCTCCGCCGGACCATTCACCCGAACTGCCGAGCTCGGTGACCCCGGACTGAGCGCGGTTCGAACACGACTCGATGACCTGACTCTGCGTGGTCAAGGACTGCTGGGCTTCGACGGCAGCGGTCGCCGCGGTCCAGGCGGCGACCTGGGAGCGGGTGAGCATCAGGTGGCCAGGTCGCCGCCGGAGCGGCGGATGTCGGTGACATTGGCCGACTCGGTGTGGCCGTAGTCGTTGGCGGCAGTGACCACCTTCGGGCCGACCGGGCGCAGCGTCTGCGACGACTGGCGGATCGCGGTATCGATCACCTGATCGAGCACACCAAGCACCGCAGACGTCGCGCTCCCGCACACCTGGCCGGCCGCGGCGCCCATCGCACCCTTACCCGAGGCAGCCGCGATCTCCTCGCCCAGCGAGCCGACGTGCGACCCGAGCCCGCTGATCCTGTCTGGTTCAGCGCTCACTTCCGGTTCCATGGCCCGTGCCCCCTCCACTCGCATGCAATCTCATGCACGATAAACGAACCGGGCCCGGCGTCCTCGAGGACGGCCAATCCTCGGTAAGTATGCGCGGTGTCGCTCACCATCCACCCTGGAGCCCGGTTTCCACCGCGCGCCGACGGAGCTCCGCCATCACATGGTTGCGCGCACCGTGGTCCTTCTCATGCTCATGGCGCAGCAGGCCAAACGTGTCGTGCAGTCGCTCGTCGAGCACAGTGCGACGCCACGCGGCGGCAGCATCAGCCGCGAACTTCGGCAGAGACGTCCTGAACCACTTAGTCAGGACCTTGTCGCCTTGAGATTCGACGTCCGCGCTGAGGGGCACCAGATCGAGCATCCCCAACTCTGCGCGGAGCTCGCTGAGGTGCTGGTCGCCATTGTCACCGCGAATCGCGCGAGAGTCGAGGTACTGCCGTTCCAACTCCATCACTTTGAACCCGAGCTGCGTGGCTGCCATGAAAAACGTCGTGTAGTGGCAACGGCGACAGATGAGGATGGGATGAATGGAGAAGTCCGGGACATGCTCTTGCAGCTGGGCCGCCTTGTCGGGCAGTTGGTGGAGCAGGGAGCTGTGAGGGTAGATCCATTCACGGACGTTCTTCACTTCGATGGGGCAGTACAAAGCGGTGTACGCGGCTGGGTTGTCCGGTGCGATCACGGTGAGGTAACCGCCATTGTCGAGTGGCCCGTCAAACCGGAATCCGAGAACTTCGGCGACTTCGGACCCCTGATTGGGTAGTTGCATGGCCCCGGATGCGACCAGGGAGGAAGCGACCGCGCTCTCCCCAGCCGGGCCGATGAACCGCTTGGTCGACGCCCAGCTGTTGTACCGGCGGAAAAGTGCACGTTTCCTCTGGATTTTCGCGCTGCCGGGTGAGAGCGACGGGTCGGTGAAGATCCTGATGTCATCGGTGTCAATAGCTCTTATTCTCCCGGTCGTGAGCAACATGTTCCGGGCTTCGGTGAGGCTGTGCGGCATATGAAATGGGGTTGCCGTACCCAACTTGTGCGCTATCACAGAGCACTGCCTAGACCTCGAGCCAATGGACAGCTTGTCGTTGTGCGACGAACTGTTCAAATGCTGCGGCAGCAGCATCCGTATACGCCTGCGCCTTGTCCGGATCGTCCGTCGGCGACGCAGCCACCAAAGATCCGACTGCACGACGCCCGCCACAGCGTTGCCTCACAGATGATCGATGGCGGGCAGTCCGCGCTGACGACCGCGGCATGGCTCGGGCACGATCCGGCGATGACGCTACGGGTCTACGGCCACGCCTTTGACGACTCCCTCGCCGCGGCCGGCGCCGACCTTTTCGCCCCGCCGGTGCCGTCGGGCGACTGACAACCTAGGACGATCGTGGGCCAGCCGTTGGCCACTTCCTGGCCACCCGGGGGTTTTCCTCACTCCCCCGTCAACGCTCTGAACTGGGTCAATACTGGTGCGCGCAAAGGGATTCGAACCCCTGACCGCTGGTGTGTAAGACCAGAGCTCTACCGCTGAGCTATACGCGCGTGGGCCAATCCCGATGACGGGACCGGCGATCACCAAGTCATGAATGTAATGCTTCACGGGCCAGAGCCCAAACCAGGACGACACCGCGACCACACAGTCGGATCGTTCAGTCCGGTCGCTCGCTCAGGATCCGACCGGTGCGCGCCAGCAAGGCGCGCAGGTCGCGGAGCCCGTCGTCACCGATCTCCGCTCGGACGCGTCCCTCCACCACACGGACCCGTTCGGCATACCGGTTCATCGCCTCGGAGCCGTGCGGCGTAGGTCTCACCAACCTCGCGCGGCGGTCGTTCGGGTCGGTGACCACTTCGACCAGCCCGAGCTCCCGAACCTTGCCGACGAGCTCCCCCATCGCCTGTCCGGTCATCCCGGCCGCGGCCGCCAGGTCACCGATCCGACTGCCCTCCGGGCCGAGATACCGGAACACGGAAATGTGTGCGGGGCGGATCCCTCCCATCGCCAGATCGTCGAGTACTCGGTCCTCGAACGCCCGGCTCGCCTCCACGAGAAGTCGCAAGAGCAGCGGCGCCGGATCTTCCTTCGGCATAATTACCAAGGTAGCTTTGGTAATTATGGACGGCAAGATCCTGACCTTTCGCGACGGACACGTCATCGAGATCGTCGGCACGTTCGCGGACGGCGACCACGATGTCCTCGAACTGCGCCACGAGATCCCCTCACCGGGCCGGATGGCCGGACCTCACTGGCATCCGGATCTCACCGAGGTGTTCCGCGTACGACGCGGACGGATGCGATTCCGGGTCGACCGGAACGTCACCGAGCTCGGCCCCGACGACGAGCTCACCATCCGCCCGGGGCACGTGCACGAATTCTGGACCCTGGGCCGCGATGTGGAAGTCGAACATGCGATCAGCCCGCCCGCGCATCACCGCGAGATGTTCGAGACCTGGCATCGACTCGACGCCGAGTACCGAACCAACCGGTTCGGTGTCCCCCGCAATCCACTCGATCTCGCGACCTTGTGGGAACTGCAGGACGGCTACCTCGCCGGCATACCCGCGTGGCTTCAGCGGTTGGTCTTCCCGCCGCTCGCACGACTGGCGCGCCGGCGCGGACGGGTCACCGTCACGACGCCGTGAGACGTCGCGATCAGCTCGGTTACCGCGCTGCCAGCAGCGCCTTGTCCCAGAGCGCCTGCTCGCGCGCCTCACCCGGACCCACCACGTCGGCGAACGCGACCGTGCCGTCACTCTCGACCAGGAAGGTCCCGCGGTTGGCATAACCATTTCGCTCGTTGAAGACGCCATACGCCTCGGCGACCGCACCGTGCGGCCAGAAATCCGACAGGATCGGGAACAGGAATCCCTGCGCCGACGACCACACCTTGTGCGTCGGAGGCGGCCCCACCGACACCGCGACGGTACTCAGCCCGTCGTGATCGAACTGGGGTTGATGATCTCGGATGTAACCGAGTTCGCCCTGACACGTCCCGGTGAACGCCAGCGGGAAGAACACCACAAGCACCTTGCTGTCGACCCGCAGCGCCGACAGCGAGACACGCTGGTTGTTCTGGTCGCGGAGTTCGAAGTCGGGTGCGGTGTCTCCCACTCGTAACGGCGACGTCGGGAGCACCGTGCCCTCGTCGCTCATGTGCGCTTGCGGGTCTTCGGCTGTACCAGCCGCGACCCCGACCATTCCCCGAGACTCATCACATTGGTCTGTGTCAGGCCGGCCGTCGGTGCGGATTCGGCGATCTCACTGGGGTCGACATGACCGTCGGTGCCGGTCTTCGGTGAAAAGACCCAGACGTACCCGTCGTCGGCCAGGGGCGAGATGGCGTCCATCAGCGCATCGACCAGGTCACCGTCGTCATCACGCCACCAGAGCACGACGACGTCGACGACGTCATCTGCATCTTCATCGACCATCTCACCGCCGATGACGTCTTCGATGTCGGCCCGCAGGGCGTCGTCGGTGTCTTCATCCCAACCCAGTTCCTGCACCACCATGCCGGACGTGAATCCGAGCTTGTGGGCGTTGTTGCCCCAGCGCTGCTGGACTCTGTGGCGGCTACCACCGCGTGCGACCTCCCTGATATGCGAATTCGACTGTCAGCTTAGGGAACAGCCTAAATGCTCAGAGTGCAACCCGAACAGGGGGCAGGCCGAATGTGTCTCACGGCGTCGCCGACGTCGACGACGGCGAAGCGGGCTCCGACGACGGACCGGACTCCCCCGTGCCGGACGTCGGCACCGGGGCGGCAGCGACCGTCGGCGGCAGCGGGAGATACACCGAACAACCGTTCAGCGATGCCTGCTTGTCCCGGGTCCATTGGGCGGCAACAGGATTGAGACCGTCGAGCTGTCGCTGGCCGATGGCCGCGCCCAGTCGTCCGGTCGAGTCGAGGAAGCGGTCGACCGGGTCGGCCACGTCGGGCGGGATGGCGTCGGTGATCTGTTGTCGGATGAGATCCGCTCCCGCGATCAAGGTCGCGCGCGCCTTGTCGTCGAGGTCTCCGACGTCGTCGTACGTGTGGACTTCGGTGAGTCGCCGGATGAACGCGTTGTATTCACGCACCATCACGGCCATCGACGACAGGGCTTCGCGGCAGAGATCACTCGCGTCGTCGCGACCCGCGGACTCGCGCGCCGCGGCGACGTCGGAGCTGTACGCGGCGACCTCACCGGGCGCGGCGGATCCGCTTCCGTCCACCGACGACGAGCATCCCGCCGCCGACGCGAGCAGTAGCACCACGCCACAGATCATCGTCGCAGCGCTGACCACCGGTCGTCGTCGACCGGTCCTGCGCGCGGCGCTGCCTTCGCCGGTGTCCCGCATTGCGCTCCTGACCCACGAGTAACCAACACCAGAACGCTACCGCAGGTCGCGGCGGGTGGCAGCAAGGTTGACCACCCGATGCCATCCGCAGTGACATGGGGCACGATGAGAGGAGGGAGCCGCAGTCCCGACATCATCGGAGCGGCCCCGTGTCATCGCACGCCGGACACCACCGTGAATCCGGCCGACCGAGGGAGTAGGCATCACAGTGACCGACCAGGCAGACCGCACGACGACCACCGCCCAGAGCAACAGCTCCACGCCGGCGAAGCGTCCCGCCGGAGGTGATCGCAACCGCGTCCGCGTCATCCGGGAGGGTGTCGCGTCGTACCTGCCCGACATCGACCCCGACGAGACGGGGGAATGGCTCGAGTCCTTCGATGACCTGCTCGATCACGCGGGTCCGGCTCGCGCCCGCTATCTGATGCTCCGGCTCCTCGAACGTGCCGGCGAGAAGCACGTCGCGATCCCCGCGCTGACCTCCACCGACTACGTCAACACCATCCCCACCGAGAACGAACCCTGGTTCCCCGGCGACGAGGATGTCGAGCGGCGCTTCCGCGCGTTCATCCGCTGGAACGCGGCGATCATGGTGCACCGGGCCCAACGTCCGGGCGTGGGCGTAGGCGGGCACATCTCCACCTATGCGTCGTCGGCCGCGCTCTACGAGGTCGGCTTCAACCATTTCTTCCGCGGCACCGATCACCCCGGTGGCGGCGACCAGGTCTTCATCCAGGGCCATGCGTCGCCCGGCATCTATGCCCGCGCCTTCCTCGAGGGCCGCATCGACGAAGCGCGCATGGACGGTTTCCGCCAGGAGCACAGCCATGCCGGCGAAGGCGGCGGTCTGCCGTCCTATCCGCACCCGCGCCTGATGCCCGATTTCTGGCAGTTCCCCACGGTCTCGATGGGCCTCGGTCCGATGAACGCGATCTACCAGGCACGTTTCAACCACTACCTCCACGACCGCGGCATCGTCGACACCTCTGACCAGCATGTGTGGGCTTATCTCGGCGACGGCGAGATGGACGAGCCCGAGTCGCGGGGGCTGGCCAGCTTCGCCGCCACCGAAGGGCTCGACAACCTGACCTTCGTCATCAACTGCAACCTGCAGCGCCTCGACGGTCCGGTACGCGGTAACGGCAAGATCATCCAGGAGCTGGAGTCGTTCTTCCGGGGTGCGGGCTGGAACGTCATCAAGGTCGTGTGGGGTCGTGAATGGGACTCGCTGTTGCACGCCGACAAGGACGGCGCGCTGGTGAACCTGATGAACACCACCAACGACGGCGACTACCAGACCTACAAGGCCAACGACGGTGCGTTTGTCCGCGAGCACTTCTTCAACCGCGATCCGCGTACCAAGGACCTGGTGAAGGATCTGTCGGACGCCGAGATCTGGAACCTCAAGCGCGGTGGTCATGATTACCGCAAGATCCACGCCGCATATGCGGCAGCGATGGCGCACAAGGGTCAGCCGACGGTGATCCTCGCCAAGACCATCAAGGGCTACACGCTCGGCAAGCACTTCGAGGGGCGCAACGCGACCCACCAGATGAAGAAACTGACCCTCGACGACCTCAAGGACTTCCGCGACAGCACGCGCATCCCGATCACCGATGCGCAGCTCGAGGAGAATCCGTACCTGCCGCCCTACTACCACCCGGGGAACGACGCCCCGGAGATCCAGTACATGCTGGATCGCCGAAAGTCGCTCGGCGGATTCCTGCCGGCACGTCGTACCAAGTCGAAGGTCCTCAAGCCCGACGTGAGCCGTGCACTCAAGACCGCGGGCAAGGGCTCGGGCAAACAGCAGGTCGCGACCACGATGGCACTGGTCCGCATCTTCAAGGATCTGTTGCGCGACAAGGAGATCGGTCACCGAATCGTGCCGATCATCCCCGACGAGGCACGTACCTTCGGGATGGACTCGTGGTTCCCCACCCTGAAGATCTACAACCGCAACGGGCAGCTCTACACCTCGGTCGACGCCGAACTCATGCTCGCCTACAAGGAGAGCTCGGAGGGCCAGATCCTCCACGAGGGAATCAACGAGGCCGGGTCCGCGGCGTCGTTCACCGCCGTCGGCACGTCGTACTCCACCCACGACGAACCGATGATCCCCCTCTACATCTTCTATTCGATGTTCGGCTTCCAGCGCACCGGCGACAGCCTGTGGGCGGCAGGCGATCAGATGGCACGCGGCTTCGTCATCGGCGCGACGGCCGGTCGGACCACGCTGACCGGTGAAGGACTCCAGCACGCCGACGGTCACTCGCCGCTGCTCGCCTCGACCAACCCCGCAGTGGTCTCCTACGACCCGGCATTCGCGTTCGAACTCGGCCACATCATCGCCGACGGGCTCGAGCGGATGTACGGCGAGGAGCCGGAGAACGTCTATTACTACCTGACGGTCTACAACGAGCCGATCAGCCAGCCTGCCCAACCGGAGAATCTCGACGTCGCGGGAGTGCTCAAGGGCATCTACCGATTCGCCGACGCCCCGCAGGGCAAGGAGTATCCGGCCAGCATCCTGGTGTCCGGGGTGACCATGCCCGATGCGCTGCGCGCCTCGGAGATCCTCGCCGAGGAGTGGAAGGTGGGGGCCAACGTCTATTCGGTCACCTCCTGGAGTGAACTCGCGCGCGACGGCATCCGTGTCGACCGCGCCACCGTGCGCGAACCCGCCGCCGAACATCCACGGCCGTACCTGACCGAACTCCTGGCCGATGTCGCCGGTCCGGTGGTCGCGGTGAGCGACTACATGCGTGGGGTCCCGGAGCAGATCCGCGCCTACGTACCCGGCACGTACCTCACGTTGGGCACCGACGGCTTCGGCTTCTCCGACACCCGGCCCGCGGCGCGACGGTTCTTCAATGTCGACGCGGAGTCGATCGTCGTCGCGGTGCTGGTCGCGCTGGCACGGGACGGACACATCCCGTTCACGGTCGCGGCCGAGGCAGCGGAGAAGTATCAGATCACCGACGTCGCCGCCGCACCGGAACAGACCAGCGATCCGGGCGTGGCCTGACCGGCCTGCCGCGCAAGCACTCGGCGTCGGCCGACGATCTGCGGATCGTCGGCCGACGCATGGGCATGGATCGAGCATGGGCATAGATTGAGACGGTGAGCGATGCACGCGTGAACCAGGAGCCGCCGTCGGCCGACGTGTTCGGTGCGCGGGGAGCACACGTCCCGGCGCCCGCCACCGTCCACGATGCCCTCCCCGACACACTGCTGCGCCGGGTCAAGCAGTACAGCGGACGACTGGCCACCGAAGCCGTGCACTCGATGCAAGACCAGCTCCCCTACTTCGCCGACCTCGACGCCGCGCAGCGCGCGAGCGTGCAATTGGTGGTCCAGACCGCGGTGGTCAACTTCGTCGAGTGGATTCAGGACCCCGAGGGCAACGTCAAGTTCACCGTCCAGGCCTTCCAGGTGGTCCCGCAGGACCTCGCCCGACGCATCACGCTGTTGCAGACCGTCGAGATGGTGCGCGTGGCGATGGAGTTCTTCGAGAAATGGCTCCCACTTCTCGCCCGAAACGACGCTCAGCTACGGGCGCTCACCGAATCGGTGCTGCGGTACGGCCGCGAGATCGGGTTCGCCGCCGCATCCATCTATGCGTCGGCCGCGGAGTCGCGCGGCGCGTGGGACTCCCGCCTGGAGGCGCTCGTCGTCGACGCGGTTGTCCGCGGCGACACCGGTCCGCAGCTCTTGTCGCGCGCGGCGGCGCTGAACTGGGACTCCGATGCACCAGCGACGATCATCGTGGGAACTCCGCCGCCCGAGCAGAATGTCTCGGTACCGCTGGCCATCCACAACACGGCGAAGCAGTTCGACCGATCAGCACTCTCCGTGGTGCAAGGCACCTTTCTGGTCGCGATCGTCAGTGGGCCGGTGCGCCCCGGCGAACGCTTTGTCACGGAGTTGCTCACTCATTTCGCCGAAGGACCCGTCGTGATCGGACCGACGATGCCCAATCTGGGCAGTGCACACGCGAGCGCCGGCGAGGCGATGTCCGGTATCGCGGCCGTTGTCGGCTGGCCGAATGCCCCGCGACCGGTGCACAGCCTCGAGCTGCTCCCGGAACGCGCGCTCAACGGCGACGCGGCCGCGATGGCTGCGCTGAACGAGACGTTGGTCCGACCACTGGCGAAAGGCGGCAGCACCCTCAACGCGACACTCGAGGCATATCTCGACTCCGGTGGCTCTGTCGAGAGTTGCGCCCGTGTTCTGTATATCCATCCAAATACGGTTCGTTACCGACTGAAGAAAATTGCAGAAATTACAGGACGTGACCCAACTAACCCTCGCGATGGCTATGTCCTGAGGATCGCGGCGACTGTTGGTCGTTTGACACACTTCCAAAACGAAACGCACTCACAGGCCACATGAACCACACCAGCCACAGACCGGATTTCGTGTTTTCGCTGATCAACCTCCCTAGGACACGTTTGCATAACGGATCTCAAAGTGGTGTCGAACCAGGTATGGGTTAGATCAAGTTTGTGGGAACCCCACAAAAGGTCGCGACAAGGTTCATGGGGCTCAACACCCACAAACACCCCTTGGACGGTGTTCTCTGGTCACGTGCTTTCGATGCTTGCGCCCGGCCAGGGCTCTCAGACACCCGGGATGCTCTCGTCGTGGTTGGAACTGCCCGGTGCCCGCGACCAACTCTCGACGTGGTCCAAGCTGATCGGCCTGGATCTCGAGCGTCTCGGAACCACCGCCACCGCCGACGAGATCACCGACACCGCGGTGACCCAACCGCTCGTGGTCGCCGCCGCACTGCTCGCCTATGACGAACTCGCGAGGCGGTCGGAACTACCCGCCGATGCCATCGTCGCGGGTCATTCCGTCGGCGAGCTCGCCGCCGCCGCCATCACCGGCGTCATCAGCAGCGACGAGGCGGTGTCCCTGGCCGCCATCCGCGGCGCCGAGATGGCCAAGGCCTGCGCGCTCGAGCCGACCACGATGGCCGCAGTTCTCGGCGGTGACGAAGCAGCCGTGCTGGCCCGCCTCGACGAGCTCGACCTGATCCCTGCCAATCGCAACGCCGCCGGCCAGATCGTCGCGGCCGGCACGGTCGCCGCGATCGACGAGCTCATCGCCAACCCGCCGGAAAAGGCACGCACGCGTAAGCTCGCAGTGGCGGGTGCGTTCCACACGCGATTCATGGCCCCAGCGCAGGAGGCCGTCGCCGCGGCCGCGGCGAAGATCACGCCCGCAGATCCCAATCGGACGCTGTTGTCCAATTTTGACGGCCAACCTGTAACGAACGGCGCTGATGCGCTGACAAGACTAGTGGGACAGGTGACCAAACCTGTCCGCTGGGACCTGTGCTCGGCGTACATGCGCGAGCAGGGCACCACTGCCGTCGTCGAGCTCCCGCCCGCGGGCACGCTCGTCGGCATCGCCAAGCGAGAGTTGAAGGGCACGCCGACGCTGGCGTTGAAGTCGCCCGACAACCTCGACAACATCACCGAACTTGGATAGCGGTCACGGCGAGAGGCCGTGACCCCCGGAAGACCGGATCACCGGTTGTCCAATCACTCATGGGCGGGACGCCCGTGAGTGCTCCGGAGAACATCGAAGAGCAAAAGAAGAAGGGAACCACACCGTGGCTGCCACCCAGGAAGAACTCATCGCCGGCATCGCCGAGATCATCGAGGAAGTCACCGGCATCGAGCCGTCCGAGGTGACGATGGAGAAGTCGTTCGTCGACGACCTCGACATCGACTCGCTGTCGATGGTGGAGATCGCCGTGCAGACCGAGGACAAGTACGGCGTGAAGATCCCGGACGAGGATCTCGCCGGCCTCCGCACCGTGGGCGACGCTGTCGCCTACATCCAGAAGCTCGAGACGGAGAACCCCGAGGCTGCCGCTGCCATCCAGGCCAAGGTCGAGGCAGACAAGAACTCGTGAGCTCCCCATCCCTCCGCGAATACTCAACGCTGGGCGGGAACTTCCCGAGCGTGGTGGTCACCTCCATGGTGGCCACCACCTCGCTGGGCGAAGATCTCGACACCACGTGGAAGAAGCTGGTGGCGGGTGAGTCGGGCATCCGTGAACTGACCGATGACTTCGTCACCAAGTACGGCGACCTCCCGTGCCGTATCGGTGGCCGTCTGGTCAAGGATCCGGCCGAGGAAGTGACGCGCGTCGAAGCACGTCGGATGGCCTACGTCGAGCGCATCGCACATGTGATGAGCAAGCGCCTGTGGGCCCAGGCCGGCGAGCCGGAGGTCGATCCGGACCGTCTGGCCGTCGTGCTCGGCACCGGTCAGGGCGGCGGCGACGCCATGGTCGACGCCGTCAAGGCGATCGAGCAGTCGGGCAACTACCGCAAGGTCTCGCCGCTCGCCGTGTCGATGGCGATGCCGAACGGTCCGGCTGCGGTCACCGGTCTCAACATCGGTGCACGCGCCGGGGTCATCACCCCGGTCTCGGCGTGCTCGTCGGGTGCTGAGGCGATCGCACATGCCTGGCGCCACATCGTCATGGGTGACGCCGACATGGTGGTCACCGGCGGCGTGGAGGGTCACATCGACGCGATTCCGATCGCGGCATTCTCGATGATGCGTGCGATGAGCACGCGCAACGAGGATCCTGCGGGTGCCTCACGTCCGTTCGACAAAGATCGCGACGGCTTCGTGTTCGGCGAGGGCGCGGCGATGATGATCCTCGAGCGTGAAGAGCATGCCAGGGCACGTGGTGCACACATCCACGCCCGCCTGCTCGGCGCCGGTATCACTTCGGATGGATTCCATCTGGTGGCACCGGATCCCAGTGGTCAGGGGAACGCCCGCGCGATGACCCGCGCGATCCAGACGGCCGGCCTCACCAAGGCCGACATCAGTCACATCAACGCGCACGCGACGTCGACTCCCATCGGCGACACGGCCGAGGCGGCGGGCATCAACGCGGCAGTCGGTCAGCATGCCGCGGTCTATGCGCCCAAGTCGGCGCTCGGTCACTCCATCGGCGCAGTCGGGGCGCTGGAGTCCGTGCTCACCATCAAGAGCGTCGAGGAAGGGGTCATCCCTCCCACGCTCAACCTGCAGAACCAGGATCCTGAGTGCGACGTCGACGTCGTCCACGGTGAAGCCCGTTACGGGCAGATCGATTACGCGTTGAACAACTCGTTCGGATTCGGTGGGCACAACGTCGCGCTCGCCTTCGGTCGCTACTGAAACACCACCCCGACACCACAGGAGACAGCGATGACCACATTGGCTCCCATCACCGGCCATGAGGAAGCTGCGGACCCCCGGGATCCGCTGCTGCGGTTGACCAACTTCTTCGACGAAGGCACGATGTCGCTCCTGCACGCCCGCGACAAGTCGGGTGTGCAGGCCGCCATCGGCTTGGTCAACGGCGTTCGTACTGTCTCTTATTGCACCGATGGCACCGTGATGGGCGGTGCCATGGGTGTGGTGGGTTGCGCTCACATCGTGAACGCGATCGACACCGCCATCACGGAACAGACGCCGGTCATCGGCATCTGGCACTCCGGTGGCGCCCGGCTTGCCGAGGGTGTCGAAGCTCTCCACGCGGTCGGTCAGGTCTTCGAGGCGATGGTCCGCGCCTCCGGCTACGTGCCGCAGATCTCGGTGGTCGTCGGCTTCGCCGCCGGCGGCGCCGCGTACGGACCGGCCCTCACCGACGTCGTGATCATGGCCCCCGCCGGACGGGTGTTCGTGACCGGTCCCGACGTGGTGAAGAGCGTCACCGGGGAGTCCGTCGACATGGAATCGCTCGGTGGTCCGCTCACCCACGGCAAGAAGTCTGGCGTCTGCCACATCGTCGCCGACTCCGAACCGGACGCCTACTGGCGGGCTCGCCGCCTGGTCTCCACATTCAGCCGGCAGGGTCACTTCGATCGGGAGCAGGCCGAGGCCGGTGACGTGGATCTCAAGGCGCTGCTGCCGGAGTCGAATCGTCGCGCCTACGACGTGCATCCGATCGTCGAGCAGATGCTCGACACCCAGATGGCCGCCGACGGCGAAACCGAGATCTCGACTTTCGAAGAGCTGCAGGCGAAGTGGGCTCCGAACATCGTGGTGGGATTCGGTCGCCTCGCCGGCCGCAGCGTCGGCATGATCGCCAACAATCCGCTGCGGATGGGCGGTTGCCTCAACTCGGAGAGCGCCGAGAAGGCCGCACGTTTCGTGCGGCTATGTGACGCCTTCGGCATCCCGCTCATCGTCGTCACCGACGTGCCCGGCTATCTACCCGGCGTCGGCCAGGAATGGAACGGCGTGGTGCGACGTGGAGCAAAGCTTCTGCACGCGTTCGCCGAATGCACCGTTCCCCGCGTCACGCTCGTGACACGCAAGATCTACGGCGGCGCCTACATCGCGATGAACGCCCGTGCGCTCGGTGCCACCGCGGTCTTCGCATGGCCGGGTTCGGAGGTGGCCGTGATGGGCGCCAAGGCAGCCGTCGGCATCCTCCACAAGAAGGCGCTCGCCGCCGCGCCGGAAGACGAGCGGGAAGCCCTGCACGAGCGCCTGACCGTCGAGCACGAGGCCATTGCCGGCGGTCTCGGGCGCGCCCAGTCGATCGGCGTGGTCGACGACGTGATCGATCCCGCGACCACGCGTAGCCGGATTGCCGAGGCCCTGGCCGCCGCTCCCGCACGGCGTGGCCGCCACAAGAACATCCCGTTGTGATCAACTGCGCCCGCACTCAGCTGCGGGCGCCACGAACATGATTCGGCCCCGGTAGTTCGCTACCGGGGCCGAATCTCGTATCGACGGTGATCTGGTCCCGCCGAATGGTCTCTACCCGACGCGTTGCTGCAGCCAGGTCACCTCTGCCCCGGCACCACCCATGCGGTACGACTCGAGAGCGTCGTCCCATGCCGTGCCGAGGGCCGCCTCCAGCTCACCGGCCAGTCCGGCGCTGTCGGGCTGCGATTCGATCAGGGCGCGCAACTGCATCTCGCCGATCATGACGTCACCGTTGGCACTCGTGGACCCACGCCACAGTCCGAGGCCGGGCACATAGCTGAACCGCTCACCGTCGACGCCGTCGCTGGCGTTCTCGGTCACCTCGAAGCGCAGCGCCGACCACTCACGCAACGCCGTGACCAGGCGCGCGGCAGTGCCGACCGGGCCGGCCCAGTCAACGGTGGCACGTTGCATACCGGGGTCGGCCTCTTGCGCGGACCACTTCAAATTGGCCCGCGCATTCAGGGTCGACGACAGAGCCCACTCGACATGTGGGCACAGCGCCACCGGCGCCGAGTGGATGTACACCACTCCTGTCGTCCTGTCCGCAAACTGATTCAGATTGCGCACCTTGTTCACCTCCGGTTTCGACGAGGAACGTCTTCCCCAACACACCTCGGAAACCGAATATCACACTTGTGTGGTTAATTGTGCCTCAAGTTGCCCGTGTTGCGCCAGTTTCTGGAGTGCTTTCTCAGGATTCGCGTTCACCGCGATATCTCTGCGACCACGGCGTCGTTGAAGTCACTCCACAGCGGCTTGGCCCAGGCTCCGAACGAGCGGTCGGTGAGAACGACACATGCGCTGCTCAGGGCGGGATCCACCCACAGAAATGTGCCGCTCTGTCCGAAGTGGCCGAAGGTCCGGGGCGAGTTCCGGGCGCCGGTCCAGTGGGGGTGTTTGTCGGATCTGATCTCGAACCCCAGCCCCCAGTCGTTCGGGCGGTGCTTCCCGTACCCCGGGACGAAGCCGTCGAGTCCGGGGAACTGCACCGTCGTCGCTCGTTCGGCCAGGTCGGTGGACAGCAGACTCGGCGAGAGGAGTTCGGTGGCGAAGCGGCCGAGATCCGTCGCCGTCGACCGGGCACCGTGGCCCGCCGGTCCGGCCAATTCCGTCGAGGTGAGGCCGAGCGGTTCGCACACCGCTTCGCGCAGATAATCGGCGAAGGCGATCCCGGTGGCGTTCTCGATCGTCTCGGCGAGAACCTCGAAACCCGCACTCGAGTAGATGCGACGGCTGGCGACCGGCGCCTCTGCCTCCCGACTGTCGAACGCGAGGCCCGACGCGTGGGCGAGCAGATGGGCCACAGTGGATCCGGGTGGACCGGACGCCTCGTCGAGTTCGACGGCACCTTCCTCCACCGCGATGAGGACCGCCTCGGCCACAAGCAGTTTGGTGACCGAGGCGAGCTCGAAGACGCGATCGGGGTCGCCGAACTGCTCGACGACCCCGTTCGCGGTGACGACGGCGGCCGACGCATGGTCGACCGGCCAGTCCGCTAATGCATCAAGTGGCGACACACCGCACGACATTACCGTCCCGTGGTGCTCAGTGATCCTCGTCGGTGTACCGGATCACGCCGCGGATGTTCCGGCCCTCGAGCATGTCCTGGTAACCCTCGTTGATCTGGTCGAGACGGTATTGACGAGTGATCATGTCCTCGATGTTGAGCTTGCCCATACGGTACATCGAGAGCAGCTGAGGAATGTCGAGCTTCGGGTTGGCACCGCCGAAGATGGAGCCCTGCAGGTTCTTCTGCAGCAGCGTCAGCATCGCCAGGTTGAGCGTCACCTCGGACTCCATCATGTTGCCCATACCGGTGAGCACGCATGTCCCGGCCTTGGCGGTGATGCCCATCCAGGTGTCCACGTCTTTGCCGTGCACCTCGCCGACGGTGACGATCACCTTGTGGCACATGTGTCCCTGGGTCAGCTCCGCGATGCTCATCGCGGCCTCCTCGACCGATGCGAACGTGTGCGTGGCGCCGAACTTCATCGCCTGCTCACGCTTCCACTCCACCGGATCGATCGCGATGACGTTGCGTGCGCCGGAGATGACGGCCCCCTGCAGCGCCGCCGTGCCGACACCACCGACGCCGACGATCGCCACGTCCTCGCCGGGACGTACGTCGCCGCTGCGCGTGGACGAACCGTAGCCGGTCGGGATTCCGCAACCACAGAGCGCGGCCACCTCGAACGGGATGTCCTTGTCGATCTTCACCGCTGACGCCTCATGGACCACCATGTAGGGCGCGAAGGTGCCGAGCAACGTCATCGGATAGACGTCCTCGCCCTTCGCGGTGTGGATACGGAAGGTGTTGTCCGAGACGGCTTCACCTTGCAGCAACATGGCGCCGAAGTCGCACAGGTTGGCCAGACCGGCCTTGCACGACGGGCACTTGCCACACGACGGGATGAACGAGAGCACCACGTGATCGCCGACCTCGAAGTCGGTGACGCCCTCCCCTACTTCCGCGACGACCCCGGCACCTTCGTGTCCACCGAGGATCGGGAAACCCGCCATCGGGATGCCACCGGTCATCAGGTGATGGTCGGAATGGCACATTCCGGCCGCTTCCATCCTGATCTTGATCTCACTGCGCTGCGGATCGCCGATCTCGATCTCTTCGATCTCCCACGGCTTGTTCAGTTCGCGCAGCAGCGCACCCTTGGTCTTCACTTCACTTCCTCCACTTGTAGACACGCGCCACCCGACGGATCGACCCCCGACAGACGCAAGACAACCTAGGAGAGACCCTAGTCACTCACAGCCAAAAATGAAACGTGTTCTAGTTGCGATTTCTGCGTCGTCCCGACCCGACGGTGTGGCCGCGCCGATCAGTTGGCCAGGCCGGCGTCCTTGCTCCCGTACGACGCGCGCAGAGCCGGCTTGACCACCTTGCCGCCCGCGTTGCGCGGCAAGACGTCGACGATGACGATCTCCTTCGGATGCTTGAAGCGCGCCAGGTTCTCGTTCAGGTACGGCTCGAGTTCGGTGAGCGTGAGGTCGTCGATGCCCTCGGCCAAGACCACCACGGCGACCGGCACCTCGCCCCACTTCTGGTCCGCGCGACCGATGACTGCGGCCTCGGCGATCTTCGGGTGACCGAAGAGGGCGTTCTCCACCTCGGCGCAGTAGATGTTCTCGCCGCCGGAGATGATCATGTCCTTCGCGCGGTCGACGACGTAGAGGAAACCCTCCTCGTCCTCACGCACGAGGTCACCGGAGTGGAACCATCCACCGTGGAATGCGTCGGCGGTCCCCTGCGGGTTCTGCCAGTAGCCCTTCATCATGTTCGGACCGCGATAGACGATCTCGCCGACCTCGCCCCGAGGGACGTCGTTCATCTCCGGATCGACGACCCGGGCGGTGACCGCAGGTACGACCTTTCCGATCGAACCGATTTTGCGCAGTGCGTCCCGGCCCTCGAGGACGCAGGTGATCGGAGACATCTCGGTCTGACCGAAGACCGCGACGTTGACGGCGTCCGGGAACGTCTCGTTCATCGCGTTCAGGACGGTGTCCGACGCCGGCGCCGCACCCCAGCTGATCACCCGCAGCTTCAGGTCGCGCGGCTTGGCCTGCTGCGCCGCGCACACCGCCTGCCACTGGGCGGGCACCAGGAAGATCGACGTGGTGCCTTCCCGCTCCAGCGTGTCGAGCATCTCGTTCGGGTCGAAGGCACCGAGCGGGTGGATCACCGACAACGCCCCCATGTAGATCAGCGGCGTCATCGCGCCGAGACCCGCGATGTGGAACATCGGCGCCACACAGGCACCGATGTCGTCGGGCGAGGTCTGCAGCGCCTGCAGGCAGGTGACCGCCTGCGCCTGCAGGTTGGTGTGGGTCAGCATGGCGCCCTTGGGCTTTCCGGTGGTACCGGAGGTGTACATGATGAGCGAGACGGTCTCTTCCGGAACGTCGATCTCCGGCAGATCGGATGAATCCTCGGTCGCCATCGCCTCGAAGTCCAGGTGAGCGTCGTTCTCGGTTTCACCGACGACGATGATCGAGTCGATCGCACCGGTCGCAGCACTCACCGCGTCTGCCAACGGAACCAGCATCGACTCGGTCACGATCAGCTTCGCACCACTGTCGTTCACCAGGAACGAGATCTCCGTCGGACTCATCCGGATGTTGACGGGCACCGGGATCGCGCCGATCAGGTTGGCCCCGAGTACCGCCTCGACGTACTCGGTGCGATTCAACATGACGATCAGGATGCGGTCACCGAACTGGACCCCCCGCCGACTGAGCGCAGCGGCGAATCCGCGCGCCCGCTCGTCGAGTTCGGCCCAGGTGGTGACCTTGCCCTGGAATTTGAGGGCAGGCCGATCGGGCGTCATGAACGCATGACGGCGCACCTGGTTGTTCCAGTGATTGCGGCGCGACCGCAATGGTTCGGTGGTCAGGTCGCTGGCGGGATCGATCGCGGCGGTCATGGGTGTCTCCTGTCCTGTGACGCGGTGACGGTCACGGTTGGTTTCGGGTCGGGATGTGGTCGGTCGAGAGTGGGGCGCCGAGTGCGGCGAGAGTCATCGATCAGGGCTTGGAACCCGCGAATGCCGCCATCGCCGCCTGGAACTCCGCGGACTGCAGCAGCGCCGTCTGCCCCTCGAGCTCGCGGTCGAGTGCGTTGTCGAAGTCGGCCATGGAGTGAGCGTCGAGCGCCGCCTTGGTCAGGCGCAGCGCGCTCGCCGACGCGCCGGCCAGCTTCGCGACGGTCTTGCCGACCGTTGCATCGAGTGCCTCCCGGTCGGCGACCACCTTGGTGATCAGTCCGGCATCGAATGCCTCACCAGCGGGGAGCTTCTCACCGAGCAGAGCCATCGCGTTGGCGCGTGCGCGTCCGACCGCCGCGGTGACCAGCATGGAGGCTCCGCCGTCGGGCATCAGCCCGATGTTGATGAAGGCCAGCAAGAAGTACGACCGTTCGGTCGCGTAGATCAGGTCGGCGGCCAATGCCAACGATGCGCCGATGCCGACGGCGGGACCGTCCACGACCGCGACGACCGGAGCACCCACCCCGCGCACCGCGCGGGCGAGGTCCGACCCCGATGAGATGACCCCGCGCGCCTGGGTCGCATCGAGACCACCACCCGGTCCCCGGCGGCCTCGGCGATGTCGATGACGTCGGCGCCGGTACTGAAGCTCCCACCGACACCCTCGATCACCACGACTCGGATGTCGTCACGCGACGACCACTCCTCGAAGGCGCCGATGATCGCGTTGCTCGCCGCTCCGTTCAGCGCGTTCATACGATGCGGCCGGTCGATCTCGATCCGGGCCACCCCTCGGTCATCAACACTGACCCGGACCTCGTCCACACCTGCCACGTTGTCGCTCACGCTCGCTGCCCCTCACTCTTTCCAGATCCCGGCCCGCCTCAGGTCGGCGTCGACCACACTACTACCACGATGCGATACAGATCACGAGAATACTCATTAACTTTTTGCAGCGATAGATGCTCTCTTACAGGTATTTCCCACCACTACAGGCGAATCGCAGTGGTGAACACCCACTCCGATTAAGCTCGCACGACATGACCGCCCAGCCGCCGCTCCCCGCGTCGCCGCCCACCAGCCGTGAGCCCCGTCGTCGGCCCGCCGACCGACGCGACGTGATCCTCCGGTCGGCGGCCAGGGCGTTCAGCGCCGACGGATACCACGCGGTCCGTCTCGACGACATCGCCGACGCCGCAGGGATCTCCGCACCCGCGCTGTATCGCCATTTCCCGAACAAGTACGCGCTGTTCGCGGAGACCGCCCGCAATCTGGCCGATGCACTCGCCGATGCCACCGGAAAGGTTCCGCACGACACAGACCGACCCGAGGTCGAATTGCACGGACTCTTGGCAGCCCTCACGGGCGCCTCGATCGAGAACCGGCGTACCGGCGGCCTCTATCACTGGGAAGCCGATTACCTCCAGCCGGCGGACGCCCGATATGTGCGTGACATCGTGGTCTCCCAGCACCGGCGGATCCGCACGGCGCTCCGTCGCGCGCGGCCCGGCCTCGATGCCGATTCGGCCGACCTGATCACTGCCGCGATGACCAGCGTGGTCGCGAGCCCGGCGACGCACCGGGCCGCGTTGCCCGCACGTCAGATCGGCGAACTGATCACCGATGCGGCCATGACGCTGAGCGACGTCGACCTGCCGTCGCCGCCGGGCGTCGACGTCGGGGCCCAACCACCTGGGCTGTCACCGACATCCAAGCGCGAGAAGCTCCTGGCCGAAGCGATCAAGCTCTTCGCAGCGCAGAGTTTTCGGGAGGTGACGATCGACGACATCGCACGGGCGGCCGACCTCCCCGCCTCCGGCGTGTACCGGCATTTCGACAGCAAGGCGGCCATCCTTCAGGCCGCTTTCTGGCGGGCCTCCGATCGTGTCACCGCTCTGATCGCCGACGCGCTGTCCTCGTCGACCACGCCTCGCGAGGCGATCACGGCCCTGGTGACCCGCTACGTCGACCTGTCCTGCACGAACACCGCGATGCTGGCGGTCTATGTGTCCGAGATCGGTAGCGTGACCCCCGGCCAGCGGACCGAATTGCGCAATCAGCAACGGCTCAATGTCGAGGAGTGGGCAGCGTGGCTCACCCGCGAACGGCCCGAACTGACCGCGGTACAGGCCAGATTTCTCGTGCAGGCCGTACTCAACGTCACCATCGATCTCACCCGCCTGAACCCGAGCCCGCCACCCGGGCGGATCACCGCCCTGGGGCTCCGGTTGCTACTCGGTGGCGCCGGATCAGATGGTGTCGAGATCGGCGAGTAGCCACCGGCCGTCCCGGCGTTCCAGCGTCACCTTGACTCTGGATTGGTACGGAATGCCCTCGGGGACTTCCGCACTCACCTCCGGCGACGTGACCGTCTGATCCAAGGTCACCAACACCACCGCCTCGCGGTCCGAGATGGACTGCAGTCCTGCTTCCTTGGAGGTCGCGCGCGAGGTTCCCCGTGCTGCCGCGTTTCCGCGGCGGGCATCGTTCGACGAGGTGATGTAGGACTTGGCGAACTCCGGCGTGGCCATATCACGGATTCGCCGGTCGAGATCTCCGTAATCGGTGGGGTTGTAGGAGGCCACGGCGGCCGCGTAGCGCTTCGCCGAGTCCATGGCGTCCTGGCGGGCCGCATCTGACGACTGGCTCGCATCCGCGCGCTGGTCGGCCTGATGCGCCGCATACGCGAAATAGGCGGTGGTGGCCGCGAGCACGACCACCATCACGGACAATGCGATGACCACCAGGCGTGGACGTCGGCCCCGTGCGGTACGTCGAGTTCCGTCCACGACCCGGCCGGGCGTCCGGTCGTCGGTTACCTGCCGGGGGCCGGCGTCCGCGCCCTCGGACAGGGCCGCGCCGGAACCATCGGGGACCCGCCGGCCTCGCCGTCGCGCTTCGCGCTCCGCCTTCTGCTCGGCCTCCTCACGGTGCCGTTCCCGGTTGGTGCGGTTGACGGCCAGAAAGTCGTCACCGTCGAGAGGGGTGATCTCGCTGGGATCGCGCATGTCCCGAGTGGTGGGTCGACCACCGCGTCGGTGTCTCTCTCGTCGGCCGAGGTCGGCCGCTGGGACTTGGGCATGCGACCAATGTAGCGACTCGACTCAGCACTCCCGGCACGCCTATCAGATATATGTGCGCTACCTTGAGACAGCAGAAGAATTGAGAATCCGGGTTCGGCTCCGAGGTTCGTTACTCGGCGCGGTCCCATCGACCGGCTACGGTGGCACGAATGAGACCCAGCGCGACATCCTCGCAGAGGCCTGCCGGCGCGTCGGCGCCACGCCTGCGACGTCGACCGCAGCTGTCCGAACAGGTGGCGATGCACCTTCGGGGACAGATCATGACGGCCGCTCTGCGTCCGGGTGACTATGTCCGGATGGACGAGACGGCAGAACGGCTCGGCGTGAGTGTCACCCCGGTCCGCGAGGCCTTGCTGACGTTGCGCGGCGAAGGCATGGTGAACCTTGCACCGCACCGCGGCTACATCGTCGCCGAACTCAGCCGGACCGACGTGGACGACCTCTTCTGGCTGCAGGGCGAGATCGCCGTCAAACTCGCACTTCGCACCGCCGACGCGATCACAGCCGATCAGATCGCCGCCCTCGAGCGCCACAATCAACAACTCAGCGATGCATTGGAACTCGGCGACAGCGAACAGGTCGCGATCGCCGAGTTCGAGTTCCACCGCGCACACAATCTGGTGGCCGCCAGCGGAAAACTCGCCTGGTTCCTGCTGAGCGCGACTCGCTATACGCCGTCGCAGCTCTACGCCACCGATCCCGAATGGGGCAAGGTGGCCCTCGATTCACATGCGAAGCTCATCGAGGCCTACCGAGTCGGTGATCGCGACCAGATCGTCGAGGAGACGCGCCGTCAATTCACCGACGGCGCAACCAGGCTCACCCGCCACCTGGAGACCACCGGGATCTGGGACGACCAACCGTAGACCCGCCGGTCGCACCGCCCTCGGCGGAACGCCGCCACGCGTCGGGTAGGGTGGTTTTCATGGCGCCGCCCAGGGCGGGGCTGGTCACCCCCGACGACCAGCCCCGCCCTGGGCGGCGCTGATTCGTGTGCTCACTCGACGACTTCGCAGCCACTTGCGTGCGGCTGCCGAGGGTCGGGTCAGATGCTTCCGAGGTCCGACGCCACCCACTGGCCGGGCCGCAGCACCACCTTGGTCTGGGCCCCGTGGTTCTCCCACGCGAAGTCGACGTAATCGGCGACTTTCTCGGCCGGCAGATAGCGGGCGGCCATCTCCGTCAGTTCCTCCCGTGTGCCGTCTGTGTAGCTCTCGATGTCCCCGGAGACGGAGACGTAGCGAATCGTCGGGTCCAGGGTTTCGACCATGAGGCTGCAGCGGCCCGCCTCTCGGATGAGCGCCAGCTTGCGCGACGACGTCCCGGTGAGCAGCCACACGGAACCGCCGGGCACGTATTGGTACCAGATCGGGACCACGAGGGGCGCACGGTCGGCGCCGGCCTCGACGGAGAGCGCCGCCACGTGGGGTTCGGCGAGGAACAATTCTCGGTCTGCTCTGCTCAATGCCATGCGGCCACGGTAGACCGCCACCACGACAAGAACGCCCGCCACCGCATTTCTGCAGGTGACGGGCGTCTCGTGGCTCCCCCAACTGGACTCGAACCAGTAACCGTTCGATTAACAGTCGAATGCTCTGCCAATTGAGCTATGGGGGATTGCTCTCGAACCGAGTGCTGACTTTAGCGCATGGACACTCCTGAGAACAAAACGCCTGCACGGTCTCGGCCACCGGACGCACTCGTCGATCATCCCCGTTACCGGGCCGCCGTGAGCGACAGCGTTGTCGACCGGCGACACGAGTGCCGACCGCGCGTGCGGTAATGTGCACCGGCGGGTACGCCGTTGCCCACGGGGCGGTAGCTCAGTCGGTCAGAGCCGCGGACTCATAATCCGCTGGTCGTGGGTTCGAGCCCCACCCGCCCCACTCAGATCCCGATCACCGGACGGATCTCCGCCGGGCCAGATGCACGTCAACACCGATCCCATCCCAGCAGGCCGCGGCAACCTTCTCCACGTGACACTGTCACGACGCAAACCCACTGCAGGAGAAGATAGTTCGCCGTACTAAAGGTCCCGGTCGGTCCAATTTCCGCCGCGCACACGTCGCCCGACCCAGCCGAACATCGAATGACATTGCGAGAAAACATGATTCGCCACCAACCGGACCGTACCGGATTGCCGGCGATCGCTCGGTCGCCCCACGCCCGCCCTTCCCACCAGACACAGCAGCCACACCCGTCGCGGACAGGCAGAGCGAATACAGCTGCAGGACAGCGGGTTACAACGACAGTTGTGGCAGACGAGAGGTCTTCCAACTCACCCGATGCGATGAATTCTCACGTCTCTCCGGATACGTTGCGGTATCGTTTCGACATCATCTCGACGTGATTGCGACACCGCGCCCGTTTTTTGAATCCTCACCGAGCATCCGTTCCCCCACACCCCGGCGGAGCCCCCGATGTCATGCATCCCCTCCTCGATCCGAAACCGGTTGGCATCCCCGCTGTCCGACCGTCGCGGCGCGTCTGGACCTCGTCGCCCGTCCGCCGCACACCGACTGGTGCGAGAACATCCCGCCCGTGTCGCGCTGGGCGCGTTCGCGATGACCCTGGCTCTCGCGCCGACGCCGGGCGCGGCTGTCGCGGACCCCGTCGACCCGATACCAGCAAAGACCTTCAACCTGTTCATCCCGGGCACCTGGGAGACGAGTGAGTCGGCGGATCCGTCGAGGCCCGTCGGGGCTCTGCGGCCCATCGCTGATCGCCTGCGCCGCGACCACGGCGAGTCGGCGGTCATCTATTTTCTGCCGTACGTCGCGCGGGCCTTCGACAACGGCGAGAGCTACGGCATGAGCAAGGCGACGGCACTCGAGAACGCAGGCACGGTGCTACGGGACTATGCCGCGCAGCATCCCGACGCCAAGTTCACGATCACCGGTTACAGCCAGGGGGCCGACGCCGCAGGCGATCTCGCATCGGCCATCGGGAACGAGCTCGGTCCGATCATCGCCGACTCCGTGGTCGCCGTCGCCTTGTTGGCGGACCCTCGTGCAGGCACCACCGGTGAGACCGTCGTCGGTCCGCGGCAGGACGGTATCGGTATCGCCGATCCACGTCCCGCCGGCATGGGGAGTCTGATGGGACGGGTCTCGGCCATCTGCGCGCCCGACGACCTCTACTGTTCCATCGACAAATCGCAGAACCCGCTCCTCGGCCAGCTCGGCACCGTCCTGGGCAAAACGCCGGCCGACGCCGCGGACGCGGTGAAGAAGGCGGCCACCGCGACGACAGTCCTCGCATCGGTCGACATCCCGGGCATCCTCGACGATTTGACCCTGCTCCCGCAGACGGTGGCAAACGGCGACCTGGGATCGGCCCACACCATTGCCGGGACGCTCAACAACCGACTCCGGCCTCTGGTGACGCTCGCCTCTATGATCGATTTCACCGAGGTCTCCACCACGTTGGCGTTGATCCCGGACGAGACCGGACTCACCAAAGCGGCGTCGGTGCTCGCCGCCGCGCTCGCACACGTCGATTTCGAGCGGACCGCCGACCTGGTCGGCAAGATCCAGGAGCTCACCTGGACGGGCGCGGTCGCGGTCGCCTCCCACACCGGCGCGCGAACCCTGCCGACCACGACCACCGCACCATCCGACGTTCGGCGGGTCGCCCGCGAACTCGCGGTTCTGTCCCGCAGCATCGTCACGGTGCGCCCTCGAACCGGAACGGAGGTGGAGGCAGTCGCTCCCGATCTACGGAGTATGGCCACCGCGGTCACCGGCATCGTGGCGAAACGCGCGGTCACCGATCCGGCCACTGTGGTCCTGGACGCGGTCGGTGCGGGCAGGTTCTACGCGTCCAACAGCCACGTCCATTACGGATCCCTCGTCGTCGACAACGAAGGCCGCGACGCTATCGACTGGTTCGGCGAGTGGCTGTCGACCAGCATCTCCCGGGCCTCGTGAACCGCCGTCGACCGGCAGGCTCGCGTGGGCGCCGATGCCGCCGTCAGCCCACGTCGACGCTGGGGTCGACGGCCTGCTCCAGCAGGCTGCGCCGGTAGGCCTCCAACGCCACCAGATCACCGAACACGGCGTTGTACCCGTCGGGGTCCTCCCCCGGCGCCATCCGCCGCAGCTTGGACTTGATGTCGGCGATCTGGGCTCCGACCCAGACCTCCTGCAGCCGCGCCATGACGCTGGATATGTAGCGCGGGATGTTGTTCTCGCTCACCGGCATCGATTCGACAGCGAGTTCGGTGACCAGCGGACCGACCAGGAGGTCGTCGATCGAGTTGTGCACCGCGTCGACCCATTCGGCTCCCCCCATGCCGGAGGCGGCACCGCCGAGTGAGGTCATCGCGGTCCGGATCATGGCGTAGGCCGGTTCGGTGAAGCACTGCACCGGCAGGGAGTCGAAGACGGTGCCGGCGATCGCCGGGTACTGCAACGCTGCCTTGAGCGCCTCGCGCTGCGGCCACAGTCGCGGATCGGTGGGCAGCGGACGAGGCGTCAGGGGCGCCGACGCCGCCTCCGGACGCTGACGACGCATCGAGGTCACGCGCTCACCGCCGCGACCGGCTGTGCGGGAATGGCGCGCGCCGTCCTCGCGAACCCGCGACAACACCTGGCCGACGTCTTCCCACCCGACCCACCCGGCCAGCTGCCTGGCGTACTCGTCACGCAGCGCGATGTCCTTGATGCGCGCCACCACCGGCACGGTGTCCCGCAACGCGTGGACCCGCCCCTCCGCGGTGTCGAGATCATGCTCGGACAGCAAGGCCTTGATAGCGAACTCGAACATCGGTACCCGGCGGGCGATCAGATCCCGGACCGCGCCGTCACCGCTGCGCTGGCGCAGTTCACACGGATCCATGCCATCGGGCGCGACGGCCACAAACGTCTGGCCCGCGATGCTCTGCTCCCCCTCGAATGCTTTGAGCGCGGCCGCCTTTCCCGCCTCGTCGCCGTCGAAGGTGTAGATGACCTCGCCGCGGAAGTACGAGTCGTCCATCATGAGGCGGCGCAACAGCGCGAGGTGGTCCTCGCCGAACGCCGTTCCGCATGACGCGACCGCCGTGGTCACCCCGGACTGGTGCATCGCCATCACGTCCGTGTAGCCCTCGACGATGACCACCTGATGCCCCTTGGCGATGTTCTTCTTCGCGTGGTCGAGCCCGAACAGCACCTGAGACTTCTTGTACAGCATGGTTTCCGGCGTGTTCATGTACTTGCCGAGGTTGTCGTCGTCGAACAGCTTGCGAGCACCGAAGCCGATGATGTCGCCGCCGAGGTTGCGGATCGGCCACAGCAGGCGCCGATGGAACCGATCGATCGGCCCTTTGCGTCCCTGCTTCGCCAAGCCGGCGGCTTCGAGCTCGCTGAACTCGAACCCTTGGGACAGAAGGGTTTTGGTCATCGTGTCCCAACCGGCCGGTGCGTAGCCACAGCCGAAGGCGGCCGCCGTCGCAGCGTCGAAATCCCGCTCGGTCAGGTAGTCGCGGGCCTTCTGCGCCTCGGGCGACTGCAATTGTTCCGCGTAGTAGCGCTGGGCGGCCGCGTTGGCCGCGACGAGCCGGGCGCGGGTACCACGATCCCGGACCACCGTGGTGCCGCCGCCCTCGTAGTGGATCTGATAGCCGATCCGGTCGGCCAGCTGCTGCACCGCTTCGACGAAGCTGACGTGTTCCTGCTTCTGCAGGAAGCTGTAGACATCGCCGCCCTCACCGCAGCCGAAGCAGTGGAAGTGCCCGTGGTTGGGGCGCACGTGGAACGACGGCGTCTTCTCGTCGTGGAATGGGCACAGACCCTTGAGGCTGTCGGCGCCGGCTCGACGCAGCGCGACGTAGTCGCCGACGATCTCCTCGATGTTCGTCTGCTCACGGATCGCCGTGATGTCACGATCGGGAATTCGGCCTGGCACGCCGCCCAGTGTAGTGACTGCACGCGGCGAACCGGCAGCCACACGGGCGGCCTCAGCCCAGATGCGCCTGTGCTCCCGAGTTCTGCCGGTCGGTGCGTTCCAGGCGGCCTTCTGTCATGGAGGCGATCTGATCGACGATGACGCGCAGGCGGGCGGCATCATCGGCCGCCTCGTGCCAGGAGGGCACGAAGATCGGGTCCAGCCCACCGGGGGCAGCCGCGGTCAGCCAACCGGCCACGCGATGGATGCGCTCGCGCTGACGCTGCTGGTGCGACTTGTGGCGGCTGTCGGAGAAGATGAACCGCAACGCCAAGGTCTTGAGGATCGCCACCTCCGCGGCCACCAGCGGCGACACCGTGAGCTCGGCGTCGTAGCGCGCCACCGATCGACCTCCCACCGCTGCGCGGGTCCCCGTGATGGCCGCGGACGCGAATCGGCCGATGAGCTCACTCGTCAGCCGTTTGAGTGCGACGGCGCTGTCGAGGCTGCCGTCGTAGACGCCGGCCTGACCGACGATCTCCATCCGCGACAGGCGTTGGGCGGCGTCGATCAGTGCGTCTGCCTCGAGGCCTCCGAACTCCTTCACGCCGATGTCGGCGAGCGCCCGCTGATCGGACGAGTCGCCGAGCGTGCGCAGATCGATCCGGTTCGCGATGACGCCGTCCTCCAGATCGTGCACGGAGTAGGCGACGTCGTCGGACCAGTCCATCACCTGCGCCTCGACACATTGACGACCCGAGGGTGCGTCGAGCCGAATCCAGTCCAGGGCATCCGCGTCGTCGTCGTAGGCGCCGAACTTGGTCCCCGGTGCGCCACGGGTCCAGGGATACTTCAGTGTCGCGTCCAGCGATGCCCTGGTCAGGTTCAGCCCGGCGCTGCGGCCGGTCTCGTCGAGGAGCTTCGGTTCCAGGCGCGTGAGGATACGAAGATTCTGGGCGTTGCCCTCGAAACCACCGATCGTCGCGGCGACCTCGTCGAGTGCCCGTTCCCCGTTGTGTCCGTAGGGCGGATGACCGATGTCGTGTGCGAGGCCCGCCAGTTCGACGAGATCGGGTTCGCAGCCGAGGCCGATGGCGATCCCCCGACCGATCTGGCCCACCTCGAGCGAATGTGTCAGACGGGTCCGCGGGGTGTCGCCCTCACGCGGCCCGACAACCTGCGTCTTGTCCGCCAGCCGACGCAACGCGGCCGAGTGGAGTACTCGTGCCCGGTCCCGCGCGAAGTCGCTGCGATGATCCGTCCGGGTTCCCGGCAGGCTCGCGACCTTCGGCGCCTCCGGCACGATCCGTTCGACGGCCTCGTCACCGTAGTCCGCCGTGGACGGTATCGCGGCCGATCGGCCGGTGGGCGGTGCGCTAGTCAAGCACCCATCCCCGGGCGACCGCGAAGTCGGTGATGCGCTGCCGGATCGCCACGATCTGGGCCGCGGTCAGGTCGTCGGACGAATCGAGCAGCAGTTCGGTGACTTCTTCGGTGAACGATGCCGCATCAAGCGAACCGCCGCGTGGCTTGCGAGGGCGGTCACGGTCGCGGTCACCGCCGCCGTGGGGGCGACCGTGGTCGTGACCGTCGCGACGGTGCGGTCGCCCGGCGGGTGCGTCGTCGACCGGT
Organism: Gordonia sp. SID5947; assembly: GCF_009862785.1. Taxonomy (NCBI): domain Bacteria; kingdom Bacillati; phylum Actinomycetota; class Actinomycetes; order Mycobacteriales; family Gordoniaceae; genus Gordonia; species Gordonia sp. SID5947. The sequence goes on along the minus strand of NZ_WWHU01000001.1, from coordinate 324,877 downwards.
GCCGACTCGGTCACCGCGACGTTGACGGCCTTGGTGCCGCGATCGGTCTCCTCGATGTCGAACTCGACCTTTGCGCCCGGCTTCAGCGCGCTCTCGTCGATGTCGATGTCGTTGATGTGCAGGAAGACGTCCGCACCGCCCGCATCCGGTGCGAGGAATCCGAAGCCCCGATTCGCGTCGTAATGAACGACTTTGCCGTTGACGGTCACTGCTGCACTCACTCTCCTCGCCGCACGCGACTCCGGACCCCATGCCCGGGCGTGCGACAACTCCACACTCAACTATGACAGAAATACGCAGGTCGCACGTTACGACGACGACCTCTCACGACGGTCGGGCACACCGCGCGGAACGCTCACGCCCCGAGGAGTTTGCCGCCCAGGAACTCCACGACCTTGTCGAGCGCCACCCGCTCCTGGCTCATGGTGTCCCGTTCACGCACAGTGACCGCCTGGTCGTCGAGGGTGTCGAAATCGACCGTCACGCAGAACGGGGTGCCGATCTCGTCCTGGCGGCGGTAGCGTTTGCCGATGCCCTGCGCGTCGTCGAACTCGACGTTCCAGTGCTTGCGCAACTCGGCGGCGAGATCCTTGGCCTTCGGCGACAGCTTCTCGTTGCGGGAGAGCGGCAGGACCGCGACCTTGACCGGTGCCAGCCGGCGATCGAGACGCAGCACCGTGCGGGTATCGGTGCCGCCCTTGGCGTTCGGCACCTCCTCCTCGGTGTACGCGTCGCACAGGAATGCCATCAGCGAGCGGGTGAGGCCCGCCGCGGGCTCGATGACATAGGGCGTGTAGCGCTCACCGGAGGCCTGGTCGAAGAACGAGAGATCCTCGCCCGAGTGCTTGCTGTGGGTCGACAGATCGAAATCCGTCCGGTTGGCGACGCCCTCGAGCTCGCCCCACGGGTTCCCGGAGAAGCCGAACTTGTACTCGACATCGACGGTGCGCTTGGAGTAGTGCGAGAGCTTGTCCTTCGGATGTTCGAAGAGGCGCAGGTTCTCCGGATCGATGCCCAGATCGACGTACCAGTCGAACCGCTGGTCGATCCAGTACTGGTGCCACTCTTCGTCCTCGCCTGGCTTGACGAAGTACTCCATCTCCATCTGTTCGAACTCGCGCGTGCGGAAGATGAAGTTGCCGGGGGTGATCTCGTTGCGGAAGCTCTTGCCGATCTGGGCGATACCGAACGGCGGCTTCTTGCGTGCGGTGGTCATCACGTTCTTGAAGTTCACGAAGATGCCCTGCGCGGTCTCGGGTCGCAGATAATGCAGGCCCTCCTCATCGTCGACCGGTCCGAGGTAGGTCTTCATCAGGCCGCTGAACGCCTTCGGCTCGGTCCACTTGCCGGGCTGACCGGTGTCCGGGTCGTTGATGTCGGCGAGACCGTTGGCCGGCGGATGGCCGTGCTTGATCTCGTACGCCTCCAGGAGGTGGTCGGCACGATAGCGCTTGTGGGTGTGGAGCGACTCCACCAGCGGATCGGTGAACACCTCGACGTGGCCGGAGGCCTCCCAGACCCGACGCGGCAGGATGACCGACGAGTCGAGCCCGACGATGTCGTCGCGACCGGTGACCATGCCACGCCACCACTGGCGCTTGATGTTCTCCTTGACCTCGACGCCGAGCGGGCCGTAGTCCCACGCGGAGCGGGTTCCGCCGTAGATCTCGCCGCTCGGGAACACCAGGCCACGACGTTTGGCGAGGTTGACGACGGCTTCGACGCGGTTGGACTGGGCGGCCACGGTTAACTGATCTCCAACGACTAGGGGTTCGATTCGGTGACGCGGCCATTCCGTCGAAAAGCAGAACGGCAGCCCTTACAGGGTAGCCACAGAGGGGCCGCTCGTCGGAATCGTCACCCTTCCCCGGTCCTCGAGCACGGCGCTGACAACCAAATGAAAACGACTTCCTTTAGTATGGAAGCGATGGATGCCCAGGATGGAGACTGCTCGGCGACCACCGCCGATCACCATGTGATCGGCCCGGTGGAGTGCGCGGCTGCCAGCGACCTCCTGCGGGCGCTGGCCTCGCCGACCCGCATCGCCATCGTGCTGCTCCTGCGCGAACGTCCGCAGTGCGTCCACGAGATCGTCGGCGCGCTGGAGGTGAGTCAACCGCTGGTGAGTCAGCACCTTCGGGTCCTCAAGGATGCCGGCGTGGTGCGCGGCCACCGGACCGGCCGCGAGATCGTCTACGAACTCGTCGACCACCACCTCGCCCACATCGTCACCGATGCGCTCGCGCATGCCATGGAGTCCGGAGACGGCCAGCTGCCGGAGTCCGTTGCCGACACCACCACCGCCACCACCCCCGCCGACACCGGCATGGTGACCGAATGACGACGGGTCCGGGCCGCCCGGTGACCGGAGTCCGCTCGACCAGACAGCGCGCCGCGATCGCCGACGCACTGGCCGCCGGTGACGACTTCATCTCCGCGCAGGAACTGCACGACCAGCTCAAGGCCCGGGGAGAATCGATCGGCCTCACCACCGTGTACCGAAATCTGCAGGCGTTGAGCCAATCCGGGCAGATCGACGTGCTGTGGGACGGCTCGGGTGAGACTCGCTATCGCCACTGCTCGTCCGGACATCATCACCACCTCGTGTGCCGTAGCTGCGGCACGACGGTCGAGGTACAGGCGGAACCCGTCGAGAAGTGGGCGGCCGGCGTGGCCGCGCGGCACGGGTTCACCGACATCAACCACACCGTCGAGGTCTTCGGCTATTGCGCAGACTGTCGGGCGGGGACCTGACCCCCTGACGGACGCTCAGGCGCCGGAGAGGCGGCGAGCGATGTCGGCACCGGCCGACAGCACGATGTGCAACACGGTCAGCAGCGGGACCTCGTCGAGGGTGCCGGCCGGAAACGTGTAGTACTGCAGGACGTCGGTCGTCACGCCTTCGGGATCGGATCTGCGCAATGCGCCGAAACTCAGGTGCGCGTCGGCCGCTTCCACGTCGTCGCGCAAGGCGGGCGTGTTCGGCAGGTTGACCGCGACCAGCTGGGTCACGGTGAGCACATCGAGTCCGTCCGCGAGGGTCAGCACTCGCAATGACGCGCGAGTCGGACCCACCTGCACGATCACCGAATCCGCATCCGCATCGCCGACGTCACCGATCTCTCCGACGAGGCGGGCCACCCGGGTCAAAAGTTCCTCGGACCCGGATGACGCATCGGTCATGTCGGCATCACTCCGCCGAATCTCCGGTCCCGCGAGGCATATTCGACGCATGCGGCCCACAGGTCACGCCGGTCGAAATCGGGAAAGAGCTTCTCCTGGTACACCATCTCGGCGTAGGCGGACTGCCAGAGCAAGAAGTTCGAGATCCGCTGTTCCCCGGAGGGCCGCAGGAAGAGGTCCACATCGGGCATGTCCGGCTCGTCGAGATACCGGGCGAACGAGGCTTCGGTGATCCGGTCCGGATCGATCTCCCCGGCCGCGGCACGACGGGCGATTTCTTTTGCCGCGTCGGCGATCTCGGCACGGCCGCCGTAGTTGACACACATCGTGAGGGTCATCACGGTGTTGTCCTTCGTCATCTCCTCGGCGACCTCGAGTTCGCGGATCACGCTGCGCCACAGGCGTGGTCGACGGCCGGCCCATCGCACCCGGACGCCCATCTCGTGCATCTCGTCACGTCTGCGGCGTATCACGTCCCGGTTGAAGCCCATCAGGAAGCGGACCTCCTCGGGGCTGCGCGACCAGTTCTCGGTCGAGAATGCGTAGGCGGAGAGCCAGGTGACACCGAGTTCGATGCATCCGCAGACGGTGTCCATCAGAACTGCCTCGCCCTGCTTGTGTCCTTCGGTGCGCGGCAGGCCGCGGTCCTGCGCCCAGCGGCCGTTGCCGTCCATCACGAGTGCCACGTGGCGGGGTATCAGTTCGGGCTGGATCCGGGGCGGCCGCGCACCGCTCGGGTGCGGGTCTGGCGGGCGTACTGCGCTGCGCTCTGCTCGTGGTTCCGGTGCGGCCTGTCGCTTCCCGGATCGTGAACCGGGTCGTAACGCCATCAACCGTCTCCTCTCACGCGGTGTCCACCAGCCTATGAGGTGCTTCGCGTTCGATGAGCGGCAGGGTTCGCAACTGACGTTCGAGATGCCATTGGAGATGGGCTGCGGTCAGTCCGCTTGCCTGGCGCTGCATCGACGAACTGGCCTCGGCGGTGTGTTCCCACTGACCGCGGAACAAGGCATCCATCAGATCGAGAACCCCTGGTGACGGAGTGGCCGATCCGGGTGGACGGCAGTGGATACACACCGCACCACCGGCCGCCACGTGGAACGCCCGATGCGGCCCCGGCTGCGCACATCGCGCGCACACGTCCAACGTCGGCATCCATCCCGCGCAGTGCATCGCTCGCAGCAGGTAGGCGTCGAGGATGAGTTGGTTGGCACGGCGGTGCCCGGCCAGCGCCTCGAGCGCACCGACCGTGAGTCGGTGCAATTGCGCTGCCGGTGCGCGTTCCTCACCGGCCAGCCGCTCCGCGGTCTCGAGCACCGCGCACGCAGTGGTGTACCGGCCGTAGTCGGCCACGATGGCGTCGGCGAAGGCGTGGAGGGTGTGCACCTGGGTGACCACGTCGAGGTTGCGACCGGGGTAGAGATGCACGTCGACATGGGCGAAGGGTTCGAGCCGAGCGCCGAATTTCGATCGGGTCCGGCGGACTCCCTTGGCCACGGCACGTACCAGGCCGTGGTCCTGTGTGAGCAGCGTGATGATGCGATCGGCCTCGCCCAGCTTGTGCTGGCGAAGCACCACGGCCTCATCCCGATAGAACCTCACCGGGTCATTGTTCCACCGGGTACCGACAGCGCTGCACTACGACATGCGTCCGGGGTCCTCGGGAGCGTCCACGGCCCCGGGTCTCTCCGACGCGGCGGCCTCCCCGGAGGTCTCGGGAGCCCGTGATCCGCTCACCGCGGCGACGTGAGCCGGCGACGGAGTGGTGATGGAGGCGGGACCATCACCGTCGGCCAACCTGCGCAGACGCGGCGGCAGGACCATGCCTCCGGGGAACCTGTGCCAACCCTTGCGGTCGTAGAGCTTGGTGCCGCCCAGACCGAGCAGCACTCCCACCAGCAGCCCGATCGCGCACTGGATGATCGACCGTCCCAGCCCGGCGTCGAGATCCGCGTCGAAATAGAGGATGGCGCGACTGCCGAGGTACACCAGGTGCATGGGCTCCACCGCGGCGATCCAGGCGAACAGTCGCGGACTCGCCTCCAAGGGCACGGTGCCACCCGACGACGGGAGACCGAGGATCACGAAGAACACCAGGTTCAGGATGAGGCCAGGATTGCCGAACACCGCCATCATCGAACTCGCCGACACCCCGACTGCGGTGATCACCAGAACCGAGAACATCCACAGCGCGAACGCATTGGGCAACGACGTGCCGACAGCTGTGCACACCGCGATGTACAACGCCGACTGGATCACCGCGACCAGCAGCATGATTGTCCACTTGGTCGCGAGCGTCCCCCACCGCGAGATCGCGAGGCGTTGCCGGAGCTGATAGAACGGCCCGTACTCGATCGGGGTCTGGCCGAGGATGCCGTCCACCACGACGCTCACCATCATCGCGCCGGTGAAGCCGGCCAGGATGAGCAACAACGTGAAGTAGAACGCGGACAACCCGTTTCCGGATCCGTCGGGCAACGGCGTCGGCTCGACGATCCGCACGTTCACCGGATTGGACAGGGCCAGCTGAGCGGCACCCGAGAACGGCACGTCGGCCTTCACCAGGCTCTGCCGGACGGTGTCCACCAGTCGTTCGCCGACCTGCGCGTTGACCTGCTCGGACATCTCGTCGGCGAAGGTGGTGGTGACCGCCGAGGCGAAGGTCCCGGAACCACGGTTGATGAACACGTCGATCGCCATCGGATCGGGTTTGGCCTCGAGCACCGCCGCACGTCCGAGACTCACCGCGCGTTTGGTGAAGTTGGGGCCGATCACCACCACCCCGTAGGTCTTACCGGTGTTCAGCCGGTTGAGTGCGGTCGTCCGATCGACCTTCTCCACCGCGATCCCGCTCTTCGCCGCCGTCGAGACCACCCCCTCGGCAACCTGATCGCCGAAGTTCTGCTTCGTGGTACCGCCGTCCGGGTTGTCGACGTCGCCGCCGCGATCCTCGTTGACCAGCGCGATCGGGAAGTCGTGGAGGTTGCGCTGCGGGTCGGCGACCGCACCCATGTAGAGGGCCGCCATGAACGACATGATGACGACGACGAGCAGCAACGGCGCGAGCCAGAAACGTGGCGACCGCAGGACGCCGGCGATGGTGGTACCGGCCTCGGCGTCACGTTCAGGCGCTTCGTGACCGGGCTCATCGCGGCGGCCGCTCCCGCTCCGCTCCGCCTCGTCGCCTGTTTCGTGCCGCCCCATCCGTACTCCTTCTCGACTCATTCGCACCGACGGCGGGCTGGAGCATCAGAAGCCCATGCGTCCCAGCTGTTTCGGGTCCCGCTGCCAGTCCTTGGCCACCTTCACGTGCAGGTCCAGATAGACCCGGGTGCCGAGCAACTTCTCGATCTGCTGCCGCGCGACGGTGCCGACCTCCTTGAGCCGCGCACCCCGATGGCCGATGATGATGCCCTTCTGACTGTCGCGCTCCACATAGAGGATGGCGTGGACGTCGACCATCGACGGTCCGTCCGCCTCCTCGCCGTTCTCCTGAGTGCCGTCTTCGCGCGGGATGATCTCCTCGATCACCACCGCGAGCGAGTGCGGAAGCTCGTCGCGGACACCCTCGAGGGCCGCTTCGCGGATGAACTCCGCCATCAGCACCTCTTCGGGTTCGTCGGTCAGCTCTCCGTCGGGGTAGAAGGCCGGGCCGGGTTCCATCTGGCTCACCAGGACGTCGGTCAGGATGTCGAGTTGAGCACCGGACCTCGCCGACACCGGGACCACCTCGGAGGTGGGGCCGAGAAGTTCGGACAGTGCGACGAGCTGGGCCGCGACCCGATCCCGGGTGACGCGGTCGATCTTGGTGACCACTCCCAGCACCGTGGTGCGGGGCGCCATCTGACGGACCTGCGACACGATCCACCGGTCGCCCGGACCGATGGCCTCGTCCGCGGGTACACACACACCGATCACGTCGACCTCGGAGTATGTGTCGCGAACGAGGTCGTTGAGACGCTGGCCGAGCAGCGTCCGAGGACGGTGCAGGCCAGGGGTGTCGACCAGGATCAACTGGGCGTCGTCGCGGTTGACGATTCCCCGGATGGTGTGTCGCGTGGTCTGTGGTCTATTCGATGTGATGGCGATCTTCTCACCGACGAGCGCGTTGGTGAGGGTGGATTTACCGGTGTTCGGCCGGCCGACGAAACACACGAACCCCGACCGGAACTCGGTCATCGACCGACTTCCTGCCGAGCGGTCGGCGTTCCCGCCAGGTCGGTGTGGACCGCGTACGCCTGTGAACCGAACTCCGCGAGGGTGGCCAGCCCCGGATCGTCGGGCCCGCCGTTCACCAGGACGGCCGCCTCGAAGGCCTGGGCACCACTGGAGAGCGCACTGGCCACGGCGACCTGTAGGCCGGACAGCGTCAGGGTGTCGGCGGCCACGGGCGCACCGGCGTAGGTGCGGCCGTCGGCGTCGCGGACGGCCGCGGCCGACGAACTCTCCGCGCGGGCCAGTGCCCCCCGCGCGAGGACGACCAGCTTCTGGTCCTCGTCGGACAACTCGGGCAGTTCGTTCGACGGTGCGGTCACGTTCGGTCCTCGCTCCTGGTGGTGTCACCCGTTGGGTCGTCGTCGCGTCGTCGGACCTGCGAACGCCCTCGACTGGACATCGAGTATTCCGCACCGCGTCCGTCTTCGGCCGGATCGGACGCGGGCATGTCGGTGTCGCCGCCATCACGTTGCGCCGGCGACGCGTCGGGGTCGTGAGGATCGTCAAGCCGGCTGACCAGCAGCGTGGTGATGCGCTGGCGACCCCGTCGGTTCGGCCCGCCTTCGGCGACGAGCAGCAGGCCGTTCGACTCGACCCGGGCACCCGGGAGCGGCACGCGGCCGAGTTCGAGGCCGAGCAGACCGCCGACCGTCTCGATCTCGTCGTCGTCGATGTCGATGCCGAAGAGTTCACCGAGATCGGCAACCGGCAGACGCGCCGACACCCGGTAGTTCCCGTCGTCGAGTTCCTCGATCGGTGCCACCTCGTCGGTGTCGTATTCGTCGGTGATCTCACCGACGATCTCCTCGAGAACGTCCTCGATGGTCACCAAACCGGCGATCCCGCCGTACTCGTCGACCAACAGGGCCATGTGGTTGCGCGTCCGCTGCATGTCCGCCAACACCTTGTCGAGCGGTTTGGAGTCGGGGATGAACTCGGCGGCGCGCATGAAGTCGTGGACGTGCGCCGACGCCGATCGTCCACCCTCGGCGACGAGATCCTTGAGATAGACCACACCGACGATGTCGTCGGGGTTCTCCCCGATCACCGGTATGCGTGAATGCCCGGACCGCACTGCGAGATTCATCGCCTGGGCGGCGGTCTTGTCCTGCTCGATCCAGATCATCTCCGGCCTCGGCACCATGATCTCGCGGGCGTTGGTGTCGCCGAGGTCGAAGACCGACTGGATCATCCGGCGCTCGTCTGCGGCCACCACACCGCTGGCCTCGGCGAGGTCCACGACCTCCCGGAGTTCCACCTCGGTGGCGAAGGGGCCGTTGCGAAATCCCTTGCCGGGCGTCACGGCGTTGCCGACCATGATGAGCAGTCGGGTCAGCGGCCTGAGCAGTAATCCGATGCCCTGCAACACGATCGCCGACGACAGCGCGATCGTGTAGGCGTGCTGGCGGCCGAGGGTGCGCGGCCCGACGCCGACGGCGACGAACGACACCACCGTCATCCCGACGATCGCGGCGAACAGGCCCCAACCCACCCCGAGCCAATCGGTCAGCACCAACGCCATCAGGGCAACCGCCGCGGTCTCCGACGCCACCCGCATCAGGACGGCGAGGCCGACATAGGTGGCGCGGCCGTGCAACACCGCGATCAGACGGACCGCGCCGGCGCGCTGCTCCTTGACCATGTCCTCCACGCGGGCCATGGACACCGTGGTGATGGCCGCATCGACGGCGGCGAACAGTCCACCGACCGGGATCAGCGCGAGCGCCGCCACGACGAGCCAGACGTCGTCGGGCACCGTCACTCGTCCTCGGCCGGAGCGTTCTCGGTACGGGCGGTCTCCGCGAAGCCGATGTTGGTCAGCAACTGCGTGTCGCGATCGGACTGCCGCTGTTGTTGTGCCCGGTGATGCCGGGCCGCGTAGAACTCCTCGAGGATTCGGTTCTGCAGACCGAACATCTCTTTTTCCTCGTCTGGCTCGGCGTGGTCGTAGCCCAGCAGATGGAGCACACCGTGGATCGTGAGCATCGAGAGCTCGTGCTCGAACGATCGCCGGGCCGATTTCGCCTGCTGGGCCGCGAACGCCGGACACAACACGATGTCCCCGAGGATCGCAGGCCCCGGCTCGGCCGCGTCCGGCCGGCCACCGGGGACGAGCTCGTCCATCGGAAAGCTCATCACGTCCGTCGGGCCGGGCAGGTCCATCCACTGCATGTGCATGTCGGCCATCGTGTCCTCGTCGACACAGACCACCGACAGTTCCGCTGCGGGATGCACGTCCATCGCGGTGATGGCGAAGCGTGCCGACTCGATGATCAGATCTCCCGGGACCTCGACACCGGATTCGTTGGCCAGCTCGATGCTCATGAGCGACGCCCGTGTGCGGCCGCGCGGCGCGCGGCCCGATTGCCCGGCAGGTTGTCGGCGTCCCGCAGTCGCCCGCCGACGCGGGAGTTCTCCTCGGCCCGACCGTACGCGTCCACGATGTCCGCGACCAAACGGTGCCGGACCACGTCAGCGCTGGTGAGACGCGAGAAATGGATGTCGTCGATACCGTCGAGGATCTGCGTCGCAGCGGTCAGTCCGCTCTGTGCGCCGCCCGGGAGGTCCACCTGGGTGGTGTCACCGGTGACGACGACCTTGGACCCGAAACCGAGACGGGTGAGGAACATCTTCATCTGTTCGCCCGTGGTGTTCTGGGCCTCGTCGAGGATGATGAAGGCGTCGTTGAGCGTGTTGTGGGTCAACAGGAAATCCTCGGTCACATACAGCGAATCCGCGGCGGCCACCCGGATGCACACGGCCTCCTCTGTACCGGCTTCGTCGATGCTCTCGATGTATCGCTTGGGTTCCTTGCACTCACCGGCGGCGTATTTCGCCGTCTTACGCGCGAGCCGGAACGGTGTGAGTCCCTCGGGGAGCCGGATGTCGAGGACGTGCGCGTCGTGACGGATGTCTCTGCCGTTCGCACCTGCGGGCGTGCGAACGACCGCAGCGCGGGTGCTCGTGTACACCACCCCGCCGAGTGACCGGACCAGGAAGATCACGTCGTCGCGTAGTCGATCGGAGGTCGTCGTGTACTGGAGACGACATGTCCGTCCCGCCTGGACGACCGGTCCGCCGTCGGTGTCGAGGAGGCCCTGGAGAACCGACAGCCGGACAGCGGCAGAGTTCTGCAGGTACTGCGGCGGCACGAATTTCGTGGCGGACTCGCTACCCCACAGACCTAGGACACGCATCGCGCGAGTGACCGGATTCTCGATGGTGATGACCTCACCTGGACTCGTGATCCGGTCCAGTACGTAGTCCATGTCCGACTTCCGTCGAGCCGTGATGCCCGGGACCGCCTCGACCAGCGCCTCGACGAGTTCAGGGTCGGCCGTGGTGAACGACGGCGTGGTCATGCCCGCCATGCAGCCGTCGCCCAGCATCAGGCCGAGCGCGTACGGATCGAACGGCACCGGCCGGGCGTCGAACGACACCGGCGCGGCGAGTACCGGAACCTCGTAGCGGTGGCGGTGCGCCGCACGCAGGTTCCCGATCATCTCCTTCGCGGCAAGCACGCGCGGGCCCTTGCCCTGTCGCCGGTCGTCGCGGGTGTAGACCGACCAGAGGTGATCGGTCGAGCACAGTGTTGTCGCGCCGTCCTGTGTGGTGACACGCACGATGTCCTTGAATCCCTGCGGATAGACGCCGCGCACCTCGGTGGGAGCCCCGTTCGAGCCGATCACCTCGTCGCCCACCGCGAGGTCACCGATCGGGCGGAAGCCCTCCGGGGTGAGAACGCGCGTCGACAACGGCTGCGCGCGGCCACGCATGTATGCCAGCGGCGCGACCTCGATGACCCCGGCCGCCATCAGCTTGGGGATCGACTCGGGGTCCATCATGTCGTGCAGCGCGTCGTAGAGCGGGCGCAGGTACGGGTCGATCTTTTCGCTGAGGGTGCCGGGCAGGAAGCCGAGACGTTCCCCGGCCTCGACCGCGGGCCGGGTGAGAATGATCCGGTTGACCGACTTCGATTGCAACGCCTGCACGGCCTTGGCCATCGCCAGGTAGGTCTTGCCGGTACCGGCCGGGCCCAGACCGAACACGACGGTGTTGTTGTCGATCGCGTCGACATACTTCTTCTGGTTCAGGGTCTTCGGCCGGATGGTCTTGCCGCGTCGGGACAAGATGTCGAGCGACAGCACGTCGGCAGGGGACTCACTCGCACCCTCGGACAGCATCGAGACGCTGTGACGGACGAGATCGGGAGTGAGTGGGGTGCCGCGGCCCACGAGGTCGACCAATTCGGCGATGACCCGCTCGGATGCCGCGACGTCGGCGGGGACACCGGTCAGGGTGACCTGGTTGCCACGCACATGGATATCCGCCGGGAGCAGCTGTTCGAGGGTGCGCAGATTGACGTCACTGGTCCCGAGCAGCCCGAACACCACCTCGGGAGAGATTTCCACATTGGAGGTGACAGATCGGCCCGCAGGAGTTCGGCTCGTCGGCGTGCTCACGTCGGGGTTGTCGTCACTCACGTATGAAATCACTCCTCATGGGTTGCCGCGGCGGCTCCGGATGCGCCGGGGTGGTGTCAGTCTAACGCGATTGAACCGCGTATCAGCAGGCAATATTCCGGCATGGGTCGACCGTCAGATGCCCAGCACCCGCACGGTCTGCCGCGTGGACGCGCTTCGCGGATCGACGAACGCGTCGTGCCCCTCCCCGGGACCACGACGAGTTCGGCCGACTGCCCGCGCTGGGTCACCGTGTCGACATAGCGCCGGCTCGACTCGACGGGTATCGCGGTGTCGTCCTCCGCGTGGATCGCGACGACATGCGCCGGAAACGGTTCCTGCGCGATCGGCGATGCCTCGCGATATCGATGCGGGATCTCGGCATACGGTCGCCCCATCAGGCCCCGGATCGACGGTCGCTCGGCGCCGGACTCCAGGTCGAGAGCTGCCGACTGGGCGATCACCGTGCTGATGTGACACGAGTCGGTCCGTGCGCGCAACTGCGCGACCGACCACACCGCCAACTGCCCACCCGCGGAATGCCCCACCACTGCGACCGACCCCCAGTCGACCTGAGCCGACAACGCGGCCGGCAGGGCCTCACGAACGGGACCGTCCAGTGCTCGCAGAGCTGCGAGGACGTCGCGACCGCTGTTCGGCCAGCCGCCGCCGTCCTCTCCGACACGCCGGTATTCGACATTCCACACCACCGCACCGCGTTCGGTGAACTGCCGTGCGATGGCGGTCTCGATCGTCAACCCGAACTCGGTGGTCCAGTATCCACCGTGGACAAGCACCACCGCGCGCACGGAATCGGCCGGCCCGACTCCGGTCACCGGATGGTAGACATGACCGAATTGCGATGGCGCACTTCCGTACTCGACCTTGACGCGATGCGCCCTACACTTCTTCACCGGTCCGCTCGTCTCACCCTGCCGACCATCGGTCGGTCAGCACACCCACCGCACCGAGCGCCACCGCGGCCGCGGTCGAGGTCCTCAACACTTCTGGTCCGAGGATCACCGAGGACGCGCCGAGTGCCACGAGGTCGGCGATCTCGGTGTCGTCGAGGCCTCCCTCCGGCCCGATAACCAGGACGAGCTCGGTCGCGTCGACCAGCGGAAGATCACGGACCGGCGTCGTACCGTGCTCGTGCAACACCGCGACCACACCGCCGGCGGCCATGACGTCGGCACATCGCGCCCGGACATCGGTGGTGGTGGCCAACGGCGGGATCTGGGGAATCCACGCCCGCCGGCTCTGCTTGGCGGCCGCAGATGCCGCCGCGAGCCATTTGGCGTGGCCCTTCTCCGGTTTGCCGGTCCAGCGTGCCACGCACCGGGCTGCCTGCCATGGCACGATCCGATCGGCCCCCGCTTCGGTGGCCAGATCGACGGCGAGTTCGGAACGCTCCGACTTCGGCAGCGCCTGCACCACCGTGACGTAGGGGCGCGGTGGCTCGGCATAGGCGTACGTGTGGGCGCGCGCCACCAGGGTGTCCTTGGCGGTGATCGCGCCGACCTCGCACGATGCCGTGGATCCGCGTCCGTCGCCGACAGTGATCTCCTCGCCGACGGCCAGGCGCGCCACGGTCACCGCGTGTCGGCCCTCCGGGCCGGAAAGGGTCACGTCGGAGCCGACGCGCGGCACCTCGTCGACCCAGAACAGCGGCGGACTCACGCACGCGCTCCGGACGTCAACGTCCGGCGAAGGCGTTGCGCAGGCGGGAGAACAGTCCGCCCGCTGCCGCACCGGTCGCCGTCGTGACGACCTCGACCCGATCGTCGGATGCCTCGCGGAATCTGTTCAGGGCGTCGGTCTGGGCGGCGTCGAGTTTGGTCGGCACCACCACGTCGAGGTGGGCGTGGAGAGTCCCGCGCACACCCGTGTTGAGGTGCGGCATGCCCTGGCCCTTCACCTTCACGACCTGCCCGGGCTGGGTTCCGGGGGCGATGGTGATCCGTGCGCTGCCGTCGAGGATCGTGTCGATCTCGATCTCGCCGCCGAGTGCTGCGTCGACGATCGGGACCCGGATGGTGCAGTGCAGGTCATCCTTGTCGCGGATGAACACGTCACTCGGACGCTCGCTGACCTCCACATACAGGTCACCGGCGGGACCACCGCCGGGACCGATCTCACCCTGGCCGGAGAGTCGCACGCGCATCCCGGTCTCGATTCCCGCCGGGATCTTGACCGTCATCGTCCGGCGGGAGCGGACACGTCCGTCGCCGCCGCACTTGCGGCACGGATCCGGGATGACCTCGCCGACTCCGTGGCAGGTGGGGCATTCCCGAACGGTCATGACCTGACCGAGGAACGACCGCTGGACCGCCTGGATCTCGCCGGCACCGTTGCAGGTGTCACAGCTGATCGGCTTCGAATCGCCGTGCGTTCCGGAACCCTTGCACAGGTCGCAGAGGATCGCGGTGTCGACGGTGATCTCTTTGTTGACCCCCGCGGCACATTCTTCGAGGTCGAGTTCGACCGCCACCAGCGCCGGCTCACCCGGCTGCACGCGGCTGCGAGGGCCTCGGCCCGAGCCGAACCCGCCACCGCCGAAACCGCCGCTCGACCCGAAGAACGCCTCGAACACGTCACCGAGGCCGCCGCTGCCACCGAATCCCCCGCCGAAACCGCCCGCACCCGGACCGGCCAGCGGGTCACCGCCGGCGTCGACGATCCGACGCTTCTCGGGATCGGTCAGTACCTCGTAGGCGGTACTGACCTCCTTGAAACGTTCTTCCTCGCCCGGATTCACATCGGGATGCAGTTCTCGCGCTTTCTTGCGGTATGCGCGCTTGATCTCCTGGTCGGTGGCGCCTTTGGCGACACCCAGGATTCCGTAGTAGTCACGTGCCACGGTCGTCTCGGTCCTCTATCTCACACTTGGTCTGTTGGTTGCGGCGTCTGCGGTCGTGGCCGGCCGGCGGCATCTCTGTCGGACCGGGGCCGCACGTGGCAGCCACACAGGTCAGCGATCGGACAAGACCTCGCCTACGTACTTGGCAACGGCCGCGACCGACGCGATTGTTCCCGGATAGTCCATGCGTGTGGGACCGACCACTCCGACGCCGCCGAACACCGTGCCCGATGCACCGTACCCTGTCGACACGACCGACGTTCCACGCAGGTTCTCGGTCTGGGTCTCCTCGCCGATCTGGACGGTGACGCCTCCCATCCGCTGTGTGTTCGCGAGCAACTTCAGCACCACGACCTGCTCTTCGAGGGCGTCGAGCACCGAATCCATGCCTCCGACCACCGGGGTGAAGTCGGCCGCCGCCCTGGCCAGGTTGGACGTTCCCCCCAGGACCAGGCGGTCGTCGCCGCGTTCCACCAAGGTCTCCACCAGCACTGTCGCCACGTTGATGACCGCATCGCGGATGTCATCGGGGGCGTCGTTGGCCACCTCGGCGACAGCGGCGGAGGCCGCCTCGAGCCGCTTGCCGTAGAGCGCTGCGGAGAACATGTCGCGCAGCCGTACGAAGTCGTCCTCGGCGAGGTCACCACTGAGCGCAACCATGCGCTGTTCGACGCGGCCGGTGTCGGTGATCACCACCAGCAACAACCGCGACGGCGACAGCGAGACCACCTCGAGGTGTCGCACGGTGGCCGTCGACAACACCGGGTACTGGATGACCGCGACCTGACGTGTCAGCTGCGCGAGGAGTTTGACCGACCGCCTCAGCACGTCGTCGAGATCCACGCCGGAGTCGAGGACCGACAGGATGGCACGCCGCTCGGCCGCCGACAGCGGCTTGACCTCGCTGATCCGGTCCACGAACATCCGGTAGCCCTTGTCGGTCGGCACGCGGCCCGAACTCGTGTGCGGCTGGGCGATGTAACCCTCGGCCTCGAGGACTGCCATGTCGTTGCGCACCGTCGCGCTCGACACCCCGAGCTGGTGGCGATCGACGATCGCCTTGGAACCGATGGGCTCCTGCGATTCGACGAAATCCGTCACGATCGCGCGCAGGATCTCGAATCGACGATCATCGGTACTCGACACGCGACACTCCTCCCGGCACTGAACTCTCCCATACAGTAGGTGACGTCCATCTTACGAACAGTGGCGCGAAACCCGTCGGAACCGGTTTTTCGCGCCGGGCCGCGCCGGATGCTCGCCATCGCGCCGGCCGAAGCTCAGGAAGTGTCGGGATGATCTTCAAGGGGGTGCGGGAGGGTAAGCCCTATCCCGACCACGGGTTGTCGGGGCGCGGATGGGCGAAGATCCCGCCGCGCCAGTTCCGTCTGAACGAGCTGACCACTGTGACGACGGTGCTGGCGCTCGATCGGCTCCTCAGCGAGGACTCCACCTTCTACGGCGACCTGTTCTCCCACGTCGTGCGATGGCACGGAGAGCTGTATCTCGAAGACGGGTTGCACCGCGCGGTGCGGTCGGCGCTGCGGAACCGACACGTCATCCATGCCCGGATGCTCGATCTGGACGCACTCGACCTCGACCTGGATTCGGGTGCCGCACCGGTCGAGGACCAGGTCGACACCGCCGAACTGCCGTCGCCGGGACGCGAGTCGGCCGGCGGGCTCCATCGCCGCGGTGCACGCAGTACCGGCTGGACGGTCCCGGTGGCGGGTCGGCAACCACCCGAATGGTGAGGACACCGCACGGCGCCCGGACCGCAGGTGACCTCAGCCCGCGACCAAGATCTCCCGGACCACCCGGTCGGCGAGCAACCGACCCGCATCGGTCAGCACGAGCCTCGCGCCGACGCTGCCCACGTGTTCGAGCAGGCCGTCGTCGATGAACTCCGACGCCCGCTGATATTCACCCGCGGTGAGTTCGTCGACGCCGAGCCCGTCGCGGCACCGAGCTCTGAGCATCACCGCTTCGAGATGCCGGTCCTCCGGCGTCAAGATCTCGTGGCCGCCGATCGGGAGTTGCTCGGCGGCAAGCGAATCCGCGTAGCGCGCCGGATGTTTCAGGTTCCACCACCGCACGCCGTTCACGTGCGAGTGGGCCCCCGGACCGATCCCCCACCAGTCGTGGCTGTACCAGTACGCGAGGTTGTGCCGGCACTGCGCGGCACGCGATCTGGACCAGTTCGACACCTCGTACCAGTCGAACCCCTCGGTCGACAGCCGATCGTCGAGGATGCGGTAGCGATCGGCCAGCACGTCGTCGTCGGGAGCCGGCAAGTCGCCGCGCCGGATTCGTCGGGCCAATGCCGTGCCGTCCTCGACGATGAGCGCATAGGCGGAGACATGATCCACCGCGGTGGAGAGGACGGCATCGAGACTGGCATGCAGGTCGTCGTCGGTCTCGCCCGGCGTGCCGTAGATGAGGTCGAGGTTGATGTGGTCGAACCCTGCGGCGGTCGCCTCGCGTGCCGCGGCGACCGCCCGGCCCGGCGTATGGGTGCGGTCCAGAGTGGCCAGAACATGCGGCGCCGCCGACTGCATGCCGAGTGAGATGCGGTTGAAACCGCCGGCCCGCAGGCCGTCGAAGAACTCCGGCGACGTCGACTCCGGATTGGACTCGGTGGTCACCTCGGCATCGTCGGCGAGGTCGAAAAACTCGGTGACCGAACTCAACAGTCTCGAGAGGCCCGCCGCGCCCAACAGTGAGGGTGTACCGCCGCCGACGAAGACCGTGGAGACCGGCCGGCTCGGGTTCAGCAGGCGCGCAGCACTTCTCAGCTCCCTGTCGACGGCCTCCTGCCAGGACTCCGGCGACGACGAACTGCCCAACTCACCCGCGGTGTAGGTGTTGAAGTCGCAGTATCCGCACCGTGTCGCACAGAACGGCACGTGGAGATAGAGACCCAGCGGCGTCTCGCCATCGACCGCGCCGCACGCGGCGCCGACCGCATCGGCGGTGCCGGGTTCCATCTCGATCTTCACCCCTCCATCATGCGCGCCTGACGCGCCGGGACGACGACCGCACCGGCTGCGCGACGTCGGCCAGGCACCGGGAATACCTCCCACCTGGCGTGCCTTGAGTTCTATGAACGCACCTCGCGGCAGGGCTTTGCCTCACCGTGAGGGAAAATAACCCCAAGTAGACGAGGCGAGGGGGATCGTGGCACTATGAACGGCGTGACTTCCCCAGGGGTGTGGCTCGCAGCCCGACGCCACATCGATCTCAAGCGCGTCTGCAGCGCATTCTGTCGTCTGTAGACGACGTGCTCACTGTCGCCTGACGACAGATCGGCCTCGAGGAGTCCCCGCTCAGCCGCGGGTATGCCAGCACGTTTCCAGCCCACTTCCATGTGAACGCTGACGCATGCTGCGTCGGCTCAGGAGACTTCATGACGTCCACCACCGACGATCTTTCCGTGACCACCTCGGACGCGCCAGAGGCGGCAGCGCCGGTAGCGAAGGATCGGACCGCCGGGTCGAAGGCGGCCGGCGACCGTCCGGCCGCAGCAGAGCGGCCTGCCCGCAAGGCCCGGCCGACCAAGCGGCGCGCCGAGGGCCAGTGGAAGCTCGGCTACCGCGAACCGCTCAATCCCAACGAGCAGGTCAAGAAGGACGACAATCCGCTCAACGTGCGGGCCCGGATCGAGAACATCTACGCCAAGCAGGGCTTCGACTCGATCGACAAACAGGATCTGCGTGGTCGTATGCGCTGGTGGGGTCTCTACACCCAACGCGCCGAGGGCTACGACGGGACATGGACCGGCGACGAGAACATCGACCTTCTCGAGGACAGTCACTTCATGATGCGCGTGCGTTGCGACGCCGGTGCCCTGAATGTGGCCCAGCTGCGCACGATCGGCGGCATCTCGACGGAGTTCGGCCGGGACACCGCCGATCTGTCTGATCGCGAGAACGTCCAGTACCACTGGATCCGCATCGAGGACGTCCCCACCATCTGGGAACGACTCGAGGCCGTCGGACTCAAGACGACCGAGGCCTGCGGCGACTGCCCGCGTGTGGTGCTCGGGTCACCGCTGGCCGGTGACGCCGTGGACGAGGTCCTCGACCCGACCTCCGCGATCGACGAGATCGTCCGCCGCTACATCGGTGACCCGCAGTACTCCAATCTCCCGCGCAAGTTCAAGACGGCGATCTCAGGCCTGCAGGACGTCTCGCACGAAACCAACGACGTCGCATTCATCGGGGTGAACCACCCCGAGCACGGTCCAGGGCTCGACCTCTGGGTCGGCGGCGGGCTCTCCACCAACCCCATGCTCGCCCAGCGGGTCGGTGCCTGGATTCCGCTCGACGAGGTGCCCGACGTCTGGGAGGGCGTGGTCGCCATCTTCCGTGACTACGGCTACCGCCGGCTGCGCGCCAAGGCCCGCCTGAAGTTCCTCATCAAGGACTGGGGCATCGAGAAGTTCCGCCAGGTGCTCGAGGACGAGTACCTGGGCCGCAAGCTCATCGACGGCCCGGCACCGGAACCACTCACCTCCACGCGGGATCACGTGGGCGTCCAGAAGCTGAAGAACGGTTTGAACGCAGTCGGTTTCGCCGCGATCGCAGGCCGTGTCTCCGGCACCATCCTGACCGCCGTCGCCGATGCCGCGGAGCGGGTCGGGTCGGACCGCATCCGGTTCACGCCCTACCAGAAGCTCGTGGTCCTCGACGTCCCCGACGACAAGGTCGAGCAACTGATCGGAGAGGTGTCCGAGCTCGGCTTGTCCGCGCGGACCTCGAACTGGCGCCGGAATCTGATGGCCTGCAGCGGTATCGAGTTCTGCAAGCTGTCTTTCACCGAAACCCGCAAGCGATCCCAGCGACTCGTCCCCGAGTTGGAGGAACGGCTCGCCGACATCAACTCCCAACTCGACGTCCCGATCACCGTGAACATCAACGGATGCCCCAACTCGTGCGCGCGCTCTCAGATCGCCGACATCGGGTTCAAGGGCCAACTCGTCGACGACGACAACGGCGGCCAGACCGAGGGTTTCCAGGTCCACCTCGGCGGCAGCATCGGCCAGGATGCCGGATTCGGCCGCAAGCTGCGGCAGCACAAGGTCTTCTCCACCGATCTCGGCGACTACATCGATCGGGTCGTCCGGAACTTCGTGGAGCAGCGTGAAGATGGAGAACGGTTCGCCCAGTGGGCCGTTCGCGCCGATGAGGAGGCACTGCGATGAGCACGGTCACCACCACAACAGGGCGCCGTCACACCGAGGAGGAGTTACGGGCGATCGCCGAGGCGGGCGCCCGCGACCTCGGCGCGGACGCGTCCCCGGAGGATCTGCTGCGCTGGACCGCGCAGACCTTCGGCGACAACTTCGTCGTCGCCTCCAACATGCAGGACGCGGCACTCGTCGATCTCGCCAGCAAGCACGCCGACAGCGACCGCCTGCACGGCGAGAAGCTCAAAGTGCTCTTCCTCGACACCGGTTACCACTTCGCCGAGACCCTTGGCACCCGGGACGCCGTCGAGCAGGTCTACGGCGTGGAGATGGTCAACCTCACGCCTGAGCACACCGTCGCCGAACAGGACGAACTGTTGGGCCGCAACCTGTTCGCCAGCAATCCCGGCGAATGCTGCCGGTTGCGCAAGGTGGTTCCGCTGAAGTCCGGCCTGTCACACTACGACGCCTGGGTGACCGGCATCCGCCGCGTCGAGGCCCCTACCCGGGCGAACGCGCCGCTCATCTCCTTCGACGAGGGCTTCGGGCTCGTGAAGATCAACCCGATCGCCGCGTGGTCGGACGAGACCATGCAGGACTACATCGACTCCAACGGGGTGCTGGTCAATCCATTGGTCGACGAGGGCTACCCGTCGATCGGTTGCGCCCCGTGCACCGCCAAACCCGAACCCGGATCCGATCCGCGCAGCGGCCGTTGGGCCGGTCGCGCCAAGACAGAATGTGGGCTCCACGCATGACCATCGCCGACGCAACCGTCACCAGCAGCGCCTCCGCGGTCGAGGCCGACGCCGACGATTTCTCCACGCTCGACGCTCTCGAGTCCGAGGCCATCCACATCTTCCGTGAGGTGGCCGGCGAGTTCGAGCGTCCGGTGATCCTCTTCTCGGGCGGCAAGGACTCCACGGTGCTGTTGCACCTGGCGCTCAAGGCCTTCTGGCCCGCTCCCCTGCCGTTCTCGCTGCTGCACGTGGACACCGGCCACAACCTCACCGAGGTGCTGGAGTTCCGCGACCAGGTGGTCGAGCGGCACGGGTTGCGCCTGCACGTGGCGAAGGTGGAGGACTATCTCGCCGACGGACGACTCACGGAGCGTCCCGATGGTGTCCGCAATCCGTTGCAGACCATCCCGCTGCTCGACGCGATCACCGAGAACCGCTTCGACGCCGTCTTCGGCGGCGGCCGTCGCGACGAAGAGCGCTCGCGCGCCAAGGAGCGAATCTTTTCCTTGCGCAACGCCTTCGGTCAATGGGATCCGAAACGCCAGCGACCTGAGCTGTGGAACCTCTACAACGGCCGCCACGCGCCGGGTGAGCACGTCCGCGTGTTCCCGCTCTCGAACTGGACCGAACTCGACATCTGGCGCTACATCGCCCGCGAACAGGTGTTGCTGCCGCAGATCTACTACGCCCACGAGCGCGACGTGTTCCTGCGCGACGGCATGTGGATGACCCCGGGTCGTGGGGTGGTCCGCGCGACGGCGAGACCCTGGAACGCCGCTGGGTGCGCTACCGGACCGTCGGCGACGGATCGTCGACCGGCGCCGTGCTCTCCGACGCCACCGACAACGATGCGGTGCTGGCCGAGGTGGCCGCCTCGCGACTCACCGAGCGCGGCGCGACCCGCGGCGACGACCGGGTCTCCGAGGCCGCGATGGAAGACCGCAAACGCGAAGGATACTTCTGATGTCACACGCTCCCGACCTTCTCCGTATCGCGACCGCCGGCAGTGTCGACGACGGCAAGTCGACCCTCGTCGGCCGGCTGCTCTACGACACCAAATCGGTTCTCGCCGACCAGATCGACGCCGTCACCAAGGCGTCGGTCGACCGCGGCCTCGAGGGGCCCGACCTGTCGCTGCTGGTGGACGGACTGCGCGCCGAGCGCGAGCAGGGCATCACCATCGACGTCGCGTACCGCTACTTCGCCACGCCTGCAAGGTCATTCGTCCTCGCCGACACCCCCGGGCACGTGCAATACACGCGCAACACCGTATCCGGTGCGTCGACCGCCCAGCTGGTGATCTTGCTGGTCGACGCACGCAACGGAGTGGTCGCGCAGACGCGTCGCCACACCGCGGTGATGGCACTCCTCGGGGTGCCGCAGCTCGTGTTGGCCGTCAACAAGATCGACCTGGTCGACGACCAGGAGGCAGCCTTCGCACAGATCTCCGCCGAGTTCACCGAGCTCACGCGGTCGTTGGGATGGTCACCGGAGCAGGTGACCGCCATCCCGGTGTCTGCCCTGCACGGCGACAACGTCGCCACCCGTTCCGAGAACACCCCGTATTACCACGGTCCGGCGCTGATCGAACACCTCGAGACGGTCCCGAACGTTCCCGATCCGCGGCCTGTCGGGCTGCGTTTCCCGGTTCAGTACGTGATCCGACCGCGCACCCCCGAGTACCCCGACTACCGCGGATATGCGGGGCAGATCGCGGCCGGTCGTGTCTCGGTGGGTGACGAGGTGGTGATCCTGCCTTCCGGCGTCCGGAGCACCGTCCGTCAGATCGACACCGCCGACGGCGAACTCACCACCGCTCACACCGGTCGCAGCGTCACGCTGCTCCTCGACGATGACGTGGACGTCTCGCGCGGCGACCTCATCGCCGCAGTCGCAGACGCACCGGAACCGGCCCAGCAGTTCACCGCGACCGTCTGCTGGCTGGCCGAGAAGCCATTGCGTCCGGGCGCCCGGTTGCTGCTCAAGCACGGCACCAGGACCACGCAGGCAATCGTCGGCGGGCTCGAGGTGTTGTTCGACGAGCAGACGCTGACACAGATCGACGGCCCGGACACGGTGGAGCTGAACCAGATCGGTCGTATCGCGATCCAGACCGCAGAACCGATCGCCCCGGACGACTACCAGGTCAACCGCGAGTCCGGCAGCTTCCTGCTGATCGATCCGCAAGGCGGCAACACCCTGGGCGCCGGCCTCGTCGGCGACGCCCTGGCGAATCTGCATCTCTCGGACACGCCCGAACTCGTCTGAGCTCGTCGAGGATTCGGTTTCGGTGACTCCCACCCTGCTGCTGGTCGCACACGGTAGTCGTGACGCGCGCTTCCCGGCTACCGCCGGCCGCGTCCGCGACGCCGTGTCCTGCGCGCTGCCGGGTGTCGACGTACGGTTGGCGTATCTCGATCTCAACGCACCGCTGGTCGGCGATGCACTCGGGGAGATCGCCGGCGACTGTGTGGCGGTGCCCCTGCTCTTCGCCGCCGGGTATCACCAGAAGATCGATCTCCCCGCGATCATCGCCGAACACGACCGGCCCGGTCGCGTGGTGATCCGATCCGAGGTCATCGGAACCTTCCCGCTGGCGAATGCACTGGCCGATCGGCTGTCCGAGGCCGGGGTGGGCGCGTCGGCAGAAGAGCGTGTCGGCATCATCCTGAGTGCCGTCGGTTCATCGGATCCCGGCGCCGATCGCCACGTCCGGCGCAGGGCCATCGAGCTGTCCACTCTGCTGAACCGACCGGTGGAGGTGGTGTTCGCCACCAAGCTCGGACCACGAGAGCAGCACCTGCGCAACGCTGTTCGACGGCTCCGCACCGCGGGCGCGGACCGCATCGCGGTGAGCCCATACTTCCTGTCCGCGGGACTGCTCACCGAACGGGTCGAGGCCGCGCTCGACACCCATGCGCCAGGCGCCCTGGTCGCCGGACCGCTGGGCGCCCACCGCGACATCGTCGACGCGGTGTGCCACCACTATTGGTCTGCGGCATCCGAACTCACCACCCCGCACCCGGGACTCGCACACTCAGGAGTCGCTGAGTGCGGCCACCTTCGTTGCACGGGCGTAGATCGCCTCTCCCGCTTGTAGATTGAGTGCGTTGGCGTCGCCTCGCGTGATCTGGGCCTGGAACTCGTCACCGGTGGTGGCCGCGATCAGTTCCACCCGGGTCTCGAATCCGAGGTGGACCACGCGCGCCACCGTCGCCTTGATCACACCGGTGTCGAGCGACGCATCCGCCGCCGGCAACGCCATCTCCGGGTTCCGTCCGATCCGGATGTCGTGCGGGCGCACCAGTTCTCCGTTGAGTCGCACGGTCGAGCCGAGGAACGATGCCACGAATTCGTTGGCCGGACGGTCATAGAGGTCATCCGGTGCACCGACCTGCTCGATCCGCCCCTTGTTGAGCACGGCGATCCGGTCACTCACGTCGAGGGCCTCCTGCTGGTCGTGCGTCACCAGGACGGTCGTCACGTTGACATCCTCGTGTAGTCGGCGCAACCACTTTCGCAGATCCTCACGTACCTTCGCGTCCAGGGCGCCGAAAGGCTCGTCGAGGAGCAGCACCTGCGGATCGACCGCCAGGGCGCGGGCCAGTGCCATGCGTTGACGTTGACCGCCCGACAACTGCGACGGATACCGCCGCTGGAACACCGTGAGTCCCACGATGTCGAGCAACTCATCGACCTTGGCGTCTATCTGGGCCTTGGGCCGCTTGCGGATCTTGAGTCCGAAGGCGATGTTGTCGCGCACGGTCAGATGCTTGAACGCCGCGTAATGCTGGAAGACGAAACCGATGTCGCGCTTCTGTGGCGACGCACCCGACACGTCGTTCCCGCTGATGATGACGGTGCCCGAGTCGAGACTGTCCAGACCCGCGATCGCCCGGAGCAGAGTGGATTTCCCGGAGCCCGACGGCCCGAGCAACGACGTCAACGACCCTTCCGGGATGTCGATCGACACGTCGTCGAGCGCCGCGAAATCGCCATAGCGTTTGTTCGCCCCGATAACCGAGATGGACATGTCACACGCCTTCCTTGTGCTGCACGACTTGCCGGGCATCGACGGATGTGGGCCCGTGGGGGACGGTCAGATCGACCTCTGGCCCGGACTTGCTGCCTGCGGCGTAGGTCTCACTCGCATCCGCGTACCGCCCCTTCGCCCGCCGTTCGACGAGCGTCATCGCCACCAGGACGAGAATGGCCACCAGCATCAGCAGCGTCGCCGCGGCGTAGGCGCCGAACTCGTTGTAGTCATCGGTGTAGCGCGAGTTCACCAAGAGCGTCAACGTCTGCGAGATGCCCGGAAAGTTTGACGACACCATCGTCACCGCCCCGTATTCGCCGAGGGCACGCGCGATCGTGAGGACGATGCCGTAGGTGAGGCCCCATCGGATCGCGGGCAACGTGATGCGACTGAAGGTCTGCCATCCGTTGGCGCCCAGCGTCGCCGCCGCCTGTTCCTGCTCGGTGCCGATCTCGCGCAACACCGGTTCCACCTCGCGCACCACAAAGGGCAAGGTGACGAACAAGGTCGCGAGGACGAGGCCCGGGAACCCGAAGATGATGCGGAATCCCGTGCTCTCGATGCCGCCGAACCATCCCCCGTATCCCCACAGCAGGATGAGCGCGACACCTGCCACGACCGGTGAGACCGCGAACGGCAGGTCCACCACGCCCTGCAGGAATCCCTTGCCCGGGAACCGGCCCCGAACGAGGGCGAGCGCGGTCACGATGCCGAAGATCACGTTGAGTGGCACCACGATCACCACGATCAGCAGGCTCAGCTGCAGGGCGGCGATGGCTGCCGGGGTGGTGATCCATTCCCAGAACTGTCCGAGTCCGTGTTCGAACGATCGCCAGAAGATGAGCCCGACCGGTACGACCAGAAGGATGAACACGTAGAGGAGAGCGACGGTCCGCAGCGTGTAGCGCGTGAATCGGGAGACCTTCACCGATCCTGCTCCTCTCGCATCGACTGTCGACGACCGACGATCCGCAGGACGAGCAGCGCGACGAACGCGATCGCCAGGAGCATCACCGAGACCGCCGCGGCATTGACCGGTTCGTCGATCTCGATCTGCTGTTGGATGTACTGCGACGCCACCTGGGTGTCACCGGGAATGTTGCCGCCGATCAGGACCACCGAGCCGAACTCGCCGATCGCACGGGTGAAGGCGAGTCCGGCGCCGGTCAGGATGGCGGGTAGCAGCGCGGGCATGATGATCTTGGTCCAGATGATCCAGTTGCCCGCACCCAGGACCGCCGCGGCCTCCTCGACGTCGGTGTCGAGCTCGATGAGTACCGGCTGGACCTGCCGCACCACGAACGGGAGCGTGACAAATGTCAGCGCGACCACCAGCGCGGGCTTCGTCGCGTTGAGCTGGATGTCGATCGGACTGTTCGGACCATAGAGCGAGAGCAGCACCAGGCTGGCCACGATCGTCGGCAACGCGAACGGCAGATCGATGATCGCGTTGACGAATCCCTTGCCGGGGAAGTCGTCGCGCACCAGCACCCAGGCGATGAGCGTGCCGAAAACGACGTTGATGAGCGCGACGACCACCGACACCAGGACCGTGATCCACAACGCATCGAGTGCGTTGGGGTCGGAGATCGCATCCCAGAACCCGCCCCAGCCGTCGGTGAAGGCCTGCACGGTGATCGCGGCGAGCGGCAGCAGCACGATCACGCTGAGCCACAGCCAGGCGACACCGACCCCGAACGGTGAGACGCCGCTGAACGTTCGGTTGCGCCCGAGAAAACCTCCCGGCGCGGAGGGATCTGCCGTGTGCGTACTCATTGGCGGCCTCCGGCGTTGTAGATCTCGGTGATCGCGCCCTTGGCACCGAACAATGCGGTGTCGACTGCTTCCCACCCGGTCAGGGCCTTGCCGTCGTTCCCCGCAGCCGTTCCCGCTCCGAGGACCGCGCCGACCTCCTCGATCGTCCAGAGCTTCGCGATGTCGCCGGGAAACAGATCGTGGGTCCGGGCGATGACCTCCGGGACCACGGGCCGGAACCCCTCTCGCGCCCAGAGTTCCTGAGCCGTGGGGGTGAACAGGTAGTCGACAAACGACGTGGCCGCCGACTGGTCGGTGGAGCCGTTGACGACGGCGACCGGGTTCTCGATCTTGAAGGTCTGCGGCGGGAGGATGTAATCGACCTGTTCGTCTGCGGGCACCGACCCGTTGTCGCGGCTGAGCATGATCGCCTCGTTCTCGTAGCTGATCAGGACGTCGCCCTGCCCCTGCTCGAACGCGGTGGTCGCCTCGCGGCCGGATTTGGGCACCACCGTCACGTGATCCCGGACCAGTTCGCTGACGTAATCGAGACCGGCCCGCGAATCCCGGCCCCCGTTGCTCTTCGCTGCGTAAGGCGCGAGGAGGTTCCATTTCGCCGATCCCGAGCTGCCCGGATTGGGCGTGACGACCTGCACGCCCGGCCGCAAGAGATCGTCCCAGTCCCGGATGTTCTTCGGGTTGCCCTTGCGCACCACCAGGGCCACCACTGAACCGAACGGTGTGCTGTTGTTCGGTGCCTGTTGCTTCCAGTCCTCGTCGACGACGCCCTCTTTCACCAGACGTGTCACATCGGGCTCCACCGAGAAGTTGACGACGTCTGCGGGCACCCGACGGGCGACCTTGCGGGACTGGTCGCCGGAGGCTCCGTAGGACTGGGAGAAACCGATGTCGTGACCTGTCTCGGTTTCTCGAAATGCCGGGATGACGGCGTCGAACCCGGGCTTCGGTACGGCGTAGGCCACGAGGTTCAGGTGGCGCGTCCCGCTCGAGATGTCCGCACCTCCGGGCTGGTCGGTGGAGCCGGCCCCACAGGCCGTCACACACGTGATGCCCATGAGTGCGGCAGCCGCCACCACGACGGATCGCCATCTCTCCACGATCACGGATCTCGCCACCAATCCTCCCGGGGTCACACGTCTACACCGGGATGACCGAGCAATTGCCCCTCCGCCCCCGGCACAACCTTGGACGCGTAAACGCTAGCAATGCCCTTGCGACGTCCTCTGCATGTCAGGTACATGATTTGGGCCGCG
Source organism: Gordonia sp. SID5947 (assembly GCF_009862785.1). NCBI lineage: Bacteria > Bacillati > Actinomycetota > Actinomycetes > Mycobacteriales > Gordoniaceae > Gordonia > Gordonia sp. SID5947. The sequence continues at coordinate 297,163 of NZ_WWHU01000001.1, read as the reverse complement.
TAGTTCGCTGTGCTAGCGGGTGAGCACCCACGCCAGGACCACGAGCACGAGCAGCGCGAGCAGCGCGATCGTCACACGGGAACGGATCATGTTCTAGAGCCCCTTCCCGTCGTCATCGGCGAACCGCCTGCGGTCGAGGATGTCGGACACGGTGTCGACCAGCAGATTGAGGGCCGCCGCGATCAGAACCGCCAACGGGATGACGACCACCAGGGTCACGAGGAGCTGCGGCACGAAGGACAGTCCCGTCAGCCACTCCTCGACACTGTCCCACCAGGCACTCACCGATGTCATCGTTCACCTCTTCTCGCAGTTCGGCCGAATCGGACACCGGTCGCGAGTTTCGCTCAGTCTGAATAAAACGCCCGACGGTCGGTCGCCGCTCGACCGGCGACCACAGGCTCGTGCCAATGGTATCGCCACCCCCGGCCCGGCAGACCACGCCGCCCGCCGAATCCGTCTCCGATCAGCGGATCATGCGGGCGCGGCACCGACGAGGTGATCGAATGCGACCTGGACGTGGATGCGAAGACTGTCGACGAGACACTCGTCATCGGCGTAGAAGGCAGGGCTGTGGTTCATCGCCAGACCCCGCCCGCCGTCGACGGGCGCGAGCGACGTGCCGGCGAACTGCGTGTCCTGTGTCCCGAAATTCAGGTAGGCCCCACCGAACGCGCGGGTGAACTCGGACATGTCGTCGTAGCCGAGCATGCCGGGCATCTCGACCAGCCGGTCGGGACCGATGACCCGCTTCACCGTGGGCAGGATCGCGTCGATCCACTCGGCGGTGTTGGCCAACGGCGGCACGTACTGCAGATACTCCACGACGGCACTCGCGCCGTATGCCGCGGCATGATGCTCGGCCATACGGCGCAGGTTCTCCTGGACCGTACTCATGTCGGTCTCGTCGAGGCAGCGGATGGTGCCCCACAACGTGACCCGTTCGCCGATGATGTTGAACCGGCCGACATCCTCGATGTGGCCGATCGAGACCGTCACCGCATCCGTCGCGGGCACCTGACGGTACAGCTGGCCGGTTCCCGAGATGATGTCCGCCACCGCGGGCATCGGATCCACGCCGAACCAGGGGGTCGACCCGTGCACCTGCTTGCCGACCACCTCGATCCGCACCAGACACGACGCCGCGTACTGATTGCCGATCCCGTAGCCGACAACACCTTTGGGCAGTGGGGCGACGTGCATGCCGAACATCATCGTGGGGCGCAGTGCGGTGAACGCACCGGCGTCGAGCATGGCCTTGGCACCGCCGACCTCATCGACGGGCGGACCCTCTTCGGCGGGCTGGAACACGAACATCACCGTGCCGGGCAATTCGTCGCGCACCGACGCCAGCACATCGGCCGCACTCAGCACCGTCGACGTATGACAATCGTGCCCGCAGGCATGGGCCACCGGGAACGGACCGCCCGGATAGTCGTCGTCGACGACGGTGGACGCGAACTCCACACCTGATGCCTCGGCGACCGGGAGTGCGTCCATGTCGGCCCGCAGACCCGCGACACGTTCTCCCGGGCGGCCACCATGCAGGACACCGACCACCCCGTGCCCGGCGATGCCGGTACGGACTTCGTCGAGGCCCGCCCGCCGCAGGCGGTCCGCAACCAGAGCCGACGTGTTGACCTCGCGGTTCGACAGCTCGGGGTGGGAATGGAGATGGTGGCGCGTCCGGATCAGTTCGCCCAGCGCGTCGCGCGCCTTCTCGTCCAGCAAAGCCCTTGTTGCGGCAACATCTTCGACGGTCATCGGGCCATTGTCCCCGATCCGCCGCTGTCGGATCGGCAAACGCTCAGTCGAGTCGCCAGGGTTCGTAGGCGCGCGGATCGTCGATCGGTTCCAGATGGGTGGCGACATTGAGGTGGTCGAGTGCCGACCGCAACTCGCCCTCCACTTCCTCGGCGACGTCGTGGGCGTGGTCGACCGACCAGGAACCGGGAACCAGCATGTGCATCTGAAGGAAGCGTTCGTGCCCGGCTTCCCGGGTCCTGATGTCGTGAAAGGCGATCCCAGCGGACCGGAATCGGTCGAGCACCTCGTCGATGATCGCGCGATCCTCGGCCGGCATCGCCGAATCCATCAGTCCGGCACCCGATCGCAGCACGAGGCGCCCACCGACCACGAGAATGTTGATCGCCACCGCGATCGCGACGACCGAATCCAGTGCCAGCCAACCTGTCACGGCCACCAGCGCGACCGCGACCACCACCCCTGCCGTGGTCCACACGTCGGTCAGGAGGTGTTTGCCGTCGGCTTCCAGAGTGAGCGACCGATGACGCCGCCCGATCCGCAACAAGATCACACCGACCGCACCGTTGACCATCGTGGCGACGACCGAGATCACCAACCCCAGTCCGACGGACTCGAGTTCACGGGGATTGATGAGGCGCTCGACCGCCGCGACAATGATCAGCACCGCGGCGACGACGATCATCACACCCTCGAAGACCGCCGAGAAGTACTCGACCTTGGTGTGTCCGAAGTTGTGCCCCTCGTCGGGCGGCCGTGCCGCGACGCGGAGCGCGATGAAGGCACCGACCGCCGCCACCACGTTCACCACGGATTCGGCGGCGTCCGAGAGCAGACCGACCGATCCGGAGACCTGCCACGCCGCGATCTTCATGAGGATGACGACGATCGACGCCGCGATACTCAGCGCCGCGAAGCGGGAGAGGTCCTTTCGTGCCGTCACGCAGCTCCCAATCCCCGCCGCACCAGCAGCGGGCCGATCTGGGCGCGACGGCCGATGAGTTTCTCATGGGCGACAAGTGGATCGACGCTGTCACCCCGGGAGAGGGTCGCGTCGGCGAACTTCTGCCCGCTGCTCCGCAGCAGACCACCTTCGGCGAGAAACCACTGCTCGGTCTCGGCGTCGAGAACCTCCGACCAGATGTAGGAGTAGTAACCGGCCGAGTAACCACCGCCGAAGATGTGGTTGAAGTAGGCGCTGCGATATCGCGGCGGGATGAGGTCGCTGTCGAAACCGGCCGACGTCAGCGCGGCACGTTCGAACGACTCGACGTCGTCGACGTGGACGTCGGTGGTGATGCGATGCCAGGCGAGGTCGAGAACGGCGGCGGCCAGATATTCGATCGTGGCATGCGCGCTCTCGGTGTTGGCCGACGCGCGAGCGGCCTCCGCCAGCTCTGCGGGGATCGGCTCCCCGGTCTCGTGGTGGCGAGCGTAGTGCGACAACACTTCCGGGTGCAGCGCCCACATCTCGTTGACCTGCGACGGGAACTCGACGAAGTCGCGCGGCACCGACGTTCCCGACTGCGAGGGGTAGTCGACCGCCGACAACAGACCGTGCAGAGCGTGACCGAACTCGTGGAACAGAGTGGTCAGCTGATCCATCGTGAGCAGGCACGCCTTGCCGTCGTCGGGTTTGGTCAGATTGAGCACGTTCACCACGACCGGCCGGGTCGACAGCACCGCAGACTGGTCGACGATGTTGTTCATCCACGCGCCGCCGCGCTTCGACGGCCGGGCGTAGTAGTCGCCGAGGAACAGACCGATACTCTGCCCGCTGTCGCCGAACACCTCCCAGATCCGCACATCGGGGTGATAGCCGGCCAGATCGGGCCGCTCGCTGAAGCGCAGCCCGTACAGCTGGCCCGCGGCATAGAAGACGCCACGCTCCAAGACCGCGTCGAGCTCGCAGTAGTTCGCGAAGTCATCCAGCGGGACAGCAGATTTCGACCGCCGATCCCGTTCCAGCCAGAAGGTGAGGTCAGCCGGACCGATTTCGTGGCCTGCCAGCTGCGACAGCCGCGCCACCTCGCGACCGCCGGCCCGCGTGGCGGACTCGGTCAGTTCACCGAGCAGCGCGGTCACCGACGCCGCGTCCGGCGCGGTCTCCTCGGCGATCACGTAGTCGGCGTGATCGGAATACCCGAGCAAGCGGGCGCGCCGAGCCCGCAGACCGACGATCTCGAGGACCAGTTCGCGCGTGTCATGGTCGTTCCCGCGCGCACATCGGTTCACCGAGGCCTCGAAGACTCGTTGCCGCACAGCGGGATCGGTCAGTGAGGTGAGTACCGATTGACTCGTCGGAAGCTCCAGCGTGATCAGATGTCCGGTCTCGTAACCGGCGTCCGCGGCCGCCCGACGCGCGGCGCGGATCTCCCCGTCCGACAACCCGTCGAGATCTGTTGCGTCGTCGACCAGCACCGCAGAGGCATTGGTGTCGTCGAGGATCTTCTGCGAGAACGTCGTCGTCAGAAACGCCAGCCGCGACGAGATCTGCCGCATCTGTTCCTGGTCGTCCGGCCCGAGCCCGGCGCCGGCCCGGACGGATTCGCGATAGCGCTTGGCCAGCAGCCGTTCCTGCGCCTCGGTGAGCGCCAGATCGGCCCGGCGCTCATAGAGCCCGGCGATCCTCGCGAACAGTCGACCATCCATCGCGATGGTGTTGGCGTGGTCGGTGAGCAGCGTCGAGAGCTTCTGGGAGATCTCGTTGCGGGCCGGATTGGTGTCCGGCCCCACCAGGTTGAAGAACACTCCGCTCGCGCGCGCCAGATCACGGCCGGAGAACTCGAGCGCCTCGATCGTGTTGCGAAAAGTCGCCGGTTCCGGGTCGGTCGCGATCACCTCGACCTCGGCGAGCTGGGTCGCCATCGCCTCGGCGAAGGCGGGGAGGAAGTCGTCGTCCGCGATCGACGCGAAGTCGGGCAGGCCGTGCGGCAGTGTGCTCTCAGCGAGAACCGGATTGACCTCGCGACGATTCATCGAACTATTTCCCCTTCGGTTTGTCTCCGCCGGCGTCGGTGGACAGGGCCGCGACAAACGCCTCCTGCGGGACATCGACACGGCCGATCGTCTTCATCCGCTTCTTGCCCTCTTTCTGCTTCTCGAGCAGCTTGCGCTTACGACTGATGTCACCGCCGTAACATTTGGCCAGCACGTCCTTGCGGATCGCCCGGATGTTCTCGCGGGCGATGATCTTCGACCCGATCGCAGCCTGGATCGGGACCTCGTACTGCTGGCGTGGAATGAGTTCCTTCAGCTTGGTCGTCATCTTGTTGCCGTAGGTGTAGGCGCCATCTCGGTGCACGATGGCACTGAACGCGTCGACCGCTTCGCCCTGCAACAGGATGTCGACCTTCACGAGGTCGGCCTCCTGCTCGCCCGCCTCCTCGTAATCGAGACTCGCGTAGCCGCGGGTCCGCGATTTGAGCGCGTCGAAGAAGTCGAAGATGATCTCCGCCATCGGCAGCGTGTAACGCAGTTCCACGCGGGTCTCGGAGAGGTAGTCCATGCCGCCGAGTTCACCGCGCCGCGACTGGCAGAGTTCCATGATGGTGCCGACGAATTCGCTCGGCGCGATGATCGTCATCTTCACGATGGGTTCGTAGATGTGCTTGGCCTTGCCTGCGGGCCAGTCCGACGGGTTGGTCACGGTGATCTCGGCGCCGTCCTCCATGATCACGCGGTACACGACGTTCGGTGCGGTCGAGATCAGATCGAGGTCGAACTCACGCTCGAGACGTTCGCGGGTGATCTCCATGTGCAGCAGGCCGAGGAATCCGCAGCGGAAGCCGAATCCCAGCGCCACCGAGGTCTCCGGCTCAAAGGTCAGCGCGGCGTCGTTGAGTTGCAGCTTCTCGAGGGCCTCGCGCAGCACCGGGTAGTCCGATCCGTCCACCGGATAGAGTCCCGAGTAGACCATCGGCCGCGGCTCGCGGTACCCGGTCAGCGCCTGGTCGGCGCCGTTGCGCGCGGTGGTGACGGTGTCGCCGACCTTCGACTGGCGCACATCCTTCACGCCGGTGATCAGGTAACCGACCTCGCCGACGCCGAGGCCCTTGGAGGGTTTCGGCTCCGGCGACACGATGCCGACCTCGAGGAGTTCGTGCGTGGCGCCGGTCGACATCATCAGGACCTTCTCGCGCGGGACCACCCGGCCGTCGACGACACGCACGTAGGTGACCACACCCCGGTAGGTGTCGTACACCGAGTCGAAGATCATGGCGCGGGCCGGGGCGTCGGCATCACCGATCGGAGCCGGGATCTCGTCGATCACCTTGTCGAGGAGCGCCCCGACCCCCGCACCGGTCTTGCCGGACACACGCAGCACGTCGTCGGCCTCGCAGCCGATGATGTGCGCGATCTCGGCGGCGTAGCGATCGGGATCAGCGGCCGGGAGATCGATCTTGTTCAGGACCGGGATGATGGTGAGGTCGTTCTCCATCGCGAGATAGAGATTCGCGAGCGTCTGGGCTTCGATTCCCTGGGCGGCGTCGACCAGCAGGACCGCGCCCTCACAGGCCTCCAGCGCTCGTGACACCTCATACGTGAAATCCACGTGACCGGGGGTGTCGATGAGATGGAGTACGTAGTCGGTGGACGAACCGTCGGCGTCGGTGACAGTCCACGGCAGGCGCACGTTCTGCGCCTTGATGGTGATACCCCGCTCGCGCTCGATGTCCATCCGGTCGAGGTATTGCGCCCGCATCTGTCGTTCCTCGACCACGCCGGTGAGCTGCAACATCCGGTCGGCCAGGGTGGATTTTCCGTGGTCGATGTGGGCGATGATGCAGAAGTTCCGGATCCGCGCAGGGTCGGTGAAGGTGGTGTCGGCGAAGTTGGGAATCGAACTGCTCCTCGGAACGTGCGTGGCATGGTTCGCGGTCGGTGCGGCCGCATCTGTAGACCAGTTTCTCATGCCTGACCGTGATGTCGACGTGGACGCTCGCCGCTACCGTGAGTACATGGCCGCGCGCACCCCTGAGACGACGTCCTACGACAGCGACGGCGTGGTCGCCGAGGTGTCTCGCCCGCCGGGTCCGAGCCGGGGCCTGGCGGTGCTGGCGCACGGGGCCGGCGGCAATCGTGACGCGATGATCCTGCGTGCCATCGCCGCGGAACTCTGCGCCGAGGGGCTCGTCGTCGCGCGGATCGACCTCCCGTACCGCCAGCGCCGCCCCAAGGGCCCTCCCAGTCCGTCCACGGCGGCCGCCGACCGTGCCGGCATCGTCGCGGCCTGCACGCTCTTGCGCGAGGAGTCCGAGGGACCGCTCATCGTCGGAGGTCACTCCTACGGCGGACGACAGGCATCGATGGCGGTCGCCGAGAACCCCGGTTTCGCCGACGGCCTGCTGCTCAGCTCCTACCCGCTGCACCCACCGGGCAAACCCGAGCGTCTTCGAACCGAGCATCTCCCGTCGATCGAAGTACCAACGGTGATCATCCACGGAAGTACCGATCCGTTCGCGACACCCGACGAACTCGCCACCGCCGTCGCGCTGATCCCGGCACCGGTACGGGTCGTCGAGATCGAGAAGGTGGGACACAATCTGAATCCGGACCGCAAACCCACGGCGGCGCTGACCGCCGAGGCGGTCACCGATGTCTTCTTCACCCCAGGGCGCGCGTGACCTCCGCCGACCGCGACCCGATCGAGACCGGTCGTCGTCTGCCCGGGCATCCGACGCACCACTTCGCCCGGCAGATCTTCTACTCCCCGACCTCGACGGGGCAGCCGATCCCGGCGAGATCGTCTGGACCTGGGTGGCCTATGAAGACGACGCGGACAAGGGCAAGGATCGGCCGGTGCTGGTGGTGGGCCGCGATGTGGACGACGCCGACTGTTCCCATCTCCTCGGCCTCATGCTGTCCAGCAAGGACTGGCATCGCGAGGACCCGGACTGGATCTCGGTCGGGACGGGCGTCTGGGATTCCTGGCACCGCGAGAGTTTCGTGCGTCTCGACCGCGTCCTGATGGTCGCCGAGCACGGCATCCGGCGCGAGGGCGCTATCCTCGAACTGGATCGCTTCGAAATCGTCGCCACGCGGCTGCGAACGGATTTCGGCTGGCGGTGAGCGTCTCGAGACCCTTCGAGACCCTTCGAGACGCTCGCCGGCTCGCTCCTCAGGGCGCAGCACTCACCGGCTCGCTCCTCAGTTGCCGGCCCGGTGTCACGCGAGCCGCGTGATCTCCACGACGACATCGAGATCGGTGGCCCCACCACCGGTGTATATGCCCTTCAGCGGTGACACATCGGAGTAGTCGCGGCCGACGCCGACCGAGACGTGTTGTTCGCTGATGCCGGTGTCGTTGGTCGGGTCGAATCCCCACCAGCCGCCGGTCCACGCTTCGATCCAGGCATGGCTCTGCCCCTCGACAGTCGCGTCGATTGCCGCATTCGGCTTCGGGTGCAGATACCCCGAGACGTAGCGCGCCGGAATTCCCAGACTCCGCAACATCAGCAAGGTCAGATGCGCATAGTCCTGGCACACACCCTTGCGCTCGTTCCAGGCATCGACGGCCGTGGTGTGGACTCCGGTGGTACCCGGGACGTACTCCATCTCGGTGTGCACATACCTGCACACCGCCTCCACGGCCTCTTCAGGTTCGAGACCTTTCGCCAATTTGTTTGCCGCCGAAGAGAGTTGCCGGTTCTTGCAGACATATGTGGTGTACGCCAGCATCTCGTCGTAACGATCTGCCACGTACTCACCGCGGATCTCCTCCCACGTGGCACGTTCCGAAGGGCGTTCGCCGGGTTCGGTTTCCACGACCGACATGCCCGAGACCTCGAGCTCCTCGTGCGGAGCATGGAGATCGAACGCGGTCACCGCACTGCCCCAGTAATCGGTGTACCGATAGGACCTGGTGGCGGGGACGGTCTCCACGCGGTTCACGATGACGTTCTGCCGGTTGTCGCTGCGCGGGGTGAGGCGCGCCTCGTTGTACGACGACGTCACCGGGCTCTTGTAGGCGAACCCGGTGGAATGGACGACACGCAGACGCCAGCTCACAGTTCACTCTCCTCGATGACATGATCTTCGGCATCGCTGACCCGGGCGTCTGCCCATGACACATACGGCGACACATGGAAGTACTGCGCGGTGACCGCCTCGTTCACCGCGCGACAGGTGTCCTGGAGGTCGATCAGGCGATCCTGCAGATCGTCGAGCAGCTTGCCCGGCTCGAGGAATTCCAGGGAACTGCGTGCACGTCCGAGCAGGAGCAGCGCCTCAACCTGGGCTCCCACGCGGCTCGGCCGCTTCTCCAACTCGACCAGGTTGCTCTCCGCGACGCGCAGCGCATGGAACACCGATCGCGGAAAGAGCCGGTCGAGCAACATGAACTCGACGATGTTCTCGGCATCGAGCACGCCTCGGTACGTCCGCAGGAATGTGTCGTGGGCGCCCGCCGACACCAGAACGCTCACCCACGCAGGCGAGCTGACGCGGTCTCCCGCACGTGACAACAACATCCGGATGGTCATGTCGACCCGCTCCACCGAACGCCCGAGCAGAAGATAGCGGTATCCGTCGTCGTGGCTGAGCGTCGCGTCGGCGAGGCCCGCGAACATGGCTGCCCTGTTCTTCACATAGGACAGGAACTCGTGCGGTCCGAGCCGCCGAGCACGTCGTTCGGCGTCTCCGAGTCCGTTGTAGGTGGTGTTGAGACACTCCCACATCTCGCTGGAGGTCACTTCCCGTGCGCCGCGGGCATTCTCACGCGCCGACCGGATCAGGTCGATGATCGATCCGACCGAATCCTTGTCGTAGGCCACACGTTCGGTGAGCGTCCACACGTCCAGTTGTTCGTCGGTGTCGGGCGCTTCCAGACCCAACACCTGGATCACCAGGCGCGCCTGACGATCCACGTCCACCGTCGCGTCCTCGAGAAGTTGGTGGATCGCGACGTCGAGGATGCGCGCCATGTCGTCCGCCCGCTCGACGTACCGGCCGATCCAGTAGAGGGATTCGGCGTTGCGCGCCAACATCATCGGTGGTCACCTCGCTCACCACGCGTGCCCGGCTGCGGCACGGCCGATGCGCGGCCTTGCTGTTGCTGCTGGGTCTGGGTGTGAAGTGGGTCCGGCGCGCTCTCGGCGGGTCGCGCGGCGGCGACCCCGCTGGCGTTGACGACCTTCGCCCCCGAGAGCTCCCGTTCCTCCGACGACCGGGACGAGGCGAGCACCCAGGTGTCCTTGGAGCCACCACCCTGACTGGAGTTGACCACCAGCGAACCCTCCGGCAACGCGACGCGGGTGAGCCCGCCCGGCAACACCCAGACGGATTCGCCGTCGTTGACGGCGAACGGACGCAGATCGACGTGCCGCGGCCGGACGGCACCGTCGATCTTGGTCGGCACCGTCGACAATTGCACCACCGGCTGGGCGATCCAGCCACGAGGATCGTTGCGCACCTTGCGTGCCAGCGTGTCGAGTTCGGCCTTCGTGGCGTCCGGGCCGAACACGATGCCGTAGCCGCCCGAGCCCTCCACCGGCTTGATGACCAGTTCGTCGATGCGGTCGAGCACCTCTTCGCACTCGTCGGCGAGCCAGCACCGCAAGGTGTCGACGTTCATCAGGGAGGGCTTCTCACCGAGGTAGTACTCGATGATCTCGGGAACGTAGGTGTAGATCAGCTTGTCGTCGCCCACCCCGTTGCCGACCGCGCTCGAGATCACCACATTGCCGGCGCGCGCGGCGTTCAGGAGTCCCGCGACACCGAGCATCGAATCCGGACGGAACTGCATCGGATCGAGAAAGTCGTCGTCGATGCGACGGTAGATGACGTCGACGCGCTGCTCGCCCTCGGTGGTGCGCATGTAGACCACGTTGTCGCGGCAGAAGAGATCTCGCCCCTCGACGAGTTCCACCCCCATCAGTCGCGCCAGGAGCGAGTGCTCGAAGTAGGCGGAGTTCGCGACGCCCGGGGTGAGCACCACGATGTTGGGATCGGCCTCGTTGAAGGCAGCCGACGCGCGCAGAGCCCGCAGGAGGTGACTCGGGTAATCGGCCACCGCGCGGACGCGATGTGACGAGAAGAGGTCCGGGAACACGCGCGCCATGGTGCGGCGGTTCTCCATGACGTACGACACGCCGGACGGGGAACGGAGATTGTCCTCGAGGACCCGGAAGTCGCCGTTCTCGTCTCGGATCAGGTCGATACCCGCCACGTGGATACGAACTCCGTTGGGAGGACGGATGTTCGCGGCCTGCCGATGGAAGTGTTCACACGAGTGGACGAGGCGCTTGGGCAGCACCCCGTCCCGAAGGATCTCCTGCTCGCCGTAGATGTCGTCGAGAAAGAGCTCGAGGGCTTGCACGCGCTGGGTGATCCCGGCTTCGAGCTTGCTCCACTCCGCCGCCGAAATGACCCGCGGCACAACGTCGAGCGGGAACGGCCGCTCTTTTCCCGACAGTGAGAACGTGACGCCCTGGTCGATGAAGGCCCGACCGAGCGCGTCCACGCGCACGTCGAGGTCGGCGCGGTCGTACTCGGCCATCGCCTTGTAGATGCCCCGATACGGCCCACGAACTTCGCCATCGGCGTCGAACATCTCGTCAAAGGCCTTGCCGTACGGACCTTTCGAGTATCCGGTGAAGATCGTGTCGTCGATCGCTTTCGGTTCCCGGACAACGGCCTTGGCGCGCTTGGCGGCCGGCGCCGATTCGCGCGGCCTGCTCTTGCCGCCGGTCGCACGTTTGCCGTCACCACTGCGGGCACCGGACTTGGCCCCTTGGTAGTCCCGGTCGCGTTCGACTTACCGGAGGCCGCCTTGGCGGCCGCTCGCTTGGTGGACGTTGAGGTCGTCGACGCGGGACTCATAACTTGCCATGGTGCTACAAAAACCCGGATTCGGCATGATGGTTCGACACCTGCGCGTCAGAGCGAGCGACGAACTCCCAGTGCACGCCGCCGGATCCGACGGACGACGTTCATCGCCCGGGTCTGCCATCTCGGGCCGACCGGTGGCAGCGGCGCTCTCTTGATCATCTCGGCCATGGTGTCGAGGGCGACGTCGAGTATCTGCTGGGCGTCCGGAGCGGACGCGTCGCCGGTCGACTCGGGACTGACCGCCAGGTCGGCGAGATCACCGGAGACCCGATAACCGGCTTCCCGGAGCGCATCGTTCATCTCCCCCGCGGTCTGAGCCACCCACCCGCGCTGATCCGCGGCGAGCGCAAGCGGGGCCCCGGATCGGGACTTGAAGAGGATCTGCCCGATCACCTCCCCCTTGACCACCCGCTCATATCGGCGCCACTCCACGTCGGAAGGCTGCAGTCGATGATTGAGTTGCCGGACGAGGTCGGCCTGAGATGCGTCGAGTGAGGAATTCAGATTCGGCACCGGGATCGTCAGTGCCCCGGGGTCGACGTCGAGCACTCGCAGAAATCTCTCCCAGAGCGAGTCGCCGGGCGTGTCGCGTCGAGTGGGCACGGTGACCACGTGGACGCGGTCGGTTCCCACCGCCTGCGCCCAGTCGGCCAGGATCCGCGTGTAGTCCTGAAACTCCCAGAACGGCTCTTCGACGCCCGCGTCGGCGGGCGGGACGAAGCCCGGCAGGGCCGGACCGTGCTGGTGTACCGAGGTGAGGAAGTCGTCGAAGGTCGCCGGATGCTGGTTCTTCACGTTCTCCTGCCACACCGACGGCAACTGTCGCGCCAGGTCACGCACCGTGGCGATCACATGGACCTCGTCGGCGAAGGAGAGGTCGTCCATGAGTTTTGCGATGTGTTCCGGCGTCGCCGTTGCATAGAGTTCGTGCGAGAGCAGTGAGGTCTGCGGCCAGGCCTTGATCTGCGCGAGCAGCGTCGGCCACTTGCGTGCGAAGTTCGGATCGACCCAGTCGAGATAGCGCTCGGGCTGCAGGTGGACCGCAGCATGGAAGTGGTCGGAGATCACGTCACCCGGATACAGGAGGCCGGATGAACGCATGGCGAGGTCACGGTTGCGCCATAGCCGATCCTGTAGATGCGTGGTCCCGGTTTTGGGCAGGCCGATATGCACGTAGACAACAGACATGATGGGTTGAAGCCTAGTTGGTGGGGATCGGGCACATCATGTGACGATGCGGTGGCGGCTATCGCCGCCGGGCACGATTTGGGCGGTGTCGAGCCCTGCTGGTAACGTAGAGCGCTGTCGCAGTGTCGGCAGGATCATCCCGATCCGGACTTGTCCGAACTGCTCAGGCGCGACCCGCTCGCCGCCGAAACAGAACAACGAGTACCAACCCGAACCAAAGAGGTATACACGCGTGGCAAACATCAAGTCGCAGGTCAAGCGCATCCGCACCAACGAGGCGAGCCGTCAGCGCAATCAGGCCGTGCGCTCGTCGCTGCGGACCGCGATCCGTCAGTTCCGCGCGGCTGCCGACGCCGGCGACAAGAACAAGGCCGCCGAGCTCGCCGCCGATGCGGGCAAGAAGCTCGACAAGGCCGCCTCGAAGGGCGTCATCCACGCCAATCAGGCCGCCAACAAGAAGTCGGCGATGGCGCTGGCAGTCAACAAGCTCTGACCTGACCCAGCAGCTGTAGCCTGATCTTTCTTTCACGGCTCACCCCGGTGACATCCACGCAGTCACCGGGGTGAGCCGCGTTCTGTCACCGTCGGCCGCGTTCGCGAGTGGGACGTAGATCCGCGACCGCGGCCACCGCGTGCTCGAGACTGAAGTCCGCGTCCGCGGCCTGTCCCTTGACATCTCCGTTCAGCTGGGCGACCACGACGATCGCCGACGCGATCGAGGTCGAGTCCCATGCCCGCGCCTGCGCCTGCACCTTCTTCACCCGCCGCGGCGGCATGCCCAGTTCCGAGGCAGCGGCGTATTGATCCATCGAGCCGATGCCGCGCACGCGCGCGATGGCATGGACCGCCTCCGCCAGGGCATCGGCCAACAGGACCCGTGGCACGCCGTGATGCTCGGCCCACGCCAGCGACTCCAATGCTCCCGCCCGATCTCCGGTGACCGCCTTGTCGGCGACCTCGAAACCGGTGATCTCCGGGCGGCCCTGATAGTAGAGCCGTACCGAGTCCACGGTGACCTTGCCATCGGTGTCGGCGACCAGCTGGTCACAGGCGGCGGCGAGTTCGCGCAGTTCCGATCCGACGCCCTCGACGACCTGTTCGACGACGTCGTTGCTCACCTTGGCCCCGAGTGACCGGAACTCGTTGCGGACAAAATCGATCCGCTCCGAGGGCCATTTGGGACCGGCGCAGTCGTGCTCGACCGCGCCCGCCTTCTTCAATGCGGGCACCATCGCTTTGGCGCGTCCGCCACCGGTGTGGACGACCATCAACGTGATGCCCTCGGGCAGTTGCTCGGCCGCCTCGCCGATGAGTGCCGCAGGTTCCTTGCCGGCGTCGGCTGCCGACTCGACCACCACGATGCGGTCCTCAGCGAACAACGACGGACTGAGCAGCTCGGCCAACTCGTGCTCGGTGACGTCACCCGCCCGGACCCGCGTGACCGGGATGTCGGCACCGGTGGCAGCGGACTGCTCGGCGACCACCGCCGTGATCACGCGGCCGGTCAAGAAGTCGTCGTCCCCGAGCAGCAGGTGCAGGCGTTCAGTCACGGCGACCATCGTGCCAGACCCGCCCGACATCGCGCCCAGGACCACGCGTCCGCACACCCCCATCGCGACGCCGCATCGCAAGCCGCGCAGCCATATGTAGCGCGAACACGATCAGCGCAGCCGCCACCGCCACCACGATCCCGCCCAACACCCCGGGAGGGACCGGGACCGCGGCCCATCTCACACTGCCGAGAATCCGCGCGCACGTCAGCATCCACCACAGTTCGGGTCCCAGAGCTCGGATGACCAGCTCGGCACAGCCTGCGCACACGCCATCCGGGCCACCCACTGCACCACCGACGGCCGCCGCCGTCCCGACCACACCGACGAGACCGACCACGGGGACGACCAGGATGTTGGCCAGCAGCCCGACGACGCTGAATCGACCACTCAGCACCGCGACGACCGGCGCCGCGGCCAGTTGCGCGGCCACGGCCATCGCCACCAGCTCGGCCAGCAGCGCCGGAACATGCCGAGCGCGCAACCAATCTCGCATCCCGCCGGACCACAGCGCCAAGCCCGCAGTTGCCACCACCGACAACACGAAACCCGGCGCAACGGCCAACTCCGGCCACCACAGCACTCCGACGAGCGTGGCCGCACCCAGCGCCGGCATCGCCTGCGCTCGCCGTGAACCGACCAAGGCCAGCAGGCCGACCATGCCCATCATCGCGGCCCGCAGCACGCTCGGCGACGGACGAACCAAGATCACGAAACCCACCAGGACCACCACCCCCACCACCGCCGTCGTCCACGGTGAAGCACCCAGCGAACGAATCCCGAGAACAGCCGCCCCACAGACGATCGCGAAGTTGCTGCCGGACACCGCAAGAAGGTGGGTCAGACCGGCCGCACGAAAATCGTCACGCACCTGAGGGTCGAGCATGCTCGTGTCACCGAGGACCAGCCCCGGCAGCAACCCGGACGCATCCGGCCCGAGTGCCCGCGCAGACACCACCCTCAGCCGTTGCCGGACCTCTCCGGCGAGACGTTGGTGCGGCGGCG
The DNA here is from genome assembly GCF_009862785.1 of Gordonia sp. SID5947. Taxonomy (NCBI): domain Bacteria; kingdom Bacillati; phylum Actinomycetota; class Actinomycetes; order Mycobacteriales; family Gordoniaceae; genus Gordonia; species Gordonia sp. SID5947. Next base: position 281,825 of record NZ_WWHU01000001.1, on the reverse strand, counting down.
GCCGTCCGAGAAGCCTCGGCTCGGACACCGCCGACAGGCGCGCCACCATGAGGTCGTGACCGCGCGGCGCCCCGACTCGAACCAAGGCCGAGACTCGCTGACCCGGAACGAGTTCCACCCAAGCGGCGGCCGGACCGGACAGTTCGGCAGGCACGTGTCGGCATTCGCGTCCGGCCACCGCGACAACGTCGACGCGGACCCGCACCCGCTCTCCGGGATCAAGCACCACCGGGTCGTCACGGATGATCAGACTGACCCGGGTCTTCCCATCGATGTGCGTCAACGGATGATCAGCACGGGCGTCGAGACGGATCGCGAGGGCCACCGCCGTCGCCGCGGCGAGACCGCAGATCACCACCACGAACGACGTCACCGCCCAACTGGCCCTCCCGAGCCGTCCGGCTGCCCCACACGTCGCGCTGCCGACCACGCCGGCGATCACGATCACCCACAGCGCGGTGGACGAACCGAACAAGCCGACGAGGCTGACCGTCCAGACCACCACCGCGGGGACCACCAATCGGTAGTCCCCGGGAGGAAGTATCGCGCCGGCCGCCGACCTGGGTGTCACACGGTGACCAGATCGCGCAGCTTGGCGAGGCGGGCAGGCCCGATCCCGTCCACTTCGCCGAGCTGTTCGACCGAGGTGAACCGCCCGTGCGTCTCGCGCCATCCGATGATCGCCTTGGCCGTCACCGGTCCCACCCCGGGCAACTCGTCCAGCTGTGACTCCGTCGCCGTGTTCAGGTCGATCTTTCCCGTCGAGTGTCCCGCCGATGTCGGCGATGCCGGGCCACCACCACTCCCCGAGGTAGCCGGCCCGGACGCGCCGGCGGCAGCCGACGGACCGACCACGGCACTGCGCATCGCCATCCGTCCACCGCCGGCGGTGTAGCCGACCAGGACCTGATCGCCGTCGGCCAGTCGCTGAGCCAGGTTGAGCGACAACAGGTCTGCCCCTTTACGTGGGCCGCCCGCCCGATTGATCGCATCAGCGACACGCGCCTGTCCGTGCAACCGGACCAGTCCGGGCCGGTGCACCAGGCCGACGACGCTGACCACCACCTCCGTGTCGGCCTGCGGTACAGGAGGTTCGGGACGCGTCACCGCCGAGCTGGTCGGCCCGGCATCCGCCGGGAAGGCCACAGGTGTCATGGCGTCGTCGGATCCCCCTCGGAGCAACGAGATCCCGGCCACCGCACACACGACGACCCCGACCAGGATCAGCGCGATCGCGGCGGGTGGAGCGACGGCGAACCGTCGAGGTGGGCGGGTGTCCTCCAGGTCGTCCGGCTCGAGGTCGCCGAACCCGTCCCCGACGGTCATCCGAGCCCGCGGGCGCTGCTCCGGCGCAACGGGATCCAGCCACGTTGGCACCGCAGCGACTCCCCACGGACTGTCGACGGCACCGATGTCGTCAGAAGTGTCGACGGGGTCGTCGACCCGGGCGCCCACCGGGGCCGGTCCGGGCTCAGGGTCGGGAGCCGAGCCCCAGACGTCGGAGGTGCCGGGATCCCGACCATCGGCGGACGACTGCCCGGCCGGCTCCACGGGAGGTCGGGAAAGCCGGTCGAGCGGGGTGCGCCGCCCACCCCGGTGTTCGGCGGGCGGCACATCGGAGGACGGGCGTCGCGCAGAGGTGCTCATGACCGACGAGCCTAGGAATCATCACCCCAGAAAACGCGCGCCTGCGCGACACCGGTCCCGATCTGTGGATGGATCCAGGATTGTGAATGCCCTGCGGCGGTGGGGCTTCTCAGTCCTCGAGCGGATCGAGGCCGGTGGCGATCGCCACTCCGATGGCCCCCGGACCCACGTGGCATCCGAGTACCGGACCGAGATCGACGATCAGTTCCGACGTCACCACCCGCAGCCGCTCGGTCAGTTGGTCGGCGAGCTCACGCGCGAGTTCGGGCGCCGCGCTGTGCTGGACGCCGAGGATCACCGGCCGGCCGTCTGCCGACTCCACGGCCGCGTCGACCATCTTGGTGAGCGCCTTGGAGAACGTGCGGTGACGCTCTTTGAGCGTGAGGACGCCGTCGACCATGTGCAGGATCGGTTTGATCGACAGCGCCGATCCCAACATTTTGCTGGCCGCACTGATCCGGCCGCTCTGGCGCAGGTTGTCGAGTTGATGGACGCAGATCATCGAGTCGACGGTCGCCGCCTGGCGGATCGCCGACTCGTATACGCGGTCCCGGTCGGCTCCCGACGCCGCGGCCTGAGCGGCACCGATCGCGGTGAAGCCGACGGCGAGTCCCACCGACCTGGCATCGACGACCCGCACCTGCCCGGGAAACTTCTCGGCGGCCAACCGACCGGCACCCCACGTGCCCGACAACCTGCGTGACATGTGGACCGCGACGACCCCGTCGCCGTCGCTCGCGGCGAGTGCCTCCTCGTAGGCAACGGTGAGGTCGTGCGGATTGGCACCGGAGGTCGTCACCCCGGGTGTGGAGATGAGGTCGTCGGGAATGTCGTCGACGCCCTCGAGGTAGTCGGTGCCGTCGAGCTCGAGGTGGAGTGGGACCTGCCGGATGCCGTAGTGATCTGCGACGGCGTGCGGCAACCGCGACGAGGAATCGGTGACGACGACGACTGGCACGCGTCTACGTTAGCCGGTCGCCTCCTGACCGGCCGCGTGCCGGTCGAGGACGTCGTCGACCACGGGCACCACGACGTCGGCGATGCCCCGGTGGCAGTCGAAGCCCCAGTGGATCCCGTCCGGATTCATGTCGTCGCCCGCGCCCGGCCCGACCGGAAAGAACCCGTCTCGGGTGACCGGATAGAAGTCCGCCGTCGGCAGATCGTGCATGGCCGCCCACTCCGCCATCGCGGCCGTCGTCGGAATCCGGCCACTGTGCACGTAGCCGTAGTAGGGGCTCCGATGCGTGGGCGGCAGACACACCACGATCGGCAGATCGGGTCGGAGTTGTTGCAGCGCGGCGCGGATCTTCTCCAGATATTCGACCGTCACGGTGGGTGGCAGTGCCACCGGCCAGCCGACCGTCGACAGCCGCGGCTGGAGCCATTGATATCCGTCCCGGACGAGCTGTCGTAAGCGGTTCGGCCGGACGTAGCGGATCTGTTCCCGCACCGCGGTCGGCAGCGGCGAAGGAAGACTGTCCATCCCGCCGAACGCCAGGACGACGACGGCGGCGCGCGGCACCGCAGCCCAGATGTTGGGGTCCTGTGTCAGCGCCCACCACACATCACGACTGGTCCACCCGATCCGTCCGAAGAGCCGTACCTCGCGACCGCATCGTTCACCCACGAGATTCGGCCAGATCCGCGGATCGTCGGCGGCCAGTCCGCCCGTCGGGCCGTAGTACGCCAGCGAGTCGGAGAGGACCAGCACAGTCATTGGACCGCTGCGTCGGCGCTCTCGGCCGACGCGTTCCAGACGTCGAGCCGCCACCGCGGCGCGCTGCCCGGGACACCATGTCCCGACAGCTGCACCCAACTCGTGTTGGACAGCCCACCGAAGACCGGCCACGACGTCTCCGGGAGATCGAGCAGGGCCGCGGTCAGCGCGGCGATGACACCGCCATGTGCGACGAGCACGACCGGGGCCTCGGGGTCGTCGCCCGTTCCCCACCCGTCGAGATCGGCGACCAGCTCCTCCACGAGCGGCAACGCACGGCGGGCGACGTCGATCCGGCTCTCACCGTTCGGCGGACTCCAGCTCGCGTCGTCGCGCCAGATCCGTCGCGCACCCGGCATGACGTCGTCGACCTCGTGGTGGGTCATCCCCTGCCAATCGCCGAGGTGGGTCTCACGCAGGCGCTCATCGGTGTCCACGGACAGACCGGTGGTGCGCGCGAGAGCCTCGGCGGTGTCCCTGGCGCGGGTGAGATCCGACGACCTGATGAGCATCGGCGCCCGCTTGGCGAGTACTTCGGCCGCCGCCGCGGCCTGCCGGACCCCGAGCGCCGAGAGCTCGGTGTCGAGCTGCCCCTGCATGCGGCTGGTCGCGTTGTACTCGGTCTGGCCGTGCCGCAACAGGATGAGACGCCGCACCACCGGGGTCAGGCGCTCGACGGCGGTGTCGTGCGAATCCGGTCCCCCACTCATCCCAGGCCGTCCACCTCGATGATCGGGCAGTCCTGCCACAACCGTTCGAGAGCGTAGAACTGCCGCTCGTCGCTGTGTTGGATGTGCACCACGATGTCGGCGTAGTCGATCAGGGCCCAGCGGCCCTCCCTGGTGCCCTCTCGGCGCACGGGCTTGTAGCCCGCGTCGCGGAGTTTGTCCTCGACCTCGTCGACGATCGAAGTCACCTGCCGCTCGTTGTCGGCGGAGGCGATCACGAAGATGTCGGTGATGACGAGTTGTTCGGAGACGTCGATGACGGTGACGTCATGCGCGAGTTTGTCGGCGGCGGCGAATGCGGCGACCTTGGCCATCTCCAGCGCTTCGGCGGTGGCAGTCACGGGTGTCCTTCCATCGGATGTTTCAGGGCGGTCGCAACCGGATCGGTCGCGCCAGATCGATCAGGGAGCGGAAACGCCCGGCGAGGATGCCCTCGGTGAACGGTACAGCTTGCGTTTGGCGATGTACTGGACCACTCCGTCGGGAACCAGATACCAGACCGGGCGCCCGCGTGCGGCGCGGGCACGGCACTCGGTGGACGAGATCGCGAGCGCCGGGATCTCGAGCATCTGCAGGGTGTCCGGCGGCAGGGCCTCGAGGTGCTGCGCCAGGTGCTTGGCGTGGAGTTCGTAACCGGGCCGACTCACGCCGATGAAGTTGGCGAGTTCGAACAGTTCCTCCCAGTCCTGCCACGACAGAATTGACTCCAGTGCGTCGGCTCCGGTGATGAAGTAGAGCTCGGCTTCGGGATGCATGGCCCGCAGATCGCGCAGTGTGTCCACGGTGTACGTGTCGCCCTCGCGTTCGATGTCGACACGGCTCACCGTGAACCGCGGATTCGACGCGGTGGCGATGACGGTCATCAGGTATCGGTCTTCGGCGGGACTCACCGCGCGCGTCTGCTCGGCACTTGCCACCGTGGCGTCGTCGGCGAGTTTCTGCCATGGTCGGCCGGTCGGCACAAAGATGACCTCGTCGAGGGAGAACCGGTGTGCCACCTCGCTGGCGGCCACGAGGTGGCCGTTGTGGATCGGGTCGAATGTGCCACCCATGATGCCGATACGGCGTGCACGCGGCTGCTGTTGCAACGGGCGGTCGGTGGCCATGAGGTGTGAGTTTACGCGGTGGGCGCCGAGCGGCCGCCCCGCCCGGGTGGGATCACACCGGGAGCAGATCGGCGATCGCGCGACCGAGCTGTGTCGCGTTGCGGCATTCGAACATCTCGATGATCTCCGCGTATTCGATCGCCGCCGAGTCCCCAGTACCCCAATTGCGCTTCGCCTCGGGGTTGAGCCAGTAGGCGTGCCGGGCGCGTTCGGTGAGTTCGCGCAGTGCCGCGAGATGCGGGTCGTGGTAGTTGGTCCGGCCGTCGCCGAGGATCAGCAACGCCCCGCGATGGGTGAGCGACTCACCGTACTCCTCGACGAATCCCCGCAACATGTTGCCGTAGTCGGAATGGCCGTCCCGCGTGCTGATCCGTGCGGTCGTGATCATCCGATGCATGCTCGCACCGAAGTCCTCGTCGTCGGCTCCGCGGTCGAAGAAATCTGTCACCTCGTCGACCGTGTCCACGAAGGCGAACACTCGAACCTTCGAGAATTGTTGGCGCAGTGCGTAAACCAGACGGAGGGTGAACTGCGAGAAGCCGGCGACCGAGCCCGAGACGTCACAGATGACGACGAGTTCGGGCCGGCCGGGCCGCGGCTTGCGATGACTGAGTTCGATCGGCACGCCCCCGGTGGACATCGAGGCCCGCAGCGTCTTGCGGACATCGACGGAACCGCGGTGAGACCGGCGACGCCTGATCTCGAGCTTCGCCGCGAGCAGACGTGCCAGTGGCTCGATGGTCCGTCGGATCTCGGCGAGATCCTTCGCCCCCGCGCTGAGGAAGTTGATGTTCTCGGGGAGCGGGGGACGGCGTACTCGGCGACCCGATCACGTCCGTTGCGGCCCGCCATCCGACGTTGCGTCTCGGCTTCGATGGCGGCACGAAGCTCTCCGGCCCGGGCACGGGCAGCGCGTCGATAGAGCGGCTCCGTGCCGGGTCGGTCGCCGCCGGACCCGTCGTCGCCACCCGCCATCGCGGCCGCGATCCGGGCGATCAACGTCTGCGGGTTGACCGACGACAACGCCTGGTAGGCCGAGAACGCCTCACCACGGGTCGACTCGTATCGGCCGAGCTGATCGACGATGAGCGCGATCATCTGATCGAGGCGCCCCTGGGCATCCGCCGCGTCGTCGGCGAGCATCTCGGCGATCGTCTCGCGCAACGCCTCGACGTCGATCTCGCCGTCGTCGGTGCGAGGCAGGTCGGTCACCGCGGTCCGGGCTCCGGTACCGAGGGGAAACCAGAGGTCGAACACCGTGTCGAAGACCCGGCGGTGCATCTGGTCGCTGATCAGCGTGGTGGCCAGCCCTTCGCGAAGGCTGCGCCGGTCGAGGAGGTCGAGCACCTCCATCGCCTGTGCGGCATCGATGAGCGAGGAGGGACCCACGACCATCCCCCGGGCCCGCAACTCGTCGACGAACCCGGTGAGATGCGTGATCATCGGGACCTGGTCGGCGGCCACGTCCCCCGGCGAACGGGACCCCTCGGACGGCATCAGCCCAGCTTTAGTTCTTTGAGAGCCGTCTTCAGATCCGGTCGGTGCTTCAGTACCACTCCCAGGGTGCGGGCGATGAGGCCGTCGTCGAGTTTGCCGCCGCCGGCGGAACCGCTCGACTCGCCGGCACCGAGCGCGAGCAAGGTGTTGGCCCAGTCGATGGTCTCGGCCACCGACGGCTTCTTGCGGATGTCGAGCGTGCGCAACACACCGACGACACGCACCAGCTCGGCGGCCAGCGCATCCGACAGACCCGGCACACGCGAGGCCAGGATCTCCCGCTCGCGCGCGGCATCCGGGAAATCGATGTAGAGGTAGAGGCACCGACGCTTCAGCGCCTCCGACAGATCACGAGTCGCGTTCGATGTCAGTATGACCACCGGCCTCCGCGTGGCGGCGACCGTACCCATCTCGGGGATCGTGACCGCGAAGTCGCTCAGCACCTCGAGCAGCAGACCCTCCATGTCGACGTCGGCCTTGTCGACCTCGTCGATCAGCAACACCGTCGGCTCCGAGCGCGAGATCGCCTTCAGCAGCGGCCGAGGCAGCAGGAACTCGTCGGAGAAGATGTCGGCCTTCGCCTCGTCCCATTCCCGGCTACCGGTCGCCTGGATGTGCAGGATCTGCTTGGCGTGGTTCCACTCGTACAGCGCACGTGCCTCGTCGATGCCCTCATAGCACTGAAGTCGAATGAACTCCGCGTTCGTCGCCTGCGAGATCGCCCGTGCCAGTTCGGTTTTACCGACCCCCGCCGGACCTTCGACGAGCAGCGGCTTGCCCAGACGGTCGGCGAGGTAGGTGGACGTGGCGGTGGCGTCGTCGGCGAGGTAGCCGGTGGAACGCAGCCGCGAGACCACATCGGCGACATCACCGAACGAGGGCACCGTTGCCGGGCCACCGCCGGCGGCGGTGGTCGCGTCGCTCATCACGCCGGCCGGATGTGGCCGTCGCCCCAGACGATCCACTTGGTCGAGGTGAGCTCGGGCAGACCCATCGGCCCACGAGCGTGCAATTTCTGGGTCGAGATCCCTATCTCGGCGCCGAAGCCGAACTGTTCCCCGTCGGTGAAGGCGGTGGAGGCGTTCACCATCACCGCGGCCGCATCGATTCGGGAGGTGAACTCGCGCGCGGCCGCGAGGTCGGTGGTGACGATCGCTTCGGTGTGGCCGGTGCCGTAGGTGTCGATGTGAGCGACCGCGGCGTCGAGACCGTCGACGATCTTCATCGCGATGTCCATCGACAGGTACTCCTCGGACCAATCGGTCTCGGTTGCCGGCTCCATCCCCGGCTCGTCACCGTGGATGATCACACCCTGCGCCTGGAGGGCCTGACGGATCTTGGGTAGCGCGTCGGTGGCGACGGCCTTGTCGATGAGAACGGTCTCCGCGGTGTTGCACACACTGGGACGTCGCGTCTTGGAGTTCAGGATGATCCGGGTCGCGACGTCGACGTCGGCGAGCGCGTGGACGTAGACGTGACAGTTGCCGGTGCCGGTCTCGATCGTCGGAACCGTGGCGTTGGCGACGACGGCGTCGATCAGTCCGGCCCCGCCACGCGGGATCACCACGTCGACCAGGCCTCGCGCGCGAATCAATGCGGTGACGCTGGAGCGATCCTCACTCGGTAGCAAGGCGACCGAATCGGCACTGACGCCCTTGCCGCGCAGCACCTCCCGCAGGATGCGCACGAGTTCGGCATTGGAGTCGGCAGCCGACGACGACCCACGCAGGAGTACGGCGTTGCCCGATTTGAACGCGATCCCGAAGGCGTCGACGGTGACGTTCGGTCGCGCCTCGTAGACCATGCCGACCACGCCGAGTGGCACACGGACCTGTCGGAGTTCGAGGCCGTTCGGGAGCGTCTTGCCCGAGACGATGCCACCGATCGGGTCCGGCAACACGGCCACCTGTCGGAGGCCGTCGGAGATGCCGGCGATGCGCTCCGGGGAGAGGCGCAGGCGATCGATCAGATTGGCCTCGGTGCCGTTGTTCTCGGCCCGGGCCACATCAGCGGCGTTGGCAGCCAGGATGGCCTCGCTGCCGCCGTCGATCGCCTCTGCCGCGGCGAGCAGGATCTCGTTCTTCGCCGCGGTGGTCAGACCGGCCAGCGCCCGCGACGCGACCTTGGCAGCCTTGGCCAGCCCCCTGACGACCTGCTCGATGTCGGCCGTCGCCACGCCCGGTACGGCGGTGGGTGCACTCATGGATTCCTCGACTTCACGTGCGGAATTGTGTCGCTCACCAGACTAACGCGGTGTGCCGGGACACCCACAGCGCGGTGCACTCAGCACTGCCGAAGGGCTCCTCGCAGCGTCGTCGCCGACGACGCGTCGAGCACCAGGTGATAGGTGATCACCACGGTCACGAACTGGATTGCGTACTGGCAGTGGAATCCTCTGTTCGGCGGCATCCAGCGGCCGGGTTCCTGGTCGGATTTGGTCTGATTCGACGCCCCGTCGACGGCCACGAGGTTCGCCGGGTCGTTCGCCAGATTCAGCCGGGTCGTCGGCGACCACGACCAGGCGCCCATGTCCCATGCGTACGCGAGCGGCACGATGTGGTCGATCTGGACGGCGCCCGCGCGGCGGTCCCGCCGGAACACGATGAACTCACCCGTGTAGGGACTGCGGAACTCGCCGGCGACGACAGCGCGCGGACAGGACGACACTGCTGCCCGGCGGGTGTCGGTGAGGTCGCGAGCGAGGACGTCGTTGCGGGTATCGCATCCGTTGAATCCGCCGGCCGCCGCGTTCGCGTCACTCCACGCGGACCCGAACGCCTCGCGCTGATAGTCATCGCGGGAAGGACGTTGCGCGAACGTCGGAACACCGGCCATTGCGCTCAGCAGGTGCCGGGCGTGCTCTCCGAAAGCGGGATCCGACGTCGGCCGATCAGCCGGTGCGAGGATCCCCACCGCGACGATCAACGCACTCAGGACACATCCGCAGAGAATCAGCCACCAGCGCAGCGGCCACCCGGCCGTGAACGTCATGGTGATTGGACGTCGTGAGCCGGCGCTGCGTTCCACCCGTCCGTCGATCGGCCCTAGGACTTGTCCAGGTACTTGACCTTGTTCGGCACGAGGATCGCGTCGACAAGGTCGGCCAGCGGACGGTGGTCGGCCAGCGGCAGATCCTTTCCGACGATCTCGTCGGCCAGGTCACGTGCGTCGGCAATGACTTCGCTGTCGGCGAGCAACGACAGAAACCGCAGTGACGACGTACCACCGGACTGCAACGACCCCAGTACATCGCCCTCCCGGCGTTGCTCGAGATCGACACGCGCGAGGTCGAATCCGTCGGTGGACGCCTCGACCGCACGCAATCGCTGCATGGCCTGTGACACCTGCGGAGCAGATGTCATCAACAGGCACAGACCGGCATGGCCGCCACGGCCCACGCGACCACGCAACTGATGGAGCTGACTGACACCGAACCGTTCGGCATCGACGATGACCATCATGGTGGCGTTCGGGACGTCCACGCCCACCTCGATGACCGTGGTCGACACCACCAGGTCGATCTCGCCGCGACCGAAGGCGTCCATCACCGCGTTCTTCTCGTCCGCGGGCAGGCGCCCGTGGAGCATCTCGATCCGATGGGACCCGAGCGGACCGGCCAGCAACTCCGCGTACTGGTCGACCACCGAGGTGCTCTTGGGTGCCTGTCCCTCGTCATCACCGGACCGTCGTGACTTCTTGTCGTCGGGGTCGTCGCCGATGCGCGAGCAGACCACGTAGACCTGCCGGCCTGCGGCGATCTCCTCGGCGGCGCGGGCCCACGCACGGTCGACCCAGGCCTCGTTGCCCATCGGGACCACCGACGTGCTGATCGGTTGCCGCCCCCGAGGCAGTTCGGTGAGCGTCGAGGTCTCCAGGTCGCCGAACACGGTCATCGCCACGGTCCGCGGGATGGGGGTCGCCGTCATCACCAGGAAATGCGGCATAAGCCCATCTTTTCCCTTGGCGCGCAATACGTCTCGTTGCTCGACCCCGAACCGGTGCTGCTCGTCGACCACCACCATCCCGAGGTCGAAGAAGGTGACGTTCTCTTCCAGCAGCGCATGGGTTCCGATGACGATACCCGCGGTACCGGTCACCACGTCCAGCAGGGTCTGTCGCTTGCCCGCGGTCTTCATCGATCCGGTGAGCAACGCGATCGTGGTGGCTCCCTCGGCCGCGGTGAGCTGACCCGCCTCGGCGAGGTCACCGAGCATCGTCCGGATGGTCCGATGATGCTGGGCCGCAAGCACCTCGGTGGGGGCCAGGATCGCGCACTGGTGGCCGTTGTCGACCACGCGCAGCATGGCCAGCAGCGAGACGAGTGTCTTACCCGAACCGACCTCGCCCTGCAGCAGCCGACTCATCGGCACCTCGTGCCCGAGTTCGTCGGCGATCTCGGCCACCACGGTGCGCTGGCCTTCGGTCAGCGTGAACGGCAGGCGTTCGAGCAGCCGGTCCTCGAGCCCACCGACCACGTGTGGACATGGCGGTGCACTCTCGGCCCGGCCGGCGATCCGCCGTTGCGCGAGCACGGTCTGGATCGCCAGCGCCTCGTCGAACTTCAGACGCGCACGCGCCGCATCGATGTCGTCCTCGGTGTCGGGCAGGTGAATCCGGCGCAGGGCATCGTCGGTGCCGATCAACTCACGGCCGGCGCGCTGCTCCGGGGTGAGCGCGTCCTCGACGTCGCCGCCGTCCTCCATCGCCGCCAGAATCCGGCGGATCGCGCCCCAGATGTCCCAGGTCTGAATCTCCTTGGTGGCCGGGTAGATCGGCACGATGGGGCGATCGAAGGTCGCCGGGTCCACCTCGCCTCCGGTGATCTCGGCCTCGACGGCGTACATCTCGGATAGCATCGCCGAGCCCACCACGCGGTCGACCTCAGGATCGCCGTCGGGCAGGACGGCCCACTCCGGGTGCGACAGTTGGACCTTGCCCTGAAACGTCTTCACCTTGCCTGCCATCATCACTCGCGCACCGGACTTGAGCTGGTGCGCGATGAACCTGGCGTTGAAGAAGTTCGCCTCGTAGGCGTGGTTGCCGTCGGTCACCGCGACCTTGAGGAACTGTCCATGGCGCTTGCGCATCTGGATCATCCGCGAGCCGGTGATCCGGCCGACGATGGTCACCCACTCGTCGTTCTCGGGCAGTTCGTCGTTCGACAGCTGACCGTGGCGGACGTAGCGGCGCGGCGCGTACCGCAGCAACTCGCCCACGGTCGACACCGACAGGGACGCCAGCTTGGTGGCGGTCTTCGGATCCAGCGCCACGTCGAGCGCGTCGGACATCGCGACCACTACTCGACCCCGACCTGGACCAACTGGTCCGACTGTCCGGTCCGGTAGAGCGCCAGTTCGACACCCGGATAGCTCCGCCGCATCTGTACGCCGATCGCATCGAGAGCTTCGTCGTCGACGTCGGCTCCGGCCATCACCGTGACCATCTCACCACCGGTGGTCAACATCAGATCGATCAGCGCGGTGGCGGCACCGGTCTGATCGGGGGCGATGACGAGGACGTCGGACCCGATGAGTCCCAGGACATCACCGACCTCGCAGGTGCCGGCCAGCGTCATCATCTTGGTGCGGGCACGCACCAGCGATCCCCAGCGCGTGGCGGCCGCCGCCTCCGCCATCGCGTAGGTGTCCGCGTCCGGCGATTCGGCCTCGTCGTGGACCGCCAACGCCGAAAGGCATTGGACCATCGACGATGTCGGCAGGTAGACCACCGATCGCCGGGTCGACCGCGTCGCCGCGGTCACGGTCACCAGATCCTGCGATGCGAGTTTCCCGTTGGCCATCACCACCACGTGCGCGCTGTCGGTCGCCCTGATTGCCTCGACCAGCGCCTCCGGGGTGAGCCCGTCGTCTGCCCGCAACACTGCGGCCCCTGCCTCGCCGAACAGTTCGGCCGACCCCTCGCCGGTGACCACGGCCACCACGGCCCGCTTGTGCCGGGGCAGCGGCTCGGAGGTGTCCATCTGCGCCCTGATCGCGTCGAGGGCGAAACAGCTGATGCGGATGTCCGACACCACACCCCGTGTGACCCCGGCCTCGACCGCCTTCCCGGGATCACACGTGTGGACGTGGACCGAGAAGCGCTCGCCCTCCCCCGCCGAGCTGTCCCCGACGATCACCACGGCGTCGCCGAGTTCGTTCAGCGTCTCGCGCAGTGAACCGATCTGATCGCCCGCCGCACCGTCGAGCAGATACATGACCTCGAAGTCCATGTCGCTGCCACCGGAACATGCGTCGTTGCCCTGATGTCCGGGCTCGCCCCCTCCGGTGAGGATGCCGCGATATCGCCGGCGGCGTTGCGCCACGCCGGTGAGCACCGCGACCATTGCGTCCGCGAGCGCCAGGAATCCGCGTCCGCCTGCGTCGACGACGCCTGCGCTCGCCAACTCGGGCAGTTGCTCGGGGGTCCGCTCCAGCGCGTCGGCACACTCGTCGGCCACCGCCCGCGCCAGGTCGCCCGCCGACTCGGATACGTAGCCGGCCGCGGTCTCGGCGCCGACCCGGATCACCGTCAGGACGGTCCCCTCCCTGGGCTCGCTGACCGCCCGGACCGCGGCGAGGGAGCCGAGGCGAAGGCCTGCCGCCCACAGGTGATTGAACGTCATCTGCGATCCGTCTGGCGACAACTCGGCAGCGTCGGAGAGCCCGACCAGGATCTGGGAGAGGATGATGCCGGAATTCCCTCGTGCCTGCGCCACCGCGCCATCGGCCATCGCATGTGCGACCGCCGCGATCGTCGCGTCCTGCGGAACGCGGTCGGCGGCGTCTGCCGCGGCGCGCATGGTGAACAGCATGTTGCTGCCGGTGTCCGAGTCGGGAATCGGGAAGACGTTCAGGTCGTTGATCTCGCCCCGCAGCGCCTCCAGGCCGTCGACGGCCGCGTGCGCCCAGTCCCGCAAGAGCTGCGGATTCATCGTCCGGGTGGTGACACCGTCGAACGCCGACTCCATGAAACCCCTTACCGTTGGCGTGGCGAAGGCCGCCCGTTGGATGGCTTCGAGGTTACTCGCGCACGCCGACAGCGGCGTAGGGCGACCGGGCGCGGTCGGACGCCGCCACCGTCTTCGGTGGAGTGGATTTGGCCGGGCCGGGCCGATGCGGCTATTCTTGCAGGGTTGCCTTGCTGCAGTACCCGTCGACGCCAGCCGACGACCGTGGGACGAGCAGGCAGAACACGACCACTTTCATCAACACAAGGGAGTTCGACGATGGCTGCCGTCTGCGATATCTGCGGCAAGGGACCGGGCTTCGGCAAGTCGGTTTCGCACTCGCACCGGCGCACGAACCGCCGGTGGAACCCGAACATTCAGTCGGTGCGCGTCGAGGTCGCGCCGGGGAACCGCAAGCGTAAGAACGTGTGCACCTCCTGCCTGAAGGCCGGCAAGACCGCACGCGTCTGATCGTCGGGCGGTGACGCCCCATCGATCGATCCGATCTTCACGCTGAACCCGACTCCCGAGCGAGCATTCGCTCGCCCTGGGAGTCGGGTCTTCTGCGTTCGGAGATAGAGTCTCGATCCATGACCGCACAGCCAGCTTCCACATCCGCCGCTCCCCTCGTCCACCAGGACGGATCCGTCCTCACCATCGCCGTCTCGACGTCCGCCGCAGGGACATCTCTCGCCGACGACGCCCTCGCCCAGGGAACTGCCATCCTCCACGAGGTCGCGCGGGGCGAGCGCGAGGTCGGCGCGATCCTCCTCGTCGGCACCGGCGCCAACTTCTGCGCCGGAGGCAACGTCCGCGCATTCGCCTCCGCCGACCACCGCCCCACCTATCTGCGCGGCCTCGCCGACGACTTCCACGCGTTTGTCAACGCTCTGCAGGCTGCGAACCGACCAGTCGTCGCCGCCGTCAAGGGCTGGGCCGCGGGGGCAGGCATGAGCCTCGTCCTGCATGCCGATGTCTCGATCGGCGGCCCGATGACTCGTCTGCGGCCCGCATACCGCGGGATCGGTCTGTCGCCCGACGGCGGACTCACCTGGACTCTGCCCCGGGTCGTCGGATCCGCCCGCGCCCGGCACATCATCCTGACGGACCAGGTGATCGATGCCGACCATGCGCTCTCGTGGGGGTTGCTGTCCGACGTGGTCGCCGACGACGAGGTCGAGTCCGCCGCACGCTCGGCCGCGGAGAAGATCGCCGCCGGACCGTGGGAGGCGAACGCGGCGGCACGATCCCTGCTCACCCAGTCCGCCACGCGATCGCTCGGCGATCAGCTGTACGCCGAGGCCGAGTCGATCTCCGCGCTGTCGGCGTCGCCCGAAGGCATCGAGGGCGTCGATGCCTTCGTCGAAAAGCGCTCCCCCGATTTCGGAGCCGCCCGCACCTCCTGACGCCGGGCGCCCGCGCGTCCTGATACCGGTCGACGGCCCGTCAGGCGGGCAGGCGCCAGTCGACCGGATCGGCGCCGAGCTCGGAGAGCGCTTCGTTCGCCCGGCTGAAGGGCCGCGAACCGAAGAATCCTCGGCTCGCCGACAACGGCGAGGGATGCGCGGACTCGATCACCGGGACGTCGGGTAGCCACTGTTTGAGGCTGCCCGCGTCCCGGCCCCACAGGATGGCGACGAGCGGCTCGGCATCCCGGGCGACGAGCGCCTTGATGGCGCACTCGGTCACCTGCTCCCACCCTTTGCCGCGGTGCGACGCGGGCTCACCCGGCGAGACGGTGAGCACCCGATTGAGCAGTAGCACACCAGATTTCGCCCAGGGCGTGAGGTCGCCATTCGCCGGCATCGGATAGCCGAGATCCTCGCTGTACTCCCGATAGATGTTCGCCAGTGATCGCGGGATGGGCGAGACGTCCTGCGCCACGGAGAAGCTCAATCCGACCGCATGACCAGGGGTGGGGTACGGATCCTGGCCGACGATCAGCACTCGCACGTCATCGAACGGCGACGTGAAGGCACGCAACACGTTGGCGCCGGCGGGTAGATAGCCGCGGCCGGCGGCGTTCTCCTCGCGCAAGAACTGTCCCATCGACGCGATGACCGGCTCGACCGGCGCCAGGACCCTCGCCCAACCCGGATCGATCAAGTCCGACAACGGTTTCGGCGCCGAGGCGCTTGCGTCCGAGGTCACCCGATCCTCCTCAGTGCGTCGCGGTAGTACTTGCCGTTCTGGAAGTACATCTCCACGTTCAGGTCCACGTGGCCCTCCGGGACCTCATGACCCGCACGGATCTTCGCGGGCACCCCGAGCGCCATCGATCGCTCCGGGACCGCGAACTTGAACGGCACCACCGCACCGGCACCGACGACCGCGCCGGTCCCGATCGTCGAGCCGTTCAGGACGACCGAGCCCGACGCGATCAGACAATGATCCCCGATGGTCGCCCCCTCGATGTGCGCGTTGTGGCCGACCACGCACTCGTCGCCGATCACCGTCGCGTCGATCGGGGTGCAGTGGATGACGGTCCCGTCCTGGATGTTGGTCCGGCGACCGATCGTGATGGTCCCCGAATCTCCGCGCAGCACGGCGCCGGGCCAGACCGACACACCGTCGGCGAGGGTCACGTCGCCGATCACCGTCGCATCCGGATGGATGTAGACATCGTCTCCGATGGTGGGTTCGCGGTCGCCGAGTGCATAGATAGCCATGCACCGAATCTAAACATCCCGCGGCACGGGCGTCGTCAGGCGTCCGTCAATCCCCGAACGACTGCCAGCCGTGCAGTCCACTCACCACTCGGCCATCCACCCGCACCCCGGTGCCCGCGCGGACGTCGCCGATGCGGGTCCAGCCCGGAGGAAGGGTGCCGGGAGCGAAGGCCGCCAGCAGTTCGTGGTCCTCGCCGCCGGTCAGCTTCCAGACCCGCGGGTCCACGCCGAGCGCCGACGCCGCGCCGTGCACCGCTGCCGCGGTGGGGATTCGGTCGGTCTGCACGTCCAGTCCCACCCCGGCCGCCGACGCCATGGTGATCAGCTCCTCGATGAGGCCGTCGGAGATGTCGGTCATCGCGTGCGCGCCGGCCCGAGCCGCCGCCGGTCCCTGCGTGAGGTCGGGCGACGGCAGTCGGTGCGCGGACAGCAGGGTCGGGAATTTCTCGAGATGACCGGTGTCGCCACGGGTCTCGGCGTCGATCAGCAGGGCGAGCCCCGCGGCACTCGCGCCGAGCGCCTGGCCGGTCACCGCGAGCACGTCCCCCGGTCGGGCGCCACCCACGACGATCGGAACGGCGCCGTCGAGGGCGCCCACGGCCGTGACGCCGAGGACGACCTGTTCGGCGGCGACCAGGTCGCCGCCGAGGACCCGTGCCCCGATGCGGTGGGCCGTTTCGACGATGCCCGCATTGAGATCGAGGACCGTGCCGACCGTGGTCTCTGCCGGACAGGCGATCGACACGACGATGCCGGTGGTGCGGCCGCCCATGGCGGCGATGTCGGCGGCACTCTGGATCACCGCGCGGGCACCGACCGTGCGCGCATCCGACCAGTCGAAACGGAAATGTCGTCCCTGCACGGCGGTGTCGGTGCTGATCACGGTCGGCCCGGCGGTGTCGATCACGGCGGCGTCGTCGCCGGAGCCGATGACGATGTCGTGCCCGGCAGTGCCGTGCTGTTGCGGGTTGTCGGCGCCGGCGAGGGCGGCGCGGGTGAGTTCGGTGATGAGACGCCGTTCACCGACCTCCCCGACGGTGCGGGACCGATCCACCGGGTCCCCGGCCTGTCCGACGGTCACGGCGTCTCCTCGGTTCCTCGGTCGGTCTGAGTCGCGCTCGGAAGGGGTTGTCAGCGACAATATGGCGACAGTGTATTGGCTCGCCGGTACGTCACTGCGCCGTGCGGTCGCTCGCGACTCACGACCTCGGCTGCCGTCGCGGGTCGAACAGCGTGATCCCGTCGGGGTCGCGTCGACGAGAGGATGGGCGTGGTTCAGGCATACATTCTGATCCAGACCGAGGTCGGACGAGCCGCACTTGCCGCGGCGACGATTGCGGAGATCGCCGGCGTCGCCTCCTCCGAGGAGGTCAGTGGGCCCTACGACGTCATCGTCCGTGTGGACGCGGCCGACGCCTCACACCTCACCGACGACGTCGTGCCGCAGATCCAGAAGGTGGATGGCATCACGCGCACTCTCACCTGTCCGGTGGTTCAGAGCCCCCGCTGAGCCCGATCCGTCCCGACACCTCCGATCGGTGGCAAGCGCGGCCCGCACTATGGTGTTGGGCGTGACCGACGACAGCGAACCCGACGGTGCACCCGATCACGTGGAGGGCGCACCGGCCGATGACGTCGAAACTCGATACGGCTCCGGCCCACGGCTGAGTCCCGCCCTGATCGCGACACTCGTCGCCATCCCGGTGATGGTTCTCATCGGTTTCATCACCTTCGCCGCACTGCGTCCCGACGACACCACACCGATCGAGTCCTATACGACCGGGGAATCCGCCCCGGCCGACTGTGCGAAACTGATCGCCGCGTTGCCGCAGACCTTCGACGGGTTCGGCGACAAGCAGGTCGACGGCACCACCGTGCGGTGGCCGGCAGACGGCGACGGGGACGCGGTCACCTTGCGGTGCGGCATATCCCGGCCCTCCGAGCTGTCCCCGACGAGCAACCTCCAGGTGATCAATCCGGTGCAGTGGTTCATCACCGACACCGTCGACGGCTCCGGGCAGGCCTACGTCTGTGTCGATCATCGCCCCTACGTGGCGATGTGGATTCCCGCCAACGCCGGGAACGGCCCCATCACAGACGTCTCGGCGGTCATCGAACGCACCCTGCCGCGTGGTCCGCTCGACTTCGGCTGAGGTCGGAACTCAGTCGTAGATCTCAGGTTTGGTGCTCCGGCCGAGCAGGGAGCTGATGGCGTCCGCGACCGAGAGCCCGCCGTGACACACCTGATGGACGGCATCGGTCAGTGGCATCTCGACATCGAACTTGTCGGCGAGGGCGCGCACCGAGCTACACGACTTGACCCCTTCGGCGACCTGACCGTGGGTGGCCTCCTGCGCTTCTGCGAGTGAGAGGCCCTCACCGAGCCGTGCACCGAATGTTCGGTTGCGCGACAGCGGGGACGAGCACGTGGCGACCAGATCGCCGATTCCCGCGAGTCCGGCGAGCGTCTCGATCTGTGCGCCGACGGCGACGCCGAGGCGAATCGTCTCCGCGAGACCGCGGGTGATGATGGTGGCCAGCGTGTTCTGGCCGAACCCGACCCCGCTCGCCATCCCGCATGCCAGCGCGATGACGTTCTTCACCGCCCCACCGATCTCGCAGCCCACGACATCGGTGTTGGTGTACGGGCGGAAGTACCCGGTGTTGAACGAGTGCTGCAGATCCCGAGCGCGCTGTTCGTCGGTGCACGCGATGACGGTGGCAGCGGGCTGGCCCTCGGCCACCTCGCGCGCCAGATTGGGCCCCGACAGCACGGCCACCTGCCCCGACGGAACTTCGGAGACCTCGGAGATCACCTCACTCATCCGCAGCAGGGTGCTCGTCTCCACCCCTTTGGCGAGCGAGACATAGGTGGTCTGCGGGGTCACGTACGGCAGCCATTCCGTCAGGTTGGTACGCAGCGACTGGGACGGCACGGCACACACCACCACATCGGCACCCGACAGCGCCTCGGCGACCGAACTCGTCGCGAACAGCTGATCGGGCAGGGTGATCCCGGGCAGGTAGTCGGCATTCGTGTGATCGTCGTTGATCCGTTCGGCCAACTCGGGGCGCCGGGCCCAGATCGTCGTGTCCGTACCCGCATCGACCAGTACCTTCGCCGTGGCCGTCCCCCACGACCCGGCACCCATCACCACCGCACGCACGATCACTCCTCTGCCGACCATCACTACCGTCCTCAGCGTAGTGCGTGGCATCCCGGGAGCGACGAGGAATCCTTTCTGGGGTGCAGTGACCGCCCCGCCCCGGGGGTCGGCATCATGGAGACCATGGACACGCCATCGCACCCGGATCCGGGCGGTCGTGACCTGGGTGATGTCGTCGCGGTGATGGCCGTCAAACGCCTCGAGCAGGCCAAGACCCGGCTGGCCGCCGGCCGGCAGCCAGGTCAGGGCCCTCTGCACCGTGCCCTCGTGCTGGCCATGCTGACCGACACCGTGGAGACCGTCAGCGCCGCAGGCATCACGCGCATCGTCGTGATCAGCCCCGACGATGCCGTGTTGGCCGCGGCGGGTGCTGCCGGTGCCGTCGGGGTCCGCGAACCGTCCGAGTCCCTGTCGACCGGCGTCTCGCGCCTGAATCTCGCGTTCGCCCATGCCGCGTCGGCGGTGCGCGATCGTTGGCCGGCCGCCGGACGGGTCATGTTCATCCAGGCCGACCTGCCCGCGGCGAGAGCCGGAAGCCTGCGGGAACTGATCGCCAGTGCCGCAACCCACCCCCACGCGGTGCTCACCGATCGCGACGGCACCGGCACCACGATTCTCCTGCGCGCCACATCTGTCACCGAGCCGCCCCGATTCGGCCCGGATTCCGCTGTGGCACACCGCTCATCCGGTGCGGTCGAGCTCGACCCACACCACGAACGGTGGCCCGACCTACGGACCGACGTCGACACTGCCGACGACCTGGAGGCGGCGAGATCCCTGGGGCTCGGCCCGCGCACCACGGCAGCCCTGGAGGACCGGGCACTTCACGCCGAAGACACCGTTCCCGTCGGGAACGGCAACTGACCTGTGCCGAGCGCCGCTCGTCACCGGGCAGACGTGTGAGGGCCCGGCCGATGCGTCATGATTGAACGGTGAGCCCCGCCGACGACATCGCCACCCAACCGATCACGTCCATCCCCGGTGCGCCCCCGGCCGCGACGTTGCTTCCCGACGAGTCCGCGGACCTGCCCGACGATCGCTACCTCAATCGCGAACTGAGCTGGCTCGATTTCAACTCGCGGGTGCTCGCACTGGCCGAGGACGTCTCGATGCCGTTGCTCGAACGGGCCAAATTCCTCGCGATCTTCTCGTCCAATCTGGACGAATTCTTCATGGTGCGCGTCGCCGGGCTCAAACGTCGCGACGAGACCGGCCTTTCGGTGCGTTCCGCCGACGGTCTGTCCCCGCGCGAACAGCTGCTGCGGATCGCGGGCCGAACGCAGACCATCGCCGACCGGCACGCGCGCGTGTTTCTCGACTCGGTTCGACCGAACCTCGCGGAAAACGACATCCACGTCGTCACGTGGGCGGACCTCGGTGAGGACGAGAAGGCTCGTCTGGTCGACCATTTCCACGAGGACGTGTTCCCCGTCCTCACTCCGCTGGCCGTCGACCCGGCGCACCCGTTCCCCTACATCAGCGGGTTGTCGCTCAACCTGGCGGTGACGGTGAAAGATCGTGCCGAGGGCGGCGAACACTTTGCACGTGTCAAGGTGCCCGACAACGTCAATCGCTTCGTCCGGGTCGACCGACTGATGCGGCGGGGGGCCGGTTCGTCGAAGGACTCCGACCAGCGCGCCGTCTTCCTGCCGTTGGAGACGTTGATCGCCGCCAACCTGGAGCACCTCTTCCCCGGCATGGAAATCGTTGAACACCACGTCTTCCGGATCACCCGCAACGCCGACTTCGAGGTCGAAGAGGACCGGGACGAGGACCTCCTCCAGGCCCTCGAGCGAGAGCTCGCACGTCGACGCTTCGGCTCTCCCGTGCGGCTCGAGGTCGCCGACGACATGAGCGAGCACATGCTCGAACTCCTGCTGCGCGAACTCGATGTGAATCCCGCCGATGTCATCCAGGTGCCCGGTCTCCTCGACCTGTCGTGTCTGTTCGAGATCCACGGTCTCGACCGGCCGCATCTCAAGGACCGTCCGTTCGTCCCGGCCACCCATCCGGCCTTCGGCGAGCGCGAGACACCCAAGAGCGTGTTCTCGACGCTGCGCGAGGGCGACGTCCTCGTCCATCACCCCTACGATTCGTTCTCGACGAGTGTGCAGCGATTCATCGAGCAGGCCGCCGCGGACCCGCAGGTACTGGCGATCAAGCAGACCCTGTATCGCACTTCGGGAGATTCGCCGATCGTCAACGCGCTGATCGACGCGGCCGAGGCGGGCAAGCAGGTCGTGGCACTGGTGGAGATCAAGGCGCGCTTCGACGAACAGGCGAACATCAAGTGGGCCAGGCAGCTCGAGCAGGCGGGTGTACACGTCGTCTACGGCCTCGTCGGGCTGAAGACGCATTGCAAGACGTGTCTGGTGGTCCGTCGCGAGGGCTCGGTGATCCGTCGCTACTGCCATATCGGAACCGGCAACTACAACCCGAAGACCGCCCGGCTGTACGAAGACGTGGGTTTGTTCACGGCCGCACCCGACATCGGCGCCGACCTCACCGACCTCTTCAACACGCTGACCGGTTATTCACGAAAGATGGAGTACCGCAACATCCTGGTGGCCCCCCACGGCATCCGTTCGGGGATCATCGCCCGGATCGAGGGCGAGATCGAACGCCATCGGCAAGGTGACACGCGCGCGCTGATCCAACTCAAGGCCAACGCATTGGTCGACGAGCAGGTCATCGACGCGTTGTATCGCGCATCGCAGAGCGGCGTCCCGGTCGAGATCGTGGTGCGCGGCATCTGTGCGCTCCGCCCCGGAATGCCGGGGATCAGCGACAACATAGTGGTGCGCTCCATTCTGGGGCAATTTCTCGAGCATTCACGAATCCTCTATTTCGGCGCTCAGAACGAATACTGGATCGGCAGCGCCGACATGATGCATCGCAATCTCGATCGCCGTGTCGAGGTGATGGTCCAGGTCCGAGACGAGCGCCTCACCTCCGAACTCGGCGACATGTTCGCCTCTGCACTCGATCCCCGCACGCGGTGCTGGGTGCTGCACTCGGACGGTAGTTGGGTGGCGTCACCGGCCGAAGGCGAAGAGGTCCGCGATCACCAACGTCAGATGATCCGACGCAATCGTCGCCGGCCGGACCCGAATCCGTAACCGTTCTCGCACCATCGAACCCTAGGATTCGTGTCGATGTCGAAGACAACGAAGACAGTCTGGGCTGCCGGCGGCGTTCTCTGGCGCCCGACTCGCGACGGTCAGGCCGAGGTGGCGCTGGTTCACCGACCCGACTATGACGACTGGACCCTGCCGAAGGGCAAGATCGATGCCGGCGAGACATTGATCGCGACCGCGGCCCGCGAGATCCGTGAGGAGACGGGCCAGCAGGCCCGACTGGGTCGTCATCTGCGCGATGTCGGATATGTGCTGCCCAACGGCAACCGCAAGCGCGTGCGGTACTGGGCTGCCCGAGCCCTCGGCGGCGATTTCCAGGCCGGTGACGAGGTCGATGAGCTCCGCTGGCTCGACATCGCCACCGCCACCGAGAAATTGAGCTATCGCCTCGACCGCGCGATTCTGACCGAATTCACCCGGCTTCCCGCCGACGTCCACACTCTGCTCCTGGTACGCCATGCGCGCGCCGGCCGGAGGTCTCGCTACAAGGGCGACGATCGTCTCCGTCCGCTGGATCGCACGGGCCGTCACGAAGCACGCGAATTGGCCGGTCTGCTCGAGATCTTCGGCGCCGAGCGCCTGCACGCGGCCGATCGGGTCCGATGCGAACAGACGCTCGCCCCGCTCGCCCACGATCTCGGTGTCACGACCGTGCCCGAGCCTGCACTGTCCGAAGAGGCCTACCTGTCGGATCCGGACCGGGCCCACCAACGCATCCGGGAGATCGCGTCGGACACCTCGGCCATCCACGCGGTGTGCAGTCAGGGCAAGGTCATCCCACCGATGATGCGGTGGTGGTCAGATCGGGATGGCATCACCCTGCCGCCCAAACGTAATCGCAAGGCGAGCGTCTGGGTCCTGTCGACTCGTCACGGACGGCTCCTCGCGGCCGACCACATCGACAGTCCCCTGCCACACACCGACATCGACGTCGAATCCTGACCCCGGACACACATCAGCCCCCGACGGGGAAGAACGTCGGGGGCTGATGTCGGGTGACTCAGGACGCCTCAGCGTCGTGTGGCCTTCTTGGCCGGAGCCTTCTTGGCCGCGGTCTTCTTGGCCGGAGCCTTCTTGGCCGCGGTCTTCTTGGCCGGAGCCTTCTTGGCTGCGGTCTTCTTGGCCGGAGCCTTCTTGGCTGCGGTCTTCTTGGCCGGAGCCTTTTTGGCCGCGGTCTTCTTCGCAGGCGCCGCCTTCTTGGCGGGAGCCTTCTTGGCCGCGGTCTTCTTGGCCGGGGTGGCCTTCTTGGCCGCGGTCTTCTTGGCCGGCGCAGCCGCGGTGCTGCCACGCTTCACCGCCGGGCCGGACGCGGCGAGCTTCTGCTTACCCGCGACCACAGCCTTGAACTGCGCTCCCGGACGGAACGCGGGAACCGAAGTGGCGCGCACCTTCACGGTCTCGCCGGTACGCGGGTTGCGGGCGACGCGCGGGGCGCGCCTCCGCTTCTCGAACACGCCGAAGCCGGTGATGGTGACACTCTCACCTTTGTTCACCGCGCGCACGATCGTGTCGACCATCAGCTCGACAGCGGCAGTCGCAGTCTTGCGATCCGCATCCAGCTTCTTGGTCAGCTCATCGATGAGCTCTGCCTTGTTCATTGATACCTCCGCAAGCTGTTCTGACCCTTCTGTAAAAGTCAGCTATCTCCACACGGTAAACGTACAATTCGAAAACGTCCATCTTCCACGCCAATTAACCAGGCATGTTGCGAAATCGAAAGCCGCAATCGCTTTCCGGGGAGACCGTTCGGAGGCCGTGAATCTCAGCTGTCGAGCGTGACCGGCTTGAAGTGAGGACGCGAGGTCTCGAACTCAGAAATCGCCTCTACCTGGCGTAACGTCAGGCCGATGTCGTCCAGACCCTCCATGAGACGCCACCTCGTGTAGTCATCAATTGCCAACGGCACCACAAGGTCTCCTGCGGTGACCGTCCGATCGGCAAGACTGACCGTCAGTTCCAGTCCCGGCTGTTCCTCGAGTCGCTTCCACAGGAGTTCGACGTCCGATTGCTCCACCTGGGCCGCCACGAGGCCTGCCTTGCCGGCGTTGCCGCGGAAGATGTCTGCGAAACGCGACGAGATCACGACCCGAAAGCCGAAGTCCGACAGAGCCCAGACCGCATGCTCGCGTGACGATCCGGTGCCGAAATCGGGACCGGCTACCAGAATCGAGCCCCGGCTCCACGGCTCGTTGTTGAGGATGAAGTCCGGGTCGGACCGCCACCCGGCGAAGAGACCGTCCTCAAAACCTGTGCGGGTCACCCGCTTCAGGTAGACGGCTGGGATGATCTGGTCGGTGTCGACGTTGCTACGGCGCAGCGGCACACCGATCCCGGTGTGATTGTTGATGGGTTCCATGATCCAGTTTCCGATCTGAAGAGTGGGGCGGGTGTCAGGCGAGATCTGCCGGAGCAGCAAGCGTGCCGCGGATGGCAGTGGCTGCGGCCACGCCCGGTGAGACCAGGTGAGTACGGCCACCCTTGCCCTGCCGCCCTTCGAAGTTGCGGTTCGATGTCGATGCGCACCGTTCCCCGGGCGAGAGCTGATCCGGGTTCATTCCCAGGCACATCGAGCAGCCGGCCTGCCGCCAATCGGCGCCGGCGGCGGTGAAGATCTCACCGAGACCTTCTTCTTCCGCCTGCGCACGCACACGCATCGAGCCCGGGACGATGAGCATCCGCATGCCATCGGCCACCTTGCGACCCTTGAGAACCTCGGCCACCGCACGCAGATCCTCGATGCGACCGTTGGTGCACGACCCGACGAAGACTGTGTCGACCTTCACGTCGCGCAACGGCATTCCCGGCGTCAGATCCATGTAGTCGAGCGCGCGACGCGCCGCGCTCGCGGCGTTCTCGTCGGCGATCTCGGCCGGATCGGGCACGCGCGAAGCCAGCGGGAGACCTTGCCCGGGATTGGTCCCCCAGGTGACGAACGGCGTCAATTGCGTGGCGTCGATGTGGACTTCGGCGTCGAATTCGGCGTCCTCGTCGGTGCGCAGACTCTCCCAGTAGGCGACCGCATCGTCCCAATCGGAACCGGTCGGAGCGTTGGGCCTGCCCTTGAGGAAGTCGTAGGTCACCTGATCCGGCGCGATCATGCCGGCGCGGGCGCCCGCCTCGATCGACATGTTGCAGATCGTCATTCGGGATTCCATCGAGAGCTTTTCGATGGCCGATCCCCGGTACTCGAGGACATAGCCCTGACCGCCGCCGGTGCCGATCTCGGCGATGACCGCGAGGATCAGGTCCTTACTCGTCACCCCGGGCGGCAGTTCACCGTCGACGGTGATCGCCATCGTCCGGAACGGACGCAGCGAAAGGGTCTGCGTCGCCAACACGTGCTCGACCTCAGATGTGCCGATTCCCATTGCCAGCGCGCCGAATGCGCCATGCGTGGAGGTATGGCTGTCGCCACAGACCACGGTCATCCCCGGCTGCGTCAGACCGAGCTGCGGGCCGACGACGTGCACGATGCCCTGCTCGGCATCGCCCATCGGATGCAGACGGATGCCGAACTCTTCACAGTTGCGGCGCAACGTCTCCACCTGAGTACGCGAGACCTCGTCCGCGATCGGTTTGAAGATGTCGACGGTCGGGACGTTGTGGTCCTCGGTGGCGATGGTCAGGTCGGGCCGGCGTACGGGCGGTCCGCGAGACGGAGTCCGTCGAACGCCTGCGGACTGGTCACCTCGTGAACGAGGTGGAGGTCGATGTAGATGAGATCGGGATTGCGGTTCCCGGAAGCGTCTTCTTCGCCACGCACGACGACGTGGTCATCCCACACCTTTTCGGCGAGAGTACGCGGTGTGTTGGGGCTGTAACTCATGGCTGTACTCGCATCTGTTCGAATCGTCACGGCACGCCCACTCCTGATCGGCGTCGGCGTGCATCTCAGTATTTGGAACGCTAGTATCGTCCTATGGGAAAGGATAACGCATCGACGGCCAGCAGTGGAATCGGTGTCCTCGACAAATCGGTGACAGTTCTGCGAGCCATCGCCGAGGCCCCTCGCAACCTGACCGAATTGTGCGATCGCACCGGCCTTCCACGGGCCACGGCGCATCGGCTCGCGGTCGGACTCGAGACGCACCGCCTGCTCGCACGTAACGCCGCCGGACGCTGGTATCCGGGCCCCGCACTGAGCGAACTCGCAGCATCGGCGCACGATCCGGTCCGCGAGGCCGCGTTGATGGTACTGCCGCGCCTGCGCGAGATCACCGGCGAATCGGTTCAGCTCTACCGTCGCGAGGGCGCCGAACGTGTCTGCATCGCCGCGATGGAACCGCTCACCGGCCTCCGGGACACCGTTCCGGTCGGTACCCGTTTCCCGATGAGTGCCGGTTCAGCCGCCAAGGTCCTGCTCGCCTGGGCCGAACCCGGCACCCAGCGGGCATTGCTGCACGACAGCGTCTTCGGGGAACGCGCGTTGCACGAGATCCGGCGCCGGGGCTGGGCTCAGAGCGCCGGTGAGCGAGCGGCCGGGGTGGCGAGTGTCTCGGCCCCGGTGCGCGACGCGACCGGCGACGTGGTCGCCGCGATCTCGGTGTCGGGGCCGATCGATCGGATGGGGCGTCGCCCCGGAGCCCGGTGGGCAGCCGACCTCCTCGCGGCCGCGGACGCCATCCACAAGCGACTGCAACCCGCCCGCGGCTGACGCCGGCAGCAGCAGCCGAGCACAACAAGGATCGGCCCCACATCGTCGGCGCCGTTCGGTTAGCGTCTGACCATGGGAGTCAATCAGCGCAATCAGATCGTCATGTCCGAGACCGAGATCAGTGACTTCGTCGCGAACGGCCGAACCGCGACGCTCGCGACCACGGGAGCGGACGGGAGCATCCATCTCGTCGCCATGTGGTACGGCGTGGTCGACGGCGAGATCTGGTTCGAGACGAAGGCCAAGTCGCAGAAGGCCGTCAATCTACGGCGCAACAGTCGCTGCTCGGTCTTGATCGAGGACGGCGACACCTACGACACATTGCGTGGCGTCTCCTTCGAGGGCACGGCGGAGATCCTCGACGACCCGGATTCCTGCCTGAAGGTCGGCATCAGCGTGTGGGAGCGCTACACGGCCCCATACACCGAGGAGTCACGTCCGTACGTCGAGCAGATGATGAACAAACGCGTCGCGGTTCGCATCGTGCCGGGTCGCGTCCGCTCGTGGGACCACCGCAAACTCGGTCTGCCCGAGATGCCTGTCGCCGGGAGCACCGCGCCCGGCGCGTGACGCGCAGCCTCGACGAAAAGAAGAGCGCCCCCACTCGATCGTGACGAGTGGGGGCGCTCTTCGTTGTAGCCCCGACGGGATTCGAACCCGCGCTACCGCCTTGAGAGGGCGGCGTCCTAGGCCGCTAGACGACGGGGCCAAGAACTGTATTCAGTTGATCGTGCACCTTGATGAATCTACGGGAACGGCCTCGGTTCGAGACCGGCCACCCGGAAACTCGCTGGGGTACCAGGACTCGAACCTAGAATGGCGGTACCAGAAACCGCTGTGTTGCCAATTACACCATACCCCAAGGTTTCCCCTGCCCGGCTGACCAGACTCACTGTCCGACCGGTCGGAAAAGGACCGAGGAGAAGAGTACCGAGGCGCACCCTCAGATCACAAATCGCCAGGTCAAACCCCTAGCTCGGCACAGATTCGCGAGCGGCGGCGAGACGGGCGAGACTCTTGTCGCGACCGAGCAGCTCCATCGACTCGAAGAGCGGCGGGCTCACCTGCGAACCCGTCACCGCGACGCGGACGGGGCCGAACGCCTTACGCGGCTTGAGCCCCAGGGTGTCCACGAGCGCCACCTTCAGCGCCTCCTCGAGCTCCGGGCCGGCCCACGTGGGCAATGCCTGGACGGCGGCGATCGCGGCGTCGAGAACCGCAGCGGCGTCGGCACCGAGATTCTTCGCCGCCGACTTCTCGTCGATGACGAACTCGTCGTCGGACACGTACAGGAAGGACATGAGGGGCCACGCGTCTCCGAGGACCTGGATTCGTGTCTGCACCAGCTCGGCGAGCGCGGTGAACGAGGCATCGTCGATCGGCTCGTCGAGCTTGCCTTGCGTGATCAGGTAGCGCTTCAAGCGTGCCGCGAAGTCGCCGAGGTCGAGACCACGGATGTGTTCGGCGTTGATCGCGTCGGCCTTCTTCTGATCGAACCGAGCCGGGTTCGAATTGACCTGACGTACATCGAAAGCAGCGATCATCTCGTCCAGCGAGAAGACATCGGTCTCATGCGAGTAACCCCAGCCGAGCAACGCGAGATAGTTCAGCAGCCCCTCCGGGATGAATCCGCGATCACGATGGTGGAAGAGGTTCGACTCCGGATCGCGTTTGGACAGCTTCTTGTTGCCCTCCCCCATGACGAACGGCAGGTGTCCGAACTCGGGAACACGATCGGCGATCCCGATCCGGGTCAACGCCTCGTAGAGCGCTATCTGCCGGGGGTCGACGACAGCAGATCCTCACCACGCAACACGTGGGTGATCTTCATCATGGCGTCGTCGACCGGATTGACCAGTGTGTAGAGCGGATCGCCGGTCGCGCGGGTCAGTGCGAAGTCGGGGACGGTGCCTGCCTTGATCGTCGTGGTGCCACGAACCAGGTCGTCCCAGATCAGGTCGTGATCCGGCATCCTCAGGCGGACAACGGGTTTGCGACCTTCGGCGGCCAAGGATGCACGCTGCTCGTCGGTCAGATCCCGATCGAAGTTGTCATAGCCGAGCTTGGGATCGCGACCTGCCGCCCGGTGCCGCGCCTCGACCTCCTCGGGTGTCGAGAAGGCCTCGTAGGCCTCCCCTGCGGCCAGCAACTGCGCGACGACGTCGAGGTGGGTGGCTCGCCGCTCGGACTGGCGATACGGTCCGTAGGGTCCTCCGACCTCCGGGCCCTCGTCCCACTCGAGTCCGAGCCAGCGCAACGCGTCGAGGATCGCGGCGTACGACTCCTCGCTGTCCCGCGCGGCGTCGGTGTCCTCGATCCGGAACACGAACGTGCCGCCGTCGTGACGGGCCTGGACGAAATTGAACAAGGCCGTCCGGGCGAGACCGACGTGCGGGGTTCCGGTCGGAGACGGGCAGAAACGGACGCGCACATCGGAGCCACTCATGGAGGTCAGCGTATCGAATCGTGCGCTGCGCCCCGCCGCCCGTCCGCCCGGGGGCGCCGCTCAGCCCTGCGCGGCCAGGAAGTCCACGAGGAGCCGGTTCACCTCGGTGGGCTGCTCGAGATATCCGAAGTGGCCCGCCTTGGGGACCTCCTCGTAGCGCGCGCCGGGGATTGCCTCGGCAACCTCGCGCGCGAGTTTCGGAGGAAGTGTGCGGTCGTCGGCGAATCCGATGACCATCGCCGGGCGGTTGATGGCCCGGTACGCGCCCAGACGGTCGACCTCGCCGTCGTGCAGCGCTAGCTGGGCACGCACCCCCGGCGTCACCGTCTGCGGCGAGAAGCCGATGACGTCGAGCCAGTCCTTGGCCGTGCGGTCGTCGTCGAGAGTGTGCGGCGACAGATTCAGATGCGCCGTGATCGCGGCCTGGTAGTCCGGCGGCAGCGTGATCTTGTTGTCGTACAGGGCACGTTCCCCCGCCGAGATCGCCTGCTGCAGAGGTGTGTTTCGGCCGTACGTCGCGATCATCACCGCCGCCTTCACCAGCTCCGGCCGCGTCAGCGCCAGCTCCTGGGTGATCCTGGCGCCCAACGAGGTGCCGACGACGAACGCGGGACCGCCATCGAGATGCTCGATGAGAGCCGCAGTGTCGGCGACCATGTCGTCGTGGGAAAAGCCGTCCGCACACTCCGACGAGGGCGAGATGCCCCGATTGTCGAAGGTGACAACGCGGTAGCCGGCCTTGGTCAGCGCCGGCTGCTGATGTGCCTGCCACACCCGGCCCGGGCTGCCGGTCCCCATCACGAGCACCACGAGCGGCCCCGAACCGAACTCCTCGTAGGCGATCTCGATCCCGTTGACCTGCGCGACCTTCGACCCCCTCACGGCTTGTCCACCACCGGATTGGCCAGAGTCCCGATTCCTTCGACGGTCACCGAGACCCGTTGTCCTGCCGACATCGGACCAACGCCCTCGGGTGTCCCGGTCAGGATCACGTCGCCGGGCAGAAGGGTCATGACACGCGAGATCCATTCCACGATCGCACCGACGTCGTGCAGCATCAACGAGGTTCGCGACCGCTGGGTGACCTCGCCGTCGAGCTCGGTGACCAATTCGGCGTCGGCCGGGTCGAACTCGGTCTCGATCCAGGGACCGAGCGGACAGAACGTGTCGTAACCCTTGGCACGGGTCCACTGCCCATCGGCCTTCTGCTGATCGCGAGCGGTGACGTCGTTGGCCGCGGTGTAGCCGAGAATGACGTCCTTCGCCTTCGCGGCGCTCACGTCCTTGCACGGCTGGCCGATCACGACCGCGAGCTCACCCTCGAAGTCCACACGTTCCGAGTTCGGTGGTCGCACGATCGGGACCTCCGGCCCGATGATCGACGTGTTGGGCTTCAAGAAGATGACCGGATCCGCCGGCGCCTCCCCACCCATCTCGGCGACGTGGGCCGCATAGTTCTTACCGATGCAGATCACCTTCGACGCGAGAATGGGCGCCAGTACTCGCACATCGGCGAGCGCCCACGACCGTCCGGTGAAGGTCGGGGTGCCGAAGGGATGCTCGGCGATCTCGCGCGCTCGCTGCGCACCGTCGACGTCTTCGATGGAGACAAACGCGACCCCGTCTGGGCTGGCAACTCGTCCTAAACGCATGGCACGACATTATCGCACCGGCGTTCCCACAACTCGGGACACCGTTTTGACGCCGACTCCGCGCGTTCTAGAATATGGACACTAAGTACCACTATTTGAGATGAGGTGATCCTGTGGGCAGCGTCGGGACAACCCGGTCCAGCGGCCGTTCGGCAACGGTGACGACGATGTCACCGCGCCGACGATGGGCGATGCTGTGTTGCGCGCTGGTGGCCGCGATGACCACCACCTGCGCGGTGAGCGGTGTGGCCTATCTCATCCCGGCGCTCCACACCGACCACGGGCTGTCACTCACCCAGGCGTCCGTCCTCGCCACCATCCCGACGATCGGCCTGATGCTGCTGATCATCCCGTGGGGCGCACTGCTCGACCGGTTCGGCGAGCGCCGGGTGCTGATCATCTCCTTGGGCATCACGCTGGCGGGCACTGCGGCAACGGCAGTCGTCTCCGCGCTCGACGCGCCGTACTGGGTGCTGGCGACAGGGTTGTTCATCGGTGGCCTGGGTGCCGGTGCGGCGAACGGTGCGAGCGGGCGAATCGTGGTCGGCTGGTTTCCGGCCCACCAACGCGGAACCGCGATGGGCGTCCGCCAGATGGCACAACCGCTGGGCATCGGCGTCTGCGCGCTCAGCATGCCGTTCACCGCCCAGTCCTACGGCGTCACGGCCGCACTGCTCATCCCGGTCGCCGTGACCGCCATCGGCCTGGTCGCGTGCGTGGTCGGGATCGTCGACCCACCGTCGGTACAGAACCCGCAGACGGGCACCACGGTACGAACCGACAATCCCTACCGTGCAGGCAGTTTCCTGGCACGCGTGCACGGAGTCAGTGTGCTGCTGGTGATCCCGCAGTCGATGATGTGGACCTTCGTGCCCACCTGGCTCATCGTCGCGCACCACTGGTCGCCGGGCGCCGCCGGAGCACTGGTGACTGCCACGCAGGTGATCGGCGCGTTCGGACGCATTGCCGCGGGCCGTATCTCGGACAGGTGGGGCTCGCGGATGCGACCGATCCGTGTGATCGCGGTCGCCGCTGCGCTGTCGATGGCGGTGCTGGCGCTGACAGACTGGCTGCACAGTCCGATCGCACCGATCGTGATGGCGATCGCGACGATCGCGTCGGTGGCCGACAACGGCTTGGCGTTCACCGCGATCGCCGAGTTCGCGGGGCCGGGCTGGAGTGGACGCGGCCTGGCCGTACAGAACACGGCTCAGTATCTTGCGACGGCCGCCACCACGCCTGTGCTGGGTGCGCTGATCGGGAGCGCTGGTTTTCCGGTCGCGTTCGCCCTCACTGCCCTGACACCTTTGGTCGCCGTTCCGCTGGTCCCTCGAGATCCAGCAGTCGATTGAGCACACCGGCCGCCGTGGCCGCGTCGTCCACGACGACGATGTCACGCCTGCCGTTGCGCCGCACCACCAGCAGGGCGGGTCCGGATCTGAACACGAAGCCCTTGGCGCCCTTGAGATCTCCGTGAATCGCGAGGCGATACCCGTATCCACCGAAGTCACGCAGAGCACGGACGCCGACGACCTCGGCGTGATCGATCTCCGAGATCGCGATGTGTGTGCGCGGCCAGCCCAGCCTGCCGCGCACCGTGATCCCGAGTCGATCCACCGTGACCCGGACGCTCCACATCGCGATCGCGGACACCACGACGATGACCACGACAACCGCGACCGGCCACGAGCGCAGCACGAGGGCGAGGCCGGCGACGATCACGACGGTCCCTCCGACGAGCAACGACACCACCGGCGACGATGTCACGACCCGGGTCCAGACGATCCGTTCCTGCGCCCCGACCGCGACGTGTGGCCGGTCGCCGACGTCGGCGGCGGGTGGCGCCGTGGTCCACGATGGGACAAGCGCGGCGACGCCGAGACCACAGACGAGCCCGGCCGCCATCGACACCACGATCTGCCATTGGGGCGTCGGCACCGAGGCAGCCTCGGTGACACCTCGCTGGCAGGCCGTGGTCGAGACGATTACACACACCGTCGAAATGACCACGCCGGCAATGGTTCCCACCGCCACTCGGGCGATCCCCGGATCGGCGGATCGGACACAAACGGCGATCCCGGCGACTGCACCGATCACGCCCGCCACGATCGGCGCGACGATCACGAATGTCACATCCGAGAATCCGTCCGCACCATGTGAGGACCAGTGCGTGGCAACCGGATCGGGCAGGGCCGTCCGCCACGACGCGACCAGGATCGCGCCCAGAGACGCCGCCAGCAGCGACGGCAGCGTGGCCAGCACGCAGACGATCCGCCGATCCCGGGTGGTCATGCCGCCCTTCACGATGCTCCGATCACCGGTCGAATTCCTCATGTCTGCCACCTCTCTCGGATCTCGGTCGCCAACGCGTCGGGTCTGATGTCCAACCGCCGAGCCACGGCCACCAGCCGGTCCATCGCCTCGACCAGCTCCGACCGATCAGGTGCCGCCGCCGTGACGATGGCGCCACGGCCACGCCGCAGTTCGACGACCCCCTCGTCGCGGAGCATCTGATAGGCGCGCAGCACCGTGTGCAGGTTGATGTCGAGACTCCGGGACAGTTCGCGTGCCGGCGGGAGTCGTTCCCCCGCTGCCACTTCGCCGCGGACAATCGCCCCACGGACCGACGACGCCACCTGCTCGAAGATCGGGACCCGCGACGCAGGGTCGATGCGGATCAACACAAGAAGATCATATAGTTCTATCTAAAATAGAACAATACGCAGCGTCGGTACACGATGACCCCGCCCGGATCGTCCGGGCGGGGTCATCGAGAATGTCGAGTCGAGTCCTAGAGGCGCTCGCGGATACGCCGCCCGACCTCTGAGGTCTTCAGGTCGTCCGACCCGCGCTCGGCCAGATCGTCGATGACGGCCTGCTCCACACGCTGCGCCGCGTCGGCCTCGCCGAGGTGGGCGAGCAACAACGCCGCCGACAGGATCGCTGCGGTCGGGTCCGCCTTGCCCTGGCCCGCGATGTCCGGCGCACTGCCGTGCACCGGCTCGAACATCGAGGGGTTCGCTCCCGTCGCATCGATGTTGCCGGAGGCCGCCAGCCCGATCCCACCGGTGACGGCTGCCGCGATGTCGGTGATGATGTCGCCGAAGAGGTTGTCGGTGACGATCACGTCGAATCGGCCTGGATCAGTGACCAGGTAGATGGTCGCGGCGTCCACATGGCAGTAGTCGGTGCTGACATCCGGATACTCCGTGCCGACCTCCGCGACGGTCCGACTCCACATCGAGCCCGCGAAGGTCAACACGTTCGTCTTGTGCACGAGCGTGAGCTTCTTCCGACGCGCCTGGGCACGCTCGAAGGCGTTGCGCACCACACGTTCGATGCCGAACCGGGTGTTCACGCTCACCTCGGTCGCGACCTCGTGCGGAGTCCCGACCCGGATCGCGCCGCCGTTTCCGGTGTAGGGCCCCTCGGTACCCTCCCGGACCACCACGAAATCGATGTCGGGGTCACCGGCCAGCGGCGACGTGACGCCGGGCAGACGCCGGGACGGACGGAGGTTCACGTGATGATCGAGAGCGAATCGCATGTTCAGCAACAACCCGCGCTCGAGCACGCCCGACGGGACCGACGGATCCCCGATCGCGCCCAGCAGGATCGCGTCGTGCCTACGCAGCGATTCCAGATCGTCCTCGGTCAGCAGTTCGCCGTTCCGGTGGTAGCGGCGCGCACCGAGATCGAACTCGGTGGTCGAGACGTCGGGGACAACGGCTTCGAGAACGCCGACGGCTTCTCCGATGACCTCGGGACCGATGCCGTCGCCGGCGATGACGGCGAGTTTCATGAGAGATCCACCTGTTCGATGAGGGTTGCGCCCACAGCTTCACCGATCGAGGCGATGAGATCGTCGTCGAGATGGTCGCTGACACGCAGCATCACGGTCGCACCGCCACCTTCGGCGTCCTGGGAAAGACCTGCGGCCCGGATGTCGATGCCCGCGTTGCCGAGCAACGTGCCGATCTTGCCGAGCGAACCGGGCTCATCTGCATAACTGACGACGAGATTCTGCCCCTCGGCGCGCAGATCGAAGTTGCGGCCGTTGATGTTGACGATCTTCTCGACGAGGCGGGGCTCGGTCAGGCTGCCGGACACGTTGTGCACCGATCCGTCGGCGAAAACCGCCTTCACGTCCACGACGCTGCGGTGGTTGGGACTCTCCGGCGCGGTGGTGACCTCGCTCGTCACGCCGCGATCGGCGGCGACGGCAGGGGCGTTGACAAAGGTGACCGGCTCGTCGAGAACCGCGGAGAACAGTCCGCGTAACGCGGACAACCCGAGAACGTCGACGTTGTTGGCGGCCAGTTCACCGCGTACGTCGACCACGATCGACGTCGGCGGCTCCTTGCTGATGGCTCCCACGAGCACACCGGCTTTACGTGCCACCTCGAGCCACGGGGCGACCTCCTCGTCGACCGTTCCGCCGGTGATGTTGACGGCGTCGGGAACGAAATGTCCGGCGAGAGCGAGGCGGACGCTCTTCGCAACGTCGGTGCCCGCACGGTCCTGCGCCTCACTGGTCGATGCGCCCAGATGCGGGGTCACGACGACCTGCGGGAGTTCGAAGAGTGGCGAATCGGTGCACGGCTCGGTCGCATAGACGTCGAGTCCGGCGCCGCGGACCTGACCGGACGTGATCGCGTCTGCGAGGGCCTGCTCGTCGATCAGGCCGCCTCGGGCGGCATTCACGATGACGACGCCCTTCTTGGTGCGCGCAAGCTGCTCGGCACCGATGAGGCCGAGTG
Source organism: Gordonia sp. SID5947 (assembly GCF_009862785.1). Taxonomy (NCBI): domain Bacteria; kingdom Bacillati; phylum Actinomycetota; class Actinomycetes; order Mycobacteriales; family Gordoniaceae; genus Gordonia; species Gordonia sp. SID5947. The sequence continues at coordinate 245,699 of NZ_WWHU01000001.1, read as the reverse complement.
TCTCCGGGGTCTTCGGGAGGTGCACGGTGATGAAGTCGGCGCGCGACAGCAGTTCGTCGAGGCTGACCAGCTCGATGCCCAACTGGGCCGCACGGGCCGGCGACACGTAAGGGTCATAGGCGATGATCGACGTCTCGAACGCCGCCATCCGCGCAGCGACCAGTTGGCCGATGCGGCCGAGCCCCACCACACCGACGGTCTTGTCGAAGATCTCCACCCCGTTGAACGACGAACGCTTCCAGGCGTGCTCACGCAACGTCGCGTCGGCCGCCGGGATCTGGCGCGCCGCGGACATCAGCAGGGCCACGGCATGCTCGGCGGCTGTGTGGATGTTGGATGTCGGGGCGTTGACCACCATCACGCCGCGCTGCGTTGCGGCGGGTACGTCGACGTTGTCGAGTCCCACACCGGCACGGGCGATGATCTTCAACCTGGGGGCGGCGTCGAGCACCTCGGCATCGACGGTGGTCGCCGATCGGACCAGGATGGCGTCGGCGTCGGCTGCGGCTTCGAGAAGCTTCGGTCGGTCGGGGCCGTCGACCCAGCGCACCTCGACGTCGTCTCCCAGCGCCTCGACGGTCGAGGGTGCCAGTTTGTCGGCGATCAGAACGACCGGACGGCCAGCTGAGGTCACAATATTCTCCATGATCGAGGGGCGAGAGGATGGGTGCGGAGACCCCCGCGATCCGCTCCGGTGACCGCGACGACTTCCGCGAACAGCTTAGTGGTCGACCCATCCCCCGTTCGCAGCCGGTCTCGACCGAGCGCACTCACCGCCACGATTTGCGGGTAGATTGTGATCGGCATTACGGATAGGTTGCAAACCGACCGCGGGAAGATTCCGCGGACCACACATCGCGGGTGCCGCCCGGTACGGTGTGCTTGGCCCCGAGTGACGTCTCTCGGGGCCGATGATTTCTTGTGGATCGAATGAGCGGAGCGTGGATGATGAGGAAGCTGACAGCACTGTTGGCGGTTCTGGCTGCAACGGTGCTGGCCGGCTGGGGGCCGGCATTGCCCACGCCGCACCGGCAAAGGTCTATCTCGGTGGCGGCTCCGGGATCTTGGTGCTCAAGGGCGGTAGTTCTGCCGCGGCCTGCACCCTGACCACCATCGGTAAGTCGAACACCGGCAAGTTGATCGGTATCACCGCGGGCCACTGCGGCAAGCCCGGCCAGAAGGTGTACTCCGAGACCTTCCAGGACCGTGGGCAGGCTGGGACGATCACGTACTCGGCCAGTGACCTCGACATCGCGGTGATCGAGTTCAACGCGGCGAAGGTCGTCCCGCTGCGCACTGTGCGCGGCGTGACCATCCGGTCGGTCGACACGCGACCACTCGCGTTCCCGACGGTCGCCTGCAAGGAGGGCCGGACCACCGGCAACACCTGCGGCATCAGCTGGTTCTCCGACGGCGCCGCACATTTCAGTCAGATGTGCGTGATCGAAGGCGACTCCGGCAGCCCAGTGGTGGTCGGTGACCGACTTGTCGGAATGGTGAACGCCTACTACTTCCTGGCCTGCCTCGGCCCGGAAACCGGCACCAACATCGCGCCGGTGCTCAAGCGGGTCGCATCTCTCCAGCAGTACCGAGGATTCCGTCCGATCTGATCGGCCTGAACCTACGTGTGAGGCCCCGGGACTTCGGTCCCGGGGCCTCGTTCGTTGCTACTGGATTCGTGCTACTGGGCTGCCCCCGCCGGCGATGTCGCTCGGCGTGGCACGTGACGTCGCCGTCGGACGCCGCAGTCATCATCCGGACCACAGCCCAGAAACAATTGTGGCCGTTGCCGTCCCGCGCATGCGGGCGACAACGGCCACAGATCGTTCGGTGCGTGAGTCGCTCAGGCGGTCTCGGTGATCGGACGATCGACCCAGCTCATGAGATCGCGCAGCTTCTTGCCGGTGACCTCGATCGGGTGCTCGGCGTTCTTCTTGCGCAGACCCTCGAGCTCGGAGTTGCCGTTCTCGACGTTCGCGACGAGGCGCTTGGTGAAGGTGCCGTCCTGGATGTCCTTGAGGATGCCCCGCATCCGCTCCTTGGTGTCGGCGTCGATGACGCGCGGGCCCGAGAGGTAGCCGCCGAACTCCGCGGTGTCCGACACCGAGTAGTTCATCCGGGCGATGCCGCCCTCGTACATGAGGTCGACGATCAGCTTGAGCTCGTGCAGCACCTCGAAGTAGGCCATCTCCGGCGCGTAGCCGGCCTCGACCATGACCTCGAAACCGGTCTTGACCAGTTCCTCGGTGCCGCCGCACAGCACGGCCTGCTCACCGAAGAGGTCGGTCTCGGTCTCTTCCTTGAAGGTGGTCTTGATGATGCCCGCGCGTCCACCGCCGATGGCGCTGGCGTAGCTGAGCGCGAGCGCCTGCCCCTCGCCCTTCGGGTCCTGGTCGACCGCGATCAGGCAGGGCACGCCCTTGCCGTCGACGAACTGACGGCGCACCAGGTGACCGGGCCCCTTCGGCGCGACCATGCCGACGGTGATGTTCTCCGCGGGCTTGATCAGGTCGAAGTGGATGTTCAGACCGTGCCCGAAGAAGATGGCATCGCCGTCCTTGAGGTTCGGCTCGATCTCGTCGGTGAAGATCTTGGCCTGCGAGGTGTCCGGGGCCAGGATCATGATGACGTCGGCCCATTCGGCGGCCTCGGCGGCGGTCATGACCTTCAGGCCCTGCTCGGCGGCCTTCTCGCGGGACTTGCTGCCCTCACGCAGGCCGACCGCGACATCGACCCCGGAGTCACGCAGCGACAGCGAATGCGCATGTCCCTGGCTGCCGTAGCCGATCACCGCGACCTTGCGGCCCTGGATGATCGACAGATCGGCGTCGTCGTCATAGAACAGTTCGATCGCCACAGTTGGATTCCCTTCGATTTCTGTTGTCCCTCAAAGCTTTGTGTAGTCCTCGAGGGCCTGTGTACTTCTCTGTGCGGCTCGCGCCGTGTGTCAGCGGTTGGCCGACATGCTCTTGGGGCCACGCCCCAGGGTGACCGCCCCCGATTGGGCGATCTCGCGGATCCCGTACGGATCCAGCATTCGCAGCAGCGCCTCGAGCTTTTCGCTCGTACCGGTCGCCTCGATCGTCAGCGATTCGGTGGAGACGTCGATGACCTTGGCGCGGAAGAGGTTCACCACCTCGATGACCTCGCTGCGCACCGTCGAATCCGACCGGACCTTGATCATCATCAGTTCGCGGGACACCGAACTCGAGGGGTCCTGCTCGACGATCTTGATCACGTTGATCAGCTTGTTGAGCTGCTTGGTGACCTGCTCGAGCGGGAAGTCGTCCACGGTGACCATGATCGTCATCCGCGAAATACCTTTCAGCTCGGTCGGTCCCACCGCCAACGACTCGATGTTGAACCCGCGCCGGGAGAAGAGACTCGAGACGCGGGCGAGGACGCCCGGCCGGTCCTCGACCAGAACACTGAGGGTGTGAGTGGTGCTCACTTGTCTTCCTTCCCTGCAGATGCGGGCTGATTCGCCTGATCGGGACGCGACATCGCCTCATGGATGTCGACCGGATCCGACGCGGCCTCGTCTTCGTCGAACAACGGCCGGATGTCGCGGGCCGCCATGATCTCGTCGTTGCCGGTGCCGGCGGCCACCATCGGCCAGACCTGGGCGTCGGCGCCGACGATGAAGTCGACGACCACCGGGCGATCGTTGATCTCACGGGCCTTGGCGATCACCTCGTCGACGTCCTCCTCGCGCTCGACCCGGAAGGCCGCGCAGCCCAACGCTTCTGCGAGCTTCACGAAGTCGGGGATCATCCGCGAGTGCGTCGACAGGTCGGTGTTCGAGTAGCGCTCCTCGTAGAAGAGGGTCTGCCACTGGCGCACCATGCCGAGGTTGCCGTTGTTGATCAGGGCGACCTTGATGGGGATGCCCTCGATGGCGCAGGTGGCCAACTCCTGGTTGGTCATCTGGAAGCAGCCGTCGCCGTCGATCGCCCAGACCTCGGTGTCGGGTGCGGCCATCTTGGCTCCCATGGCAGCAGGCACCGCATAGCCCATCGTGCCCAGACCACCGGAGTTGAGCCAGGTTCGGGGCTTCTCGTACGAGATGAACTGAGCCGCCCACATCTGGTGCTGACCGACGCCCGCACAGTAGACGGCGTCGGGCCCCGCGGCCTTGCCGACGGCCGAGATGACGAACTCGGGCGACATCGATCCGTCCGCCTGGCGGTCGTAGCTCAGCGGATAGGTACGGCGCACGCCGTCGAGGTACTTCCACCACCCCGAGAGGTCCGGCGCCCCCGCCGTGGTGGCCCGCTCATTGCGGATCGTCTCGATCAGATCGACGATGACCGCCTTGCAGTCCCCGACGATCGGCACGTCGGCATGCCGATTCTTGCCGATCTCGGCCGGATCGATGTCGGCGTGGACCACCTTGGCGTTCTGCGCGAAGGATGTCAGCTGACCGGTGACGCGATCGTCGAATCGAGCACCGAGCGTGATCAGCAGATCACTTCTCTGCAGCGCGGCCACCGCGGCGACGGTGCCGTGCATGCCCGGCATACCGAGATGCTGCTGGTGGCTGTCGGGGAAGGCCCCGCGCGCCATCAGCGTGGTCACCACCGGGATCCCGGTCAGTTCCGCGAGTTCCCGCAGTTCCTCCGACGCGTTGGCCTTGATCACGCCACCACCGACGTAGAGCACCGGCGCCTTGGCGGCCTCGATCAGTCGAGCAGCTTCGCGCACCTGCTTGCCGTGCGGCTTGGTGACCGGCCGATAACCCGGCAGATCGATCTGCGGCGGCCACGAGAACGTGGTCTGGGCCTGCAGGATGTCCTTGGGGATGTCGACGAGAACCGCACCCGGCCGACCACTCTCCGCGATGTGGAACGCCTCGGCGATCACGCGCGGGATGTCGACCGGGTTGCTCACCAGGAAGTTGTGCTTGGTGACCGGCATCGTGATGCCGGAGATGTCGGCCTCTTGGAAGCCGTCGGTGCCGATGAGCGCGCGGCCGACCTGGCCGGTGATCGCGACGACCGGCACCGAGTCCATCTGCGCGTCGGCGAGCGGCGTCACCAGGTTGGTGGCACCCGGACCCGAGGTGGCCATGCAGACACCGGCGCGGCCGGTGATCTGCGCGTAGCCCGTGGCCGCGTGGCCGGCGCCCTGTTCATGACGGACCAGGACGTGGCGGACCTTCTTCGAGTCCAGTAGTGGGTCATAGACCGGCAGGACCGCACCACCGGGAATGCCGAAGACCACCTCGACACCGAGTTCCTCGAGCGACCGGACGACGGACTGGGCACCGCTGACGCGCTCAGGCGCCACTGTGTGCTGGCCTACCGCCCGGAGGTTTCCGGCCGCGGGTGATTGCTGGCGCGGCGCCGTCTCGCGGGAGGACTCTGCTCCGCTCGCGGCGTTGGTTCGTGCTGTTGGTGCGCTCACTGCACGTTCCCCATCTTCTGGTGTTCTGGTTGTTGACAAGAAAAAACCCCCGACAGCTGGGCTGTTCGAGGGTGGCGCGTCGATGCTCGAGGGTCTACGAAGTGACCGGTCAGGCGACGACGCGCCGGCCGAGTACTACGAGAATATCGTGCTGCATCACGCCTTCACGGTAGGACCGGCGCATGTCAAGAGTCAAACCACGGGACTTCTCGTCTCACATTCTGGGAAGCCGGTGGTGGATCATGCCCCACACCGGGATGAGACAATGTAAACGTGTCTACCCCATCCGCCGCTTCCTCCGACCCGACACCCCCGGAGGTTCCCGAGGTCGAACTGCCCCAGACGTTCCGCATCCAGCGGATCGCCTACTTCGCGGTGCCGATGATGTTCATCGTCACCGTCATCCTTGCCGGGGCGTCGCTGGTGTGGCTGGGCTGGACCCTGATCCTGCCCGTACTGCTCGGCTGGTGGATCGTGCGCATTCGCACCGTCGTGACCGAAGACGGACTGAAGGCGGTACACACCTTCTCCACCCGTGAGATCGCATGGAACGAGCTCGACGGTCTGCAGTTCCCGCGGTGGAGTTCGGTGCGCGCGGTGCTGGTGAACGGCGCACGGGTACGACTGCCCGCCATCACCTTTGCCGATCTCCCACGGTTGGCGGCGGCGAGCCGCGGACGGATCCCCGACCCCTATGCGGCCGCGGCAGCCGACCAGGGCTGACCACCGCGAACCCTTTGATCGGCCCTGATCCGGGCGGAGTAGCCTCCAAAAGCGGTGATGCGCACGCATTCGGCCGCCGATGACCCTCCCGCGGACATCGGTCCGTCGTCCGGCGTTTGAGGTCACCGCCCACCCCACATCCGCCCCAGCCCAGGCGGGACGACGAACACCGAGGATTTTTCATGCCAGCTCTGAGGTCCCGAACCACCACCGTCGGCCGCGAAGCAGCCGGTGCGCGCTCGCTCTGGCGGGCCACCGGGATGACCGATGACGATTTCGGGAAGCCGATCGTGGCGATCGCCAACTCCTACACCCAGTTCGTCCCGGGTCACGTGCACCTCAAGGATGTCGGCGAGATCGTCGCCGGCGCGGTCCGCGCCGCCGGTGGTGTGCCCCGCGAGTTCCACACCATCGCTGTCGACGACGGCATCGCGATGGGCCACGGCGGCATGCTCTACTCGCTTCCCAGTCGCGAGATCATCGCCGACTCGGTGGAATACATGGTCAATGCCCACACCGCCGACGCCCTCGTCTGTATTTCCAACTGCGACAAGATCACTCCCGGCATGCTCAACGCCGCGATGCGACTGAACATCCCCACGGTCTTCGTCTCGGGAGGTCCGATGGAGGCCGGCAAGGCCGTCGTCGTCGACGGTGTCGCACAGGCACCCACCGACCTGATCACCGCGATCTCGGCATCGGCGAACAGCGCTGTCGACGACGACGGGCTCAGCGAGGTCGAACGGTCCGCGTGCCCGACGTGCGGGTCGTGCTCGGGCATGTTCACCGCCAACTCGATGAACTGCCTCACCGAGGCGCTAGGGCTCGCGTTGCCCGGCAACGGTTCGACACTGGCAACTCACGAGGCACGCCGCGCCCTGTTCGAGCGGGCCGGAAGTGTCGTCGTCGAGGCAGCGACCCGCTGGTATCGCGACGACGACGAATCGGTCCTCCCCCGCAACATCGCGACCCCCACCGCGTTCCGCAACGCGATGGCCCTCGACGTGGCGATGGGCGGATCGACCAACACCGTGCTGCACATCCTCGCCGCCGCGCAGGAGGGAGAGGTCGCCGACTTCGACCTCTCGGTCATCGACGAGATCAGTCGCAACGTGCCATGCCTGTCCAAGGTCGCGCCGAACTCCGACTACCACATGGAGGACGTCCATCGGGCCGGCGGAATCCCGGCGATCCTGGGCGAACTGCGTCGTGCCGGACTCCTCGACGACACCGCCTCCACCGTGCACAGCCCGACCGTCGCACAATTCCTCGACGACTGGGACATCCGCGGCGGCAAGGCGCTCGACGAGGCAACGGAGCTGTTCCACGCGGCGCCGGGCGGCGTCCGGACCACCACGCCGTTCTCCACCGCGAACCGTTGGGACTCGCTCGACACCGACGCCGAGGGCGGCTGTATCCGCGACCTCGCGCACGCCTACACCGTCGAAGGCGGACTGTGCGTGCTGCGCGGCAACCTCGCCCCGGACGGCGCGATCCTCAAGACCGCAGGCATCGAGGAGGATCTCTGGCACTTCGAAGGACCCGCGCGGGTTGTCGAGAGCCAGGAAGAGGCGGTGCAGGTGATCCTGTCCAAGACCATTCAGGCCGGTGAGGTCCTCGTGGTCCGGTACGAAGGTCCGGCCGGCGGCCCGGGGATGCAGGAGATGCTGCATCCGACCGCATTCATGAAGGGCACCGGAATGGGCAAGAAGTGCGCGCTCATCACCGACGGCCGTTTCTCCGGGGGTTCCTCGGGATTGTCGGTGGGGCATATGTCGCCGGAAGCCGCCTCCGGGGGCGCGATCGGCCTGATCGAGGACGGCGACCCGATCCTCATCGACGTGCAGACACGACGACTGCAGGTCCTCGTCGACGACGAGGTCCTGGACGAGCGCCGGGCCAAGATGGAGGCGTCGGAGCGACCGTGGCAGCCGAAGGACCGTCAGCGGACGGTCACCACCGCATTGCGCGCGTACGCGAAGTTGGCCACCTCGGCCGACCGAGGCGCGGTGCGCGTGGTCGACTGAGCACAGATCGGAAGCCGGAACGACCCGGCCGGGTCTCACCCGGTCGGGTTGCCCGGTGACTCGAACGGATTCGTGCCGTTGAACACCATCCACACGGCGACGGCCGCGCCGATGCCGACCACGAGCAATGCGAGCGAACCCCACGCCGGCCGTCGCGCCCAGCCTCGGGAGCGTCCAGAGAGATCCGGCCCGGCCCGGCCAAGATGATCGCCACCGCACAGGCGCAGACGAGCAATTCGTACTCGATACCCGCGCCGTTCGGATCGCCGGCAAAGAACCAGACGCCGCCCGCCAGAGTCGCCTTGTAGGCCGCGGCGACCAGCATCACGCCCAGGACCGCGGACGCGGCGACTGGCGTGAACAAGCCCACCACCAGCATCAGACCGCCGAGTGTCTCGGAGACGGCGCCCACGATCGCCAGCGGACGAGCCGCGTCGGGGGTGAAACCGATCGCCGGATTGGGCGAGTTCAGCAACATGTCCTCGAACCCCGACAGCCGCGGTCCGTTCCACCAGCCGAAGAGCTTCTGCGTCCCGTGCGCGAGCGCGATGAGGCCGACCGCCAGGCGTAGGACGAGCAGCCCGACGTCGAGCGTCCCCCGACGGGCAGCGCGCTGCGCATCGACGAGGTCCTCTTCGGCCGACCGCAGGCGCTCGTCGGCGACTGTGGGTGCGGAGTCGAATCGTTCGGCGACGTCGGTCTCGGGGAGCCCTCGCACCGGGGTGTCGGCCACGGGGGTCTCGGTCGCGGCGACCCGGGTGGCCGGCACAGCCGTGAAGTCATCGGTGCGGACGTCCTCGACCGGTTGCGCAGGGGCGTCGGGTTGCGGAGCCGCGAACCGCTGGGTCTTCGCCTCGGCGGGATCCTGCGGCCGGCCGAACGCCTCGGTGGGAGGGGCTGCGGTCGGTTCCGCCGCCGAAGGTGCGGCCGCGGGGCCGGCACCCGGCCGGGCAGGCATCGCCTGGGTGTCGAGTTCGTCGGGGTCGATGTCGTCGAGATCGTCGACTCGCGAGACACCCGGCCGCTCGGGAAGCGCGTGCCGCGCATAGAAATCGTCCCGGTCATCCGCCGGTACCTGTCGACGACGCATCGAGGCGGCCTCGCCCAGATCGATCTCGCCGGTCGGCTCGTCGTACGGACTGGAACCGCTGCCTGCAGCCATGTCACGTTCGGTCACACGCCCGACTCTATGCGCTGTGCAGCCCGCGTCGTCCCAGCAGCACGCGGTGAGTCGAAATCGATCACCTACCCTTGGTCGTATGCGCAAGGGGTGGCCGACGGGAATGCGTGACCGGAGACGGTTGGCATCGAGGGGCCGGGCACACGGAGTCCGGGTCGGAGCCGTCGTCGCGATTCTCGCGGTGCTGGCGATGATCAGCGGGTGCGCCGACTTCTCGGCTCAGGACCGTGAGAAGGACGCGGGCGCCTTCAGCGCCAACAACGAGTCGCAGCAGAAGAAGCAGACGCCGCCCCCGACACCCGCCGAACCGCCCATCCCCCCACCACCGGGCCCCTGCGTGGATCCGGACCCCGCCGTGATCGCGACGTGCCTGGCGTCGACAGCGGGGATCATGCCCGGTGACGACAAGGGTGACGTCACGGTCGTCGCCGAACGGACGACAGGCAAGATCATCACCACCAAACGCTATGGGCCGCAGCGTGTTCTGGCGACTGTCCCGGTCGATGCGTCAGGCGACGGCGGTCTGATCGACTTCGCGTTCTCCCCCACCTATGCCCAGGACCGGTTGATCTACGCACTGATCACCACCGCTTCCGACAATCGCGTCGTGCGCATCGCGCCCGGCGACGTACCGAAACCGATCCTGACGGGTATACCCAAGGGCGCCAACGGGAACATGGGCGCGATGTACTTCCGGAACCCGTCCGAACTGGTCGTGGCGACCGGCAATGCCGGCGACCCGGCCGCGGCCGCGAGCCCGTCGTCGCTGGCAGGGAAGATCTTGTCGGTCACCTCGCTGGGTTCGGGTGCCAATCCGCGGCCGCGCACGCTGGCCTCGGGACTCGGCACCAACGTGTCACTGTGCCCGAGCACCACGTCGGGGACGCTGTATTTCGCCGACCGGACGGCGGCGGAGGATCGCGTGCAAGTCCTCGAACCGTCGGGACCGAAGGTGCTCTGGACCTGGCCGGATCATCCGCAGATCGCCGGCTGCGCCGTGACATCGGGCGCGATCTTCGTCTCGACCACACGGACGCAGCACATCGAGGCGATCAACGAACCGACGCGGCAGAAGCCGGCCATCACCCCGCCGGCGGTGGTGCTCGAGAAGCGGTACGGGGCACTCGGCCGAATGGTCGCGTTGCAGAACGGCATCCTTCAGTTCGCGACGGTCAACAAGCAGTACGGAAAACCCGTGGGCACCGACGATCGAGTGGTGAAGTGGCTGCCGCCGTCGTCCACCGAGGATCGCACCTGATCGAGGGGACGAGACCACCGACGACGATGACGTGGTCCGCACTCGTCCATCGCGGATGTGCAGACCACGACATCGTCAGGAGCAGGCGGCGATCACGAGCTCCTTCACACGCGCCGGATCGGCCTGACCACGGGTGGCCTTCATGACGTCACCGACGATCTTCCCGGCCGCCTGTACCTTGCCGCCACGGATCTTGTCGGCGATGTCGGGATTGGCGGCCAGCGCCTCGTCGACCGCCTTTTGGAGTGCTGAGTCGTCGCGGACCACCTCGAGCCCGCGATCGGCGACGACCTGCTCCGGCTCGCCCTCGCCGTCGAGCACCGCCACCACGACCTGCTGAGCGAGCTTGTTGGTCAGCTTGCCCGCGTCGACCAGGCCGATGACGGTCGCCACCTGGGCCGGCGAGATCGACAGCTCGGCGAGTTCGACAGCCCGGGTGTTGGCCTGCTGTGCAAGGAACGAGACCCACCACCCGCGGGCGGCCTCCGGGCTCGCCCCCGCTTCGACGGTCTCGATGATGAGGTCCACGGCTCCGACGTTGACGAGATCACGCATCACCTCGTCGGAGACTCCCCACTCCTGTTGAATCCGCGCGCGCCGCACCCACGGCATCTCCGGCAGAGTGGTGCTCAGCTCCTTGATCCATGACGGATCCGGTTGCACCGGAGGCAGATCGGGCTCCGGGAAGTAGCGATAGTCCTCGGCGGTCTCCTTACGGCGGCCCGCCGACGTGGTGCCGTCCACCTCGTGGAAATGCCGGGTCTCCTGCACGATCTCACCTCCTGCCTCGAGAATCGCCGCCTGACGGCGCATCTCGTGGCGCACGGCGATCTCGACGCTCTTGAGTGAGTTCACATTCTTGGTCTCGGTACGAGTGCCGAACTGTCCCGCGTCCTTACGCATCAACGACACGTTGGCGTCGCAGCGCAGCGACCCCTGATCCATCCGCACATCGGACACCCCGAGCGCCTTGAGCAGATCGCGCAGGGCCGACACGTATGCCCGGGCCACCTCGGGTGCCCGCTCGCCCGCTCCGACGATGGGTTTGGTCACGATCTCGACCAACGGGACGCCTGCGCGGTTGTAGTCCAGCAACGAATGGCTGGCCCCGTGGATACGGCCGGAGCCTCCGACATGCAGTGACTTGCCGGTGTCCTCCTCCATGTGCGCGCGTTCGATCTCGACGCGCCAGGGCGTGCCGTCGGGGAGGAGGACCTCCAGGTACCCCTCATAGGCGATCGGCTCGTCGTACTGGGAGATCTGATAGTTCTTCGGCTGATCCGGATAGAAGTAGTTCTTCCGCGCGAACACACTCGATGGCCGGATCGAACAGTTCAGCGCCAAACCGATCCGGATCGCCGACTCGATGGCCTTCAGGTTGGCCACCGGCAGCGCGCCGGGCAGACCGATGCACACGGGACACACCTGGGTGTTGGGATCGGCGCCGAATGTGGTCGGGCAGCCGCAGAACATCTTGGTCACGGTCCCGAGTTCCACGTGCACCTCGAGGCCCATGACCGGATCGAAATCCGCGATGACCTGGTCGTAGTCGAGCAGTTCAGTGGCAGCGGCAGTCATGGCGTCCATCTTATTGCTCCGTCGAACCCGGGACCGCCTGGGTCGGTGAACGCGCGCGTCGGAACGGGGGTCGAGGTCAGGGTCATCCCCGATGCCGGCAGGTGCCGGCGTGCGTAGCGTCGGGATCACCAGAAAGGAAACCCGATGACCACTCCCGAACCTGCCACCACCCGACTGATGCGGTCTCGCGACGACGCCTGGCTCGGCGGGGTGTGCGGTGGCATCGCCCAGCGCTTCGGCTGGGACGCCACGCTCATCCGCGTCCTGTTCGTCGCGTCGGTCTTGCTGCCCGGACCCCAGGTGCTGCTGTACATCGTGCTCTGGCTCGTCATCCCTCGCGAGCCGGTCGCCCAGCTACCTGCGACGGCGGCCCCGATCAGCTACCCGCCCTCGACCCTCTGACCGTCACCCGAAGATGACGCGGATCTCCTGATACTGGGCGGACGGCACCGCCTTCTCGTTGGCGAGGGCATCGGCGAAGTCGACGTGCACGATGTCGGTGCCGCGGAGCGCGACCATCTTGCCCCAGCCCTTGTCGGCGCAGAGATCGGTGACCGCCATGCCGAGTCGGGTCGCCAGCACGCGGTCAAAGGCGGTCGGAACGCCGCCCCGCTGGATGTGGCCGAGCACCGTGGACCGGGTCTCGATTCCGGTGCGTTCCTGGATCAGAGGTGCCAGCACCTCGCCGATGCCGCCCAAACGGGGCCGGTTGAAGCCGTCGAGACCCTTGTCGGAGTAGGCCTGATCCATATCGGGCAGCTTGAACCCCTCCGCGACCACCACCATCGGTGCACGTCCACGGTTCTTGACACTGGTCACCCACGCACAGACCTGGTCGAGACTCTCCGGCTGCTCCGGGATCAGGATCGCGTGCGCACCGCCCGCGATGCCCGAATAGAGGGCGATCCACCCCGCATGACGGCCCATCACCTCCAAGACCATGCAGCGCTTGTGGGAGTTGCCGGTCGTGCGGAGGCGGTCGATGGCCTCGGTGGCGATCTCCACCGCGGTGTTGAAGCCGAAGGTGTAGTCGGTCGCATCGAGGTCGTTGTCGATCGTCTTCGGTACCCCGACGATGTTGATGCCGTCCTCGTAGAGCCTCTTCGATGCCGACGCGGTGCCCTCACCCCCGATCGCGATGACGCCGTCGATGCCTAGGTTCTTCAGCACCTTCTTGATGGCGTCCGGTCCACCGTCGGGTTCCTGATACGGACCGAAACGACTGGTGCCCAGGATCGTTCCGCCCTCGTGCGAAAGACCACGGACATGAGCGCGGTCCAATTCGAGGATGTCGCCGTAGACGAGGCCGTGCCAACCGTCCTTGAAGCCGACGAACTCATGGCCATAGACGGTTTCACCCTTGAGCACCGCACCGCGGATCACCGCGTTCAGTCCGGGACAGTCGCCGCCGCTGGTGAGAATGCCGAACCTCTTGGCCATACCCGGGGACCTCCATGCCGACCGACGTCATGCGTACGTCACTCAATCTAGTGGGCGCGCCGATCATCCGCCGGACGTCGTATGTCCCCGGCGCTGCGTCCGCCGGAAGGCGGGTTCGTCACTTGAGCCCGTTCTCGTAGGCGAACACCACCGCTTGTGCCCGGTCGCGCAGGCCCAGTTTGCCCAGCACGCTGCTGACATGCGTCTTCACCGTCTGCTCGGAGACAAACAGGTCACCGGCGATCTCGCCGTTCGACTTGCCGTCCGAGACCAGTTCCAGGACCTCTCGCTCTCGCGGCGTGAGGTGTTCGACGGCGGCGTTGCGCGGCGCCCGCGCCCGGCGTGAGGTCACCTCCGCGATGAGTCGTCGGGTGATCGAGGGCGCGAGCAAGGCCTCGCCCGCCGCGACCACACGCACCGCCCGTACCAGTTCGTCGGCCGGGGCGTCTTTGAGCATGAAACCCGACGCACCGATGCGCAACGCCTCGTAGACGTAGTCGTCGATGTCGAAAGTGGTCAACATGAGCACGCGGGTGGGGGTCCCGTCGGTGGGCCGCGATGCGGATCGCAGGATCTCCTCGGCGGCGCGTAGGCCGTCTTTTCGCGGCATCCGGACATCCATCAGGACCACGTCCGGCCGCACGCGCGCACAGAGTTCGACGGCTTCCACGCCGTCGGCGGCGTCGCCGAGAACCGAGATGTCGGATTGCGCGGCGAGCAGGGCGGAGAAACCCTGACGCACCATCGCCTGGTCGTCGACGACCACCACGGTGAGAGCCACAGACCGAGCCTATGCGCTCGCATGGAACGTCGACGCACTGACACCGACGGTCTGCCCACCGTGATCGGGAATGACAGCGCGGACCACGAAGCCCCCGTCGTCGGTGGGCTCGGTGGTCAGAACTCCTCCTACCGCGGCGGCTCGTTCGATCATGCCGGGGATCCCGGTGCCCGGGCCGGGAAGGCGGACCGGTTCCGACGTCGGTACGGAATTGCGTACCTCGATCTCGGTGGTCCCGTCACCGACGGGTGCGATCCGCACCTCGATCCGGGCGCCCGGTGCGTGTCGGGTGGCGTTGGCCAGACTCTCCTGCACGATGCGGTAGATGACCAGGCTGGACGCCTCACCGATGCTGTTCGGTTCGACCGAGGCGGACAGGTCGACGACGGCGCCCGTCATCCTCGTCTGCATCACCAACCCGCCGAGGTCACCGAGGCCAGGGTTCGGCGTCGACAGCACTTCGCCGTCCGTGCGGAGCACACCGAGCAACTGACGCACCTCGTCGAGGGATGTACGTGCGGATACCGCGATCGCCTCGAACTCCGCCGCGGCCTCGTCGCTCACGTCCGCGAGTCGGTACCGCGCGGTCTGCGCCATCACCACGACCACCGACATCCGGTGTGCCACAACATCATGGAGGTCCCGCGCAATTCGCGTCCGTTCTTGCAGGATCGCCTTCTGGGATTCCACGAGCTGCGTCTGTTCGGCACTCTCGGCGAGCTGGCGGCGCGAGCGGGTGAGAAAGCGCATCAGGGCAACCACCACCGCGAGGAACGTGAGACCGAACACCCATCCGGCCCGGGCCCCCGGCGGCGCCGCGATCGCGAAGACGATGGCGGTGCAGACCCAGATGACGGGAATCCATCGCAACGAACAACGGACGTAAGCGAAGAACGTCAGTACCAGCAACGCGATCAGGTGGGTCACCTGAATCGACCACTGCCACCCGTCGACGGTCGGCACCAGGATGCCGATCATCTGTGCCGACACCACCGAGACGGCCCATCCGATCAGCGGCGCCGACCACGCGAGCGCCACCGGGAAGGCCGCGAATGCCGCGACCACCGGCATCGCATAGGGCGGCACCGAGTGGGTGATCGGCAGCGTCGGCCACGAAACCGAGTAGAGGACCACGGCGGCCGCGAGGAAGAACCAGTTGGCGCGCGACGCGAAGTACCGGCGGACCGCCGGGTCCTGGGCGGCCGGCAGACCCCGGATCTCACGCACCGCCGCCGTCCCGGCAGTGCCGATCAACGACTTCGTTCGTCGGAACATTCTCATCACCTCGACTGTCCACGGTAGGCGGCCCGACCTCGCACGTCCTCATACTCGAGAGGGATTGCCTCCTCCCCCATCCGGGGCAGGGTCTTCCATCGGTGCCCGACCATGCGACGGTGACTTATTCACCGTTAAGGCCGATGTGGCATAGTGCCGTGGATTCGTAACTTCGACGCCATGAGAAAACACAGAAACGACCGGCCCCCAGGGCGCCGGAGCTTGGTCATCCTCATTCTCATCGCCGCGGCCACAACGATTCTGGGCCTCGGCTTCGGAGCGTCGGACGCGCGGTCGTCGTCGGAAACCGGCGCGCCGGGCACCGCTCGGACGAACTTCCCACCCACGCCCGCCGATCTGGCCACACCGGCGGGTCGATTGGTGTGGGACCTCACATCCGGTCACCCCGATCGCGCCGCCCGCGAGTTGCCGAAGCAGTTCACCGCGGATCTCGGTTACCGGCCGCAGATCGTCGCCGGCTATCCGGTCAATCCGAGGGGCGGTTGTTCCTCCCCGGTGACCCTCCCGCGCAGGTTCGAAGTCCTGTGCCGGTCCCACGATTTCGGTTACGACGTACTGCGATTCGCCGCGGAGACCGGGCATCCACTGGGCGGATGGGCCCGCCTGCGCCTGGACCAGATGCTCGTCGACCGGATGCACGCGTCCTGCACCTCGCCGTTCTGTGATGCCGCCGCCACCGCGACCGAGCTCGGGCTCCGCCTCAACACCTGGCGCCAGTACGACGGACCGCCCACCGCGGTCGAGTCCGCCACACAGATCGTGTCGTCCGGGGTCGGACGCGGGTGGGCCGACCTCCTCGACCGACGAGCCGATACCGAGCGATGATCGCGCCCGCACCCCCATCCGGGCCGGTGCGGTACCCACGACGAGCCACCATCTTCTCCCCTCCCCATCCCGCCGTGTCGATCGCGGCGTCACTGGGCGCGGTGATTGCGCTCTGGCCGTGTGGGCTCCCCCGGTCCGGGATCATCTCGGGCATCCTCACCGCACTGTGTGTGGGAATCGCAACGACCGCAGCACTTGTGGCCACCCGGCGACGCACCGTGCGTCCCGCGGCGGCCGTCGCCGCCGTCGCCGGAGCGGCCGGTGTCCTGGTCTGCATGGCTCTGGTCAGCCTGTCGTGGCAGAACGCGCTCCGCACCGACCTGGGTGCACCGTTGGTCGGCGTGAGCTGGCTGGGCGCAGCCGTGGCCCCTGCCACCCTGCTTTTCACGGCCATCGTGTCGCTGCCCCGGATCACCGCGATGATCGGTGCCACGGTGGTGGCGGTGGCCGCGGGATACCTCCCCGCGGCGCAGGCGGATCCACCGTCACCGCCCCGCACTCCGACCGGTGTGATCTACGGCGTCGACGACGGTGCATCGCTCCCCGATCGCAGTCGAGATCTCGCAGATCGGTGGGTGCTCGCGGGAGGGCTCGACCTCCGGGCCGTGGTGATCGCCGTGCCGACCGGTTCCGGGTGGGTCGATGCCAGCGCGGTGGCGGGTTACACAAACCGATTCGCCGGAGATGTCGCGATTCTCGCCGGTCAGTACGCCCAGGTGCCGTCGTGGCGGGCCTTCGTCGGTGACCGCTCGGCAGCCGGCCGGAACGCGATCGCGCTACTCGACGAAGTGATCGGACGCACCGAGTCGCGGCCGCCGAACCGACGGCCACAGATCTATCTCTACGGACAGAGCCTGGGCGCCATCGGCGCCGAGGACGCCCGGGTCTGGGCCGGCGCGCATCGGCCTGGTGCGGTCACCGAGACGTTGCTTGCCGGGGTTCCCGGCGATGCCGTCGGCGACCAGCCCGGGCCAGGCGCTCGGCGGGTCGTGCTCACGAACGCATCCGATCCGATCCCGCGGTGGGCGCCGTCCCTGATCTGGCGCCCGTCCCGGCAACCGCAGGGCACGGTCGTCATCGGCCGGCCCGTCCGTCACCCGCCGTGGCTACCGCTGGTCGGCTTCCTCCAGACGAGCACCGACCTGCTCGGCTCGCTCGACGGCGCTCCGGGCGTGGGACATCGATACGGTCAGGAGCAGTCGTCGAGTATGTCCACGACGTCTGAGGGGTCCGGGTGACCGTCAGCTCACGGGCCCGCGGGCGGCCTCGTAGGCGCCACCCACGCGGTAGAGCCGGTCGTCGGCGAGCGCCGGCGCCATGATCTGCAGGCCCACCGGCATCCCGTCGTCGGCGGAGAGCCCCGACGGCACCGACATCGCACCGACACCGGCCAGGTTCACCGGCAACGTGCAGAGATCGAACAGATACATCGCCAGCGGGTCATCGACCTTCTCGCCCAGGTCGAATGCCGTCGTCGGGGTGGTCGGCGACACCAGCACGTCGACCTTCTCGAAGGCCTCGGCGAAATCACGGGCGATCAGGGTCCGCACCTTCTGGGCCTGGCCGTAGTAGGCGTCGTAGTACCCGGACGACAGCGCGTAGGTGCCGATCATGATGCGGCGCTTGACCTCCGGACCGAAACCCTGGTCGCGGGTCAACGCCATGACCTCTTCGGCACTGTGCTTGCCGTCGTCGCCGACCCTGAGCCCGTAGCGCATGGCGTCGAAACGCGCGAGATTCGACGACACCTCCGACGGCAGGATCAGGTAGTAGGCACCGAGCGCGTAGCTGAAGTGCGGGCACGACACCTCGACGACCTCGGCGCCACGGTCGGTGAGCACTTGCAGGGCCGCCCGGAACGAGTCCAGCACGCCCGCTTGGTAGCCCTCGCCCTGGAGTTCGGTGACCACACCGATCTTGACGCCCGAAAGATCTTGCTGCGCACCGAACTCGGCTGCCGCGACCACATCTGGCACGGGCGCGTCGATCGACGTCGAGTCACGCTTGTCGTGTCCGGCGATCACGGCGTGCAACAGCGCCGTGTCGAGCACGGTCCGCCCACAGGGGCCACCCTGGTCGAGCGACGACGCGCAGGCCACGAGTCCGTAGCGCGACACGGTCCCGTAGGTCGGCTTCACGCCGACCGTGGCGGTGACCGCGGCCGGCTGGCGGATCGAGCCGCCGGTGTCGGTGCCGATGGCCAGGGGTGCCTGATACGACGCGAGCGCCGCCGCACTGCCCCCACCGGATCCTCCCGGGATCTTGTCGGTGTTCCAGGGGTTTCTGGTGACCTGATAGGCCGAGTTCTCCGTCGAACTGCCCATCGCGAACTCGTCCATGTTGGTCTTGCCGAGAATCGGCATACCGGCGCCGCGGAGTCGCTCTGTGACGGCCGCATCGTACGGGGAGACCCAGCCTTCGAGGATTCTCGATCCGCACGTGGTGGGCGCGTCGACAGTGGTGAACACGTCCTTCAGCGCGATCGGGACGCCGGCGAGCGGCGACGGCGCGTCGCCCGCCGCGATGGCGTCATCGGCCGCCTTGGCCGCGACCAGTGCCTCTGCACCGCTGATGTGCAGAAAGGCGCCGAGTCGATCGTCGATCTCGGCGATCCGGTCCAGGTGGGCCTGGGTGACCTCGACCGAGGACAGCTCGCGGGTGCCGATCTTCTCGGCGAGATCGGCAGCCGAGAGGCCGGTGATCTCCCCTGCGGCCCGTGATGCGTCGGTCACTGTTCCTCCCCCAGGATCTGCGGGACCGCGAACCGGTCCTGTTCCACGGCCGGTGCGCCCGACAATGCCTGCTCGGTGGTCAGGCAGGGCGTCTCCACATCCGGACGGAGCACATTTGCCAACGCGGCCGGGTGCGCCGTACCCGGCACGTCGTCGGCGGCCACCTCGGACACCTGGGCGACGTGCGCCAGGATCGAATCGAGCTGCGTCGCGTACTGGTCGAGTTCGTCGTCGGTCAGCGCGAGCCGGGACAGCCGAGCCAGATGCGCGACCTCCTCCCGAGAGATCGCCGACCCTGATCCGCTGGACATGCCAGGTCCTTTCGCCGTGTCGTGCGTGGTCCGCCCACCAGCCTATGGGAACGGCGCCACGGAGCCGTAGCCGCGGTGTCGCGCCCTGCCGTCCGCCGACACCGCGACCGGTGCCGGGCGCCTCACCGCACGCGTGTGCGCCGGTGGTGCGACAATGGCGGGCGTGTCTTACCTGCTGCGGGTGTACCTCCAGGACCGGCCGGGCAGTCTCGGACTGCTCGCGGTCCAGTTGGGTTCGGTGGGAGCCGACATCCTCTCGCTCGAGGTGGTGGAACGCGGCGACGGATATGCCGTCGACGACCTCGTGGTCGAGGTGTCCCCTGGCTCTCTGCCCGACGCCCTGATCACGGCCGCCGAGAAGGTCAAGGGTGTCCGTGTGGACTCGATCCGCCCCTACTCGGGTGTCCTCGACACCCATCGGGAACTCGAACTCGTGGACCAGGTCGCGACGGTCGGCCGCGACCGTCTGCAGGTTCTCGTCGACAACGCACCGCGCGTGTTGCGCGTCTCGTGGGCCATGGTGGTGACGGGTGCCAGTGGCGGTGTCCTGCAATTGTTCGGCAGTTCCGGCGCTCCGGAGACCCCGCTGACCCATGTCGACTGGTTGCCGTTGCGCGACGCCGCACAGCTCGACGGCGAAGGCGATTGGGTTCCCGATGCGTGGAAGGAGATGGACACCCGCATGGCGGCGGCCCCACTCGGCAACGGGGACAAGGCGATTCTGCTCGGCCGCATCGGTGGTCCCGATTTCCGCCCGTCGGAGGTGGCTCGTCTCGGCTATCTCGCCGGGATCGTGGGCACGGTGCTGCGCGCGGACAGTTGACCGGCGACGGGCGGCCTCACCGGTCAGTCCTGACCCGGATCTCCCGTCTCGAGAAGACGCTTGAAACCGTCCTCGTCGAGGACCGGCACCCCCAACTGTTCGGCCTTGGCCGCCTTGCTGCCGGGTGAATCACCGACCACCACGAAGTCGGTCTTCTTGGACACCGACCCCGACGCCTTGCCGCCACGCACCAAGATCGCCTCCTTGGCACCGTCACGCGAGAAGTCTTCCAGGGAACCGGTCACCACAACCGTCTTGCCCTCCAGGGTCCGGGCGATCGACGAGTCACGCTCGTCCTCCATGGAAACGCCTGCGGCACGCCACTTCTCGACCACATCCCGGTGCCAGTCGACGGCGAACCAGTCCCTGATGCTCTGCGCGAGGGTGGCGCCGAGCCCCTCGACCTCGGCCAGCTCGTCGGCGCTCGCCTCCTCGATCGCCTGCAGGGATCCGAACTCGGTGGCCAACGCGCGGGCCGCGGTGGGCCCGACGTGCCTGATGGAGAGGCCGACCAGGACCCGCCAGAGCGGAACCTTCTTGGCGTTCTCGAGATTCGCTATCAACCGCTTTCCGTTGGCGGACAGGGATCCCGACTTGGTCGTGAAGAGGTCGGTTCGGACGAGATCGTCGGCGGTCAGTCCGAACAGGTCGCCCTCGTTGGTGATCACACCGGATGTCAGCAGCGCGGTGGCGGCCTCGTAACCGAGGGCCTCGATGTCGAAGGAACCGCGGCCGGCCAGGTGGAACAGTCGTTCACGCAGCTGCGCCGGGCAGGATTCCGTGTTGGGACAACGGATGTCGGCGTCGCTGTCCTTCTCCGGCCGGAGTTCGGTACCGCACTCGGGCAGTGCGTCGGCATGGCGAACTCGCGTTCGCTCCCGTCGCGGACGTCCACGACCGGACCGAGGACCTCGGGAATCACGTCACCGGCCTTGCGGATGGTGACGGTGTCGCCGATCAGCACGCCCTTGCGTTTGACCTCGGACTCGTTGTGCAGCGTCGCGCGGGACACCGTCGACCCGGCGACCAGAACCGGCTCCATGAACGCGAAGGGTGTCACACGTCCGGTGCGTCCCACCCCGACCTTGATGTCGAGGAGTTTGGTGGTCGCCTCCTCGGGCGGATACTTGTACGCGATGGCCCACCGCGGAGCCCGCGACGTCGCACCCAGCCTGCGCTGGAACGTGACGTCGTCGACCTTGACGACGATTCCGTCGATCTCGTGCTCGACGTCGTGCCGGTGCTCGCCCCAGTAGGCGATCTTGTCGAGGATCTGCGCGGCACCGTCGAGTTTGGTGGTGTGGTCGGACACCGGCAGTCCCCACGCGCCGAGCGCCAGGTAGGCGTCATGCAGCGACGCCGGTCGCCACCCTTCGGTGTGGCCGATCCCGTGACAGATCATCCGCAGCCTGCGTCGAGCCGTCACCTGGGGGTTCTTCTGGCGCAGCGACCCCGCAGCGGAGTTACGCGGATTCGCGAACGGGGGCTTGCCGTCTGCCACCAGGGAGGCGTTGAGTGCCGCGAAGTCCTCCCCGCGGAAGAACACCTCTCCGCGGACCTCCAGCACGTGCGGGATCGGGAAGTCGTCGGATGCGGTGAGCCGGTTCGGGATGTCGTCGATGGTGCGCGCATTGAGGGTGACATCCTCCCCGGTGCGGCCGTCGCCGCGGGTGACGGCACGCGTGAGCGTGCCGTCGGTGTAGACGAGCGCCAGGGCGACGCCGTCGATCTTGAGTTCACAGAGGAAGTCGACCCCGGCGCCCGTCTCCGCCTGCACCCGGTCGACCCAGGCACGCATCTCGTCGGAATCGAAGACGTTGTCGAGCGACAACATCCGCTCGAGGTGGTCGACCGGGGTGAACGCGGTGGAGAATCCTCCGCCGACGAGTTTGGTCGGCGAGTCGGGGGTCGCCAGTTCCGGGTGCGCGTCCTCGAGTTCTTGCAGCTTGCGGAGCAGCCGGTCGAACTCGCCATCGGAGACGATCGGCGCGTCCTTGACGTAGTACCGGAACTGGTGATCGCGGATCTCGTCGGCGAGCGCGGTCCACTCCTCGCGCAGGTCGCCGCTCTGATCGGTGGTACCGACTTCTTCTGCCACGACATCGAGCCTATCGGAGCAGACCGACACCACCGCGCTGCCGACCCGCCCTATCCTGGGTCCATGCCGCACCCGATCATGTTCGACGACGCGGATCCCGTCCTCGCCCGCGTACGGGGGATCGCCTTGGCCCTACCCGATACCACCGAGGTGATCGCCCACGGCCGGCCGACATTCCGGTGCGGCAAGATGTTCGGCAACTACGGCGGCAGCGTCAAGGCCACCAAGGTGCGCCACGACCGGTCCCTCCTGTTCATCCCGGAGGAGTCCGAACGTCCGGCACTGCTCGACGACCCGCGGTTCTTCTTGCCCGCGTATCTGGGACCGTACGGATGGCTGGGCCTGGTCCTCGACGAGACATCGGACTGGACAGAGGTCGGCGAACTACTCGACGCCAGCTACCGACAGATCGCACCCAAGCGATCGATCGCCAAGCTGTCGACGCCGGACTGAAGGCGGGTGCAGACCTGCGCCGAACGGGCGTCGGGCGCAGTCGGGCCTTCGGTGGGGCGGGGCCTACAGCGCTGTCGGATCTGCTGCCAGCAACTCGCCGGCGGCCGCGCAGAGGCCGAGCGCAGTCCTCGCCCACGCCGGAGTGGCGCCGGACAGACCGCAGGTCGGGCTGACGATCACATTCTGCGACAACACTTTCCGGTCAAGACCGATCCGGTCGGTCAGCGCCGCGAGCCGCGTGGCGACGATCTCCGCGCGTAGATCCCGGTCGCCCAGGGTGGGCACCACCCCGGCCACCAGCACGTCACCACGGTCGATCAGCGAGCCGATGCCGTCGAGGTCCGCGGTGGTGGGCGAGGTCACGTCGAGCGACCAGGCGACGCCCCGGAGACGGTCGATGAGATCCCAGCGCGGCGCCGCACAGCTGTGCACGATCGTCGGACGGCCGATCTGCTCGACCACCCCCCGCAGGGACTCGGCGACGTCGGCCACCGGCACGGCAGGAATGGTGTCGAAACGCGTCAGGGGCCGGACCGCTCCGTCGATGACCTGCCCGATCATCGGCTCGTCGAGCTGCACCACCACGTCGGCCCCCAGCCGCCGGGTGACATCGCCGACGAGTTCGCGCAACCCCTCCGCCGTGGAGGCCACCACGTCGTGCCACGCTCCGCGGTCGCGCAACACCTTGTGTCCGGCACGCAGTTCCACCGAGGCCGACACCGTGAAGGGACCGCAGACCTGGATCTTGAACGGACGCCGTGTCCCGCGGAAACCTGCTGTGTCCCAGAGTTCTTCGACGGCGTCGAGATCGGCGCGCAGAAAGTCCCGCGAGCGGCGCGAGATCGCCGACCCGCGAGCCGCGAGCCGGTAGCCCCAGGTCCCGGCATCCATCGGCAGATCGACGAGGACAGCCGCCATCCGACCGATCATGTCGGCGCCGGCACCCCGGTTCGGTAGTTCGACGAGGTGGGCGAGGTCCAGTTCGCCGTTGATGACCGCGGCAGCCTCACGCGGGTCGGTTCCCGGCATCGAACCGATGCCGGTTCCGACGCCGCCGCGCAGCGCGGGTTCCGGTTGACTCACGCGGCGACGCTCACGCGCCCGGACCGGTCGCGACCCGGGCGTGACGCGCACCCGAGGCGGGATCAGAATCTGTCGTCAGGATGCGTCCGGATCCCAGCACGAGGTCGCCGTGCCGTGAGTCCGGCCGATACAGCACTGCGGCCTGCCCTCTGGCGACCCCGGTCAGCGGTGTCGACAGGGCGATCTCGATGACCGGCTGACCGTCGCGGACGGCGGGTGTCGCGACGACCGGCGCCAGGCCGCCATGCGCACGGACCTGCACCATCGCCTCGAACGGCCCGGTCGGCGCGGTCCCGGCGGTCCAGACCGGGCGATGTGCGGTGATCGACCAGACGTCGAGGTGAGCCGCCGAGCCGACTGTGACGGTCCCCGACTCCGGGTCGATCTCTGTCACATATCGGGGCCTGCCGTCGGCGGCCGGCGCCTCGATGCCGAGACCCTTGCGCTGGCCGATCGTGAAGCCGTGGACGCCGTCGTGTTCGGCGAGCCGGTCTCCGGTGTCGGCGTCGACCACCGCACCCGGCCGGATGCCGATGTTGGCACCGAGAAACGCGCGGGTGTCGCCGGTCGGGATGAAGCAGATGTCGTGCGAGTCGGGCTTCTCGGCGACCGCGAGTCCGCGTCGTGCGGCCTCCGCGCGGATCTCGCCCTTCGGGGTGTCACCCACCGGGAACATCGCGCGCGACAGCTGGTCGGCGGTGAGCACGGCGAGCACGTAGGACTGATCCTTGTCCTCGTCGACCGCGCGGCGCAGTTCGCCGTCGTCGAGCCGGGCGTAGTGGCCGGTCGCGAGCGCATCGAAGCCGAGTGCCGTGGCCTTTTGCGCGAGCGCGGCAAACTTGATCTTCTCGTTGCAGGTCAGACACGGATTCGGTGTCTCGCCCGCGGCATACGCGTCGACGAACTCGTCGATCACGTCGTCTTTGAACCGGTCGGCGAAATCCCAGACGTAGAAAGGGATTCCGAGGAGATCGGCGACCCGGCGGGCATCCGAGGCATCCTCGCGCGAACAGCAGCCGCGTGATCCGGTACGCAAGGCCCCGGGGGCGGTCGACAGGGCGAGATGCACCCCGACGACGTCGTGTCCGGCGTCTACCGCGCGGGCCGCGGCCACCGACGAATCGACTCCCCCGCTCATCGCTGCCAATACTCGCATCAGCGTCCCTTCCCGGTCGGTGACGAGACGAGCCCCGCGGCGCGTGCCCGGTCGACGACCTGACCGATCACCTCGGCGACCGCGTCGACATCGGCCGCCGTGGAACTCGGCGCCAGAGAGAACCGCAGCGAACCGCGGGCCGTCGAGACGTCGAGTCCCATCGCCAGCAGGACATGACTCGCCTGGGCCACCCCCGCGGTGCAGGCGGACCCCGTGGAGCACTCGACGCCGTTGGCGTCGAGCAGCATCAGCAGGGAGTCGCCCTCGCATCCGTCGAAGGAGACATGGACGTTACCGGGCAGCCGCCGGTCGTCGCGGGGCCCGTTGACGGTCGTGTCCGGTACGTCGAGGAGAGTGTCGAACAGCCGGTCCCGGAGTTCGACGACGTGTTCGGTGGCGGCCGGCATGTGCTCGACGGACAGTCGCAGCGCGGTCGCCATGCCGACGGCCCCTGCCACGTCCTGGGTGCCCGACCGGACGTCGCGCTCGTGGCCGCCGCCGTGCAGCAGTGGCACGCACTCGACGTCGCGGCGCAGGAGCAGCGCGCCGACTCCCTGCGGCCCACCGAACTTGTGCGCTGCCAGGCTGAGCGCCGAAAGCCCGCTCGACCCGAAATCGACCGGGATGTGGCCGACGGCCTGGATCGCGTCCGAATGCACGGGGATCCCGAACTCGGCACCCACGGCCGCGATCTCGGCGATCGGCTCGATTGTCCCGACTTCGTTGTTGGCCCACATCATCGAGATCACCGCGGTCTCGTCGGCGTGCGCCTCCAGTTCGGCCCGCAACCACGCCGGTGACACGAAGCCCTCGGCGTCGACCGGGGCGATCACCAGTTCGGCGCCGGCGGCATCGGCAAGCCAGGTGGCCGGGTCGAGCACCGCATGATGCTCGACGGCCGACACGACGACCCGCCGCCGCTCGGGGTGCTCTCGACGGCGTGCGGCGTAGATGCCCTTGAGCGCGAGATTGTCGGACTCGGTCCCACCGCCGGTGAAGATCACCTCGGAGGGGCGTGCGCCCACCGAAGCGGCGATCGACTCCCGCGCCTCTTCCAGCCTGCGGCGGGCCCAGCGACCCGAACCGTGCAACGACGACGCGTTGCCCGGCTGCGCGAAGACAGCGGTCATCGCCTCGACGGCGTCGGGCAGCATCGCTGTCGACGCAGCATGGTCGAGGTAGACCGGGGCTCGAGAAGGCATGGACATGACGTTGCAAGGATAAACGCGCGAAGACCGCCGACCAATTCCCGCGGATCGGGCGGTGCCGCTCACACCGCGCCGACCGGCGGTTGCGGGCGCTCAGGCGTCGACGAGCAAGACCGGTTTGATCGTCGCGCCGCCGAGCGAATCGGCCGCCGCCTGATTGATCTGCGCGAACGGGTAGACGGTGATGAGGTCGTCGAGCGGGAGCTGCCCGGCGGCGTACAGGTCCGCGAGTTCGGGGATGACCTCGTCCGGCACCACGTCACCCTCGATGACTCCCCGGATCGACAAGCCTTTGTACAACACCGACATCACGTCGAACTCGAGGGCACGACCGATCCCGACGAGCGCGATCTCACCCCGCGGCTCGGCTGCCGCGACAGCCGCGGCGAAGACATCCTGGCGTGCGGTCGTGTCGATCGCGTGGTCGGTACCACGCCCGTGCGATGCGATGACCTCGGCAGCGAGATCGTCGGTCGAGGTGGGATCGATGGTCGCGCACGCGCCGAACTTCTCGGCGAGCGCGCGTCGACCGGCGATCGGATCGACGGCGATCACCCGCGCCCCTGCCCGGGCCGCGGCGAGCACCGAACACAGGCCGACACTGCCCGCGCCGTATACGGTCAGCGTGGCGCCGGCTGCCGGACGCACGACCCTGGTCACCGTGCCGTAACCGGTCTGCACACCACAGCCGAGGGGCGCGGCGATGACCGGCGACAACGTCTCGGGCACCGGAATCGTGTTGTCCTCGTGAGTGATCGCAAAGGTGGCGAAACTCGACTGCCCGAAGAAGCCGCCGAAGACGGGTTCGCCGTCGCGAGTGATCGTCGGCGTGCCGTCCGGCCGCCCTGCGGTGTTGAGTCCTGCAATGCAGTATGCGGGATGCCCCGCAAGGCATTGCCTGCAACTGCGGCAACTCCGGTAGGTCAGGCACACGGTCTGGCCCGGTCGCACCCGGGTGACCCCCGGCCCGACGGCCTCGACCACACCGGCGCCCTCGTGGCCGAACACCTGCGGACAACGGTGTTTCGACCAGGTCGCACGCATGCCCAGATCGGTGTGGCAGATCCCGACCGCCCGAATCCGCACCAACACCTCCCCGGCCTGTGGCGAATCGAGTTCGACGGGAGACACCTCGAACGGACCGCCGGGCACCGAGACGACCGCGGCGTCGATCCGCAACCTCAGACCCGTTCGAGCAGAAAGTACAGGTGGCGGCCGTCGATGACGGCGGCCTTGCCGTTCATGATGCCCATCACGGTGTTGTCGTCGACTCGTTTGAAATGGTCGATGACGGCCTGCCCGTCGTAGACCATCGATGCCGTGACCTCGCCGCGGAACTCGACGGACCACAGACTGGCCTCACCCTTGCCGAGTTCGGTGTTGGAGAAGAGGTCGCCGTCGTCATTGCGACAGATCAGCGGCTGGACATCGGAACGCGACGTGAAGGTCTTGCCGAACCACCCTGCCTTGCCGAGCATGCCGTTGACCGGGTGCCCGGTGGTGAACTCGTCACCCTTCCACGCGCCGAACATCTCCTCGGGCCGGACGGTGTCGAGGGCTGCCCACACGGCGTCGAGTTCGGCGTCGTCGACCAGGCCGGTCGCCGATCGGAGCTCGGTGAATCGTGCTCGGGCCTCGGCGCGGGACAGTGTTGGTGCGGAAGTCATGGCTCGAACGCCTCCTGTTGCTGATCGCGACGCCGGACGATCGTCCGGCTCTCGGCTACAACATATATGAGATATGTAGAGCCGTCATTTGCGGGCGGGAGCCGGTCAGGCCGAGAGCAGACGCTCACACCGAATGGCCAGCGTCCGGCGATCCGCGTCGGGCAGTTGCAACTCGTGCACGCGGACGTGGACCGTCAGTCCCCGCGCACGCACGACGCGACGCAAGGTGTCCAGCGGGGTGTCGTTCCCGATGAAACTCGGGCCGAGCTGGGCGAGCCGTCCAACCCGGTGAACCGGAGTCGGATCGGGATCACCGGCACCCCGGCGTCGATCGCGGCCTGGAAGAACGCCGGACGAAATCGGCCGGCCTCCCGGCCACACCAGGTCGTGCCCTCCGGGAACACGGCGACCGATCGATCCCGATGTAGTTCGTCGACAGCACTACGCACCGTCGCCGGAAGCTCCCGGAGCGACGCCCGATTCACCGGGATGACGCCGAGACGCCGAGACAGTGCCGATATCACCGGCATCTTTGTCACGTCGGATTTGGCGACGAAATGCGATGGGCTGACCACGGCGATCGCCAGAAGATCCAGATACGAGATGTGGTTGGCGACGACCAGCCCCCGCAGCGATCCGGCGAAGGGGCGCCGGTCGTCGACGCGAACGCGGATACCGAGGGCCGCCAGCAGGTGCAGCGCCGCCCGGCTCAGGAGCCGCCTGCGCAGTAGCCGTGGGGCGAAGACGACCAGTGGCCCGCATGTGACGAGGAAGCACACGACGACGATCAATCGGACCATCCGTGTCACCGCCACCGCAAGGTTCACCACCGACGGCTGCTCCCGACAGTGCTCGCCGCACCCGCTGGCGGGGTACCAGGCGTGGCGCGCCGGCGGCTGGACCGGTGCGACCCACTGCGCTTCGATCGCTCCCGAGGCCGACCGTCTCGTCGGGAGACCGGATGCGGTCAACGCGGCGGTCGGACTGGTCGCGAGTGTCATGTCCCGATGACATCCAGCACGGACGACGGGGCGCCAACGACGACGTGTCGTGTCGGTTCTGGGCCGGTGAACGTCGATGACCGCGAATGAACGCGGCCCCAAACGACGGTGGCCCCGGCGTGTCGAACCGACACGCCGGGGCCACCACTGATCAGATCACTTGCGCTTCTTGACCTCTTCGGTCAGCTGCGGCGCGACGTTGAACAGGTCGCCCACGATGCCGTAGTCGGCGATCTCGAAGATCGGCGCCTCTTCGTCCTTGTTGACGGCGATGATCGTCTTCGAGGTCTGCATGCCTGCGCGGTGCTGGATCGCACCGGAGATGCCGAGCGCGATGTAGAGCTGCGGCGACACGGTCTTGCCGGTCTGACCGACCTGGAACTGGCCCGGGTAGTAACCCGAGTCGACCGCGGCGCGCGAGGCACCGACGGCCGCACCGAGCGAGTCGGCGAGTTCCTCGACCACGGAGAACTTGTCCGCGCTGCCGACGCCACGTCCGCCGGACACCACGATCGACGCCTCGGTCAGCTCCGGACGATCGCCGCCGACGTTCGGCTCGACCTTGGTGATCTTGACGACGCCGTCGGCCTGAGCCGGGACCTCGACGTCGACGCGCTCGCCGGCACCGGCCTGCGGAGCTGCCTCGACACCACCCGGACGCACCGAGAAGACCGGGGTGTCGCCCTTGGCCTTGGCATCGACGGTGAATGCGCCACCGAAGATGGAGTGGATGCCCACTCCGCCCTCTTGCACATCGACCACGTCGGCGAGCACACCCGAGCCCAGGCGCACGCCCAGCCGGCCTGCGATCTCCTTGCCGTCGGCGGTCGCCGCGACGAGGATGCCCGCCGGGGACGCCTGCTCGGCGATCGATGCCAGGACGTCGACCTGCGGGGTGACCAGGTAGCCCGCAGCGTCGTCGGACTCGGCGACGTAGACCTTCTCCGCGCCGGCCTCCTTGAGACCGTCGATGACGCCGTCGGCCGATCCCGGCTTGCCCACGACGACCGCCGCAGGGGTGCCGAGGGCACGCGCGGCCGTGATCAGCTCGCTGGTGACCTTCTTCAGGGCGCCTTCGGCGTCCTGCTCCACGAGCACAAGTACTTCAGCCATGTTCTTTATCTCCTGAATGTCTCTTTTATCGCCAGTTGCTCTGAGTGCCCGCGCGGACTAGATGATCTTCTGCGACACCAGGTATTCGGCGACCTTGGTACCGCCGTCACCTTCGTCGGTGACGCGCTCGCCTGCGGTCTTCGGCGGCTTCGGATTCGATGCGGTCACCTCGGTGCCGGCGTTTTCGAGGCCCACATCGGTGGCCTCCACGTCGATCTCCGCGAGGGTGACGACCTGAACTTCCTTCTTCTTGGCAGCCATGATGCCCTTGAAGGACGGGAAGCGCGGCTCGTTGATCTTCTCGTTGACGCTCACGATGGCCGGCAGCGTCGCCTCGATGTGGAAGATGCCGTCGTCAGTCTCACGCTCACCGGTGAGGGTCTCGCCCTCCAGGGTCAGCTTGCGCAGATGGGTGAGGTGCGGGAGTTCCAGGTACTCGGCGATCATCGCGGGGATCGCGCCGACCCGTCCGTCGGTGGCCTCGTTGCCCGCGATGACGAGCTCGACACCCTCGACGGTGCCCAGCGCACGCGCCAGGACGTAGGCGGTCTGCACCGCATCCGAGCCGTGGAGCTGATCGTCCTTGATGTGGATGGCCTTGTCGGCGCCCATCGACAGCGCCTTGCGGATCGCCTCGGTCGCACGCTCGGGACCCGCGGTCAACACGGTCACCTCGCCACCGTCGGCTTCCTTGATCTTCAGGGCCTCCTCGACCGCGCGCTCGTTGATCTCGTCGAGAACGGCGTCAGCGGCTTCGCGGTCCAGGGTGAAGTCACCGTCGGTAAGCTTGCGCTCGGACCATGTGTCGGGAACCTGCTTGATCAGAACGACAATGTTTGTCATGGGTCTGCGTCGACCTCCTGCGTCGGTTTCTCCCACCTTACTGCCGAGTAAGTTGGGTTCGGTCTCCCCCACTTTAGCGTTAGCTCGGTGAGCACAAAACATCGACTACCTCACATAACGTGCCGACAGGGGCAACCGGGCAACCCGGAGCGAGCGGCGGACGCGCTGAGATGCCGTCGAAGCCCTTGGCGTTGGGTCGCCCCGACGAGTCCGCCGCTCGCCGCGCGACGGCGACGGCCTGCCCATCTGGGGAGCACACCCTCCGATCGCCGTGATGGTGGGCACTAGTCTCGTGGGGATGAGCGAGTCACACGAGACCCTCGCGTTGACGGGCGAGCGAACCGTCCCCGGTATCGCCGAGGAGAACTACTGGTTCCGGCGGCACGAGATCGCGTACGCCCACGTCCTCGGTCTCTGTGCCGGTATGGACGTGCTCGAGGCAGGCTCGGGTGAGGGCTACGGCGCGGCCATGCTCGCCACCCGCGCGCGGTCGGTGACCTGCGTCGACTACGACACCAGCGCCGTCGAGCACACCCGCCGCCGGTACCCGGGACTGATTGTGCACCAGGGCAATCTGATCGATCTGCCACTCGCCGACGAATCCGTCGACGTCGTGGTGAATTTTCAGGTCATCGAGCATCTCTGGGACCAGCCGGCGTTCATCGCCGAATGTCGTCGCGTGCTTCGACCCGGGGGTCGGTTGTTCATCTCCACCCCGAACCGCATCACCTTCTCCCCTGGCCGCGACACCCCGCTCAACCCGTTCCACACCCGCGAACTCGATGCCGCCGAGATGACACAACTGTTGTCCGACGGCGGGTTCGACGTACCGACGATCTCCGGCGTGTATCACGGACCGCGACTGGTGACCCTCGACGAGAAGTGGGGCGGTTCGCTGATCGACGCGCAGATCGATCGTGCGCTGGCCGGCCAATCGTGGCCCGATGACCTCGCGAGCGACGTCGCCGCGGTCGCCACCGACGACTTCGCCATCCTCGACCGCGCTCGGGACGGTGTCGACATCGACGCCAGCCTCGACCTCTTCGCCGTCGCCGTCCGGCGCTGATCGGCGAAGCGCCTCATGACACCCGCATCCGGTGCCGCCGTACCCGGCCGATTCACGCTTGTGCTGCATTCTCATCTGCCGTGGCTGGCCAACCACGGCCGGTGGCCGGTCGGCGAGGAATGGCTCTACCAGTCCTGGGCGAGTTCCTATCTGCCGCTGTTCGCGATGCTGCGCCGGTTGGCCGACGACGGCGCGGTCCACCAGTTGTCACTCGGCATCACGCCGGTGCTCGCCGCGCAACTCGATGATCCGCATTGCGCCACATCGATGTACGAGTGGCTCGCCGACTGGCAGTTGCGCGCGGTCGAGGCGGCGATCGCGCCTGACCCGGCGCGACGCGCCCTCGGCAATCGCGAGTATCGCGCCGCAGCGGAGGCGATGACCGAGTTCGAGACGTACTGGCGCCACGGCGCGAGTCCGCAGATCCGCTCACTCGCCTCGTCCGGGGTGGTCGAGATCCTGGGCGGCCCGCTCGCCCATCCGTTCGCCCCGTTGCTCGACCGCCGGCTACGGCAGTTCTCGCTGGCCGAAGGTCTGGCGGACGCACGAGCGCGGTGGGCGTCTCGTCCCGGAGGCATCTGGGCTCCGGAATGCGCCTTCGCCCCGGGGATGGAGACCGAGTACTCCGCGGCGGGCGTCGGCCATTTCATGGTGGACGGGCCGACGCTCAAGGGCGACACGGCACTCGGCAGGCCGGTCGGTGACAGCGATGTCGTCGCGTTCGGCCGGGATCTGAGCATCAGCTACCGGGTGTGGTCGCCCAAGTCGGGTTACCCGGGCCACGCCGCCTACCGGGACTTCCACACCTATGATCACGCCACCGGCCTGAAGCCGGCCCGGGTGACCGGTCGAGGTGTCGAGTCGGCCGACAAGAAGCCGTACGACCCGGCTCGCGTGGACGCCGTGATCGACCGGCACGTCGACGATTTCGTCGATCACGTGCGCCGCCGACTCGTCGACGAGTCGGCGCGGCAGGGGCGTCCGGCGCTGGTGGTGGCCGCCTTCGACACCGAGTTGTTCGGCCACTGGTGGCACGAGGGCCCGGTTTGGCTCGAGCGCGTCCTACGGCGACTGCCCGAAGCAGGCGTCGAGGTCGGCACCCTCGCGTCGGCACGGCGCGACGGCTTCGTGGGCACACCGGCGCACCTGCCGGCGTCGTCGTGGGGATCCGGCAAGGACTGGCGGGTGTGGAACGGGCCGCAGGTCGAGCATCTCGTCACCCTGAACGCGGAGGTCACCGAGACCGCACTGGCGACGGTCGACAAGATCCTCGCCCCCGGGGTCGCGGCCGCCGGTCGCCCGGCCGGGCGCAACCGGGTGGCCGATCAGATCCTCCGGGAGACCCTGCTGACGGTGGCCTCCGACTGGCCGTTCATGGTCTCCAAGAACACCGCGGCCAACTACGCTGTCGAACGGGCACACAAGCATGCGCACGCGACCCGGGAGATCTGCGACGCCGCCCTCCGGGGCCGTCACGACCTGGCCGGCCGCCTCGCCGACGCCTGGGCGCGCGCCGACAATCTGTTCGCCGGGCTCGATGCACGACGATCACACACGAGGGACGCGGTCCACGGGGCCGGGGGATGACCGCGACGGGGGATGGCAGATGAGGATCTTGATCGTCTCGTGGGAGTACCCACCTGTGGTGGTCGGCGGTCTGGGCCGTCACGTTCACCATCTGACGACCGAACTCGCCGCTCAGGGACATGACATCGTGGTGCTCACTCGGCGTCCGACCGGCACGGACGCGGTGAGTCACCCGACCACCGACTCCCGAGTCGACGGCGTCCGCGTCATCGCCGCAGCCGAAGATCCCCCGGAGTTCGAGTTCGGCCGCGACATGATGGCCTGGACACTGGCGATGGGCCACGCTTTTGTACGCACCGGACTGAGAATGCTTGCCGGCGAAGGCAACTCACCCGGTGTACAAAGCTGGCAGCCCGACGTCGTGCATGCCCACGACTGGCTGGTGGCGCACCCGGCCATCGCACTCGCCGAGTTCTTCGACGTTCCGCTGGTCTCGACCATCCACGCCACCGAGGCCGGTAGGCACAGTGGTTGGGTCAGCGGACCGACCAACCGGCAGGTGCACTCCGTGGAATGGTGGCTGGCGAGCGAGTCGGATTCGCTGATCACGTGTTCGACGTCGATGCGCGACGAGGTCACGCGCCTCTTCGGGCCCGACCTGCCCGACATCTCGGTGATACACAACGGCATCGACATCAGGACCTGGCCGTTCGCGCCGCGACCGATGCGCTCCGGCCCGCCAGAGCTGTTGTTCGCCGGACGCCTGGAATACGAGAAAGGCGTCCAGGACCTGCTGGCCGCGCTCCCCCGCATCCGTCGGACGCAGCCCGGGACGACCCTGACCATCGCCGGGACCGGCACACAGGAAGAGTGGCTGATCGAACAGACGCGGCGGCACCGCGTGACCAAGTCCGTCAGGTTCCTCGGGGCCGTCGACCACCAGGGTCTCGTCGATCTCATGCATCGTTGTGCAGCCATCGTGCTGCCCAGCCGCTACGAGCCGTTCGGGATCGTGGCGCTCGAGGCGGCGGCCACCGGCGCGCCGCTCGTGGTGTCGACGGCGGGCGGTCTCGGTGAAGCGGTGACCGACACGACGACCGGCCTCACCTTCGCGCCGGGCGACGTGGCCGGCATCGCGACCGCGGTCCGCGCTGCGCTGAGCGACCCGGCGGCCGCGGCCACCCGTGCGGTCCGGGCACGCGACCGGCTCACCGAGGAGTTCTCCTGGAGCGAGGTCGCCGAGCGGACCGCCGGTGTCTATCTGGCCGCCAAGCGCCGGGTCCGTCATCCGGTCGGTCGCCCGAGCATCCCCGAACGCCCACTCCCGGAACGTGATCCGGGACAAACGGACTGACCGAGGGGCACTTTCCGGTTGAGTGTGGCCATCCCGGCAGATAGTCGGCGACCGTCACCGCTCGCGCTCGGCCGCTGCCTTCTTCCGTTCGATGTCGGCGAGGGCACGTTCGAGTTCGGCACGTTCTTCGGCGCTGGTCGCCCAATCGTCCTTGCGGTTCTTCACGACTCGGGCAGGTGCGCCCACGGCGATGGAGAAGTCCGGGATGACCCTCGGACCACCGCGTGCGAACCGAGCACACAGCCCCGGCCGACGATCGTGTTGCGCAGCACCGACACCTTGGCGGCGACCCAGGTGTCCGGCCCGATCCGCACCGGCCCCTTCACGATGCCCTGATCCTTGATCGGCAGGGTGATGTCGTCCATCTTGTGGTCGAAGTCGCAGATGTAGCACCAGTCCGCGATCAGGGTAGAACCGCCGATCTCGAGATCGAGGTACGAGTTGACCACGTTGTTGCACCCGAAGACGGTCTTGTCGCCGATCTTCAGGCTGCCCTCGTGGCACCGGATCGAGTTGCCGTCGCCGATGTGCACCCAGCGGCCGATCTCCATCCTCGCCATCTGGGGGGTCGCGTGGAGTTCGACGTCACGTCCCAGGAAGACCATGCCGCGCAGCACCACATGGGGGTTGGCGAGGCGGAAACGCGCCAGTCGGTAATACCGGACGAGATACCACGGCGAATACGCCCGGTTACGTACCACCCATCGCAGCGAATCACGCGTCAGAAACCGTGCCTGCGCTGGGTCTCGCCGGCGGCCCGCCGTCCATCGGGACCGATAGGAGGCATTCCACATGGTGGTCATGACGACAAACCCTAATCGACCCGAAATCCGGGCACGATAGGCTCTCTGCTGGCACGTCGTCCGACGGGGCAGATCGCGACAGGACAGGAGCTTCGATGGCGGTAACGGCCGGTAGGCGTGAGGTTTCCCGTCGTGCACCGACGACCCTCGTGGCGCTCCTGGTGACCGTCATCGCCGTCGTGGCATCGGCCTGCTCGGACGGCGAGGTCGATGTCCACTCGGTCGCGGGCCCCGGGTGGTCGAGCTATGGCGGCAACGCGGCCAACTCGAACTTCGCCTATCCGGCCGTACCCGACGACCTCGAGCTCAGTTGGACCCGCCCCACCGGCGGTCCGGTGACCGCACCGCTCACCATTTCCACCCAGGCCAATGTGGGCGTGACGTCGAACACGGCGAGCGGATGCAATCTGCTGATCCTCGACCCCCACAGTGGCCGCAAGAACTTCTGCAAGCGGATGCGGGCGGGCATCGAGGTCAATTCACTCCTCGTGGACCAGTTCGATCAGCCCTACGTCGGGGAGGAGACGACCTTCCTGGCGTTCAACGCAGGCGGCGCGATCCGCTGGCGGATGCCGGTGCTCGGCGTCCCGCTCTCGGCGAAGTTCGCCGCGCCGGGCCAGGTGCTCGTGGCCACCACCCAGGGCCAACTGCTGCTCATCGACAGCCAGACAAACGAACTCGTCGCACCCGAGGTTCGGCTGCGTAGCGATGCCAACCCCGACGACCCCACGTTCGGCTTCGGCGAATGCGTCACCAACGGACCGCGCTGCGGCATCCCGTCGCCCCCCGCGGTCGACGAGGCGCATGAGAGGTTCTTCCTCAACTTCTGGCCCGAGGGGGCCATCGCCTCTCAGATCCGCGCGATGTCCTACGCCGAACAGAATGGCCGACGCGTGATGCGGGAAGCGTGGCATGCCGACGTCCCGGGCGGCGTCGTCGGGTCTCCGACGCTGTCCGCCGACGGATCGACCGTGTACACGTTCAGTCGTCTCGGCAAGCTCGTGGCGCTCGATGCCGCGACCGGCAAGACGCGGTGGACCTACGACAACGGCGGGTACGGCTTCGGCACCATGTCGGTCTCCCCGGATGGTCTCATCATCCCGACCGGAGTTCTCGGCGCCCCGTTGACCTTGCTGCGCGACCGCGGCGATCACGCCGAACAGGTATGGCAGCGCAAGGATCTCGCATCGGTGAGCCTGTCCACCCTCACCGATCAGGACACCGCCTGGACCGTCATCCGTGACAAGGGCAAGAGCACCCTGTCCCTGGCCGAGGTATCGACCGCCGACGGGTCGACGAAACGCACACTGCCGCTTCCGGAGTCGGGCGGTTTCGCCACCGGTGTCGCCGTGTCGGCGAGAGGACAGGTCGCCACCGCGACGAACATCGGAAAGGTCTACTTCTTCGACAGCAAGGCCGAGATCGACTGACTGACCTCACCGGTCGACGCTTGCCGCTTCCGGATCGAGGAAGAAGAGACCGGCGATCCGCCCGTCGGTGTCGAAGGCGACCCGTATGCTCATCGCACCCGCCTCCTGCTCGATCGGCACATCGACCACCGTGTGCAACCCGTGCAGACGTACGAACGGTGCGCCGGTCGACTCAACCTCGCCCCTGAGCGCGATCACCGATGCCCAGGCATCGGCCAGACCGGACTCGTCGAGCGCGGCCGCCATCGAGGTGGCGAACCTCGACACGACAGTCGCCCACTCGCCTGCGCGAATGCGTGTCAGCAGATCGGCGGCCATCACATCTGCGTGGGGTATCAACGTCTTCAGCATCGGTTCCCCGGTCCTCGGGTCCATCGGTTTGCCGAATCGCTGGAACGCGGCCTGGCGGGTGACACCGACGACGTCACCGATCTCCTGCCAGGTACAGCCACACTCTCGGGCGCGTCGTGCTGTCGCGCTGAGCAATTCCTCTGCCCGCCGACCCAGCTGGAGTGCGTCGTGAACCTGCGCCAGCGCGCCGGGCCGGCCGTCACCTTCAGAACCTATGCTCCGCGCGTACCGTTCGACGTCGAGAACCAGCTCATGCACCTCACCCATACGTAAAGCGTAGGTTTACAGATCGGCGCTTGTCAATATCTGGTTTACAACGGCAGGAAGTCTCAGAATCTCGCGCCGGGCTCACAGATGAACCCCACGCCCTTTCTTCCCATCCGGGTCAATACGAGCGTCAGCGCCCGAGAGCCTTTGGGCTTCAACCGTTTACGCAGGCGATCCGGGTCGATGTCGAGGCCTCGCACCAAGATCTCGAGCGTTCCGCAATCCTGGGCGGCCAGCCGCTTGCGCAGTTCCTTCTCCGCGACACCGGTGGCCTCGATCACCCGAAACCCCCGCTCACCCTCGGGTACCGCGTCGCCGGTCAGATAGGCGATCTGCGGGTCGAGTTGCCAGAGGCCGTGCCGACGAGCGTAATCGCGAACCAGGCCGGCCCGAACGACTGCACCGTCCGGGTCGATGATCCACTCCCCCACCTCACCGACCGGCACGTGGTCATCGCCGTCATCGGTCACGTCGTACGCACGCACCGACCCGTCGGGACGCGACCTCAGGACGGTGGCGCGTTGTCGCGGCTCGTCGTCCCGTTCGGTCCACAGACATGCCTCCCGCACCGAGCCGTCCAGAGATGTGATCTGGACCTGGCCGGAGAACCCGAAGCGATCGCGCAGCATTCGATAATCCAGCCCCGGAGCGCATTTGACGGCGAGAGGCCGGCCGGCGTAGGTGGTGAGAACATCGAGCAGCGGCGGCGTGAGCGCCTCGAGCCGGAACACTCGTGCCGAACCGGACCGACGCGCCGGATCGGCGACTACGACATCCGCGGACGACGTCGGCGTGAGTGCATCCGCCCGGAGCAGCGTCGAAGAACCGTTGCCCAGTGCGCAGTTGTGGCGGGCCATGGACAGCCGGACGGTGTCGACATCGCTGCCGATCACACCTGAAATACCTTCCTGCGCAGCCAATTCCATGACCTCGGTACCGATCGAGCAAGTGACGTCATGGATCACGGCGCCGGGGTGACGCCGGGCGATCTCGGCCGCACGGTTTCGGCCGACCGCGCTGGCGGTGGCCTGCTGCAACGCGTCGTCCGTGAACAGCATGTCGTCGGCCGCCGAGAGTTTCGTCCGTCCCCGGCGACGACAGATGACCGTCTCGATCAGCGCGGCGTCGTGCGGCGCGTAACGGCTACGGAGCTCCCCGATGTCGGCGAGCATGGACGCCGGGGTCAGGTCGAGCGTCGAGGCGGTCTCGAGCGCCTTGATGCCATGTCGCGACCGCAGGAAGGTGACGTCGTCGAGTGTGAACCGGTAGCCCACCGTTCATCCCTCCGCGCCACGCTCCCGACGGTCCGACGTCACTTCTTCGTGCCGGTGACGATCGCGTTGTAGAAGAACTTCGGCGGCACCACTTTCCGCAGTACCTTCTCGTCCAGCCAGGACATCCGCTTCCATCCGTTGAACGCGAACATCGCCCAGCCCCAGCCCAACTTCGCCTGCGGCACCGCGGCCTCGAAGGTGCGGACCGGCCAACCGAGCATGGCCGCCGCGAGCTCCTCGGTCGCCGTCTCCACGCGGGTGGCACCGGCGTCACGTGCCATGCGCTCGAGTTCGGCCGGATCGAAGGTGTGGATGTCGACGACCGCCTCGAGAGCCGCCGCCCTCGACGACTCGTCCAGTTCCTCCTGCGGACGTCGCCAGGACCGCAATGGACCGAGTTTGGTGATGTTGGTGGTCGCGGCCCACGTCGCACGGCTCATCCACCGCGCATAGAAGTCGCCGATGGTCGTCGGTTCACCGGCGAACACGAAGCGCCCGCCCGGCTTCAGCACACGCAGCACCTCACGCAACGCCTGTTCGACATCAGGGATGTGATGCAGGACCGCATGCCCGACGACGAGGTCGAAGGTGTTGTCCTCGTACGGGATCTTCTCCGCGTCCGCAACGCGCCCGTCGACGTCGAGACCGAGGTTCTCCGCGTTGCGCAGCGCGACCTTGACCATGCCCGGCGACAGGTCGGTGACCGACCCCTTCTTGGCCACACCGGACTGCATCAGGTTGAGCAGGAAGAACCCGGTGCCACAACCGAGTTCCATCGCGCGCTCGTACGGCAGTTCCGCATCCGAGGCCACCGCATCGAATCGTCCACGCGCATAATCGATACAGCGTTCGTCGTAGGAGATCGACCACTTGTCGTCGTAGGTCTCCGCCTCCCAGTCGTGGTAGAGCACCTGTGCCAGCTTGGTGTCCTCGAGCGCGGCCTTGACCTGCTCTTCGGTGGCGTGCGGATTCGGCTCCGGATCGATTCCCGGCGTCATATTCGTGGTCATTACTCGGCTACTTTCTCGTCGTCGGGGTGAATCACGATCTCGGCCCGCCGCCTCGCGACGCCCGCCGGTCGTTCGATCTGCGGGATCGGGGCATCACTTGCCGGTGAACTTTGCCTTTCCGGGCCCGTTCTCGATGAACGACTGCATACCGATCCGGCGGTCCTCGGTGGCGAACAATGCGGCGAAGAGTTGTTCCTCGATCTTCAGACCGGTCGTGAGGTCCACACCGAGTCCTTGGTCGACCGACTTCTTTCCGGCCGCGAGCGCGACCGACGCCGCGTCGCGGAACTGTCCCGCCCATGCCAGTGCGGCGTCGTAGACGTCGTCGGGTGCCACCACCTCGTCGACGAGACCGATCGCGAGCGCTTCCTGTGCGTCGACGAAACGCCCCGTGAAGATCATGTCCTTGGCCTTTGCGGGTCCGACCAGCCGGGCGAGCCGCTGGGTACCGCCGCCACCGGGGATCACACCGAGCAGGATCTCGGGTACGCCGAGCTTCGCGTTGTCCCCGGCGATGCGGCGGTCCGCGCCGAGGGCGACCTCGAGACCACCGCCGAGGGCGTAGCCGGTGACCGCGGCGACCGTGGGCTTCGGGATGTCGGCGACCGATCCGAGCGCGGCCTGCAGCCGCCCGGCGACCTTGCTCATCTCGGCATAGGTCATGTCGTTCATCTCTTTGATGTCCGCGCCCGCGGCGAGCACCTTCGGTCCGCCGTAGATGATGACCGCCTTGACGTCGTCGCGCCGGGTCGCCTCGTCGGCCGCCGCGGCGAGTTCGGACTGCACCTGCCGATTCAGCGCGTTCATCGGCGGTCGATCGAGCCGGATGGTGCCCACGCCGGGATGATCATCGGACGTCTCGAGGGTGACGAACTCTGGCATGGTCGAAGGCTACCGTCTGTATTGCGTGTGCAACCCCGCCGGGGGAGGTCACGGATCTACAGTTGGCTCATGGCGAGGGCCTCGGAAGCCGGTGACCCGGTCGAGTTGGAGGTTGGCGGCCGGACGATCCGTCTGTCCAGCCCCGACCGTGTGTATTTCGCCGAGCGCGGTGAGACGAAACGCGACCTGGCCGATTACTACCTGTCGGTCGGAGACGGGATCGTCCGCGCACTGCGGGACCGGCCCTGCATGCTGCACCGGTTCCCGAAAGGTGTCGACGGCAAGAAGGTGCACCAGAAGAGGATTCCCGCCGGCGCGCCCGACTGGCTGGAAACGGTCGAGCTCTGGTTTCCGCGCTTCGGCCGTACCGCAGACGAACTCTGCGTCACCGAGCTGGCCAGCGTGATCTGGGCCGTCCAGATGTCGACGGTCGAGTTCCATCCCTGGAATTCGCGACGCCGGGACCCCGAATGTCCCGACGAATGGCGTATCGATCTCGATCCCATGCCCGACTGCCCGTTCTCCCGAATCCAGCGGGTCGCCCACGTCGTCGAGGAGGTGCTCGACGAACTCGGCATGCGGGGGTTCCCGAAGACGTCGGGTGGTCGCGGACTGCACATCTACGTCCGGATCGAACCGGAATGGGGCTTCCCGCAGGTCCGCAGCGCAGCGCTCGCCTTTGCGCGAGAGGTCGAACGCCGCGCCCCGGCCGATGTGACGACGAGTTGGTGGCGCAAGGACCGTGATCCCGCCGCCGTGTTCGTCGACTTCAACCAGAACACCCGCGACCACACCATGGCGTCGGCGTACTCGGTGCGCGGAAATCCGCGCGCGACCGTCTCCGCTCCGATCCGGTGGACCGAGATCGACGATGTGGCGCCCGACGATTTCACGATCGCGACGATGCCTGCACGTTTCGCCGAGATCGGCGACCTGCACGCCGAGATCGACGATGTCGCCCACCGGATCGACACCCTGCTG
The DNA here is from genome assembly GCF_009862785.1 of Gordonia sp. SID5947. Lineage (NCBI taxonomy): Bacteria > Bacillati > Actinomycetota > Actinomycetes > Mycobacteriales > Gordoniaceae > Gordonia > Gordonia sp. SID5947. Next base: position 203,752 of record NZ_WWHU01000001.1, on the reverse strand, counting down.
GAGTGGGCCGAACGCGACGACATCGCGGTCGCGGACGACGAAGCATCGGGCGAGGGCATCGTCGACCTCGACTCCCCGGAAGTCACCGATAAGGGTCCGTGATCTCCCGCAGGTCGACGAGACACTGACGGAGATCGTCGAAACGGTTGGCACCCAGGTGTTCTCGCCATTCATTCTCGACGACCTCGACCTCATGGGCAGCGATCTCGCACAGCCTGGCGCCTTGCTCGCTGAGCGTCACGAGCCGGGCGCGACCGTCGGACGGGTCGGGCACCCGCATCAGGTAGCCGGCGGTCTCCAACTGGTCGACGAGACCTCCCGCGGTCTGCTTGGTGATCCCGGCCTGCTCGGCGAGGTCGGTCAGGCGCATCGGTTCGGGCGCCAACCGCTGCATCAGACGCGCCTGGGCGAACGTGATGTCGGCGGCACCGGCCACGGCGATGCGCGCCATCACCCGCGCCTCCGCCGCGCGGTGGGCAACGAACATCAGGACCGCGATGGGCGGGTCGTCGGACATACGTTGACTTTAGTACGAGAACCTGACTAATATAGTCAGGTCGGCTGACCAAATCGAGTCGTGTTGGAGCGGAGGTGGACCATGGAGTCCGATGCCATCTGGGGCCACATCGACGAACAGCGACTGAGCCTTGCCGACCTGATCGAGTCGCTGGGTGCCGATCAGCTCGCGACCCCCTCCCTCTGTTCCGGGTGGACGGTTCGCGACGTCGCGGTGCATCTCACCCATTCCCACACGCGCGCCGGCCGCGTGCTGTTCGAGGCGGCGAAATCGGGATTCCGCTTCGACGCCATGGTCCGTCGCCTGGCGATCGAGGACCGGGCCGATGCGCATACCGTCGCGATCAGGTTGCGGTCGATGGTCGGGTCACGTCGTCACCCGATCGGTACGACCGAGTTGGAACCACTGCTCGACACGCTGGTACACGGGCAGGACATCGCGGTACCCCTCGGCATCGACCGACACATGCCCGCCGACGCGGCAGCGGCGGCCGCACATCGGGTATGGGCGATGCGATTCCCCTTCCACCCACGTCGTGATCACCGGGGCATACGGTTCGTCGCCACCGACTCCGCTCTCGACCTCGGTCACGGACAAGTCGTCGAGGCGCCGACCCGCGACATCCTCATGCTGTTCGCCGGACGAACGGGGGCGGCGGGCGAACTCCTTGACCTGTCTCGATGATGCCCACCGCATTCAGCGGCTGAGGCCGGGCACCGATCGGTCCGCGGCGACGGCGAAGTACCGGTCCGAACCCTCGAACTTCAGACCTGCCAGCCCTGCGCCGGGCGTGACGGACGGTTCGATCGGCTCGATCAGCCGATCTGCTGCGAGCAACTCGGAGACCGAGGCGAACTCCGCCAGATGGTTCAGCTGCGCCCAGGTCGGCGGGAGGAGGGTGTGCTCATTCGCGATCCACGCGTCGAGGGCGGCCCGCGGTGTGGCCCAGGCAGTCACCTCTGCCTCGGTGGTGTGACCATCGGCGGTCTGCCCCTCGGGCAAGGCGGCCAGGAAGAAACGCGTGTCGTAGCGCCGCTTCTCGATGATCGGGGTGATCCAGTGGGCGAGCGGCCGCAAGAGGTCGGCTCGGAGGGCCAACCCCTGCTCACGCAGGAACTCACCCAGCGACAGTGTCTTGTCGACGAGCCGGCCGCGTTGTGTCGCAAACGACTGCGGATCGACCGGGGTGCCGTCTGGACGCGTGGCCAGCAGCACCCCGCACTCCTCGAAGGTCTCACGAACCGCGGCACACACCAGAGCTTGTGCCGTCTTGGCGTCGGTGTGGAACGCGTCGGCCCACCACTGGGCGTCCGGGCCGGTCCAGTCGATGTCGGCGTCCGCATCGCGCGGGTCCACGCCGCCGCCGGGAAAGACGGTCACCCCGCCGGCGAAGGCCATCTGCTTCACCCGGCGCTGGAGGAAGACCTCGACGCCGCGTTCCGAATCACGGACCAACACCACGGTCGCCGCCCCACGCAACGGTGCCGGTTCGGTGGCAGTGGGCTCCGGGGTGGACTCGGATGGGCTCATGGCAGATGCTCCTGTCGGCAGATCACCGTACGACCGTAGCGCGCGGGGATCAGCCCGCCGCTCGGCGATGCCCGCCGGGCCGCCGGGTCCGCCGGGCGAACCACCGGCCGTCGACCTTGCTCAGCGTTATCTGCTGCCGGAACGCCGTCGACAGGTTCTCACTCGTGAGGACATCGTCGAGGAGCCCTTGGGCGACGACCTCCGCCTCGGAGAGCAGCATCACGTGCGTGAACCCGTCGGGGATCTCCTCGACGTGGTGGGTGATCAGGACGATCGCCGGGGCCTCCGGATCGGAAGCCAGCCGGCCGAGGCGATCGACGAGTTCTTCGCGGCCGCCCAGGTCGAGTCCGGCCGCAGGTTCGTCGAGAAGCAGCAGTTCTGGATCGGTCATCAGTGCACGCGCGATCAGGACCCGTTTGCGCTCGCCCTCGGACAAGGTGCCGAACCGGCGGTCGGCGAGGTGCTCGGCACCCAGCGACTCCAGGGATTCGACGGCCTGTGCGCGATCGATGTCGTCGTAGGTCTCACGCCACCGTCCGATGACCGAATAGCCGGCCGAGATCACCACGTCGCTGACGACCTCGTCGGCGGGCACCCGTTCGGCCAGCGCGGCGCTGGAGACGCCGATCCGCGTGGACAGTTCCCGGACCTCCACCTTCCCCAGCGGCTCGTTCAACACGAATGCCGTGCCGGACGTCGGGTGGACCTGCGCGGCCGCCAGCCTCATCAGGGACGTCTTGCCAGCACCGTTCGGACCGATCACCACCCAGCGTTCGTCCAGCTCGACTTGCCACGAGATGGGCCCCACCAGTGTGTTGCCACCACGGACCAGCGTCACCTCGCGGAAATCGACCAACAGGTCCGGATCGGATTCGTACACCTCGTCTTCGGTCGCGTCCGTCACTCCCCTATCGTGCCCTACACCGATGGCCTCCACGTGGAGCCATGCGACACATGCTCGCCGCCAAGGGAATACATCGGGCCGGAATACACCGGGCCGGTGGCGCCTTGACCTCTACATGAGTGTTGATCTGTCCATCCTCGACCTGGCACAGGTCGGCCCCGGCGAAACCGTCCACGACAGCTTTGTCGCGAGCGTCGACATGGCGCAGCGCGCAGAGCGCTGGGGCTTCCGGCGCATCTGGTATGCCGAGCATCACAACATGTCGTCCATCGCATCGGCCGCGCCCGCGGTTCTCATCTCGCATGTGGCCGCACACACCGAGACGATCCGACTCGGCGCCGGCGGCGTGATGCTGCCCAACCACTCCCCGTTGGCGATCGCCGAACAGTTCGGCACCCTCGGCGAGTTGTATCCGGGTCGCATCGATCTCGGACTCGGCCGCGCGCCGGGCGGCGACCAGCAGACCTTCGCGGCGCTCCGCCGCTCGATGGCGTCGGCCGATCGGTTCCCGTCGGACGTGTTGGAACTGCAGGGGTACCTGCGCGGCCAGTCCCGCGTCGAGGGCGTCTCGGCCACGCCGGGAGCCGGCACCGACGTCCCGCTCTACATCCTGGGTTCGTCGCTCTTCGGCGCCCAACTCGCCGCCGCGCTCGGCCTCCCCTATGCGTTCGCGTCCCACTTCGCGCCACAGGCCCTCGAGGAGGCCGTCGCGGTGTACCGGCGCGAGTTCCAGCCATCCGAACAACTCGAGTCGCCGTATGTGATCGCCGGAGTCTGTGTCATCGCCGACGACGACGAGGCGGTCGCCCAGGACCAGCTTCGTCAGGCGAAGCGCCACCGCGTCAACGCACTCTTCGGCCGCGGGCGAAAGTTCACCGACGAGGAGGCCGACATGATCCTGGACATGCCGCAGGGCCGCCAGATCGACTCGATGATGACCTACGCCGGTGTGGGCACGCCTACTCAGGTGCATGACTATCTCGACTGGTTCGCCGGGCACGCGCAGGCCGACGAACTCATCGTCGCGTCGATCGCACCTGACCGCCACATCTGGCGCAACACGTTGGGGCACATCGCACCGGCTGCTGCGCGCACCAGCACGTCCTGAACCACCACGGACCGAAGCACCGCTCGTCGACTCAGACGGGTGGCCGCGCGTGAACGCTCATCGGTCGGCGAGCTCAGCGATCACCGTCACCGATCCTGGTGCGATCTCGGTGAACCCGGCGTCGCGGACCGCGACCGAACGACCTGCCGGCCCGGCGTCGAGCAGGTCTGCCCATCGCCGCGGCGTGGCCCGGCGAACCGCGAGATCACATCCCGCCCTGCGCCATTCACGCGCCTGCGCGACGGTCATCAGCGTGACCGCGAGCATCGCACCGTGACCGACCTGGGCGGCCGTCTTGCCGACGGTCATCTCGAGACCGGGGTTGAGCCAGAGACACACCCCCGCGTCCGGGGCGACGGAATCCACCTGCCCGCCGATCTCCGTTCCCCCGATCTGCAGCCGAGAGATGCGCTTGTCGACGTCGCCGACGCGGCCGGGCACGATCGCGCGCGCCTCGGCCGCTCCGTGCTCGACGGTCACTCCCCAGACCTCCTGCGCCGCCGCCCATTGGGCACCGCGGGCACGGCGGGCGATCTTGCGGATACGCGCATCGCACCAGTCATCCATCGGCGGTGACCACGGCCCGTCGGCACCCGCGCGGTCATCGAGACACAGCATGGCCACCGAACGTGCGGCAGCAGTGAGCAGGTCGGTCCGGTCCGGCGGATCGGCCTTCTCGATCCGGACCACCATCTGCATGGCCAGCACGTCGCCCGGATCATCCGGGTCCTCGCCGCCTCCGACATAACTCACGAGTCGCCGGTAGGCGTCGTCGAAAGGATCCTCGGCGTCGTCCTCGATCGCCGGGTCGGTCATCCCCAGTTCTCTGCCTTCGTCAGGCAGAACGGATGGCCCGAGGGATCCAGCAGCACCCGCCAGGTCTCGCCGGGCTGTTCGGCCGGAACCGTCGCGCCGAGCTCGACACATCGCGCCGCCGCCGCGTCGAGGTCGTCGACGGCCAGATCGAAGTGGAACTGCTTGGAACCGTTGGGGTTCGGCCACGCCGGCGGCACGTAGTCGGGAATCTCACCGAAACCGAGCGCGGCACCTGTCCCGGTCAGCATCGCGTACCCGCTGCCCGACGCGGTGATCTCCCAACCCAGCACCGCCGACCAGAACTCCGACGACACCGTAGCGTCGGCACAATCGAGCGTGACCATGGCCAGGTCACCTACCTTTTGTTCATTCGCCATCGCAACGTCCTTCCCTGTGTGATCCGACAATCCGATCATGCCCCGCACCGACGTCGGTGACTTGAAGGAACACGACACCATGCCGCTCAGCCGAGTGGCACCCGGCGGACGACTCCATCTGCGGCGTCGGCTGCCTCGATCTCATCGCGGGTCACACCCAGGATGAAGAGCACCGCATCGAGGAAGGGGTGGCTCAGGGCTGCGTCGGCGACCTCACGTAGTGCCGGTTTGGCGTTGAAGGCGATGCCCAGTCCGGCCACGCTGAGCATGTCGATGTCGTTGGCGCCGTCGCCGACGGCGATCGTCTGTTCCATCGGAACCCCGACCTGATCGGCGAAGGCCCGCAGCGCCCTGGCCTTGCCCGGCCGGTCGACGACCTCCCCGACCACTCGTCCGGTCAGCTTGCCGTCGACGATCTCCAGGGTGTTGGCCCGGACGAAATCCAGTTCGAGCTCGTGCGCGAGCCCTTCGATGACCTGACGGAATCCACCCGAGACCACACCGCAGTGATAGCCCAGCCGGTGCAGGGTCCGGACGGTGGTCCGCGCACCCGGGGTGAGCTGCAGGGAGCCGGCCACGTCGTCGATCACGCTTGCGTCCAGTCCCGCCAGGACGGCGACCCGCTGATGCAACGACTCCGAGAAATCGAGCTCACCGCGCATGGCGGCCTCCGTGACCGCCGCGACCTCGGCTTCCTTGCCCGCTTTGGCCGCCAGCATCTCGATGACCTCGCCCTGGATGAGCGTCGAGTCGACGTCGAAGACGATGAGACGCTTCGCACGTCGGGCCAGTCCGCCACGTTCGACGGCGATGTCGACCCCGTGGTCGACGGCGACGGCCGCGAGTCCCTTCCGCAACGCCGAGTCGGCGGCGACGTCGTCCCGCTTGGTGCTCACCATCAGTTCCAGCCCGGTGAGCGGATAGTCGGCGACACCACGGATGGAGTCGATGTTGCCGCGCTGGCTGGCCAGCTCGGCGGCAATCGCCCGGAAGGCGCGTGCGGTCACCGGGCTGCCCAACACCACCACCGCGTGGCTCGACGGCCGCCTGGTCCCGGTGTCCGGACCGACCTCGACGATGACGTCGATGCCGACCGAGTCCATGGCCTGCTCGACCACGTCCTGGAGTTCCTCGGGATCTCCCGAGGCAGACACCAGCACACCGAGCGTCAGTCTGCGCCGGATCACCACCTGCTCGACGTCGAGGAGGCTGACCTTCTGACCGGCGAGCGCTCCCATCAGCACCGACGTCACGCCGGGTTTGTCGGGCCCGGTGACGGTGATCAGGACTGTCGTGTCACCCGATTCCTTCGCCACGTGTTCGCGTCTGTGGGCGGTCAGCGGGGGTCCGGATCCCCGGACGCCTCATGGTCGCCGGTGGTGAACGGCGCTCGCCGGATGTGCTCGGCCTCTTCGGTGACCTGCCGGTCACGGCCGTGCTCGTTGTGCCCGGGGCCGACATGGGCCTCCGCGCGCATCCGATCGATCATGTGCGGGTAGTGCAACTCGAAGGCCGGACGCTCCGAACGAATCCGGGGCAGCTCGGTGAAGTTGTGCCGAGGCGGCGGGCAACTGGTCGCCCACTCGAGCGAGTTTCCGAAGCCCCACGGATCGTCGACCGTGACGACCTCGCCGTACCGGTAGCTGCGGAAGACGTTCCACAGGAACGGCAGCGTCGAGAGACCCAGGATGAAGGCACCCAACGTCGACACCATGTTCAGCGTGGTGAACCCGTCGGAGGGCAGGTAGTCGGCGTAACGACGCGGCATGCCCTCGTTGCCCAGCCAGTGCTGCACCAGGAACGTGGTGTGGAAGCCGATGAAGGTCAGCCAGAAGTGGATCTTGCCCAATCGCTCGTCGAGCATGCGCCCGGTCATCTTCGGGAACCAGAAGTAGATGCCGGCGTAGGTGGCGAACACGATGGTTCCGAAGAGCACGTAGTGGAAGTGCGCGACCACGAAGTAGCTGTCCGAGAGGTGGAAGTCCAGCGGGGGGCTGGCGAGCAGCACACCGGTGAGACCACCGAAGAGGAACGTGACGATGAAGCCGACGGAGAACAACATCGGCGTCTCGAACGTCATGTTGCCCTTCCACATCGTGCCTATCCAGTTGAAGAACTTCACACCGGTCGGCACCGCGATGAGGAACGTCATGAACGAGAAGAACGGAAGCAGCACGGCTCCGGTGACGTACATGTGGTGCGCCCACACGGCCACCGACAGCGCGGCGATCGACAGCGTGGCGTACACCAGGCCCGAGTAACCGAAGATCGGCTTGCGGGCGAACACCGGGAACACCTCGGACACGATCCCGAAGAACGGCAGGGCGATGATGTAGACCTCGGGGTGGCCGAAGAACCAGAACAGGTGCTGCCACAGGATGACGCCGCCGTTGGCGGGGTCGTAGAGGTGTGCGCCGAACTGACGGTCGACCTCGAGGCCCATGAGAGCCGCGGTCAACAGCGGGAAGGCGAGCAGGATCAGCACGCTGGTGACGAGGATGTTCCAGGTGAAGATCGGCATCCGGAACATCGTCATGCCCGGAGCGCGCAGACAGACGACCGTTGTCACCATGTTGACGGCGCCGAGGATGGTGCCCAGACCGGAGACGGCCAGACCCATGATCCACATGTCGGCACCGACACCCGGCGAGTGGATCGCATCGGTCAGCGGCGTGTAGGCCGTCCAGCCGAAGTCGGCGGCGCCGCCCGGGGTGAGGAAGCCCGCGACCGCGATCGACGAGCCGAACACGAACAGCCAGAAGCCGAACGCGTTCAACCGCGGGAAGGCGACGTCGGGCGAACCGATCTGCAGGGGCAACACGAAGTTCGCGAAGCCGATGACGATCGGTGTCGCGTACATCAGCAGCATCACCGTGCCGTGCATGGTGAACAACTGGTTGAACTGCTCGGTCGACAAGAACTGCATGCCCGGGTGAGCGAGCTCGCCACGCATCAGCAGGGCCATCAGGCCGCCGATGAGGAAGAACGCAAAGCAGGCGGTGATGTACATCATGCCGATCAACTTGTGATCGGTCGTCGTCAGCAGCTTGTAGATGAACGAGCCCTTGGGCTGGTAGCGCTCCGGAAACGGACGCACTGGTGCCACTTGCGTGGTGGGCTGGTCTACCGCGGTCACAGATCCTCCTCGTTGCGCAACCGATCAGGGCCGGTCAGCTGCCGCTCCCCGCGGTCGCCACATGAACAAAGCGAGCGCTGGTTACTGATCCTAAACCCTCACACGGGCAGTGGCCGAGTGGGTCCTACGATACGTCGTATTCGACGGCCGGGCAGGCCCATAGGCACAGTTCAGGACCCGCTTCGACGACGACGCGCGGACCGCTGGGCGGCGTCGCCGGACGTCTTCGGTGACGTGTCGCGACCGCCCAGGGACCATGGATGGTCCGGTGCTAGCGTGATCGCGTGCATCGCAGCGGCGAAACCCGGTTACAACGGTCGGATCGAAGGGCCCGGGGCATGGCTCGGGTGATCGGGACCATGTCGTCGATCGCCGTCCTGGTGGCCGTCGCCGGATGCAGCGACGACGCACCGCTGACAGATCCCCAGGGTCAGCCGATCTCCACCGTCACCACGCGGGTGGCCGAGGTGAACATCGTCAACGCCGACCGTGACCTCACGCGCACCTGCCTCGCGCCCACCGCACCCGACGACGGTGTCACCGATGTGACACGGATCGTGGTGACAGACCCTGCCTTGCTCGACGCGGTCTGCGCGCTCGGGATCGGGCCCAAGGTCACCGCTGTCGCGGCCGCGCCGGGCAGCGTCCCCGAATATCTCGGCCCCCAACTGGGGGCGGTACCCACCATCGGGTCCACTCCCGGTGCCGACGCCGTGGCCGCCGCGAAGCCCGACGTGGTGCTCGCGACGCCACAGACAGAGGCGGCCGCGAAGGCCTTCGGTGACGCGCGCGTCGCGACGATCGCGCCGGGCGGTTGGAAAGAGCGGTTCCAGGCCGTCGCCGACGCGCTGGGCCGGTCGTCAGCGGGCACACGACTACTCGACGAATTCCACACCGAGACGCAGAAGACCGGGCGTCGTATGGACGCCCAGCACAGCCAGGTCTCACTGGTCCGGTTCACGGGGGATTCCGAGATGATCGCCGGGACGGGCACCTTCGCCGGCCAGATCCTGTCGGAGATCGGGGTACAGCGGCCCGAGCCACAGCGCTCCCTGCGCTCGTTCACCGTCACCGACGAGAACTTCACGGACGCCGACGGCGATCTCATCTACGTGAGCTTCCAGGACGAGCGCGGACTCGAGCACGGAAAAGAGGTGCTGCTGAGCGATCGCTGGCTGGACATGGGTGCGCCGACGTGGAAGCGAGTCCTCTCCGTCGATGACCAGATCTGGTACGGAACGTCCGGCTTGGCGGCCGCCTGGCTGGTGCTCAACGACCTGAAGGGGTCCCTCGATGGCAACTCGTGATCTGGCCGCACAGGCCCGGGAACTGCTCGATCTGCACCGGCCCGGCGACCCAGGGGTGTTTCCGACCGTCTGGGACGCGTGGTCGGCCGGACTCGCGGTCGGCGGCGGCTTCGCGGCGCTCACGGTGGGTAGCCACCCGGTCGCCGACTCGATCGGACGGCCCGACAACGAGGGCATGACGTTCGACGAGTTGCTCACTCGGGTGCGTCAGATCAGCGCCGCGGTCGAGGTGCCACTGTCCATCGACATCGAGTCCGGTTACGCCGAGACACCCGAGCGTCTCATCGACGGACTGCTGGAGGCCGGCGCCGTCGGCCTGAACATCGAGGACACCGTGCACTCCGAGGGGGGTCGTCTCCGCGAGGCCTCCGAACACGCGGACCTGGTCGGCGCATTGCGTGCCGCAGCCGACGCGGCCGGCGTGCCGATGGTCATCAACGCGCGGACGGATCTGTTCCTCAAACAGGTCGGCGACGAGGCCGACCGGGTCGACCGCGCGGTCGCGAGGTTGATCTTGTGCGCCGACGCCGGCGCCAGTTCCCTCTACCCGGTCGGATTCCACACCGACGACGTCCAGCGGCGACTGTGCGCCGAGTTGCCGCTGCCGGTCAACGCCATCGGGAACCCGGCCGACGGTTCCCGCGCGCATTTCGCCGAACTCGGGGTCGGACGCATCAGCTTCGGACCGCTCTGGCAGATGAGCCTCGCGCAGCGGGCGACGGATCTGCTCGCCGACTGGCGTTGACCATCTGCCGTCCCCGGTTGACGGTCGACCTGCACCTCATGGCCGACGCTAGGGTGGTCATGATCCTCGATGCCTCTCGATTCACCACGAAATAGGTCGACCGCGAGCTCGACCGCGGACCCCTCCCCGACCCTGCCCCTGCACGCGCTCTGGCGGCCGGGCATCGGTCTTGCGCTGTGGTGGGCGCCGGGCGGCTGCCATGGCGACCTGCCTGAAACGCTCGCCGACCACCTGGCCCGACGACGCGCTCGTCGGGAACTGGCGATCATCGGTGCATCCGGGGGGCGTGAGTTCGTCCCGACGATGACACTCGGCGCCGCTTCCGGTGTGGCGTTCCTCGATCTCACCCGACCGCAAACCGTCAGTGGCGAGATCCGCTGGTACCGGTACCTGCTCGACGGTGTACGAGCCAACGTCGCCGCCGGTGCCGTCGCCCCGGGCGTCGCCGAGATCGACGGTGAGCCGATGCTGCGATGGCAGCCCGTTCCGACCTCCTCCTGGCAGAGCTGGATGGCCGTCGTCTCCGCCACCGCACCGGCACTGGTGACGGAGAACGGCGGTATAGATGCGATCACCGATCTGCTCGGGGAACTCGTCGACCACGAATGCCGCGCACGGTTGGCGTCCGCCGGACGCACCACCGTCGAGGGACAGGCATCCGAATGGCTGGTGCGCGCACTGCTCCCCGACCCGCCGGAGCTCGACGCTGATCGCCGCGCACGACTGCGAAGCGCGTCCGCCTCCTGGACGCACTGGAACAATGCTGCTCCACAAGATGATTCCGCCATCGTGCTGCGCCTGCACGAGCCGGAGGACGAGCCCGTCGACGAGTTCGGGTCCGGTGGCCCCGGCACCGCCCTGTGGCGGTTGGAGGTGTGCCGACGGGCATCCGATGGCCAGATCCTGCAGGTGATACCGCATCGACTTGACGGACATGAGCTCGATCGGGTGACCACCGGGCTCGCGGCCGCCGTACGGGCCTTCCCCGAGTTGTCACAGGCGGAGCCGGACCGGCACACCCTCGACTTCCTGCTGACCACTCCGATGGTGGAGAAGCTCTTCGCCGGTGGCGCCGCCCTCCTGACCGACGCCGGTTGTCCGGTGCTGCTCCCCGCACGATCGCCGAAGTGCGTCCGGCGCTGGGGTTGCGCGCACGGCCGGTGGCGACCAGCAGCGGCCGGGCCGCGCAGATCGGGGTGGCCGAGGTCGGCGAGTTCGAGTGGCGTCTGGCCCTCGGCGACGACCCGGCCGCCCAGACCCTGTCCGACGCCGACCTGGCCGACCTCGCCCGCCGGCAGGGTGACCTGGTGAAGATCCGCGGGGTCTGGGTACGCGCCGAGGGCGGCGCCCTCACCAGGGCGGCCGCGTTCGTCGTCGCGCAGCGCGCTCTGGCAGCGTCGGACCAGCCGGCGGACATGGGTGCACTCTTCAATCTCGTCGTCGACACGGTTCCCGTCCCCGTGACATCGATCGAGGGACTCTCCTGGCTCGACGACATCGCCAACGGTGGGACGCTACGACCCACGCCGATCACCGTCCCCCCGTCGCTGCGCGCCGAGCTCCGGCCCTATCAGCAACGCGGTCTGGACTGGCTCCACCACCTGACCACCCACCGCATCGGCGGGGTCCTCGCCGACGACATGGGCCTCGGAAAGACCGTGCAGGTGATCGCGCTGCTGTGCCACGAGCAGGAGACGGACACCGACACCGCCGCCCGTCGGCCGACGCTGATCATCTGTCCGATGTCGGTGGTGGGCAACTGGGAGCGTGAGATCGCCCGCTTCGCCCCCGATCTGCGGGTGGCGGTCCATCACGGGACCACCCGGACCGCCGGCAGTGGTTTCGGGGCGGTTCACGCCGGCGCCGACGTCGTGCTCACCACCTTCGCCATCGCGACGCGCGACCGCGACCTGCTCAGTGCTCATCGATGGAGGCGCGTCGTCGTCGATGAGGCGCAGCACGTCAAGAACGTCGCCACCAAGGCGGCCAAGGCGATTCGCGCGGTCCCGGCGGACCATCGCATCGCGCTGACCGGGACCCCCGTCGAGAATCGGCTCGAGGACCTGCGCGCGGTGATCGATCTGGTCAACCCCGGGCTCCTCGGTTCTGCGTCCCGTTTTCGGGCGAGATTCGCCGAACCCATCGAGCGTGACCGGGACCCGGCCGCGGTCCGCAGGCTGAGCGCGCTCACCCGTCCGTTCATCCTGCGCCGGGAGAAGACGGACCCGACCATCATCTCGGACCTGCCAGAGAAGACCGACATCACCGTCCGGGCCAATCTGACCGTCGAGCAGGCCGCGTTGTACCGTGCGGTCATCGACGAGCTCATGGACGCGTTGCGGAGCAAGCAGCAGCGGACCATCCGGCGACGGAACATCCTGGCCGCTCTGACCCGCCTGAAACAGGTCTGCAACCATCCCGCGCACTACCTCGCCGACGGCTCGGATCTGTTGCGCCGCAACCGGCATCGCTCCGGCAAGGTCGAGTTGCTGGTGGACATCCTGACCACGGCTGCCGCCGAAGGCGATCAGGCGCTGGTGTTCACCCAGTTCGCCGCCTTCGGTGATCTGTTGTCGGAATGGCTGGCGCCCTACCTCGGTGAGCCCGTACCGGTGCTGCATGGAGGACGTACCCGCCGTGAGCGCGATCAGATGGTCGCCCGGTTCCAGGGCGGCGACGGACCGCCCGCGATGATCGCCACCCTGAAGGCCGGCGGCACCGGCCTGAACCTCACGGCGGCCAATCACGTGGTGCACATCGACCGTTGGTGGAATCCCGCGGTCGAAGACCAGGCGACCGACCGCGCCTACCGGATCGGACAACAGCAGCGTGTGCAGGTCCATCGGTTCCTCTGCGTGGGCACGCTCGAGGAACGGATCGACGAGATGATCTCGGCGAAGCGCGAACTCTCCCGGTTGACCGTCAGCTCCGGCGAGAACTGGCTGTCCGACCTCGGCAACGACGAACTCTTCGACCTGTTCCGCCTGCGCGACGATGCGGTGAGCGAATGAGCCGGGGCAGCGAGCGCCGGGTCGGGGGACGTCTCGGCTCCACTCGCGGATACGGCCTGAGCCGGTGGGGACGCGCGTTTGTCGACGTGGTGGAGGGTGTGCACTCCGGCGATGCTGACCGGCGGCGGATCACCCAGGCCCGCCGCTACTTTCGGGATCACCATGCCGAGCGTCTACAGATCTCGGACGCCGTGGTGACGGCTGCGGTACGGGGCAGTCAGCTCGATCCGTTCGAGGTGACGCTCACCATGCGACCCATCGACGTGCCGACGGTCATCGCCCTGCTCCGGGCTCGTGATGCCACGGGTGACCTGATGGCGCTCGCCCGCGGCGAACAGCCCAGTGCGGTGGGCGAACTGCTGCTGCCCACCGAATCTGCCGATATCGCCGCAGACTGCACATGTCCCGACGAATCACCTCGCTGCATCCATGTGTTGTGCGTCGCCTATGAGGTGGCGGCCGAGATCGACCGCAGCGCGGTCACCGTGCTGACGGTCATGGGCACGGACCTGGCCACGTTGCTGTCTGCCGCGACCGAGGTGGGACGGGCGGGTTCGGCCGACGATGCGACACCGCGCGATCAGGCGCCGGCACCCGTAGTCGACTTCTATGGCACCAACGCAGTGCTGCCACCCCTGCCGAACCCGCCGCGGCGCAACCCACTCATGGATCTCGACGCCGATGCTCTACGCAAGGCACTGCGCGCTTCCGGCGTCGCACCCGCCGACGTCGGCGAGACCCTCGATCTGCTAGACGAGCTCTACGAGCTGTTGCGCGACAGCGACCACTGACCGTTTCGTAGCACGAATCCGCGGCCGGCGCGGACTCGTGCTACGAAATCGATTGAGGGACTAGAAGTCCCAGTCCTCGTCCTCGGTGTTGACGGCCTTGCCGATCACATACGAGCTACCCGATCCGGAGAAGAAGTCATGGTTCTCGTCGGCGTTCGGCGACAGCGCGGACAGGATCGCGGGGTTCACGTCGGTTTCGTCCCGCGGGAACATCGCCTCGTAACCCAGGTTCATCAGGGCCTTGTTGGCGTTGTAGCGCAGGAACTTCTTGACATCCTCGCTGAGCCCGACCTCGTCGTAGAGGGCCTCGGTGTAATCGGACTCGTTGTCGTAGAGCTCGAACAGCAACTCGAAGGTGTAGTCCTTCAGTTCCTGTCGGCGCTCCGGGCTCTGCACCTCGAGTCCGCGCTGGTACTTGTAGCCGATGTAGTACCCGTGCACTGCCTCGTCGCGGATGATCAGGCGAATGAGGTCGGCGGTGTTGGTGAGCTTGGCACGGCTCGACCAGTACATCGGAAGATAGAAGCCCGAATAGAAGAGGAACGACTCGAGCAGCGTCGAGGCGACCTTGCGCTTGAGCGGATCCTCGCCACGGTAATAGTCCATGACGATCTGCGCCTTGCGCTGTAGGTGCTCGCTCTCCTCCGACCAGCGGAACGCCTCGTCGATCTCCTTGGTGGAGCACAACGTGGAGAAGATCGAGCTGTAGCTCTTGGCGTGCACCGACTCCATGAAGGCGATGTTGGTGAGCACCGCCTCCTCGTGCGGGGTGGTGGCGTCCGGGATCAACGAGACCGCACCGACAGTGCCCTGGATGGTGTCGAGCAGGGTCAGACCCGTGAACACCCGCATGGTGAGCTGCTTCTCGTACTCGGTCAGCGTGTTCCACGACGGGATGTCATTGGAGACCGGAACCTTCTCGGGCAACCAGAAGTTGCCGGTGAGGCGATCCCACACCTCGGCGTCCTTCTCGTCGGGAACCCGGTTCCAGTTGATGGCGGAGACGCGGCTCACCAGCTTGATGGGCGCTCCGTCGGCGGGGCTGTGGCTTTCGGTGGAGGTCATCGGATCATCCCTTGGTGAGTGCGGAGAAGTGTCGGGCGGCAGGGAAACTCACAGCATGCAACTGACGCAGCCCTCCACCTCGGTACCCTCCAACGCCAACTGACGCAGACGGATGTAGTACAGCGTCTTGATCCCCTTGCGCCATGCGTAGATCTGCGCCTTGTTGACGTCCCGGGTACTGGCGGTGTCCTTGAAGAACAGCGTCAGACTCAGTCCCTGGTCGACGTGCTGCGTCGCGGCCGCGTAGGTGTCGATGATCTTCTCGTACCCGATCTCGTACGCATCCTGGTAGTACTCCAGGTTGTCGTTGGTCATGTAGGGCGCCGGGTAGTAGACGCGACCGATCTTGCCTTCCTTGCGGATCTCGACCTTGGCGGCCACCGGGTGGATCGAGCTCGTCGAGTGGTTGATGTAGCTGATCGAACCGGTCGGCGGAACGGCCTGCAGGTTCTGGTTGTAGATGCCGTCGCGCTGCACGGCCTCCTTCAGCTCCCGCCAGTCGTCTTGGCTCGGGATGTGAATCCCGGCCTCGCCGAACAGGTCCCGGACCTTCTGGGTCTCGGGCTCCCACGACTTGGTGATGTACTTGTCGAAGAACTCGCCACTGGCGTACGCGGAGCGCTCGAAACCGGCGAACGGTCGACCGCGTTCCCGTGCGATCCGGTTCGACGCACGCAAGGCGTGGAAGAGCACTGTGTAGAAGTAGATGTTGGTGAAGTCGACACCCTCGTCACTGCCGTAGAAGATCCGCTCACGTGCGAGATAGCCGTGCAGGTTCATCTGCCCGAGGCCGATCGCGTGGGAGTCGTTGTTGCCCTTCTCGATCGACGGGACCGAGGTGATCGCGGTCTGATCACTGACCGCGGTCAGCCCTCGGATCGCGGTCTCGATGGTCTGACCGATGTCCGGCGAATCCATCGTCTTGGCAATGTTCAGCGAGCCCAGGTTGCACGAGATGTCTTTACCCACGTGCGAATAGGACAGATCGTCGTTGAAGGTGGATGCCGTCGAGACCTGCAAGATCTCCGAGCAGAGGTTCGAATGCGTGATCTTGCCGTCGATCGGGTTCGCACGGTTCACCGTGTCCTCGAACATGATGTAGGGATAGCCCGACTCGAACTGGAGCTCGGCGAGCGTCTGGAAGAACTCGCGCGCCTTGATCTTGGTCTTACGGATTCGACGGTCCTCGACCATCTCGTGGTACTTGTCCGTGACGTTGACGTCGGCGAACGGGACGCCGTAGACGCGTTCGACGTCGTACGGGCTGAACAGGTACATGTCGTCGTTGTCTTTGGCGAGCCGGAAGGTGATGTCGGGGATCACCACGCCGAGCGACAGCGTCTTGATGCGGATCTTCTCGTCCGCATTCTCCCGCTTGGTGTCGAGGAAGCGATAGATGTCCGGGTGATGGGCGTGCAGGTACACCGCTCCGGCACCCTGGCGAGCGCCGAGCTGATTTGCGTAGGAGAACGAGTCCTCGAGCAGCTTCATGATCGGGATGACGCCCGAGCTCTGGTTCTCGATCTTCTTGATCGGCGCTCCGTGCTCACGAATGTTGCTGAGCAACAAGGCGACTCCGCCGCCGCGCTTGGAGAGCTGCAACGCCGAGTTGATCGACCGGCCGATCGACTCCATGTTGTCCTCGATGCGCAGCAGGAAGCACGAGACCGGCTCGCCCCGCTGCTTCTTACCCGAGTTGAGGAAGGTCGGGGTCGCCGGCTGGAAGCGGCCCTCGATGATCTCGTCGACGAGATTGCGCGCCAGGGCCGTGTCACCGTCGGCCAGCGTGAGCGCGACCATGCACACGCGGTCCTCGAACCGCTCGAGGTAACGCTTGCCGTCGAAGGTCTTGAGCGTATAGCTCGTGTAGTACTTGAACGCTCCCAGGAAGGTCGGGAACCGGAACTTCTTCGAATACGCGTGGCCGAACAGGAGTTTCACGAACTCGCGGTCGTATCGCTCCAGGACCTGCGGCTCGTAGTAGTTCTCCTCGACGAGGTAGTCGAGCTTCTCGTCGAGGTCGTGGAAGAAGACGGTGTTCTGGTTGACGTGCTGCAGGAAGTACTGGTGGGCGGCCTCGCGATCCTTGTCGAACTGGATCTTGCCGTCCACGTCGTACAGATTGAGCATCGCGTTGAGGGCGTGGTAGTCGAGTTCGCCGGGCTCGTGGCCGGCGGGCCCCGAGTGGATGCCCGACTGGCTGGCGGACGCGGTGTCGGAGACGGGGGCGGCGGTTGGCGACACGAAAGACTCCTGGCAGTTGGGTGTTCTTATGAGAAAAAGCTACTCGGCGGGTCAGACAGACTCAGGCGCGTGCGGCACTGAACTCTGCGTGCCGCGGATCGGTGAACGCGGGGCCACGGACGAAGTCCGCCAGCCCCGCACGCACCCGTTCGACGTCGTCGGCGGTGCCCATCAGCTCGAACCGGTACAGATACGGCACCACGCATTTGCGCGAGATGATGTCGCCGGCGTGACAGAACTCCTCACCGAAGTTCGTGTTGCCGGCGGCGATGACACCCCGGATCAATGACCGGTTGTGGGTGTCGTTGAGGAACTTGATGACCTGTTTCGGCACGTAACCGGACCGGTCCCCGGTGGCCTTGCCGCCACCGTAGGTGGGTGTGATCAGGACAAACGGCTCGTCTACGTGAATTCCACCGGGACCCGCCGGCACATCGGCGCCCGCGCCCCCGTGCACCGGGATGCGCGCGCTGCGCATCCCCAGCTTCTCGACGAACCGGTGGGTGTTCTCCGAGACGGACGAGAAGTAGACGAGCAACGGCGACTCATGTGATACGCCTGCCATCGTCCACCTCCCGTCAGTTCGTCTCTCCGCCATGTGGTGGCTGCGACTCCGGTGCTGTCGACCTCTGGCGCGGTCCACGATCCGGCTTCCCCGTCGGATCGAGCGACGCACTCCCGGTGATCAGGCAGCGGCGACGGCCAGCGCCTTGATGCGATCAGGACGGAAACCCGACCAGTGATCGTCACCGACCACCACCACCGGCGCCTGCAGGTACCCCAACGCCATCACATAGTCGCGGGCCTCGGTGTCCTCGCTGATGTCGACGACATCGTAGGACAGGCCCTGCTTGTCGAGTGCCTTGTAGGTCGCGTTGCACTGAACACATGCCGGCTTGGTGTAGACGGTGATGGCCATCGAAGATTCTCCTTGCTGGATCAGGCTGCTGTATCTGGCTGCGTGCTGGATCGTGTCGGTGTACGCGGTCCTGGTGATCACCAGAGGGTGATCCGAGGTGGTGCCGTCGTGCCACCGGGTCGTCGTGTCGCGGTCTGCTTGCCATGGCCGGCTCGGGTCCGAGAACCTCTGCCGCTCGCTCCTCAGGGAGCGAACCCGCCGCCCCGATCAGCGCCGATCGTCGTCTCCATGACGTTCAACACCAGACCCGGGCGGGCACTTTCCCAACGTGAAGAAAGTGATGCAGGTCACCGCCCTCATGGCTTCTTTCGCGCGGTCACACCGGTCTACGACGTCTGCCCCGTTGGTGTCCAAAACACTACACCTAGTGTCTGACATTTGGGGACACCACAAGAACTTGTGAATAACATTCGTGAAAGTCGCAGGTCGCGGCGTATGCGCGATCGTGAAGTCGGGCGTGTCCGGCGTGTCCTCCACATGTTGTCCCAGGACTCTCCACAACGTGTCCCCAAGCTGCCAACAGGCCGCAGACAGAAACGCGCCGTCGCGGGCCTTCAGAGCCCGCGACGGCGCGTCGACGATCGTTCGGATCAGGCGGCGACGGTCACCTCGTCGACAAGGCGGTTGACCGCCACGACGACCTGTTCGACCACCTCGGCGGCGGCGACGCCGTGGTCACCGAGCGTGGAGGTCTGAACGCCGACCTCGACGTCCTCGATCACACGTCCGCCGGCGATACCGACGGATTTGCGAGTGTCCTCACGCGACCAGGTGCCCGCGTACCGGCCCAGTGCGGCACCGATGACACCGACGGGCTTGGCGGACACGGCACCGGCGCCGTAGGGCCGCGACAGCCAGTCGATGGCGTTCTTCAGGACGGCCGGCATCGTGCCGTTGTACTCCGGCGTGACGAGCAACACGGCATCGGCGGCGCCGACGGCCTCCCGCAACGTCGCGACACCTGCGGGCAGTACTGCCCCGGCCTCGATCGACGGGTCGTGATCCTCGCTGTAGAACGGCAGCTCCCCGAGCCCCTCGACGATCGTGACCTGCACCCCCGCCGGGGCATTGTCGGCGGCGACCTGCGCCAACTGACGATTGATCGATCCCTTGCGCAGGCTTCCCACAAGCGCGACGATCTCCACGTTCTTTTCGGACACGATGCTCCCTTTCGATGCTTAGCAAGTCGAAATATCCAACGGGACCACTGTCCGATCCATTCCCACGAAGGGTCAAGCGTTACGCTCGTCACGTGTCGAACGGTCCCGACGGCAGTCTCATCCCCCTCCGTCTGTCCGACGGGTCCGATCCCGAACGGGCAGATGCCGCCCGCAATAGGCGCCTCCTGCTCGACGCTGCCAAGAACCTCATCGACAATCACGGTGCCTCCGCGGTGACCATGGATGCGGTGGCCCGTGAGGCAGGCGTGGGCAAGGGCACCGTCTTCCGGCGGTTCGGCAGCCGGACCGGCCTGATGCTGGCGCTGCTCGACCATTCGGAATCCGAGATCCAGCGTGCGTATCTGTTCGGTCCGCAACCGCTCGGCCCGGGCGCGGCCCCGCTCGACCGACTGCTCGCCTACGGCCGTGCGCGGCTCAAGATGACCGTCGACCATCTCGACATCCTCATCGAGGCAGGTGGCTCCGGCGCCGAGTTCTTGAGTCACCCGGTGTGGGCCGCATCCAACCGCCACGTGCAGATCCTCCTCCAACAGGTGGGTTTCGGGGATCAGGTCGATGTGGTCGCCGTCGCGGTGCACGCCCCCCTCAATGCGGCCGCGGTCAAACACCTCCGGGACGCCGTCGGTCTCGACCTGGAGACGATCACGACGGAGTGGGAGCAACTGGTGACCACGCTCGCCGCCGGCCTGCACGCGAACTGAGCAGCATCGCACCGGTCTCGGCGCGCGCCCGACCGCCATCGGCCCTAGCCTGGACGGATCGCGCGAGCACGAGATACGAGAGAAGGCACAATCCAGTGAAGGCTGTCATCATCGGCGCCGGCATGGGCGGCCTCAGTGCCGCCATCGCACTCAAGCAGATCGGCGTCGAGGTCGAGGTCTATGATCAGATCACCGAGAACAAGCCTGTCGGAGCGGCGATCTCGGTGTGGTCCAACGGGGTCAAGTGCCTGAACCATCTCGGACTGGAGAAGGAGACCGCGGCGCTCGGCGGAATCGTCGACTCGATGTCGTACATCGACGGCTTCACCGGTGACCCCATGTGCCGCTTCAGCATGCAACCGCTGATCGACGAGGTCGGCCAGCGGCCGTACCCGATCGCACGAGCCGAACTCCAGTTGATGCTGATGAACGCGTACGGCATCGACGACATCCACTTCGACAAGAAGATGGTCTCGGTGTCCGATGGCCCCGATGCCGCGACCGTCGAATTCGCGGATGGGACAATCCTTTCCGCAGACCTCGTGATCGGCGCCGACGGCGCGCGGTCCATCGCGCGCGAGTACGTCCTGGGCCATCCGGTGGAGCGCCGCTATGCCGGTTACGTCAACTTCAACGGTCTCGTCGACGTGGACGAGACGATCGGACCGGCCACCGAGTGGACCACCTACGTCGGCGACGGCAAGCGGGTGTCGGTGATGCCGGTGGCCGGTGATCGCTTCTACTTCTTCTTCGATGTCACCATGCCCGAGGGGCAGCCGTATCGACCAGGGACGGCGCGCGAGTTCCTCGCCGAGAGTTTCGCCGGCTGGGCACCCGGCGTCCAGCAGTTGATCGTTGCGCTCGATCCGGCGACCACCAACCGGGTCGAGATCCTCGACCTCGATCCGTTCCACACCTGGGTCAGGGGTAGGGTCGCGGTTCTCGGCGACGCCGCCCACAACACCACGCCCGACATCGGCCAGGGCGGTTGTTCGGCAATGGAAGATGCTGTCGCACTACAGTTCGCGTTCGTCGAACACCCCGACGACCTCCACGCCGCACTCGCCGCATACGAGTCGGCGCGCACCGAGCGGGCGGGCGAGTTGGTTCTCCGGGCTCGAAAACGCTGTGACGTGACCCATGCCAAGGACCCGGCGGCCACCGCCGCGTGGTACGACGAGCTCCGCTCGGAGGACGGCACCAGGGTCATCCGCGGGATCGTCTCGAACATCGTCGGCGGACCACTCACGTCCTGACGGGCCGGAGAGTCGCGGTCAGTTCTCCGGCAGCGGGATCGGCTGCGCGTCCGCATCGGGCGCCATCCCGTCGTGTGACATCAGGGCCGCCGACCGGGACAACGACGGACCCGCGGCGAGCAACGAGAGGACCGGCCACGGCGCCTTCGCCGGGGTGTCACCGAGCCCGAGGACCTGGCCGGTCTCGGCGTCGGCGACGCCGTAGCGAATGCCGACATCGCTGATGTAATAGCGTGATTCGACACGCCGGCTGTCCGGTTCCGACCCGGTGGTCTGGACGTATTCGCCCGTACCAGGACGCAGATAGACCTGATCGACACCTGGTCCGGCACCATCGGCCGAGCTCACCCGCACCGGAACGGCACCGTCGGGCAGGGGCAGCTCGCGGCCCACCAGGAACCGGGACGTCGCCGTCGCCTCGTCGGCGGCTCGCGACCAGGATCGACAGAGGGTCCCGGCGGTTTGCATCTCCACCAGACTCGGTGCGTGAGCGGGGAAGTCACCGACCGGCAACTCTTCTCTCATCGGACCGGCGGCCACCCGACCGGGTGCCACGGTCCGCACCGGGGCGGTGCTGTCCCGGTCGGCGAGCCGCAAGATCTCCGCGGTGGCCTCGCTGATCTGCTGGACACCGCCGCGCAACACGACGTAATAGCTGGTCCGGTCGTCGACGCCCACGGACTTGACCACCGAGCCCACCCGAACGTCGCTGCCGAGTGTCGCGGCGGCACCGCCCGCACCATCGATCTCCGGGACGGTCAATCGATCGACCTCCGGGAAGTTGTTGAGCAGTCCCGCGCTCATCTCACGCACGACCGCCCCCTCGAGGCGCAGCCCACGCATCACCGGTGTGCTCGAGGTGTCCACCTCGGCACGGACCGCCAGGGGCTTCCCGTCGCGCTCGGTGGTGTAGATCAGAAAGGTCTTGCCGCCGACGGCGACCAGCGCCGCGTCGTCCGGGCCGGCCATGTCGATCGACCGGCCGAGAACGGGACGCTCACCGATCACGGCCAGCTCGATGGACCGACCCGCCCCCTCCGGCGACGCGGTCGCGGTGTCGCAGACGGTCCAGAACGACTGTCCCCCATGGGAAGATGAATGCAGAGCGGGCGGCGCGCCGGGGATCCCCAGCAGTGGTCCACGTGCGTATGCGGCGAGCTTGCCGTCGCTCACCGACTTCGGCGTCTCACTGCTGCCCGCGATCAGGCGCGCCGAGGCGAGGTTGAGCACCGGATGCAGGGTGTCGTCTATGCGGACGTAAGTGCCCCCACCGTCCTTGCTGACTACTATCCTCGCGTCACCGACGGAGCCCTGGGGCCGCACCAGTCCCCAGACCCCACACCCCGCGAGTACCAACACCCCGAGAAGCGCCCCGACGAGAAGAGCCTGGAGCTGCGACCGCATCGGGTCGTGCAACATCCGGACATCGCGACGGACCAGCGCATGTTCGAGTCGACGCAGCATGAACCGGTAGCCGTTCACCTGTGCCTTGGTCGTGAGCTGCCGGGCCATCTCTCCCCCTTCGGCCGCATGACAGACCTCGTCGCACTGCCGTTTCCACTGTTCAGATGGTCCCCGACGGCTCGACGCGTAGTAGCGTAACCGATACATTTTCCGCGGGTGCCGCGCCAGTCATCCGTACCGAGGGGGAAGTCATGGCGATGACAGGCATGCCGGTGACGACCTCCCGTCGTCCGGAAACCGCTCCAGCCCGAAGGCCGCCCCGACGAGAGCGGGCCGGCCGACAACGCAGCACCCTCCGGACAGTCGTGATCGTCGAGATCATCCTGGCCGGCGGCCTCATCACCTGGGCGGTCGGTGGCAGCCCACTGGGCCCGATCGCTCTGGCGACCGCCGCGGTGGCGTCGCTCGCCCTCGTCCCGCTCGGCGGCGGTCACTCGATCGCCGGCCGGTGGACGCGACGATGGGGATTCGTCTGGGCCCGAACACGTCGCAGATCGATCGACCTCGCACCCCTCCGCTTCGACGTCCCCGCCGCACCGGCGGGCGGTCACGACCCGATCGGCGCCCGCTGGGTCGGGGACACCGTGATCACCGTCCTGCGAGTGTCTCCCGCGGGGCCGGCAGCCACCTTCCTGACCCCGGGCCACACCGGTGTCGACGACCCCACCGGGCAGGTGGTGCCGCTCGACGCGCTCGCCGAATGCATCAACCCGTACGACATCGCGCTGCACTCGATCGAGGTCGTCAGCCACGGCGTCCGCAGCTGGGGCACCGGTCCGATTGCGCAGTCCTACCACAGGACTCTCGGGCCCCTGGCGGCAACCGCACACCGTTCGGTCGTGGTGGTGTTGCGTCTGAAACCCCTCGACTGCGCCGACGCCGTCGCCCGCCGTGGTGGGGGCGCCGTCGGCGCACTGCGGACCGCCACCGTGACCACCAGACGTGTCGCCAGACGTCTCACCGAGAGCGGCCTTCGGGTCTCCGTCCTCAACGGCACCGAGATCAGCTCGGTCACCCGCCAGTTGTCGGAGGGCGTCGCGCTGGAGGACATGACCGAGCAGTGGGATGCCGTGGGTGCCGGTCCGCTCCGTTTCCGCAGTGCGGCCATCGAGCCACACCGGATGGGCTCGGTGTTGTCGTCGGTGTGGGTGAACTCGGCCATCTCGACCACCGCGACCGTACGGCTGCGCCACGGTGCCGATCGCACGCTCGAGGTCGCCGGCATCGTGCGGTTCGCCGAACTCCCTTCGGCCGGGCGCAGTGTCGAGCCGCTGCCGCCAGGACTCGTGCCACTCGACGGTCACCAGTTCGACGCCCTGGCTGCCGGCCTGCCCATCGCGATCCCCGCTCGACTGGACCGCACGCTCGGCGCCGTGCGCGGTGCGCAGGCAACACAGTTGCTCAGTACCCTGGCCCTGCCGGCCGGTGGCTGTGGTCAACTCGTCGGCGCCGACCGCACCGGTCGCGCTGTCGCCGTCCCGCTCCTCGGCCCCGACATCCCCTCGACCGTCGTGTCGGCCGATCCAGCACTCGTCTCACAGATCGCGTTGCGCGCCGTGGCCATCGGCGCCTCCGTCACGGTGCACACTCTCCGACCCACCCGGTGGGAGCACCTGGTCGCCGCCGTGGGAGACCGGCGACAACTCACCGTGAGCTCGGACCACGTCGCGCACCCGTCCGGGCATCGGGTGGTGATCTACGACGAGTTGACGGCCCCCGCACCCGAGGTCGGCACGACGACCATCACGGTGTGTGCCGCGGGAGAACCGCGGGTGGCCGAGCTGGTCCCGGACGCCGCGGTCGTCCTCCGTCAGAATCCACATGCACCGCAGAGCTTCTCGGTGACCACGGCCACCGAGCGGGTGGATGTGTCGATGGTCGCGACACCGGACGAGTGGACCTACATCGGACGCTGACGCCCGACGTGCAGACCATCGGTCAGCCGGGTGGTCGGCCCGGCACCAGCGCACGGAAGAAGACCGCACGAGACGACGCGGCGTGGACGACCACGTCGGGTTCGGCATCTCCGATCCAGATCGCGCGCCCGGCGGGGATCGTGGTGGCCTCCCCGCCCATCGGTCGGACATCGATCGAACCATGCAGTACTGCCAGGATCTGGGGACCCGGCATGTCGAAGCACACCGAGGATGCATGCCGCAGGCCGGTACCGTCGAGTTCGACACGGGAGAGCCGGAACTCGGGGGCGGGCGTCAGATAGACGCGCTCGGCACCGACGGTGCGTATCGGCGCGGTGATCTCGGCGACGGCGGCCGGAGTAAAGTCCAGGACCCGGAGCAGTTCGGGCACGTCGATGTGTTTCGGCGTCAGGCCTCCGCGCAGCACGTTGTCGGAGTTCGCCATGATCTCGATGCCGATGCCGCGCAGGTACGCATGCAGGTTTCCGGCCGGGAGGTACAGGCCCTCACCTGGTTCGAGTCGAATACGGTTGAGCAGCAACGACGCCAGCACTCCTGGATCACGAGGGTAGACCTCGCCGAGTTCCAGGACGGTCCGCAATTCCGCCGCGAAGCGGTTGTCGCCACCTGCCCCGAGGACCGACACGGCCCCGGCGAGTACGGCGGGGATGAGCGTGGCGATCGATGCGTCGGGCAGGGTGAGCCAGGTGGTGAAGAGAGCACGCAACCCCTCCGAATCAGGTTGCCCGGCAAGCATTCCGAGATACGGATCGAGCTCGCTCACCTGCAGCTCACGCAACAACTCGATCGTGACGGCGGGATCCCGGAAGCCCGCCAGCGCGTCGAATTCGGTGGTCGCAACGATCAGTTCCGGCTTGTGCCACGGGTCGCGATAGTTCCGGTTCGGTGCGTCGATCGGCACTCCGGCGGCATTCTCGCGGTCGAACCCATCGCGGGCCTGGGTCAGGCTCGGATGCGCCTGCAGCGACAACGGCTCGTCGGCCGCGAGGACCTTCATCAGGAACGGCAACCGCCCGTCGAACGCTTCCACGGTGCGCCGACCCAGCATCTCCACTCGGTCGGCGTCGATTGCGCTGAGCAGGTCGGTGTCGTGCTCGCCGTCGGGCCGTAGGCAGACCGCCGGGCCGGCCGGATGCGCGCCGAACCACAGTTCCGCTTCCGGATGCGGCGAGGGCACCGCCCGTCCACGCAGTGATGCGATCGCGGTGCGCGATCCCCACGCATAGGGACGCACCACCCCCTCCAGGGTCTTCATCGCGTCAGGTCCCGATCAATCGGAGATAGACGGCTGCCATCTCGATACGAAGGATCAACACCACGAGCGACACGAGATCGGCCGGCGCATCGGCGGCGAGATCGTCCATGGTGGCGACCGGCGGCGAACCGGCATGTCGACCCGCGGCGTCGTCCTCGGTGCTGTCGCCGGTGAGCACGTCGAGATCGCCGAGACCGTCGAGACGACGGCGCACGTACCAGTCCCGCGACGGCGTGGTCGCCACGAACACCCGTGGTGGACTCTGCGGTGCCGGGCCGTCGATCTCGGGGTCGTAGAAGATGGATTCCGACGGCGTCGAACCCGTTCGCTCAGACCACTCCCGCACCAACCGCGCCACATCGCCGACCTCCGCGACGGCGCTGATGACGCCCGCGAGGGCCAGCAGCGAGCGCGATGCCTGACCGGCGATCACAGCGGTCCCCACCGTGTCCCCGACCCAGACCGACGAGCGTGCGTCGAGCCTGGCGGCCAGCAACTTCGCCCGGTTGTGGAAGCTCTCGTTTCCCGGGTGGTTGGCGACCGCCTCGCCGTCCAGGGCGTCGGCGAGATCCGCGACCTGGGGCACATGTCCGGTGAAACGGACCTGGCTCAGCGAGACGAACACCGCGAGGAGCGCCGCGACGAACCCCGGAAATCGAAACCTGGAATCCACCGGTACTCGCGGTGAGAGGTCGATGCCGTTGCCGCCCAGTGCATCCCGTAACGGCCCTTCGATCGGCGCGGCGACGACCACTTCTGCCCGGCGACGCAGGGAGCGAGCGGCTGCGTCCGCGAGGACCATGTCGCCGGCGTCGTCACCGACCACCACCACCACATCGAGTGGGCCGATCCATCCCGGCAACGCGGGAGCGGCCACGATCGGGACGTCGACCCGCGAGCTGATCGCGGCGATCACCAGCTGCGCCGCCGGAGATGCCGCCCCGGTGGTGCCGCAGACGATCACGACACTGCGCGGCCGCAGCTGCGACAGCGGCTCGAGGACGCCCTCGCGCTGTGCCTCCGCGACGGATCGCACCTGCGCACCGGCAAGTGCGACGGAGGGTAGGAGACCGTCCACGTCGGCCGCGATCAGTTCCTCGACATCATCGAGATCGGGGGCACCGGTACGCATGACGTCCAGCCTAGTCACGCAGACCGCCCGCCGCGCACGTGCCTGCGCCGATGCCGGGTGCACTCGAGCCTGACACGCCCGACGCCCCTCATGCGCGCAGGCGTGTCAGTCGGTCGGGTCCGGCAGAACCCGAAGGTGACCCCGCCGTCCGGGGCGCGGACGGGCCGATTGCGATGATCGGCGCGGTGCACCGTCTTCTGCCGCGGGCGACTCCGGAGCAGGCCGCGGAGAACCGCGACGTCCTGGTGCGACGTCGTCCGATCCGTCGAACACGTCGGGCCACTGCGACGTGTCGACCCGGCCGGCACCGCCGACCTCGCGCACCGCCTCGGCCAACGCGGTCAGTTCGTAGTCCTCGGCGACCGGAGCCGAGAACCCCCGCTCGCTCCGCAGCATCTCCCAGCCGCGGGGCACGGTGATCCGCCGCGCATGATCGTCACAGAGATCCCACGAGTGCGGCTCGGCCGAACTGGCCAGTGGCCCGATGACCGCCGTCGACTCGGAGTAGACGAACGTCAGGGTAGCCACCGCGGAACGGGCGCAGCCGGGCCTGCAGCACTGTCGGGGAAGCTTCACGCTGACGAGGTTATCCCCGGCGGCGGGTCCACACCGGCGGCGACACGCGTGCTCGCGCGAAACGCACCTCACACGCGACAGACGCGACCGGAATCCTTACACTCACGTCATGCGTTTCGATCCGCCCCGCCCCTCTCGGGGCCGCGCCGACGAACCTCGTGGTCGCGCCCAGGATCCCCGCGGTCGCGGTACCGACCCGCGTGCGCAGGATGCGCGTGGTCGTGCGGGCGCGATCCATCGGGGCTCGCTCCGGAGCCCGAGCCGGTCGGTACGGATCCGAGATCGGCGTGGCCGCGGACTGCGTTCACCTCTTCTGCCACAGACCGTACCGGCATTTGCCAGCAGGGCGGACTCCTTCGACGTCGTCGCTCTCGAGGCGTTCGCAGAGATCGATGCGAACTGGCACGATCAGCTGGCCGGACTCGACATCGCGGTCGACGACATCCCGCGGATGTTGCCGCACGACCCCGATTCGATCCAATGGCCCGATGAGGTCACCGCCGACGGCGCGGTGCCGCTTGCCAGACTCATCCCGGCCGGCCTGGACGTCCGGGGGCAGCCGACCCGGGCGCAGATCATCCTGTTCCGTCGGCCGTTGGAGATCCGCGAGAAGCGCGGAGCCGATCTGCTGGAGTTGGTCCACGAAGTGCTCGTACAGCAGGTCGCGACCCACCTGGGTGTCGACGAGGACACCATCGATCGCGGGCCGGAGTAACACGACACCGGCGCGCAGGCGTCAGATGATGCCGCGCTTGAGCCGCCGACGCTCGCGCTCGGAAAGCCCGCCCCAGATGCCGAACCGTTCATCGTTGTGCAGGGCGTATTCCAGGCACTCCGGCTTCACCTCGCATCCCTGACAGATGCGCTTGGCCTCGCGAGTCGAGCCACCCTTCTCGGGGAAGAATGCCTCGGGATCGGTTTGGGCGCACAACGCCCGCTCCTGCCACTGCTCCTCGACGGCCTCGAAGAGATCGTCGAAGTCGTTGGCCACCAACGACAGATGGCGTCCCTGTGACCAAGGAGAGTTGTTACCCGGCTCCGCCGCGGCGTTGCCGATTCGCGGCGTCATGGGCGAATCTCCCACCAGCCCAAGATGATTCGCCGACACGTCGGCGCGAGCCAGTTCTTCTGAACGATCCACCGGCTCAACAGGTTTGCGGGGATCGGAATAGTCGCGTGGTTCAAGTGGATTGCCGATCGGGTTCTCAAAAGCCATCGTCGGCGCCTCCTAGCTCGAGAAGTCTGTCAGTTCCAGTCGTCGGTGTCCGCGGCAACCCTGCCGCCCACCACATCTGCCCACACCATCGATCTTCACCGTGTCCGGGCCCATTGCCCGTGAGTCATTCGAACAAATGATCGAAAACCTTGCGCTCCATCAATTCTCGATCTCAAACTCATAATGACACTGATGTGATTACACACGGCATGGACCGCTGCGGTCAAGTTAAACCGAAAAGATTCCTTAATACCATCAGTCGTCGGAATCCCTCGGTCTCGACACGGGCTCGGGCGCAGACATCAGCAATCTCACAGATGAGCGATCCCCTCCCCCGGAATCGTGACCCATGGTAGCGAACCCACCGCCGCCGAGCGTCATCTCGCAGATGACGGCCCCCAGACCACCTCGGAACGCCGCGACCCACCGCGGTCGACACCGCCCGGCTACCGATCACTAGAGTGAACGAGGTGAAAGTGACGGTTCTCGTCGGTGGCGTCGGTGGCGCCCGCTTCCTGTCCGGCGTCCGCGAATTGCTCGGTCCCACGCCGTTTCCCGGTCCGGGCGCTCCGGACCCGGGCGGTGAGTCGACGACACCGCACCGCGCGGATCACGAGGTCACCGCGGTCGTCAACGTCGGCGACGACGCGTGGATGCACGGTGTCCGGATCTGTCCCGACCTCGACACCTGTATGTACACCCTGGGCGGCGGCATCGACCGCGAGCGCGGGTGGGGTCGGGTGGGCGAGACATGGCATGCCAAGGAGGAGCTCGCGGCCTACGGCGCCGACCCGGACTGGTTCGGCCTCGGTGATCGCGATCTCGCCACACATCTCATCCGGACCCAGATGCTCGACGCCGGTTACCGGCTGTCCGATGTGACCGCGGCCCTGTGCCGGCGATGGCAGCCCGGTGTCCGCCTCATCCCCGCAACGGACGATCGACATGAGACCCACGTGGTGGTCGCCAAGCCCGACGGCGACGACGGCGAGCGGGTCGCCATCCACTTCCAAGAGTGGTGGGTGCGACATCGGGCGAAGATCCCGACGTTCGGTTTCGCGCAGGTGGGCTCCGACGACACCCGTACCGCACCGGGCGTCGCCGAGGCGATCACCGACGCCGACATAGTGCTGCTGGCGCCCAGCAACCCGGTGGTCAGCATCGGCGCCATCGTCAGCGTGCCCGGCGTCCGGAGCGCGCTACGGACCACCTCGGCCCCCGTCGTGGGCATCTCGCCGGTGATCGACAACCGGCCCCTGCGCGGGATGGCCGACGAGTGCCTGTCGGTGATCGGTGTCGAGACCTCGGCCGAGGCCATCGCGGCCCATTACGGCGCCCGCAGCGGCAACGGGATCCTCGACGGATGGTTGATCGCCGAAGGTGACCAGGCGAGGGTCGACGGCATCGCGATCGGGTCCGCTCCCCTGCTGATGACCGATCCGGCGGTCACCGCACAGATGGTCCGTGACGCATGCGCGCTGGTCGGGGTTGCCACTCCTGATCGCAATGCCGGTGCCACCGAAGGGGGCGTGAGTTGACCACCGGTCCGGCCGAAGGCGACCACGGCTCCGTCGGCGGCCTGGAAATCCGTGCGGTCCGCGGTCTGGGTGAATTCACGCCGGAGAGCGACATCGCGAGCGAACTCCTCGCCGCCGCGCCCTGGCTTGCCGACGACGACGTCGTGGTGGCGACCAGCAAGATCTTCTCCAAGGTGGAGAACCGGATGGTCGACGCCCCCAGCGATCCAGAAGAACGAGATGCGCTGCGCCGCAAGCTTGTCGATGACGAGTCCGTGCGCGTCCTGGCACGCAGGAACCGCACGCTCATCACCGAGAACCGCCTCGGCATCGTACAGGCGGCGGCCGGGGTGGACGGGTCGAACATCGCCACCGACCGTCTGGCGCTGCTCCCGGCCGATCCCGATGCGAGCGCGGCCGCGCTCCGTACGCGCATCCGTGAGGTGGCAGGCATCGACGTCGCGGTGATCGTCACCGACACGATGGGCCGCGCCTGGCGAAACGGCCAGACCGACGTCGCCATCGGTGCGGCAGGCATCCGGGTCTCGCACCCCTACGAGGGCTCGGTCGATGCCTACGGGAACCCGCTCGTGGTCACCGACATCGCCGTCGCCGATGAGATCGCCGCCGCCGCAGACCTGGTGAAAGGCAAACTCGGTGGGGTACCGATCGCCGTGGTGCGCGGCCTAAGCCCGGTCGACGACGGTTCCGGCGCCACCGATCTCGTCCGGCCGGCATCGGAGGACCTGTTTCGGCTCGGCACCGCCGAAGCCATCGAACAGGGGCGTCGCGAGGCGGTTCGGACGCGCCGGTCGGTGCGCAGCTTCGCGCCCGGCGCCATCGAACCCGAGGTGATGTCGGCGGCCTTCGCCGAGGCCCTCACCGCGCCCGCACCCCACCACACCCATCCGGTGCGGTTCGTCTGGGTTCGTTCTGACGAACGACGGATCCGACTGCTCGACGCGATGGCTGCGGCCTGGCGCCGCGACCTGGAGGGTGACGACAAGTCCGCGGAGTCGATCCGAAAGCGCGTGCAGCGCGGTCAGATCCTGTATGACGCACCCGAATTGGTGATCCCGTTCCTGGTCCCCGACGGCGCCCACGACTATCCCGACGCGCGGCGAACGGCCGCCGAGCACACGATGTTCACAGTCGCGGCGGGCGGCGCCGTGTCGTCGCTGCTGGTGTCTCTGTCGGTGCGCGGCGTCGGGAGCTGCTGGATCGGGTCGACCATCTTCGCCCCCGACATCGTCCGCGAGACCCTCGACCTCGAGGCGAACTGGGAGCCGCTCGGCGCGGTCGCGATCGGGCGACCGGCGGAGGAAGCCGGGCTGCGGCCACCCGCGTCCACCGAGGGATTGGTGCTCGAGCGGTGAGCACGGCCTCGCTCCATGCGTCGGCCGTCACGTCCCTGCGTTCGTGGGAGGCACCGGACCCGGAGCAGGATGCCTTGCGGCACACGTACCTCGCATTCCTCGACGCTGTCCCGGATGCGTGCCTGCGCCGCAGCGAACCGGGCCACCTGACCGGGTCGGCGATCGTCTTCGATGCGACGCTCACGCATGTGCTGCTGACCCTGCACCCGCGGGTGGGCAAGTGGATTCAGCTTGGGGGTCATTGCGAGGAGTCCGACGAGACGCTGGCCGGGGCCGCCGCCCGGGAGGCACGTGAGGAGTCCGGCGTGCCGGACCTGCTGCTGACGGCTGCGCCCGTCCACCTGCACACCCACCCGATCACCTGCTCGCTCGGTGTCCCCACCCGACATCTCGATGTGCGTTTCGCCGCGATGGCTCGACCGACCGAGAACGGTGGGCCGCCGGTGATCGTGCGCAGTGACGAGTCGGTCGATCTCGCCTGGTGGCCGATCGACCGACTGCCATCGGACACCGACACCGTCGACGTCCCGGTGCTCATCGACCGCGGACTCGCCGCCCTGCGGGCCACCGAACCCACCTGACCGAACGGGACTGATCGAATGTTCGGCCGCGGCGCCTAGATACGCATACCCTTGCCGACCGTCACGACGCCTCCGCCGCTGATCGAAAAGCGCTCACGGTCGGCTTCCGGGTCGACGCCGAGTTGCACGCCTTCGCCGACGTGGACGTTCTTGTCGAGGATGGCGTGCCGCACCACGGCGCCCTTGCCCACCCGGACCCCGGGCATCAGCACACTGCCCTCGACGATCGCACCGTCTTCGATGACCACATTCGCCGAGAGCACCGAGTCGCTCACCGTGCCCGCCGAGATGATGCTGCCCGCACCCACGACGGAGTCCTGAGCAGTACCGCCCTGGACGAATTTGGCGGGCGGGAGGTTGACCGTCTCGCCGCGGATCGGCCAGCGCCGGTTGTACAGGTTGAAGACCGGGTGCACCGACACCAGGTCCATGTGCGCGTCGTAGAACGCGTCGAGGGTCCCGACGTCACGCCAGTAGCCCTTGTCGCGTTCGGTGGCGCCGGGCACCTCGTTGTCCTTGAAGTCGTAGACGAATGCCCTGTTGCGGCGGACGAATCCCGGGATGATGTCGCCACCCATGTCGTGATCGGAGTCGGGGTCGCCGGCGTCGGAGCGGATGGCGTCGACGAGTGCCTCGGTGGTGAACACGTAGTTGCCCATCGACGCGAACGTCACGTCCGGATCATCCGGTGTGCCTGGAGGATCGGTCGGCTTCTCCAGGAATCGGGTGATCCGGCCCGACGAATCCGAGTCGATGCACCCGAAGGCGGTCGCCTCGGCGCGCGGCACCCGGATGCCTGCGACCGTGACGTCGGCGCCCGACTCGATGTGCGCCTCGACCATCTGCGAGGGATCCATCCGGTACACGTTGTCGGCTCCGAACACCACGATGTACTCGGGCTCCTCGTCGGTGATCAGGTTCATCGACTGGAAGATCGCGTCGGCACTGCCGGTGTACCACCGTGGCCCGAGTCGCTGCTGCGCTGGGACGGGGGTGATGTATTCGCCGTGGAAGCCCGCCGAGAACCAGGTCTGCGAGATGTGCCGGTCGAGGGAGTGCGACTTGTATTGCGTGAGCACACAGATGCGTTCATAGCCGGCGTTGACGAGATTGGACAGCACGAAGTCGATGAGGCGGTAGGAACCGCCGAACGGAACCGCGGGCTTTGCACGATCCATCGTCAGGGGGTACAGACGCTTCCCCTCGCCGCCTGCGAGGACCATTCCGAGCACGTGCGGCTGTGTTCTCACACTCCCCAACTTAACCGGCATCCACGGCTCGGGCCAGACGAATGATGCGTCCACGGGCTCGCGATCCACAGGACCGTTGGCGAACCACCGACGTTGGCGTTAGCGTCATCGTCATGAGGGTGGCGATGATGACCCGGGAGTATCCACCCGAGGTGTACGGCGGCGCCGGCGTACACGTGTCGGAGTTGGTCCGGCACCTGCGCAGCCTTGCGACCGTCGATGTGCACTGCATGGGCGCCGAACGCGACACCGCCCATGTCTATCAGCCGGATCCGGGGATCGCGGGCGCCAATGCCGCCATCACCACCCTGTCGACCGATCTCCGGATGGTGGTGGGCGTCGACGGTGCCGATCTGGTCCACTCACACACCTGGTACACGGGCCTGGCGGGCCATCTCGCCGCGCAGCTCTACGGGGTGCCCCACGTGTTGACGGCTCACTCGCTCGAACCGATGCGACCATGGAAGGCCGAGCAACTCGGCGGCGGTTACCGCGTCTCGAGCTGGGTGGAGCGCAATGCGGTCGAGTACGCCGACGCCGTCATCGCGGTGAGTTCCGGAATGCGCACCGACGTGTGCGACACCTACCCACGCCTCGATCCCGAGCGGGTTCACGTGGTGCGCAACGGTATCGACACCACCTCCTGGTTTCCCGTGGACGATGCGTTCGGCCCCGAATCGACACTGGTCGGGCTCGGTGTCGATCCCGACCGCCCGATCGTCGCGTTCGTCGGGCGGATCACCCGCCAGAAGGGCGTCGCACACCTCATCGCCGCGGCCCATCAGTTCGCGCCCGAGATCCAGCTGGTCCTGTGCGCCGGCGCCCCCGACACCCCCGAGATCGGGGCCGAGATCGAGGCCGCGGTATCCGAACTGTCCGCATCGCGCGACGGCGTGTACTGGATCCGGGAGATGCTCCCCCAACCGCGTATCCGCGAGATTCTCACCGCAGCAACGGTTTTCCTGTGCCCGTCGGTATACGAACCACTCGGGATCGTGAATCTTGAGGCGATGGCGTGCGGGACCGCGGTGGTCGCGTCGGCTGTCGGCGGCATTCCGGAGGTCGTCCGCGACAACGTCACCGGGCGGCTGGTGCATTACGACCCGGCCGAACCCCGGGCCTTCGAAGCCGGACTCGCCGATGCCGTCAACGCCGTCGTCGGGGATCCGACGGAGGCGGCAGCCATGGGCCGGGCGGGACGGGAACGCGCCGACGCCGAGTTCTCGTGGGACACGATCGCCGAACAGACACTCGAGGTGTATCGCGCGATCCTGCGGTGACCGGAGCCGTCAACGCCGTCGAGGGCGGACCGTGGTGACGGTCACCGACACCGAGACGTCGAGCGACCCGCCGGCATCGGCGGTCAGCAGATCGGCATCTGACCGGATGTCCTCCGCCGAACGGTGAAATGCGGTCGGCCCCATGGCCACCACGTCTACGATGCCGTCGGCGTCGAGCGTTCGCCGGTCACCGACGACGGTCTCGGATTCAATGTCGAACCCACCGGCGAGAGCGCTGTGCAGTCGATCGTCCTTGTCCGCGCCGACCGCCAGCATCCCCATCGGGGCGATGATCTCCCCGAGGTGATCGGAGTTCGGCGTCACCACCACGAGCGCGCCGCGTGGATGCAGCACACGGACGAACTCGTCGACATTGCGTGGCGAGAAGATGGAGAGAACGGCACCGACCGACGACGACCGGATCGGCAAGGGACGCCAGACGTCGGCGACCACCGACGCGCTGCGGGGGTGGGACCGTGCCACGGCACGCGCGCAGAACTTCGACAGATCGAGTCCGAGCCCGTGAAGTCCCGGCGCACGATCCAGGACGGACGCGAGATGATGACCGGTTCCTGCACCCGCGTCGAGCACCAGGCCGGGCAGTTCCGCGACCCCGGAGCCCTCGAGGATGGTGTGCTCGACGCTGTCGGCCACGGCCTCGGACACCGCGCCGAAGAACCCCGACTCGTGCACCCGCCGACGCGCGGCGACCATCTCAGCGGTGTCGGATAGGTGATTGGTCGAGCGACCGTCGATCAACGACACGTAACCCTGGCGGGCGATGTCAAAACGATGGGATGCGCCGCAGACGAGCGACCGGTGGTCGGCGGTGACCGCCAGGTCGGCGGCGCAGACCGGGCACCGCAGCGCGGACTCGACGTCGCGCAACGGTCCCGCGAGCACGCCTTCTCGTCTCAGCCGGTGACCCCGCGCAGTTCCTCGCCCAGCGCCGCCGCCTCGTCCGCAGTCAGTTCCACCACGAGGCGTCCACCGCCTTCGATCGGAATCCGGACAACGATTCCACGTCCTTCCTTGGCCGCTTCGAGGGGGCCGTCCCCAGTACGTGGCTTCATTGCCGCCATTCTCGAACTCCCTTCAGAGCATTCGCCACACGGTGTGGAACGACACCTCAGCATCGGTCGGAAATGCTGCAGTGCCAGGACAATGATACGTGTACGGCCGGCCGTCGCTGCTGCGCACGTGGCCGGTTCGCCTCATCGCCCGGCGGATGGCCGTTCCGGCGGCTCGCCCTGAGTGGCGGAGAGGTCGGCCGCCTCGCGGCTCTGGAGGTCGAGCACCACGCCGCGCAATTCGTCGAGCTCGCGTGCGAGCTTCTCCATGGCCCAGTCGACTTCATCCGACGAATAGCCACGAAACCTCTGCGAGAACGTGAGTGCGCGAACATCAGAACCGGTGATGCCTGCCCGCGGGAGCCTGGTCAGCGTGGTGCCCCGGTCGAGTGGCGGAAGGTCCTCGCCACGGCCGAAGACGAACCAGACCACGGCGAAGACCGCGGCCACCACGACGGCCATGATCAGCAGGTACAGCAGGATCGTCTGCATACGATCAATACTGACAGACCGCCGTGGGCGTCACCTGCCGGTGGGCCGCCTCAGGAGGCCATCTCCGTGGCGTCGCTCCGGACCGACCGGATGGTGTTCATCGGCGGCCGATCCTCCAGGTAGACCTCGGTCGTGTGTGGGGTGAAAGACCCGTCCGGCTCGGCGGTGAACTGGGTGAGCCCGATCCCCGAGTCCTCGATACCGCAACGACGCATCAGGGTGCCGACGATCTGCCGGCTCATCACGCCCAGTTCGATCAACGGCCGGTTGCGGTGGGTTCGCACACCGAGGTTGACCTGACCGATGCCGTCGAGTCCGTACCGGTCGAACGTGTCGATCAGCAGACCGATCTCGACGCCGTAACCGGGCGCGAACGGCACCGATGAGAGCAGCTCTCGCGTCCCCGCGTACTCACCGCCCAGTGGCTGCAGCACGCCGGTCAGATCCGGTCGCTGCGAAGCGAGCAGAGGGCGCGCGACGAGCTCGGTGACCCGGCCGCCCCCGTTCGCGTCGTGCTGGCCGCCGGTGCGCAGAGGGCGCCGGTAATAGCCCTTCACGAGCTGTATACGGGGATCGATCAGGAGCGGGCCGAGCATCTTCGGGACGAACATCGGGTCCGGGTCGATCAGGTCGGAATCGACGAACGCGATGATGTCTCCCGTGGCGACGGCGATCGACCGCCAGAGGACCTCGCCCTTGCCCTTCACCGGTTCGAGTTCCGGCACGGCCTGTTCACGTCCGAAGACCATGGCACCCGCGGCGCGGGCGCGCTCCGCCGTGGCGTCGGTGGACCCGGAGTCGAGCACGATCAATTCGTCGACCAGCGTGCCGCACAGCGGCCGGATCGACGCGATGACGTCGGCGACCGTTTCCTCCTCGTTCAGCGCGGGCAGAACGACCGAGACGGTCCGTCCGTCCTTGGCCGCCACGAGTTCGTCGATCGTCCATTCCGGCCGTTCCCATGTGTTGGTCGCGGCCCAGCGTTGCTTGGTGCCGAGGGTGTCGGCGGGCGTCGGCCAGATGGTGGTCTTGTTGCGGCTGTTGGTGACGGTCGCCGTGCGACGCGTCTGGGTCCGTCGTCCCTGTTCGGTCATGCGAGTCCCCTGACTGTTCGGGCGGGCGGTCGTGACCCCGCGATGGCAGCGACCATGTCGACCACGCGACGGGTGGCGGCGACCTCGTGCACACGAAAGATCCGGGCGCCTGCGGCGGCGCTCAGAGCTGTCGCGGCCAGAGTCCCCTCCAACCGTTCGTCGAGATCCACCCCCAGAGTCTCCCCCACAAAATCCTTGTTGCTGAGTGCCATAAGCACTGGCCAGCCGGTATTAACAAGATCGTTCACCTGACGTAACAAGGCGAGCCCGTGATGGGTGTTCTTGCCAAAATCATGTGTCGGGTCGATCACGATCGAGTCACGGGCGACCCCGGCTTCGACGGCCCTCTGCGCCCCTGCGGTGACGTCGGCGATCACATCGGCGACCACATCGGCATAGGCCACACGGTGCGGGCGGGTCCGGACGGTCGCACCGCCGGTGTGCGAGCAGACGATCCCGGCGCCGCGTGCGGCCGCCACCTTCACCAGATCCGGGTCGGCTCCGGCCCAGGTGTCGTTGATCAGATCGGCGCCGGCGGCACACGCCCGCTCGGCGACCTCACTGCGCCACGTGTCGACGCTGACGAGGACATCGGGGAAGCGGTCGCGGACCCACTCGATCATCGGGACGACGCGCTCGGTCTCGGTGGCCGCGTCGACCTCGGTGCCCGGTCCCGCCTTCACCCCGCCGATGTCGATGATGTCCGCGCCTTCGGCCACCACCTGCTCGATGCGTGTCTGAGCGGCCGAATCGCCGAAGCTCGCACCCCTGTCATAGAACGAGTCGGGCGTCCGGTTGACGATGGCCATCACGAGCGCGCGGTCGGTCGCGACGGGTTTTCCGCACATCGTCGGGAGCATGGCACCAGCCTAACGAGTGGTCTCGATACGCCACTCACTCCGTTCGCGGCTACTCGACCGGCGGAGGAAACAGAAACAGCTCCCCACCAACTCGACCGGCGGGAGGGGCTCCCCGGCCACGCCGGTCGCCGCGCGCGGCGGCTCAGCCCTTGGGCACCTTTGCGGCGGCCACGTCGGACGGGTAGTCGTCGTAGAAGTCGACGTAGCCCTTCTCGCGGCCTGCGAGCACATACAGCTTGTCTTCGCCGACCTTTGTGAAGCCCTCTTCGCGCAACTCCACCTTGCGGTTCTTGTAGGTGGACGTCTGCTCGAAGTCGTCGACGACCCGGATGAACAGCGGCACCGCGTACGCGGGCAGATGGCCGTACAGGTGTTCGGCGATCTCTTTCGGATCGAGGTCTGAGCCGTCGCGAACCTTGACCGCCCCCATCCCCGCACGGCCGTCGGTCTTCTCGATCTCGACGCCGTAGACCACCGACTGTGCGATCGCGGGGAACGAGTCGAGCGCAGCTTCGACCTCGGTAGTGGCGACGTTCTCACCCTTCCACCGGAATGTGTCGCCGAGACGGTCGACGAATGCGATGTGCGCGTAGCCCTGATCGCGCACCAGGTCTCCGGAGTTGAAGTACGAGTCGCCCTCGGTGAAGGCGTCGCGGATCACCTTCTTCTCGGTGGCCTCGGGATCGGTGTAACCGTCGAGGGGAACGCGCTCACTGATCTCGGCGATCAGCAGACCGGTCCCGCCCTTGCCGACCTCGGTGAGGTGGCCGTGCTCGTCACGCCTGGGTTCGCCGTCGTCGTCGTACTCGACGATCTTGTACGGCAGCGGACAGAAGCCTGCCGTGCGCTTGACGCTGAAAGCATTGACGAAAGCGAGATTCAGTTCACTGGCGCCGTAGAACTCGACGATCCGGTCGATCCCGAAACGCCCGGCGAACTCGTCCCAGATCTCGGGACGCATCCCGTTGCCGATGATCACCCGGACCGCGTGCTGCCGGTCGGTGGGCTTCTCCGGCTGCGCCAGCAGGTACCGGCACAGCTCACCGATGTAGCAGAAGGCCGTGGCGCGGTTCAGGATCACCTCGTCCCAGAACTTCGACGCGGAGAACGACCGGCCGATCGCCATGCACGCACCCGAGGCCAGCACAGATCCGAGCGACACCGACAACGCGTTGTTGTGGTAGAGCGGCAACGGGACGTACATGGTGTCGCTGTGCTTGAGGCGCACGGCGAGACCGCCGATGCCGGACAGGTTCGCCAACCACCGGTTGTGACTCATCACGCTCGCCTTGGGCATCCCGGTGGTCCCCGAGGTGAAGATGTAGAACGCCTTGGTCGACGCGGGCAGGGTCGCCGTCACCGATGGGTTGGCATCCGATCGCCCCTCGGCCGCCGCGTCCAACTCGGCGAAATCGAACACCTGCGCGGGCCGTCCGTCTGCGGGGATCGACTCGAACGCCTCGGCGCAGTCGGGATCGTGCACCAGCACCTTCGCGTCGAGCAGGGCAACGCTGTGCGCCATCACTTTTCCGCGCTGGTTGTAGTTCAGCATCCCGGCGACCGCACCGAGCTTCACCGTTGCGAGCATCACCATCAGATCGGTCGGTGAGTTCTTGGCGAGGATTGCCACCACGTCGCCCTTACCCACCCCGCTCTCGACGAGCACGGCCGCGTACCGGTTCACCCGGCGGTTCACCTCTCCATAGGTGAGCGACCGGCCCTCGAAGCGGATGAAAGGACGGTCCGGGTGCGCCTCCGCGTGCTTCTGGAAGATCGAACCGATGGTGCGCTTGGCCTCGGGTGGCCGCCGGACGAGTCCCGGCGCGTGCTTGAGCATGCCGGGGGCCTGCGGCGCCATCTTCACGACGCCGCGGATCAGGTCGGTGAGTCCGACTGCGGTGTGCGTATCACTGCTCGACATCAGTTGTGTACTCCGCTTCCTCGTGCACTGGGGGATCCCGGCCGGGTTCGACAACGATCGTTGTCGAACATCTCGTCTACCTTACCGAGCAGTAGCAAACCGGATGGCCATTGGCACCGATTCGGCGACGAGCAGCCGGTCGAGGGCGTGGCGGGAGACGAATCCCTGCCCCCGCAGATCGTGCAACCAACCGAGCAGCGGCGCGTAGAAATCGAACGGATCGAGGAGTACCACCGGCTTGTCGTGCATGCCCAGATATCCGGCCGTCCAGGTCTCGAACAGCTCCTCGAGGGTGCCGATACCGCCCGGCAGCGTGATGAAGCCGTCCGCGCGGTCGTCCATGAGGCGTTTACGCTCGCGCATCGTCTCGGTGACCACCAGCTCGTCGGCGCCGAGGTCGGCGACCTCGCGTTCCATCAGCGCGCGCGGGATGATGCCCACGGTGGTCCCGCCCGCCGCTCTCGCTGCCTCTGCGAGGGCGCCCATCATCGAGATGTTGCCGCCACCGGACACCACGGTGTGTCCCGCTGCGGCCAGCGCCGTGCCGAGGTCGGCGGCCAGCTCGAGAAAGCGCTCGTCGACCGGCCCGGATGCGCAGTAGACGCAGATCGCGCTCATCGACCACCACGTCCGGCCGCGGCCGCCGCGATGATCTCGACCGCCTCGGCGGGCTCGTCCACGAGATACAACAGATCCAGATCGTCGGGCGAGACCATTCCCTTGCTCAGCAGCACCTCTCGCATCCAGTCCACCAATCCGGACCAGTGATCGCGGCCGATCAGCACGATCGGGAATCGGACCACCTTCTTCGTCTGCACGAGGGTCAAGGCCTCGAACAGCTCGTCGAGGGTGCCGAATCCGCCTGGCAGACAGACGAAGGCCTGGGCGTACTTGACGAACATCGTCTTACGCACGAAGAAGTAGCGGAAGTTCATGCCGACATCCACCCACTTGTTGAGGTGTTGCTCGAACGGCAATTCGATGTTGAGACCGATCGACTGCGCACCGGCATCCCAGGCACCCCGGTTGGCGGCCTCCATGGCACCCGGGCCACCGCCGGTGATCACCGCGTAACCCGCCTCGCCAAGAGCCCGGCCGAGCCGCACGGCGAGGTCGAAGTCGTCGGAGCCGGGCACCAGCCGGGCAGACCCGAAGACGGTGACCGCCTCGGCGACTTCACTCATCGCGTCGAAACCGGCGACGAACTCCGATTGGATGCGCAGCACCCGCCACGAATCGCGCATGGTCCGCTCGGCGCGCAGGTCGTCGTCGCGTGGATCGACCCATTCGAGAAGCCGACGATCTGTGGTCTGGCTCGGCTCGCCGGGGTCCCGACGGACACGTACCGGCCCGACGTAGCAGGTCTCGAGATCGTCGGGAGCCGGCACGTCTCCGGCTCGGTGACGGCCCGGTTCGTCGGCAGGATCAGCGGATGACATGGCCATCACGCTAATGGCTATTCGGACAAGAACGCACGCAGGAGACCGGCGACCTGACCGATCTGGCTCACCGGCACACGTTCGTCGACCCGATGAGCCAGATTCGGGTCGCCCGGCCCCAGGTTCACCGCCGGCACACCCAACGCCGAGAACCGAGAGACGTCGGTCCACCCGTACTTCGCGCGGAATCGGCCGTCGGCCGCCGCCACCAGTGCGGCAGCCGCGGGATTCGACAGACCCGGCAACGCCCCGGCGGCGGAATCGGTGACCTCGAAACGCAGTTCGCCGTCGGCGAGTTCGGCCGCGAAGACCTCCCGGACATGTTCGGTGGCCTGTTCGGCGCTCCGATCGGGCGCGAACCGGAAGTTGACGTCGACGTAGGCCTCGTCGGGCACGACATTTCCGGCCACGCCGCCGCCGATCCCGACCGCGGACAGACCCTCCCGGTACTCGCAGCCGTCGATGTCGACGGTCCTCGGCCGGTATCCCGCCAGGGTGGTCAGGACTCCGCCGAGCTTATGGATTGCGTTGTCGCCCATCCACGATCGAGCCGAGTGTGCACGTACGCCCGATGCCCAGAGCCGCGCGCGCATGGTGCCCTGACAACCCGCTTCGATCAGTCCGGCCGTCGGCTCGCCGAGGATCGCGACGTCGCCGCGAAGCCATTCGGGCAGTTCCCGCTCGATGACGCCGAGACCGTTGTACTCGGCGGCGATCTCCTCACAGTCGTAGAAGATCAGCGTGAGGTCGTGGGCCGGCTCCACCATCGTGGCCGCGAGGTGGAGGAAGACCGCGTCACCCGACTTCATGTCGACGGTGCCACAGCCGTGCAGCACCTCTCCCTCGGTCTCGTCGTCCGTGCGTCGGTGTGGGAGGTTGCCGGCCACCGGCACGGTATCGAGGTGTCCGGCGAGGATGACGCGGCTCGGCATGCCGCGATTCGTCCGGGCCAGCACCCGATTGCCGTGCCGGACCACCTCGAAACCAGTTGTCTGAGCGCGCAGAGCTGCCTCGACGGCATCGGCCACCGCTGTCTCATTGCGGGATTCGCTCTCGATGTCGACGAGGGCGGCGGTCAGCTCGACGGGGTCGGCATGCAGATCGAGAACGGGCGTGGTCACCGGTTCACCGTAACGCGTGGCCACCGCGACGACGACGGTCGCGGGACCGCCACCGTGCTCATTTCTCGTAGCGGGGTTCGTACAACTGGACGTCGAATCCGCCCGGCACCCGGAAGTAGGTCACGAGCCCGTAGCCGTGGTCCGCGATGTCCTGGGTGAACTCGACGCCGCGGCTTTTCAGTTCCTCGACCGTCTCTTCGATCCGGTCGCAATAGAACGAGATGTCGGCGGTTCCGGACGGGGGGCTCATGCCGTCCGTCGGGTGCACGCCGAGGTCGGCCTCCGGTGTGTCGAAGATGAGCCAGCCACCACCTGTGTCGGTGGACGGCAACTGCAATTTCTCCTTGATGAAGTCACGAAGTGCTCGTTCTTCGGTGGAGTAGAAAAGGCCGTGCATACCGCGGATCATCTGGGCCTCCAGATCGGAGTCGTCGTCGGGTTCGGCGTGAGGTGAATGTACTCCTCCGCCGTCCGGCCAGGTGCGCTGTCGGGCTGTCCGAAACGTACAAGACCGGGCGTCGTCCACGCAGTACCGTCACCGGCATGACCTCTGACAATGCACCCCGCCCGACGTTGAACGCGCTCTCGATCGTGACCGAGGACATGTCCGCGGCACTCGACTTCTACCGACTCTGTGGACTCGACATCCCGGCGGGTGCCGAGAACGAGCCGCATGCCGAGGCGGTGGCCGGCGGCCTCCGCCTCCTCTTCGACACCCGTGACGTGGTCGCATCCTTCACACCCCACTGGAGCGAACCGTCCGGCGGGCATCGCATGGCCCTGGCCTTCGAGTGTTCCGCACCGGACCAGGTCGACGCGCTGCATGCCCGTCTCGTCGAGGCGGGACACGTGTCCTCACGGGAACCGTTCGATGCGTTCTGGGGTCAGCGGTACGCGGTGGTCCTCGACCCCGACGGCAACCCCGTCGACTTCTATTGCCCGCTGGCCTGATTCACCGACGAATCTCCGGGTCGCGCCGGCAGATACCACGACGGACCGTGTCCGGTCAGTTCGACGAACTCGCGATGCATGTGCGACTGATCGGCGTAGCGATGGCGACACGCCGTCGCGGCGACGCCCCGTCCGGCCGCCAGATCGCCGAGCGCGGCGCGCATCCGGAAGATCCGCTGCAACGTCTTGGGTCCGTATCCGAAGAACCGCGACGAGTGGCGATGAAACGTGCGG
Organism: Gordonia sp. SID5947; assembly: GCF_009862785.1. Lineage (NCBI taxonomy): Bacteria > Bacillati > Actinomycetota > Actinomycetes > Mycobacteriales > Gordoniaceae > Gordonia > Gordonia sp. SID5947. Next base: position 159,378 of record NZ_WWHU01000001.1, on the reverse strand, counting down.
ACGGTCAGCCCGAACCGGTCGGCACACTCGTCGACCCGCACACCCGCGGCAAGATCATCGGCGGCCGCGGCGAGCCACGTCGGGGGATCCCACGTCCTGGTTCGGGCGATCTCACCGAGCACCGTCGCGGGATCGTCGGCCTCCGACAATCGAGAACACCATCGGTCCGACACGATGCCGGACCAGAGGTCGGCGAGATCCACCCGCTGGTCCCGCAGTCGCTCGGCCGGATGCCCGAGGATCGCGGGCGCCATCCCCGGCGGCAGACGCAGACCGACCATCGACTGCGGGCTGTCCGCGCGGTACCGGTACGGACCGGTATCCGGCCCCGCGACCAGCACCCGTCGGCCTGTCCAGATGAGGTCCATGCAGCCGTCGGGCAGGACCGTCGACTCCCCGGCCGCGTGCCACGCGTGCCACACCGTCGCGGCGCGCTGACCCGCGTGCCGGTCTGAGGTCGTCGAGACGGTCACGAATCCGAGTATTCCCCCATCCCGGTAGGCTGTCCTCCCGTGACGACGAATGGCGCTTACGCAACCGGCATTGCCACCGTGACCAACGGCGGATCCGCTGATCCCGGAGTGGTCCTCGACGTATGGTTCCCCACACCGGAACTCGACAGTCCGGCGACGTCGGAGACGGTCGTGCTCGACGGTGACGATGTCCCGTCGACGCTGCGCGAGCTGGTCGGTACCGACGGGGCCCGCGGCGTCAAGACCGTTGCCGTGCGCACCTCGATCACCGACCTGTCGTCGCCGCCGGCCGACGCGTACGACGTCTACCTGCGGCTGCACCTGCTGTCCCATCGGCTGGTGACCCCACATGGCACCAACCTCGAGGGCATCTTCGGCCTGCTGAGCAACGTCGTGTGGACCAATTTCGGCCCCTGCCCCATCGAAGGCTTCGAGGAAACGCGTTCGCGCCTGCGCTCACGCGGACATGTCACCGTCTACAGCGTCGACAAGTTCCCGCGCATGGTCGACTACGTGCTGCCCGGCGGAGTGCGTATCGGTGATGCCGATCGCGTCCGTCTCGGCGCGCACCTCGCACCGGGCACCACCGTCATGCACGAGGGCTTCGTCAACTACAACGCGGGCACGCTCGGCTCCTCGATGGTCGAGGGTCGCATCTCGGCAGGCGTGGTCGTGGGCGACGGTTCCGACATCGGCGGCGGCGCCTCCACCATGGGCACGCTGTCGGGTGGCGGCAAGGAGATCATCGCGTTGGGCAAGCGCTGCCTGCTGGGCGCGAATTCCGGCTGCGGCATCCCGCTCGGTGACGACTGTGTCGTCGAGGCGGGCCTGTACGTGACCGCGGGAACCAAGGTCACCGGGCCGGACGGTTCATCGGTCAAGGCCCGTGAGCTCGCCGGGCAGTCGAACCTGCTGTTCCGCCGCAACAGTCTGACCGGGGCGGTCGAAGTGGTGCCGTGGAAGGGCGACGGAATCGCCCTCAACGAGGCATTGCACAAGAACTGATGTCAGATGCGGCCTGAGTCCCGACGGCCCGTCGGACTCAGGCCGTCAAGCGCGCCGCGGCCGCGTCGATGCGTTCATCGGTGGCGGTCAAGGCCATCCGGACGTGCCGGTTGCCTGCCGGACCGTAGAAATCGCCGGGCGCCACGAGGATGCCCCGATCGGCGAGCCAGTCCAGCGTGACCCTGCTGTCCTCGTCGCGGGTCGCCCACAGGTAGAGACCTGCCTCGGAATGATCGATCCGGAATCCCGCTGTCCGCACGGCAGCGACGAGCGTGTCCCGCCGCGCCCGATAGCGGTCCCGCTGCGCCTGCACATGGGTGTCGTCGTCGAGGGCCGCGACCATCGCGCCCTGGATCGGAAACGGCACGATCAGGCCGGCGTGTTTGCGGACCGCGAGCAACTCGGCGATCAGCGCACGGTCGCCCGCGAGAAAACCGGCCCGGTAGGACGCCAGATTGGAGACCTTCGACAGCGAGTGCACCGCGATCAGCCCGGTGTGGTCGCCGTCGCTGACCCGGGGATCGAGGATCGAGTAGGCCTCGGTGTCCCATGCGAGCCCGAGATAGCACTCGTCGGACACGATGATCGCCCCGCGCTCGCGAGCCCACGCGACCATCTTGCGCAGGTGCTCGACACCGAGCACCTTGCCGGTGGGATTCGACGGCGAGTTGAGAAAGATCAGCGCGGGCGACGTCGGGCCCAGTTGGACGGTCGAGTCCGCCCGCACCGGTGTCGCACCGGCCAGGATCGCACCGACTTCGTAAGTGGGATAGGCAACTTCCGGGATCACGACGACCTCACCCGCACCGATCCCGAGTGTCGACACGATCCCGGCGATGACCTCCTTGGTGCCGACGACCGGCAACACGGCGGACTCGTCGAGGCCGGTGACGCCGTAGCGGCGGCTCATCGCACCCACCGCGGCGTCGCGTAACTCCCGGATGCCGACCGTGGTCGGGTAACCGGGGAACTCCGACGCCGACGCCAGTGCCGAGCGGATGACCGGGTCGACCGGGTCCACCGGTGTACCGACCGAGAGGTCGACGATGCCGTCGGGATGCCCGGCAGCACGTGCGCGCGCGTCTCCGATGGTGTCCCAGGGGAAGTCGGGGAGAAGACTGCTGACGCGCCGTCGTGTCACGAATCCGGACGTACTCACCGCGTCAGGTCATTCCTCTTCGTTCATCGGAGGCAGGCCCTTGATGAACGCGGGATCATGGTCGGTCTTGCCGACCTTGCTCGCGCCACCCGGCGATCCCAGGTCGTCGAAGAAGTCGGCATTCGCACTGACGTACGGCTCCCACTCATCGGGCACATCATCCTCGTAGAAGATCGCCTCGACCGGACACACCGGTTCGCAGGCGCCACAGTCCACGCACTCGTCGGGCTGGATGTAGAGCATCCGACCGCCCTCGTAGATGCAGTCCACCGGGCATTCCTCGACGCACGCCCTGTCCAGGACATCCACGCAAGGCTCCGCGATGATGTAGGTCACCACACTCTCCTTCGCTGCAAACTCGGGTCGACGACGATCACACCTGCAGCGGGTTCGTCGTCGGACGGCGCGTGGGCTGGACGCGCCGCGTTGCGGACCGCCCGGCCAGGCCTTCGGGGGCTGGTCGCAAGAGGGTCCAGGGCCAATCGTATCCGTCCGTGGCGAAGCCCTTTGACACCCGCCCCGTGCTCACGACGTGGGAGTAATGGGGATCACACTCACCGCCCCGTTGCGATCGTCGCGCGTCCAATTCTCGACGTCACCGAAACTGCGCGGGACTGTTGTGTCCGTGACCGAGTACGAACGCAACCGCGACATCCCACACGGGAAGTGTCCGGACTGTCGAACCTGACCGCCCGATCCCACATCCTTCGACCTCCCTTCGACTCGGAGACCACGATGACAACGACGTTACGCCGCCCCGAACCCCGCTTCGAACCAGCGCACGCCCGTTCGGCCAACCTGCCGACACGATGGCGCCCGGCCGATCTCCTGCGCATCACAGATCAAGGCGTCGCCGACGTCCTCGACGGCGCCTACGACCATCTCCTCCCGGAACGATGGGACCCGGTCGAACGGTGGGCCGCCCGCCTGGACGCCACCGACGATCTCGACGTCTGGCTCATCAGCTGGACACCGGATCGTTCGACCGAACTCCACGATCACGCCGGCTCGCTCGGAGCGCTCACGGTGCTGACCGGTTCGTTACGCGAGTATCGGTGGATCGGGAACCGACTGGCGTTGCGGATCCTCGGCGCCGGGGACCAGGCCGCGTTCCCACTCGGATGGGTCCACGACGTGCAACGTCATGATGCCGTGGCGGTCCGGCCCGACGACACCCGCGACGTGGCATCTGCCGACATCATCACACCCACGCTCAGCGTGCACGCCTATTCGCCGCCGCTGACCGCGATGTCGTTCTACGCTGTGACCGATCACGCCACCTTGCGACGGACGCGGACCGAACTCACCGACCAGCCGGAGTGACCGACATGCCGACGATCGACGACCTTCTTCTCGAGGCCCGCGAACGCCTCCAGCGCCTCGATCCGACCGAGGTGGCCGAGGAGATCGCGACCGGGGGTGTCCTCGTCGACATCCGGCCCGCTGCCCAGCGCGCCGTCGAGGGCGAGGCGCCCGGCGCGCTGGTGATCGAGCGGAACGTCCTGGAGTGGCGTTGCGATCCGGCCAGCGATGCGCGCCTTCCGGAGGCCGTCGATCACGACGTGCGCTGGATCGTGTTGTGCTCTCAGGGATTCACGTCGAGTCTCGCCGCGGCCGCCCTGCAGCAACTGGGCCTGCATCGCGCCACCGACGTCGTCGGCGGGTGGGAAGCGCTACGCGCCGTCGATGCGCGCCCGCGATCGTGATCCCGGGACCGCCGAACCTCACGCCGATGCGGGCGCACGTTGTCGGGACCGGGCACGGCGTCGGCGCACCCCGTCCCGGGGCGCACGCTCGGCGGGAAATGCGCACGGTCGGCGTGGATCTGCGCCCGGTCGGCGGAGTGCAGACGGCGCGCGGGGGCGGGCGACGGGATCAGGCGACGGCGGGCCAGGGACGGCCGCGCGGGGTCACCTCCGCGGCGAGACCCGTGGTCGGATCGGCGACAGCCGCGACGTGCCCGGCAAGTGACGGGTCGATCCAGCCCGAACCGAGAACATACGGCGGCTGAGCCGTGATGCGTTCGGTCAGCTTGTGGCCTGCGGCGGCGGTGATGTCCGCCAGTACCTCGAGATTCGGCCACGGCCGCTCGGGGTTCACATGATCGGGGGTCAGCGGCGACACCCCGCCCCAGTCGTCGATACCCGACGCGATCAGGGCCGCACACTCCGCCGACGACACCAGATTCGGCGGGGCCTGCACACGCATCCCCGGCCCCAGGACGATCCTGGCGACCGCGACCGCAGCGAGGAACTCGGTCATCGCCGCGTCGGGTGTGCCCCGCATCGCGGTGTCGGGTTTCGCCCGGAAGTTCTGCACGATCACTTCCTGGATGTGTCCGTGCGTCCGGTGGATGTCGGCCATCGCCAGAATCGATTCGGCTCGCTCGGTGAGGGTTTCGCCGATCCCCACCAGGATCCCGGTGGTGAAAGGGATCCGGGCGACGCCTGCGTCGCGGAGCACCTGCAGCCGCACGAGGGGATCCTTGTCCGGACTCCCGTAGTGCGGCTGACCCTTCTCGGTGAACAACCTGCGCGACGTGGTCTCCAGCATCATCCCCATCGACGGCGCGACCGGTCGTAGCCTGCGCATCTCCTCGACGCTCATGACTCCGGGATTCAGGTGCGGTAGCAGGCCGGTGTCCTCGAGGACCGCCACCGCGGCGGCACGCACATAGTCGAGCGTCGAGGTGTACCCGCGCGCCGCGAGCCACTCGCCGGCCTGCGACCAGCGGGCCTCGGGACGGTCGCCGAGCGTGAACAACGCCTCCTTGCAACCGAGTTCGGCCCCCTTGCGGGCGATGTCGACGACCTCGTCGAGGTCGAGGTACATCCCGTGCCCCTCGCGGGCCAGCTTGCCGGGCACGGTGACGAAGGTGCAGTAGTGACAGCGATCGCGACACAACCGGGTGAGCGGGATGAACACCTTGCGCGAGTAGGTGATCTGATGGTCGCGACCGACCTCCGCGAGGCCGGCGTCACGGATCCGGCCCGCGATGTCCTGCAGCTCGAGCAGGTCGTCGCCGGAACACGCGAGCAATGCGGTCGTCTGTGCCAGGTCGATCGGTTCTCCGGTTCGCGCCGCCGCCAGGGCGGTCGACGTCGTTCCCGCGTCGGTCATCGGTCCAGACCTCCTTCGTCGTGGGATCGGGGTTCGATCAGGTACGGCTGCGGGTCGAAGGTGCCGTTGCGTTCTCGGAACGACACCGCGGTACCCGGCCACAACAGCGTCAGCCGCCCGCTTCTCGAGTCCACATACCAGCTCTCGCAGCCGGTCAGCCAGACAGTCGACGCGCTGCGCTCGTCGATCTCCCTGGTGTAGTCCGCCTCGGCGTCCGCGGTCACCTCGAGCGAACGAGTTCCACTGTCCGCCAGGAAGTCCAGCGCACCCACCACGTAGTCGAGCTGGGTCTCGATCATGTAGATCGCGGAGTTGTGACCGAGGGCCGCGTTCGGACCATCGAGAACGAACATGTTCGGGAAACCGGCGACCGTTGTCGAGGCATAGGAAACCATGCCGTCGGACCAGTGATCGGCGAGTATCCGGCCGCCGCGCCCGCGGATCCGCGTGGCCGCAGGCGGTCGGGTCGCCTCGAATCCGGTGGCCATCACCAGGACGTCGAGGTCGTAGGTGTTGCCCGTGACGGCACGCGCCTTGCATTCGAACACCGATTCCAGCGCGCTCGACTCGAACACCACGTTCGAGCGCTCTAATGCCGGATAGAAGTCATCGCTCAAAAGTATTCGCTTGCAACCGATTTCATACTCTGGCGTTAACGCTTCCCGCAACGATGGGCGCTCGATCTGCCGGTGCAGATGCCCCAGCGCACGGTCCCGGATGACGTCGATGTCGGGTCGGAGGCCGAGACGCTGAGCGAATGCCTTGTCCGCGTCATGGAGCATCCGTTCGCGCAGCGCCTGCGCGTTCTCCGGTACGAGCAACTCGGCCCGTTCCGAGTCCGACAGCCGACGGTCCTCACGCGGCACCACATACGGGGGCGTACGCGAGAACACCACGAGTTCTTCGGCGATCTCGGCCAGGTGCGGGATCACCTGGACGGCCGACGCACCGGTACCGACCACACCGATCCGCTCGCCGCCCGAGAGCAGGTCATCACGCCAGGACGCGGTGTGCACGATTGTGCCGGTGAATGATTCGAGACCCTCGACGTCCGGCAGGTGCGGTTCGGACAGCCGGCCGACCGCCATCACCAGCACCCGTGCCCGGATCGGGCCCGCCTCGGTGGCCAGCGACCAGACCGCACCATCGTGGTCCCATACCGCCTGCCGCAGTTCGCAACCGAGTCGGATATGTGACGCGAGGCCCTCCTCGTCCACGGTGCGTTGCAGATACTGCTGGATGTCGGCTCCGCGCGGATACAGCGTCGCCCAGTCCGACGGCGGGCGGAACGAGAACGAGTACAGGTGCGCCGGGATGTCACAGGCGATCCCGGGATAGGTGTTGTCGCGCCAGGTGCCACCGACCGCATCGGCACGTTCGAGGACCACGAAGGATTCGGTTGCGCGTCGCGCCAACTGCGTCGCCATCCCGATCCCGGCAAACCCGGCGCCCACGATCGCGACGTCCACGTCCGTGGGCGTGCCGGCGCCGACATCGGTCATCGGCGCACCTGCGGGATGGACACGAGGCGGTCGGCGGGCGGATCGGCGTGAGCGGTGGTGCGCTGGCGGGGCGTCCGCCCGATGCAGGCAGCGATGTCGACGAGTTCGTCGACATCGAGGACACGGTCGGCCTCCTGTCCCGCCTCGGGCATCAGCTCGCCGTCGAGCAGCAGTCCACCGATGTCGTCGACGCCACCCCGCAAGACCTGCTCGACGACGTCGCGGTCCAACTTCGTCCACGCCACCTGGAGATGATCGAAGTGACCGAGCGTCAGCAGCCGCGCGACAGCATGGACAGCGCGGGTCTCACGTTCGGACACGGTGGCGGTCGCCACCCCGTCCAGATGAGGTCCGGCATTGGCGGGGATCATCGGCATCACGATCAGCTCGCTGAAACCGCCGGTACGACTTTGGATCTCGACGAGCAGACGAAGGTGGGCGATCTGATGCCGCGGCGTCTCGACGTGGCCGTAGAGCATGGTCGCGGTGGAGAACAGTCCCACCGCGTGCGCCGCCTCGATGACCTCGATCCACTCCCCCACTGCCGGGGCGCGACCGCCTGCGAGCAGAGACCGGACCTCGTCGTCGAGGATCTGCGCGGCCGTACCGGGCACCGAGCCCAGGCCGGCGTCGCGCGCGGCGCGCAGGAAATCAGGGATGGGGATGCCCATCCGGTTCGCCGCGTCACGCACCTCCGGCGGGCGGAACGCGTGCAGATGCAGATCCGGCGCGGCGCCGTGTACCCGTTCGATGAGACGCAGATATTCGTCGGCGGGGGCGCCGGCCGGGACCGGCCCCTGCATGCAGACCTCGGTGGCCCCCAGGCGCCACGCCTCTTCGACCAATGCCTCCACGGGCGGCACGTCGTCCCGTCCGGCAGAGACCACCGCGGTGTCGAGGTTGCGGTTGACCACAAAGGTCACCGTGTCGGGATCGGTCACCTCACGGCGCGCGGAGTCGGCGAGCGCACACAGCGCCTCGAGCTCCGGACCCGACGCGCCGAGCAGGGCCACCCACTCGTCGTCGGTCATCGACGCCGGATCGTCGGCGACGTGACGCAATGCTTCCCGGGCTTCGTCCACCGCGGCGTGCGCGTCCCGAGCCCACTCCCGCAGGACCATTCCCTCACTGTAACCGCACCCCGGCGAAGCCTTACGTCGCCTCGAGCCAGGTTCCGCCACGTCGGCGGTGACGTGGTCAGACGTCATCGGGTGTCGGCAGGCGCCCCGACCACGCAACGGCGGCCGGCAGTCCCGCCCCGATCGCCAGCAACGCCAGGGTCGGCAGCATCAGCACCCCGTCCGGGAGCAGTTCCACGTCACCGCCGGGACCGGGCAACGCGCCGATCACCAGCGCGAGGAGCCAGGCCAGCAGCGGGAAATATCGCACCGGCCCGTCGGTGTAACTCGAGGCCAGCCAGAGCAGGACGGAGTTGACCACGCCCGCGACGACGGCGGCCACCGGGATCGCGACACCGCCGAATCGTAGATATGCGAACGCCACGGACATCACGCCGACCACGAAGCCGTCGAGGACGAGGAAGGCGAGCAGGATCCGATCGGACCACCGCATCAGCCGACCCCGGCGAAGAGATCGATCTCGCGGCCCGGGCCCATGAGCTCGCCCGCACGGCGGTCGGTCCGGACGAAATGCTCGCGATCGAGGACGGGCTGCAGGATGTTGTTGGACAGGGCGTACTCGGTGCCGGACCCGGCCACCGTCACCTGCGTGGCGTGCGCCGCCAGCGCTGCCGCCTTCAGGTGCAGCTGGGGCCGGACGTCGATCTCCGTGGTGATCACCTCGTCCGGATAACTCGGCAGCTCGCCGTCGCCGGGCATGCGCCACGCATCCGGGACGCGCTCGGATGCCGCGGTCAGACCGGCCATGAGCGCCGAGCGCTCGGTCACCGACTCGTACACCTTCAGATCGCGACCGAGACGGTCCACGGCCCGCGGCACCGCCGCGACCGTGGTCGCATGAACCAGCATGTGGTCCGGGTGGCCGTAGGTGCCCGCGTCGTCGTAGGTCACGATCACCTGCGGCGCAAAATCCACGATCTCGGCAACCAGTGTGGCCACCAGGTCGTCGAAGGGCGCCCGGACCAGGGCACGCGGGTGGTCGGCCGACGGCGATCCGGCCATCCCCGAATCCCGCCACCGCCCGGCGCCGCCGAGGAACCGCGGACGCAGCGGTTCCCGACCGGCCGGGGTGAGCGCCGCGAGAGCACGGGTCAGTTCGAGGACGCGGTAACCGCCGAGCTGGTCGGCGCCACCATCGGCGGCCAACTGCGACCATTCGTCACCGATGACCTCGCCCTCCTCACCGAGGGTGAATGTCAGAACGCGCACGTCGACGCCCTCGGCGAGGTACCTGGCTATGGTGCCGCCGGTCATGATCGATTCGTCGTCGGGATGCGCGTGCAACAGCAACAGGCGCCGGTCCACGGGTACCGTCACGACAGCTCCCAGGACACCGCGTCGCCGTAGATCCCCACCTGGATCGGGCCCGACAGCGGCACGTTCTTGACCTGATCGGTCCGCCCCACGAACGTGCTGTCCTGGTACAGCGGCAGATAGACCGCCTGGGCGGCGAGCAGCGGCTCGGCCTCGGTGAGTTGCGGGATGGGGTCGGCTGCCGACAACGCTCCGCGTGCCAGCGCGATCAGTGCCGGGTCACACACCCCGGAGATGTTGCTGGCGAATGAGTCGCCCGGACCGGCGTCGAACTGTCCGGGGGCGACACTGGTGGGAGTCGGTGGTGTCGACAGGGATGGCGCGGTGCCCGGCTTGGGCTGATCGCAGTCGACCTGCGATGCCAATGATGCCGCCGGCGGGACCCCGAGTCCGGTCCAGCCGACGACGAGATCCACGCGAGCGTTGGTCAAGGCGACGCCGTACAGCTCGTTGTTGGGCAGGGTGACCACGCTCGCCCGCACCCCCTGGCCGCGTAGCTGATCGACGATGTTGGACGCCGCGGACGTCGACCGTGGATCGCCGGTGGTCGCGCCGACCCGCACGGCGAGATCCTGGCCGTCCTTGCGGTAGGGCGCGATCCCGTCCGGCAGCGGCTCGGTCTGCGGAGATGCTTCCGCGGAACTCGGGGACGCGGCGCTCTGGAAGGGCGGGGTCGTCCCCGTGGTCTCCGACGTGCCGGCGGCGGGGGCCTCGCTGTCGGCCTTCACGCGCTGATAGCCGGCGTCGGCCAGCAGACCTGTCACCTCACCCGCCGACGGCCGAGGCCGGGCGACAGGGAAGTAGCCACGGTCCGTCGGGGCGAAAACCGTGTTGGCATACGGCGTCACGATGTCGTCGCCGGCACCGGCGAGCGACACCAGTCCCGGATCGATCATGCCGAGGATCGCCCGCCGCACCTGCAACGAACGCATCGTGGTGGTGCGCGCGTTGACGCCGATCGACAGCGCACGCGACGTCGGGTTGCGCTGCGTCTGTAGCCCCGGCACGGCGGCGAGCTCCGCCGTTGTCGCGGGACCGGTGCTGACATTGGCGATCGACGAATCGCCCGACCGCACTGTCGCGACCATCTGCGATGCCGTACCCGCCCGGCGCAGCACCACCTGATCCAGCGTGGGCGGCTTCATCCAATACCGGTCGTTGCGGACCAGCCGTACCTCGTCACGGGTCTGATCGATGGACACGACCGCGTACGGCCCCGCCGAGACCGGCTTCCCGCTGTCCATACCGGTCTGGAATCCGGCGGGCGCGCCGCGCAGCACGTGGCTCGGCAGGAGGTCGGTGAAGAGCTGGCGCCACGCCGGGTAGGGCCGCGCGAAGGTCACCGCCACCTCCTTGCCGCCGGCCCGCGACTGGACGGAGTCGATCAGGCGATAGCCTGCCGGCGCGACCGTGTTGGGCTGGCGCGCCATCTGCTGCCAGAGATAGGAGAAGTCGTCACCGGTCACCGGGAGACCGTCGGACCACTGCGCGTCTGTCTGGATGTGGTAGGTGACGGTGAACGGTTCGGTCGAGGTGACGTCGGCCGAGGTGATCAGCGCGTCCTGACGCTCCCAGACGACGCCGTCTGCGGTGTCGACCGGCCGGAAGGCGCTCGGCAGGGTCATCGCGGCGATCGCCGTGGTGACCGTGCCCTGGTCGGCCCCGAGGTGCGGATTGAATCCGCCGCCCACCGAATCGGTCGCGATGTAGACGGTCTTCTCGGTCGGGTACTCGGCAGGGGTTGCCGGCGGCGCCGTCTCGCGTACCGGAGGTGGCGGATTCGCCGAGCACGCTGCGCCCACCAGCACGATGGCCCCCAGCAACGCCGGCAACCTGCCGTGACGACGGGTGGCCCGCACCGACGATCTCAGCTGCCAACGACTCACCAGCACCACCCCCACGTCATGGGTGCCCGGCGCACATCGTCCGGGCACTCGGCCTTGCCCTATCCCGCCGCCTGATCGCGCGACTTGGCCCGCGAGCGTTCGCGGGCGCGCGTGGACGCATCGAGGTGCACCTTACGCACCCGGACGACCTCCGGTGTGACCTCGACGCACTCGTCGGCGGCGCAGAACTCCATCGCACCCTCGAGGTCGAGCTGCATCGGCTTGGCCAGGGTTTCCATCACGTCCGCCGACGACTGCCGCATGTTGGTCAGCTTCTTCTCGCGGGTGACGTTGATGTCGAGGTCCTCGGCGCGTGGGTTGATGCCCACGACCATGCCCTCGTAGGTGTCCGCGCCCGGCTCGACGAAGAACGTGCCACGGTCGGCGAGCTGGATCATCGCGAACGGCGTGACGCTGCCGGTGCGGTCGCTGACCAGTGACCCGGTGTGACGGGCCCGGATCTCGCCCGCCCAGGAGTCGTAGCCGTCGAACACCGCATTGGCGATACCGGTGCCGCGAGTCTCGGTGAGGAAGTCGGTGCGGAAGCCGATCAGGCCGCGCGAGGGCACGATGAACTCCATCCGGACCCACCCGGTGCCGTGGTTGTTCATCTGCTCCATGCGGCCCTTCCGGGCGGCGAGCAGCTGGGTGACCGCACCGAGGTACTCCTCGGGGACGTCGATGGTCAGGTGCTCGAACGGCTCCTGCACCTTGCCGTCGACCTTGCGCGTCACCACCTGCGGCTTGCCGACGGTGAGCTCGAAGCCCTCACGACGCATCTGTTCGACGAGGATGGCCAGCGCCAGCTCGCCGCGGCCCTGCACCTCCCAGGCATCCGGACGGCCGATGTCGAGGACCCGCAACGACACGTTGCCCACGAGCTCGGCATCGAGACGCGACTTGACCATCCGCGCGGTCAGCTTGTGACCCGACACGCGGCCTGCCAGCGGTGACGAGTTGGTGCCGATGGTCACCGAGATGGCAGGCTCGTCGACGGTGATCCGCGGCATCGGCTGCGGGTTCTCGAGATCGGCGAGCGTGTCGCCGATCATGATCTCCGGCATACCGGCGACCGCCACGATGTCGCCTGCGTCCGCAGATTCGGCGGGCGCCCGGTCGACGCCGATGGTGGCGAGCAGTTCGGTGATCTTGGCCCGCTCGATCACGGGTTCACCGTCGACCTCCCGGCACCACGAGATCTGCTGCCCCTTGCGAAGCGTCCCGTTGTGGATGCGCACGAGGGCGAGACGCCCCAGGAAGGCCGAGGCGTCGAGGTTGGTGACGTGCGCCTGCAGCGGGGCGTCGGGGTCGCCCTTGGGCGGCGGCACATGCTCGAGGAGCACGTCGAAGAACGGGTCGAGGTTCTCCCCGGCCGGCACCTCGCCGTCGGCGGGCTTGACGGTGCTGGCGATCCCGGCGCGCCCGGAGGCGTACAGGATCGGCAGGTCGAGAACGAGTTCGGCGGCCGCGGCCGCTTCGTCGTCGAGGTCCGATGCGAGATCGAGCAGGAGATCCTGCGTCTCGTCGACGACTTCCTGGATACGCGCGTCCGGACGGTCGGTCTTGTTCACCAGGACGATGACCGGCAGCGACGCCGCGAGCGCCTTTCGCAGGACGAAGCGCGTCTGCGGCAGCGGGCCCTCGGAGGCGTCGACGAGCAGGACCACCCCGTCGACCATGGACAGACCGCGCTCGACCTCACCACCGAAATCGGCGTGACCGGGGGTGTCGATCACGTTGATGATCACCTCGGTGCCGTCGGGCTGGCGCCGGTGGACCGCGGTGTTCTTGGCGAGGATGGTGATGCCCTTCTCGCGTTCGAGGTCACCGGAATCCATCACGCGGTCGACGAGCTCGGCACGTTCGCCGAAGACGCCGGACTGACGCAGCATCGCGTCGACCAGCGTGGTCTTGCCGTGGTCGACGTGCGCGACGATCGCGACGTTGCGGAATTTGTGGACAGCGCTCACTGAGCTCTCTTTCACTGCGGTTCGTACTTGAGGTCGGGCTTGGGGCGCGGCGGCGGAACGGCGCGACAGGGCGGCCGGCCGGTCCCGTGGCGATCGCCGGCGGACAGGTCAACCTGTACAGGGTATCGGTCGACCGCCTGAGACGGTGATCACATCGCACCGACAGGCCGAAGTTAGGGGATGCTAACGTCCGCATATGGGCAAGGTGAAGCCGGCTGACGTGTGCGACCTCAAGGCCAAGAAGAAGTGCTGCCGGAAGTCCACACGGTGCGTTCGCTGCCCGGTGGTGATCCACCGGATGCGCAAGCTCGACAGTGCCCAGCTGTCCAAGAAGCAGCTGGGCAAGGCACTCAAGAAGGCGCGCGCCGCCTGATCTCGGGGTCACGCCGTCGGCGGCGGCGCCTCCCTCTCGTCCGCCGAGCGAACCGCGACCGCACCGGCCACCGCGACGATGCCCACGGCCTCCATCGGCGTCGGAACCTGTTGGAGCACAACCACCCCGACGATCGACGCGGCGACCGGGAGCAGGGCAAGCAGGATGGCGAAGCGGGCTCGGCCCACCTGCCGGAGCACCACCTGATCGAGCGCGTAGGGAATGGCCGTCGACGCCAGGCCGAGTCCGAGCCCGAGCAGCAACAACCGCGCGGTCGGCGCGTCACCGGCGAAGGCCGGGCCGAGGAACATCGCGAGTGGTGACGTGAGGACCGCCGCCACCACGAAACCGGTCGCCAGATCCTCCAGCCCGCGGCCTCGCTGTGCCACCCGTTTGCCCAACACGATGTAACCCGCCCAGCATGCGGCCGCGACCAGTGCCAGCACCACACCGACCGCCGTCCCCTCCCACCGGACGTCCGCGATCATCAACACGCCGGCCACGGCCAGGCCCAGCGCCACCACGTCGCGTCGCGTCCGCGATCCGAACGCCGCGACGGCGACCGGACCCAGGAATTCGAGTGCCACCGTGGTCCCCAGCGGCAGGCGGGCCAGCGCCTCGTAGAACGCGATGTTCATGGCGGCGGTGATGAGTCCGAACGCGGCGGCGAGGACCAGGCGCGAGGGCCGCCACGCCGCCCGGCCCGGCCGCACCCATATGACCAGCACGAGCGCGGCACCGGCAACGCGCAACCAGGCGACCGCACCGGGCGACAGCGTGTCGAAGAGGTCGACGGCGATCGCCGCCCCGAGATACATCGAGACCGCGCCGACGATCATCAGCGCCGGTGCGCTGACCCGGGTGCCGGACCCGGACATCATTCGAGTGCGGTGAGGAGTTCGGGTATCCACGCGGTGTCGGCGGGCACCAGCCGATCGTCGTGGGTCAGCGCGCTCAACGCGGCGGCGTCCACCCATCGCAGGGCCCGATGCTCGGCGGGCCGCGGGGTTCCCGCGACGATGCGGGCCCACAATGCGACCAACGTGAGCCCCGCCGGCAGATCCACGGCCTCCCGCAAGGTACCGCCGACGGACACCTCGACCCCGAGCTCTTCCATCAGCTCTCGGCGCAGGGCGGCTTCGGCGGTCTCTCCTTGCTCCACCTTCCCACCGGGCAACTCCCACCGTCCGGCGACCTCGACCGGATACCTGCGCTGCGCGAGCAGCAGTCGACGACGGCCCGGATCCAGGATGGCGCCCGCGACCACCAACCGGCGCCCGTCGGCCTCCGACGCACTCACGGCCCGATCACCGCCACACGCTCGGCAACCATCCGCAGGCCCACGCGATCGCCCACCGCGACATGCTCGGAGGTCACCGCGTCGACCTCGCCGATGTCGGTGACAACCCGCAGCCTGCGACCCGCGGGTAGATCGGCGACCGCCGCGACCACACCGACCACGTCGTCGTCGGCGCCGGCGTGGACCGCGTGCATCGACTCCGCACGCAGTCCCAGTTTCCGGTGCCCGTCCGGCACGTCGAGACCGACCGGCCCGAGATCGGTCTGCGCGACGGCTCCGTCGAACTCGGCCTCGATGACCGTCGTGACCCCCAGGAACCGCGCCGTCCACGCGTCGACCGGACTGCTCCAGAGCCGTTCCGGCACATCGGTTTGCACGAGTTCACCCGCACGCATCACCGAGATCGTGTCCGCCATCAGCGCCGCCTCGTTGTGGTCGTGTGTCACCACGATGGTGGGCGTGGCCGCATCCCGGACGATCTCGGCGATCTCGGTGGCCAGCTGGTCCCGAAGCAGTCGGTCGAGTGCCGCGAGCGGCTCGTCGAGCAGCAGCAACCGTGGGCGTGGAGCGAGGGCGCGGGCGAGAGCGACACGCTGGGCCTGGCCGCCCGACAGCTCGTCGACGTCGCGGTCGGCGAGATCGGGCAGGCGCACCAGATCCAGCATCTCGTCGACCCGGGCTCGAATCGCGGCCCGCGACCAGCGCCGCATCCGTAACCCATAGGCGATGTTCGATGCGACCGTGCGGCCGGGGAACAGCTGTCCGTCCTGAAACACCACTCCGAAGTCGCGGCGGTGTGCAGGCTGGTCGACGAGGTCGTCACCGTCGAAACGAATTCGGCCGTGGTGCAAGGGTTCCAGACCGGCAACCGCCCGGATCAGCGTCGACTTACCGCAACCCGACGGACCGAGGAGCGCGGTCACCACCGAGCCCGAGGTGCCCACCGTCCAACTCAGGTCTTCCAGGACCACATCAGATCCGTAGCGGACCCCAACATCCTCGATCTCCAACATGTCAGAGCAACGCTCCCGTCCGCGGTCGCAAGGCCTCCACCACGACCACCGCCAGGGTGGTGACACCGACAAGCAGCATCGAGGCGGCCATCGCTGTCGCCAGATTGTCGGCCCCGGGCCGGTTGAGCGCCGATCCGATCAGCACCGGCAGGGTGGTCGTGTCCGCGCGCGCCAGAAAGCTGGTGGCACCGAACTCCCCCAGCGCCATCACGAATGCGAAACCACCTGCCGCACAGAGTGCACGGCCGATGAGCGGGAGGTCGACGGTGAGGAAGACCCGCAGCGGCCCGGCGCCGAGGGTCGCGGCCGCCTCCCGCAGCCTGCCCGGCACCGACGACAGCGCGGGCAGGGCGATGCGCATGATCACCGGGATCGCGATCAGGGCCTGCACGCAGGGGATCACCAGCCCGGACGAGGCGACGTCGGGGGGCAGCGCAGCCAGCACGAGGAGATAGCCGAACCCCAGGGTCACCGCGCTGATGCCCAGCGGGATCGTCGCGACGAGGTTGCCCGTGGCCGCCCACACCCCCCGGGAACGGTGCATCGCGACCGCGGCGAGGAGTCCCACCACGAGGGCGATCACCATCGCCAGCGCCGCTGTGCCGAGCGAGTACCGCAGGGTCTCGAGCGGGGTGACGCCATTGACGGACTCGCTCAGGGCGCGGTAACCGTCGAGAGTCCAGGTGCCGTCGGCGCCCGGGCGCACCGAGCGGAGTGCGAGAACCGCGAGCGGCCCGACCAGCACCACCACCGTCCAGGCGACGGCCGCCGCGACGGGCAGCCAGCCCCGGCCGTATGGCCGGAATCGGGTCTCCACGGGGCGTGCACCCGAACCCCCTCCGCCCGGATCGGTGAACATCCGCGTCACCGACAACGCCGCCACCACCACCACGATCTGCACCATCGACAGCGCCACTGCCTCCGGAATCCGGAAGTAGCCGATGGCCTGGGTGTAGATCTCGGTCTCGAGTGTGCGGATCTCACCGTTGCCGAGCACCACGATGACACCGAAGCTGGTGGAGCAGAACAGGAAGACCAGCGCTGCCGCCGCGCCGACCGCCGGCATCAGCCGAGGGGCGACCACGGTCAGGAAGGCACGGACCCGTCCCGCGCCCAGCGACTGCGCCGCCTCGGCCTGCCGTGGATCGAGCGATCGCCACGCCGCCCCGACGACCCGTGCGACCACGGCGACGTTGAGGAACGCGTGGGCGAGCAGGATCGGCCAGAGCCCCGAGCCGATGTGGGCGAATGCGAGCGGACCGTCGAGCAACGCGCGGAACGCAACGCCGACGACGACCGTCGGCAGCACGAACGGCACCGTCACGATCACCATCAGCAGTGCCGATCCCGGGATGTCGACCCGAGCGATCAGCCACACCATCGGTGCCGCGACCACCAGAGCCAGCACCGTCGAGGCGGCGGCCTGCCAGAGCGTGAAGCCCAACAGGTCCAGGGCGTGTGTTCGCCGGAACAACTCGCCGACACCGACGTCGGATCCGGTGTCGACCGCCCGCCGGACGAGTGCGCCCAGCGGCCAGATGAACAGGATCAGGATGAACCCCGCCGGCACGACTCGCAGGGCGAGTCCGCCGAGTCGGCCCGCCGTCACCGGCCGACGGCCTCGCGCCACTGCTCGAGCCACTTCTCCCGATTCTGGGCGATATAGGCAGGCGGCAGGCTCACCGTCCACGGCGGCACGGGTGCGCGTTGCTGCCAGCCATCCGGGAGCGGCGTGTCCTTCTGAACGGGATAGACGTACATCGCCGACGGAAGCGCCGCCTGGACCTCCGCGCCCAACATGAAGTCGACCAGTTTGCGCGCCCCCGAGGGATTCTCGGTGCCCTTGAGGACGCCGACGTACTCGACCTGACGGAAGCAGCTGTCGAGCAACGCCGAAGTACCCGGGGTGGCCGCAGGCGAGGACGCGTAGGACAGCACGATCGGCTTGTCACCCTTGCCCTCACCGGCGCTGAACTTCTGGTTGTAGGCGATCTCCCAGCCCGAGACGATGCTCGCGCCGCCCGCGGTCACCGTCTTCCAGTAGTCCTGCCATCCGTCCGAGAAGACTCCGATGGTGCTGAGCAGGAAGGACATTCCCGGCGACGAGGTGCCCGGGTCGAGCAGCACGGACTCCGCCGCGTACTTGGGGTCGGAGAGGTCGCGAAGACTCTTCGGCGGCTCCTCGGACCGAGCGGCGTACCAGGATTCGTCGACGTTGAGGCAGACGTCGCCGCGATCGACGGCCGTCAACTCGTTGTTCGAGCCCGGGATCGCGTAGTCGGCTGCACCGCCGGCAGCCATCGGCGACGCATATGGCTCGAGCGCGCCCGCCTGGATCGGCCGAGACGCGAAGGTGTTGTCGATGCCGAAGACGGCGTCGGCCTTCGGCGACCCCGGCGTGAGCGACACGGTCGACGCCAGTTGACCCGCGTCACCGGACTTCACCACCTTGAGGGTCAGCCCGGTCTCACGGCGGAACGCGTCGAACACCGAGTCGGGCAGGGCGAACGAGTCATGCGTCAACAGGGTCACCTCGGCGCCCGGTTCCGCGTCATCTCCGCACGCCGCCAATGCGGTTGCGGTGACCACCGCCACGAGTGACAGAGCGATGGCTCGCACCGCTCCGACGCGTCGGCGCGCACCGGTCACGATGTCTCGGGCATCCTCAGCGCGTCTCCCCACACGCTCGATCTAACCAGGTGGATCCCCGTGGCACGACCGGTGGGCGACCGCGTCACATGAGTAACAATTGAATCAACAATCCCAGGAGTCACACAGACCGGCGTTAGGCTCCCTGGACAGTGCCCGCCAGCGGGGCGTGCATAGAATGACGCGCGACGCCTTTCCGGCGTCCGAGTCACTGACAGCGGAGTGTGCGACCTCCACCGGCGCACACCGACGACCGATTGGACCGGAAACAGTGCGTTTGCCTGTACTCCAGAGCCTGCGTTCCCACCGCATGAACCGACCATCGACCGGCACGGTACGCCGGGTCGCGGTCGCCGCGATGAGCGTCGCCGCCGCGACCTCGTTGGCGATGCCCGCGGTCGCGCAGGCCGCACCAAAGGCTCCAGCCCCCAAGGTCGACCAGCGCACTCTCGATTCGATGAGCGCCTTCGCCCCGGCGATCATCGGTGCGGTCACCACCAAGGGCCCGGACGGCAAGATCAACCCCGCGCTGATCAGCCAGGCCAAGAACCTCGCCGCGGCACCGGGACTGCCGCCGCGTGCGAAGGAGATCTGGCAGGACGTGATCGACTTCCTCGGTGAGCCCGGTCGCGTCGCACTGATCCGTCAGCAGAAGGCCGCCGAGCGCAAGCCCGGCGATCCGGAGATCCCGCAGGGTCCGGGTGCGCCGAAGATCCAGGAGTTCCTGTATCCGACCATCGGTATCGGCTGCATGCCGAACGCCAGCCTGACATCGGGCAACTCACTGGGTCGCGCCCTGATGACCGCCGGTCCCCAGCAGGCCCCGGCGCCCGGCCCCAAGAAGGGCCAGGCGGGGTACGTCTACACCAGCCTCGGAACCGGGCCCGCGGTCAACAGCTCCGCTCGCAAACTGTGGGTGACCTGGCTGAACATCGACAACGGCCGCTCGGGACAGGTGCAGCTCAAGCGCAACCCGAAGATCAACGCAACCGACGGTCCGGGCACGTTCACAGCCATCGCACCGACCGGCAAGGGCCGGATCGTGTCGACCATCTACGGCAACGTGACGACCAAGACCAAGGGGAA
Source organism: Gordonia sp. SID5947 (assembly GCF_009862785.1). Classification (NCBI taxonomy): domain Bacteria; kingdom Bacillati; phylum Actinomycetota; class Actinomycetes; order Mycobacteriales; family Gordoniaceae; genus Gordonia; species Gordonia sp. SID5947. The sequence goes on along the minus strand of NZ_WWHU01000001.1, from coordinate 139,389 downwards.
GGTCATCTCCTGCGGGATCGTCCCGACGATCGGCATCGGCATCGTCTGAGCACTCATTCACAGGACACCCCGGTCGCATGCGGCCGGGGGTGTCCTCGTGTGGGGGCGACGATGGCACCTGTGACACGCGCCACAGCGGCGTGACCTGCGTAGATCGATCGGGCGTCCGACGTTGCCTATCGGTCGCAACGATGTCACAAGACGGCCTCGCGACTTGATCATTCGACACCTGTCATGCTCTCTTTTAACTTGAGCAACATCTGTAACACCCGTAACAGGCGGTCGCCCGACGGGTGTATCGGTCGATGAAGGAGAGAACATCATGGTCGCCACGTCGAAGCGCGCTGCGGAGACCCGTCGCTTGTCGTTCCGTTTGCGCGCAGGCGTCCTGGGCGTAGCCGCAGTGGCCGCCACCGCCCTGTGTGCGCCCGGTTGGGGTGCCACCGGGCCGGCCGCCGCCGAGCCGCTGATCGGCGACAACACGATCACCCTTCCGGCCATCCCCTTCGACAGCGAACTCGCCGCCGCCGTCCGGATGCTGCGCGACGCCGGTGTGGACCGCATGGCGCTCGAAGCCGCGCAAGCGATCATGACCAGCGTCGGCCAGATGTCGTCGGAGCAGGTCGCGGCGCGCGCGTCAGGGGTCCCGGTGGCCGACCAGGCTGCGGTACCCGTGGCAGCCGACCCGCTGACCATCTTGCGCGGCCTGGGCATCCAGCCGCTGAGCCCGTCGGTGGCCCCCTTCTGCACCGATCCGACCGCCGACAACCCGCTCGGGCTGGTCACCGCCGGGGCCGGCGCGGTCGCCGGCCCGTGGCCGCTGGCGCAAGAACCCCTCGCACCGCTCGAGCAGTTGCTCGGGATCAAACTGCCGAAGCTCAATCTCATCGACAACGGTCAGACCGCCTATGCGTTCGTCCCGGCCACCGCGGGAGGCGGATCGAACGGTGCGGTGCAGGTCGCCTGGTTCAACACCTCCACTCTGCAAGGTGGTTTCGCCGATTTGAAGCCCGTCACCGACGCACGGATCCAGAAGGTGCTGCCGATGCTCTCCGGTGTGCGCCTCGCACCGGTGAAGACGGGTAACGGAACGATCCTGTCGGCGGTGTACGGAACTGCCCAGAACGGCAACCGCACCTGCTACTTCCTGCCCGCCGTCGGCGTGGTCGACGCCTGAGCGCGACAACACCCGGCCGACAACGAAATCCTGACACCATGCCCAAGCGCACCTCGAATCCGATCGGCTCGCCCAACCGCGAGCCCGGACCGCCGGTCCGTCGCAGACCGGCCATCCGGTCGACGCTTCCCGGACTGCTCTCGCTCCTGACCGCTGTCGCGATCGGCGGTGCCACCCAAGCTGTCCCGGCGCACGCCGCACCATCTGGCTCGGCACCGGGGACGGTCTTCGCCAACCGCGACCTGCCGGCCAAGAGCCTGGCACGCGGCGCCGGCTCGGGAGACGCGTTCACCTACTGGACCACCGGCACCGATCGCGCACCACGGTTGTCGACGAGCATCGTGCAGGTCCCGGATGGCCGCGCTCCCAAGGGCGGTTGGCCCATCGTCGTGTGGGCGCACGGCAGCCGCGGCATCGCCGACCAGTGCGCCCCGTCGAAGCAGCCCACCAGGGCCGACCGGGACGAGATGGGACGATGGCTCGACCGCGGCTATGCCGTCGTGGTGCCCGATTACGCCGGACTCGGCACCAAGGGCACCCCCGAGTATTTCGACACCGATACCACAGCGAACAACATCGTCGACGCCGTCCGCGCGAGCCGAGACGTCGCCGCCGGGCTGGCCAGACGATGGGCGGTGATCGGTGAAGGGCAAGGAGCCGGGGCCGCGATCGAACTCGCCCGGCAGGCGACCCGCATCCAGGGGCCGACTCTGGACTACCGCGGTTCGGCGGCCTCCTCGATCCCCGTCGAGTTCGACACCCTGATCGGCAGCCTCGGACCCTCGACCACCTCGATGCCGAACGGCGTCGCGGCCGACGTCCTCTTCACCCTCAGCGCGATCCGCAACGCGCAGCCCGAGGTGCGGCTCGATCCTTATCTGACCGAGGCCGGGAGCCACTGGCTCGATCGTGCCGCCCGCGTCTGCGCCGACGACCTCACCCGCGAGTTCGCCGGCCAGACATTGGGTTCGCTGTTCCAGACGCCGCTCGCGGAGAACAGCGAACTCATCGGGGCGGTCTCCCGCACCCACATGATCCCCATCAAGGGCTTCACCCGGCCGGTGATGATGACGCAGAGCCTGTTCGACCAGAATGTCATCGTGCCCCTCTCCCTCCGATATCTGAACGACGCCCGGGCGGCCGACCGTCGGGTCACCGCCCGCACGTATCTCGCCGTGAACCAGCAACAGTCCGATGTCCTGTCCGACAACGACATCCGGTGGTTTGTCTCGCGGCTGGCGAATCGGTGAGCCGGGCGCGAGTCCGGCTCGCGCAGACCGCGGGACCGGCAGTCCCCTACCTGGCCGCGAGCGCAGCCGCGACCGTCGCGGGCGCGTTGCACCGGCGACGAGCCGCGGAGATCACCAAACCCCTCCCGCTCGTCGTTCTCGCGGTCCAGGCTGCCCGCGGAGCACCACGTCGCAGTGCGGTCCACAATGCGCTTCTCGCAGGAGCTCTGGCGTTCTCGTTCGCCGGGGACCGGGCCATGCTGCTCGAGGAGTTCACCGACGAGCCGTCGGCCAAAGACCGCCGTCTCCAGGTCGGTGCATCGCTCTTCGCCGGTGCCCAGTTGTGCCTGACCGGCATGATGTTCCGCCGTGGCACCCGGCCACGACCGGCCGGCGTGCTCGCGCGCACCGCGATCCTGGCTGAATCGGCAACGGTGATGGCGCGACATCGACCCCGCCTGCTCCCGGTGCTCGGCGGCTACGGCAACACGCTCGCCCTGATGTCGGCAAGCGCCGGGGCGAGCGAGCAGCCCCAGCCACACTTGCGCATGGGCGGTTGGCTTTTCCTCGCCTCCGACCTCACGATCATCAACCGACGACATCTGATCCACGACGAGCGTCTCGCTGCCGTGGCCGAGGCATGGGTCCTCGCAAGCTATTTCGCGGCGCAGTGGTTGTTGGTGACCAGCCTGTCCGAACCCGAGCGATGACCCGCCGACACCGGGCAGCCGATCACGGCTAGTGCGGCCCCTTCGCCGTCCGCACGGCCTCGAACTCCGACAATCGCGTGGCTGCGACACCATCCATGTCCTCGAGTTCCATACCCTTCGTCTCCTGCACCTTCGCCCGGACGTAGAAGAACGACGCGGCAGCGCAGAACGCGAAGAATCCGTAGACCCAACCGAGACCCAGCACCTTGCTGACCTGAGGGAACAACATCGAGATGGTGAAGTTCGCCAACCAGTTGGCAGCTGTGCAAACGCCCAGCGCGACACCGCGAATCCGGTTGGGGAACATCTCCCCGAGCATCACCCACATCACCGGACCCCACGTGGCGGCGAAGAAGATCACGAAGAGGTTCGCGCCGATCAGCGCGACGACGCCCCACTCGTCGGACAGGGTGACCTCGGCGACCCCGTCCTTCACCGTTGTCATCGCCTGGGTGAACGCGACACACGCCATCAGCAGACCGATGAACATGCCGACGGACCCGACCAGCAGCAGTCTGCGGCGACCGAGCCGGTCCACGAACAGGATCGCGACAAACGTCATGCCGACATTGATCGCCGAGGTGATGACCGACGTGGCGAACGCCTGGTCGGTGTCGAATCCGACCGACTTCCACAGCGTCGTCGAGTAATAGAAGATCGCGTTGATGCCGACGAACTGCTGGAAGATCGCGATCCAGATACCCACCCACACCAATGGGTGCAGGCCGAACGACGGCCCGCGGATGTCGGCGAGCGACGTACGCGCCTCGCGTTTCACCGTGATCTTGATCTCGCGGACGCGCTCGAGCGGATGCGCTTCGCCCGTCACCTCCTGCAGGATGCGTGCCGCCTCCTCGTCGCGGTTGCGGCCCACGAGATACCGCGGCGACTCCGGGATCATCAGCGCGAGCAGGCCGTAGACGATCGCGGGCACCACGCCGACGAGGAACATCCACCGCCATGCCTCGAGGCCCCACCACAGGTTGTTCATGGGATCGCCTGCGGCGTCCTGCAACAGCGTGTCCGACAGGAGCGCGGCGAAGATGCCCAAGGTGATGGCGAGCTGCTGCATGGAGGCGAGCGCACCTCGATAACGGGCGGGCGCGATCTCGGAGATGTAGGCCGGCGCGATCACCGAGGCGATCCCGATACCGATGCCTCCGAGGACGCGCCAGAGCAGGAGGTCCCAGACGGTCTGTGTGTACGCGGTCCCGATCGCCGAGATGACGAACAGCGCCGAACCGAGCAACATCACCCGTTTGCGGCCCCAGACGTCGGCCAGGCGCCCGGCGAACCACGCGCCGAGAGCGCAACCGAGCAGTGCGATGGCAACCGCGAATCCGGTGAAGAGGGCGCCGAGACCGAACGTGTCCTGGATCGAGTCGACAGCGCCGTTGACGACCGAACTGTCGAATCCGAAGAGAAATCCGCCGACCGCAGCGGCTACCGTGACGCCGATGACCTTCGCCGTGTGCTGCTCGGCGATCTCATGATGATGCTCTTGCGACATATGCCGTGTCCTCATCGTCGAGTCCCACCGAATGGCCGGCGGAGATATGCGATTGCCAGGCTACTAGCCGAAACGCTGTGATCCGCGGGATTTCGGCGCAGGGCGGAGGGTCAAGATTCGGTATCGGAACCGAAGAACATGCCGATGTCAGGCCGACGCCCGGCCCGCGCACGTCGAGTTCCGCGCGTTGACCATCGGGACGAATGCCATGAGGCCGACCTTCTGGTGGATGGTGAACGCCACCGGACCGCGTCCGGGGTGCAGGTCCACCTGCCAGGTGACCACGCGCGCCCGGGTCGGTACGGTCACCGATCCGGTGCGTCCGCTTGCGAGATTGCGCCAGTCGACCCTGGTCTCCATGGTGTAGTCGAGTACCGGCGCGGGCTTCGCCCGATTGGATGCGACCAGCGAGATGACCGGTCCGGGCAGTCCGTCCGCCGGGAACCTGATGCCGTTGAAAACGTCGACGTGCACCGGGATCGGCGGGCCCGGTAGCGGATTGGGACTGTCGCACCGCAGTGTGGTGACCAGGTTGGGTTCGGTGTATTCGGGGATCGCGTGCACGGCGCCGGCCCCTGCGGTCACCGCACTTGCCGTCATCACCAGGGCAGCCACCGAACCGATGGCCTGCCGCGCGGCGGACCCCTGCCGCCCGACGGACTTCTGTTCCCTCCGCCCAATCCCCATGGGGCGAGTCTAGGGGTTACTAGAATGTGTCCATGGCGAATCTCCAGATTGCCCAGGAACCGGCCGCCGACGCGCTGCTCTCCACCGACGCATTCGCGTTGCTGACCGGGATGTTGTTGGACCAACAGTTCCCGATGGAACGAGCCTTCGCGGGTCCCGCCAAGATCCGGGACCGTTTCGGCACGATGGATCCGGGCGCGATCGCCGCGGCCGAACCCGATTCCTTCGCCGACCTCTGTGCGACACCGCCTGCCATCCACCGCTACGGACGGTCGATGGCCGGACGGGTGCAGGCGCTGGCCCAGGTGGTCGTCGACGAGTACGGCGGTGACACCGAACGCATCTGGACCGAAGCGCCGTCGGGTGCCGACCTCTTCGCGCGCATACGCGCGCTTCCCGGTTTCGGCGATCAGAAGGCAAAGATCTTCACCGCCCTCTTGGCCAAACAACTCGGCGTGAAGCCCGCCGGCTGGACAAAGGTGGTGGGTGACTACGGCAAAGCAGGCTATCGGTCCGTCGCGGACGTGACCGACCCGGAGTCGTTGCAAAAGGTCCGCGACTTCAAGAAGGCGGCGAAGGCCGCCAAGGCGGCTCAGCAGACGTGACTCCCGAACGTGACGCGGCCGGCTCCGCGGTGATCGGCTCAGCGGTGCTGGGCTGCGGACGATCAGTGTCCTAGGGTCAGCACATGGACTCGAACAGCGTCGACACGCGAAGTGTCGTCGAACTGCCGTTTCGTCTCGGCTTCGCGGTCACCGGGGTCGTGCTGACCGCAGCCGAATCGGCCGTCGCCATCGCACGTATCACCGCGAGCAGCGTTCAGCACGAGGTGAATGTTGCGCTCGGCCTCTCCGGGGACGAACTCGGTAGCGCCCGTACTCCGATCGCCCTGCTCAATCAGCTCGCCGAGTTGCTCGGTCCGGAACGGCCCTTCGGGCGGATTCTCGCCGAAGGTGGCCCGCTCGAGCGTCTCCTCAACCCGGACGGCGTGATCGACCGCCTGACCGCGCCCGACGGCCTCCTCGAGAAACTGACGACCAGCGGCGGATTACTCGACCAGATGGCCGAGGACGGCGGCATCCTGGTACGCCTCACGGCCAAGAACGGCCCGCTCGACCGTCTCACTCGGCCCGGCGGTGTGGTCGACCAGTTCACCGAGAGTGAGGGGATCCTCGAGCGTCTCACCTCGGAGGGCGGGATCGTCGACAAGCTCACGTCCCCCGATGGCGTCCTGGAGAAGGTGACCGTGTCCGGTGGCGTGCTCGATCGCATGGCGGAGGACGGCGGGCTGCTCGATCAACTCATCGGTGAGAACGGGGCGGTGGAACGCGCCATCGCGCCGGACGGGCCGCTGGACCGGATCACCGAGCTCACCGAGGTGATCGGACAGCTCGCCCCGAATCTGCTCGCCATGCAGGACACGGTCCACGAGCTCGCCGAGACCGTCGATCTGCTGAACCAGACCGTGGCCCCGCTCGGCGGGCTTGCCGACCGGCTACCGAAGCGACTCACCCGTGGTTCCAAGGGTGGTTCCGGACACTCGTCGGGCACGCCGTCGATCACCGACGGTTCCGAACGCAACGGCTATCCGCGATCGGGCCCCGGCGATTCGGACGGCCCGCCCGAATCCTGACGGCCGTCGATCGTCGCGACGCGTTCCAAGGCCGCACGCAGGAGTTCGATATAGCGATCCACATCGGGCATGATCTCCGGACTCGTGGTGACCGAGATCGCCACGGTCGTACCGATACCGTGCACTCCGTGGGTCAGACCCTGCGCCGGCGACAAGGCAGGGAAGCCGGTGGTGAACTGAACCGGCCCGCCGCCGAGGGTGAGGTCCGCGGCGCCGCGGTACACCGACGACACGACCGTCACGCCGGTCACCGTCTCAGGCCGCCTATCAGGGTCGAACTGCCTTGTCCCCCAATGGCTCAGGATCGCGGGTGTGGTATCCGAGGCCCGCCGCTCGGCAATCCGGGCGGGTTCGTCGTCGGCCTCGGCGGCGCGCGCCATCTCGGCTGCGATGTGTCGCGCACGTTCGGCCGGGTCGGCCTCCTCGAGGTGGAGATCAATCCCCGCATTGCGAAAGTTGTTGCGCGCCCTCGCATCGCGAGTTCGCCCGATCGTCAGCTCAGCCCCGATCGGCGCGACATCTCGACCCAGGTAGGCCTCGAGCGCGATCGAGATAGCCGTGAGCACACCGGTGGTCACGGTGTCGCCTGCCGGCAACATCGTCCGATCTCCGACGATCACCCGCAACGCCCGCTGCGTACCGGACGGGCGATTGAGCCGTGTCAGCGCATACCCGGGGCGCGCCGACGGCGGACGATCACGGACCGCACGGAACGCGCACATGCCACGCCACAGCATCTGCCCCACCCGGACAGGCATCGCAAGACCTCCCCGCACGGCGGCCGACGACGCGGCGAGCGCGGGCGGGAGCCTGTCCCTCTCGGGCGGGGCAACCGTGCGCAGTTCGTGGTCGCCGAAGAGGTCGCGGGCAATCCGTGAAGTGCGACGGCCGTCACCGAGTGAGTGCACGATCTGCAGCACCGCGACCACTGCGGGGCCGCGAGGCGTGTCGGTGACGGGGCCGAGAAGATGTAGCCGCCAGCACGATCGGGTGGGCACGAGCTGATCTGCCATCAGACTGCCGACACGCTCGAGACATCGCTGCCAGGTGTCGGCGCCGGCATGGACGACAACCTGATCCGGCGTCACCGGCCGATGCACCCAGAGCGGTTGGTCGAGCGACAACGGGACGTCGCACACCCGGAGACACAGATCCGCGACCCGGCCCGCGCGACGGCGCAATCCCTCGGCGAGATCTGCCATCGGAACCTGCTGATCGACAAAGCAATACAGCAGGAACTGGTCGTTGGGAATCGCGGCCGACAGCCAGTACATCCGGGAGTCGGCAGGCTCCATCCGCGTCACCCGGTCACGGTAACAAGTCGTCCAGATGCCCCCGATCAGGTCGCCGGATACTCGAGATGACGAGGGCCTGAACGTGGATGTCGGCTCCGTCGAGCGCCTCTCGGATGTCCTCGACGGCCTCGCCCACCGATCCGGCGATCTCGGCACCGCTGTGCGTCGGCGTCGCGGTCACCGTCAAACGGATGATCTTTCGTCCGCGATCGTCCGTCGCCTTCGCGACCGCACGGTCCACCCTGGGGCCGGATGCCGACCCGTCCGCAAACCACGACGAGTTGCCCGCGCTCCGACGATGTCCGGGATGTGGTGGACGACGTCCTCGTCGTCGTGCTCGGCCCTCCCGGGGTGGTCCGTCCACGCGAACATCACGACGCGACTCGGTCACTTCTGACGCGGATACACGCTCCGGTACTTGGCCCGACGGCCCTTTGCGACATCGCGTTGCGCTTCGGGCCGCCCCTCGACCCGCTTGTCGACTCGGTAGATCACATAGGCGGCGCCGAACAGCACGACGGTCACGACAGCCACCGCGACCCCTACGGCGTAGCGCTCACTCGCCAGCGCAACCACGGTCACCGCCGCGGCCACCGTTCCGCTCAGAACTGCCACGTAGGCCAGCCACATCGTCGGTACAACCAGACGTTGTCGCCTCAGCCGCTTCTGCGTCTCGCCCATGAGTGGTTCCTCTCGATCAGCTGTCGGACACGGCCAATGCCTCCAGCCAACCCCTCAGCCGCCAGATGTCAACAACGTCTCCGGCCTGCGCGAGGACGATGCGGCGAGTTCAGTCGACGGCCGGGCCTGCGTCCCGGATCTCGTCCACCTTGCTCATGGCCTCACGCAGTTCGTCGAGCCACGAATCCGTGTGCTGCCCGACCAGTTTCACGCACCACGACAGCGCGTCGGCGCGACTTCTGGCCACCCCGGCGGCGACCAGGGTGTCGAGCACCTGGCGTTGCGGTTGACGCAGCCTGGTCATCACGGGCACCGCCAGATGGGTGAACAGCTGCGACGTCTCACCGCACCGCACTCCCCACGCCACCTTGCGGTCGAATCGATGCTCGGCCTCACGGGCAACCTCGATCCGTTGGTCGCGGGTCGACTCGCGGAATCTGGCGATGCGCCCGGCCTCGGCCTGTCGAACCGCCGAGGCGTCGGCCTCGTCGTCCACATCCGGTGGATCGATGGTGCCGATGACGGTGATCTCCTCGCGGTCCACCCGCACCTCCGGCGCCGCGGTGAACAGGCCGTCGGGAAGACGGCCGGTCAGCCAACCGGCCACCGAGGTCTCTGTCCCGGTCATGTCGACTCCCTTGTCAGGCGCTTGCGGCGCTGTGATTACTTGTAATCAACGATAGCGCGTAATTCCCTCGCTGTCACCGGCTGGAACATGTTCGGGGGTCGGTGCGACGGCACACGACAGAGAGTGGATTAATGGATCCAGCACACTGCCATCGACCAATGGTCAGATGGACCGTCGTCCCGGAAGGTCATCCGATGCCGCGATCTGTACCGCTGTCCGAACTCGACCCGAACACCCCGGTGATCGTGGGTGTCGGCCAGGCCTCGGAGCGGCTGACCGACGCCGGCTACGAGGCTGTGAGCGAGGCCGACCTCGCCGCCCGCGCCGTCGAGGCGGCCCTGTCCGACTCCGGCGTGGCGGCACCGTCCGTCGCAGCCGAGATCGACACGGTTGTCGGTGTGCGGACCTTCGAGGAGTCGAGTCCGCTCTCCAGCTCACCTCTCGGTCGCCCCGACAACATGCCGCGTGCGGTCGCCAAACGAATCGGCATGGATCCCCGGCGCGCCGTGGTCGGGGTCACGGGTGGGCAGAGCCCCCAGAGTCTGTTGACCGAGTTCTCGGTCGAGATCCAGGCCGGACGGTCCACCGCGGTGGTGATCTTCGGTGCCGAGATCATGTCGACCGTCCGGCATCTCATGTCGTCTTTGACCGCAGACGAGCGTCCTGATCTCTCGGAGCAGGTAGGAGGACAACTCGAGGATCGTGGTTACGCGATCGCCGGCCTCACCTCACATCAGGAGGCGCGGCACGGCCTCATCGCACCGATGACGCAGTACGCCGTCCTCGAGAATGCGCGCCGGCATCGTGTCGGCCTCGGCCGAGACGAGTACGCGCGCACCATGGGCGAGTTGTTCGCACCGTTCTCGCAGGTCGCGGCCGACAATCCGCACGCTGCGGCTCCCACCGCACGTACGGCGTCCGAACTGGTCACGGTCGGTGACGACAACCGCGTGGTGGCAGATCCGTTCACGCGCCAGCTGGTCGCGCGCGACCAGGTCAACCAGGCCGCGGCCGCCGTGGTCATGTCGGTCGGCCAGGCCCGGGCGCTCGGTGTCGACCCGTCGCGGTGGGTCTTCCTGCACGGGCACGCCGATGTTCGCGAGCAGACCCTCATGAAACGACCCGACCTCAGCACGGCGCCATCCGCCGCGGCCGCCGTCCGCCATGCCCTCGACGTCGCCGAGATCGGCCTCGACGACGTCTCCTTCCTCGACATCTACAGCTGCTTCCCGATCGCGGTCTCCAATGTGATCGACCCACTCGGGATCGCCGCCGACGATCCGCGCGGACTCACCCTCACCGGTGGCCTCCCCTTCTTCGGCGGTCCGGGCAACAACTATTCGCTGCACGCGATCGCCGAGGCGGTGGACCGGGTGCGGTCGGAGCCCGAGACCTACGCACTCGTCGTCGCCAACGGCGGCATCCTGAGCAAGACGTCGGTGGGCGTCTACAGCACGCGGCCCACCGCGTGGGTTCGGGCTGATTCGGCCGGTCTGCAGGAGGTGGTCGACAACGCACCGACGATCCGGCCCATCGACTACGCCGACGGACCCGCGACCATCGAGACCTTCACCGTGATCCCGGGCAAGGACGGCCGCCGGAAGGGTGTCGTGATCGGACGGATGGCCGATGGGGGCCGGTTCGTCGCCAACGTCGACGACGAGGACGAAGAGATGTTCGGCGTTCTCGCGTCCGATGATCCGGTGGGTGCCGGCATCTACGTCCGATCGTCGGCGAGCGGCAACCGCGTCTTCACGAGCCGGGCAGCAATGGTGCGCCGCCATCCGCCGACCGCTCCGGCGTTCCGCGAGCAGTACGAGCACGTCGAGATTCGCCGCGACGGCCATCTCCTCGAGGTCATCATCAACCGCCCCGACGCCCGCAACGCGCTGAATCCGGCAGCCAACGCCGAGCTCGACGCGATCTTCGACGCATACTTCGCCGATCCGGAACTGTGGGTTGCCATCCTGACGGGCGCAGGCGACAAGGCGTTCTCCGCGGGCAACGACCTCGCACAGACGTCCGGCGCGGGGCTCGAGGTGCCGAAGAACGGATTCGCCGGTCTCACCTCCCGACGTCATCGACCCAAACCGGTCATCGCGGCGGTGAACGGTTACGCCCTCGGTGGCGGATGCGAGATCGCACTGGCGTGTCACATCGTGGTGGCCGACGAGCGAGCCACCTTCGGATTGCCCGAGGTCAAGGTCGGGCTCGCGGCCGTCGCCGGCGGACTCGTCCGGCTTCCCGCGGCCGTCGGCGGCGCGCTGGCGCGCGACATGATCCTCACCGGTCGCCGGCTCGATGCCTCCGAGGCACTGGCCGCCGGGCTGGTGAGCAGGATCGCGCCTGCGGGCAAGGTGATGACACTGGCGCGCGCGGTCGCCGACGAATTGCTGACGAGCTCACCGACATCGGTGCGCGAATCGTTGCGGGCGATGGAGTCGGCATCGGTGATCCCCGACGAGGTCGACGCCATCGACGCCACATCGACGGCCCTCGACAGCCTGCTGGTCAGCCAGGACACCATCGAGGGCATCACGGCGTTCGTATCGAAACGCCCACCCCGGTGGACGGGTCGCTGAGCGTCGCCGTGCACGCGTCAGTGCTCATCGAGGGTTAGGATCACCCCGACCGACGAGAGGCTGGCAATGACCGTTGAGCAACCCGAAGCCGAACAGATGAAGGGTTGGTCGATGCCTCGCGGCACGATTGTGCTGCTGTCGATCGCCGGTCTGATCGTCACCGTCGGCGGGATGAAGGCGGTCTCCGGCCTCGTGGGCCCGGTTTTCCTCGCGCTGATGCTGACCGTCGCCGTCCAGCCGTTTCCAGCATGGCTGCGACGCAAGGGCTGCCCGACGTGGCTCGCCTTTGTCGTGACCCTGCTCGCCGTCTACGGGATCTTGTTGGCGCTCTTCGGTTCCCTGGTCTTCTCCATCGCCAGGCTCGCGACGATCCTGCCGGAGTACTCCGACAAGTTCCAGCAGCTGATCGACAACTTCCAGAAGTTCCTCACCGACCACGGGGTGAGCCAGGAACAAGTCCACAACATGATCTCGCACATCGACCCGGGCAAGGCGATCGGCTACGTCGGCGACGTCCTCGAGAGCACGGTGTCGGTCGCCTCCGCGCTGATCCTGGTGATCACCGTGCTGCTGTTCATGTCCGCGGACGCCATCTCGTTCGACAAGCGAATCAACGTGCTACGCGGCCAACGAGCCGATATCGCAACGGCTTTCAGCAGTTTCGCACGCGGGACGCGCAGCTACCTGCTGGTCTCGACGGTGTTCGGATTGATCGTGGCGGTCCTCGACACCGGCGCGCTGTGGCTGCTCGGGGTGCCGCTGCCCATCCTGTGGGGCCTGTTGTCGTTCATCACCAACTACATACCCAACATCGGTTTCGTCATCGGCGTGATCCCGCCCGCCCTTCTGGCCCTGCTCGACGGCGGCGTCGGACAGATGCTGCTGGTGATCGTCGTCTACAGCGCGATCAACATCGTCATCCAATCGGTGATCCAGCCGAAGTTCGTCGGTGACGCGGTGGGCCTGTCCACCACGCTCACCTTCCTGTCGTTGGTCTTCTGGGCCTGGGTGATCGGGCCACTCGGCGCGATCCTCGCGGTACCGCTCACCCTGATGACGAAGGCGCTGTTGATCGACATCGACCCCTCCACCCGTTGGGTCGACGTCCTGCTCGCGTCGAGTGCACCCAAGGACGCCACCACCGTCGTGGGACCGGACTCGCCGGCGAACGGCGGCCCACCGGCCGAGCCGACGGCGGCAGGTGGCTCAGGCGGACCGGACAGCGACGACTCGGGCGGCGACAACTCGGGCGGCGCCGATTCCCGCGGGACTACTCAGCCCACCTGAGTAGTCACCCGCATCCGCCGAGAGTCGGCTGCTGGAAATCTGATCGGCATGAGCACCTCAAACGAACTTCCCCAGACCGTCACCACCGCCGCGTTCTACGCCCAGGCCGCTATCGCCTTCGGGGTGAGCCTTGCGACCGCGATCGTCGGCATCCTCTACCTTCCCCTCGATCCCTGGCAACGAGGCTTCCTCGCGATCACTCTCCTGTTCCTGACATCGAGCACGTTCACACTCGCCAAGGTGGTCCGTGATCGCCAAGAGCAGACGACGGTCCGTGCCCGGCTCGACGAGGCCAGGATGGACAAGATCATGGCCGACCACGATCCGTTCAACCGCGTTGCCTGACCCCCGTCCCGTCCGCCGCCCGGATCGATTGCCCCACCGCGAGTCGTGGCATCCGATCCGGGCATCCGGGCTTTCCTCCCGCGGTGGCCTCACGTACATTCGACTGAGAACATATATCTGATAGGCGGTCCCACCGAGTGGTGCACCGCAGACAGGGGTGACACTTCGATGGACATGATGTGGTCGGACGCCGACATCGCATTCCGCGACGAGGTACGCGAATTCCTCGAAGCCAATCTCACGCCGGAGTTGCGCGCCGCCGGCCGCTTGCGCACCAGTGTGTATTCCGATCACGAGGCATCCATGGCCTGGCAGGCCATCCTGCACGAGCGCGGGTGGGCCGCGCCGGCATGGCCGGTCGAGTACGGCGGCTGCGACTGGACCCTCACCCAGCACTACATCTTCAGCCGTGAGTCCGTCCTCGCCGGCGCTCCTGCCCTGTCTCCCATGGGTATTCGCATGGTGTCGCACGCGATCATGGCGTTCGGGACCAAGGAGCAGAAGGACTTCTTCCTGCCCGGCATCCTCGACGGGAGCGTGTTCTTCTGTCAGGGCTACTCCGAGCCCGAGGCCGGTTCCGATCTCGCGTCGTTGTCGATGGCTGCGGTGAGCGACGGTGACGACCTGGTGGTCACCGGCAGCAAGATCTGGACCACCCACGCCGCGGAGGCCAACTGGATCTTCTGCCTGGTCCGGACGTCTCGGCAGGAGCGTAAGCAGCAGGGCATCACGTTCGTGCTCATCGACATGCGGTCGCCGGGAATCGAGATCCAGCCGCTGGTGATGGCGTCCGGCGAACAGATCCAGGCGCAGGTGTTCTTCGACGGCGTGCGGGTGCCGAAGACCAACGTGCTCGGCACCATCGACGACGGCTGGACCGTCGCCAAGTACCTGCTGATCTTCGAACGAGGCGGCGGCGCGGTGGCGCCCGCGCTGCAGGTCATGTGTGAACACATCGGCGAACGCGCGGCCACCGTCACCGGCCCGTCGGGAGCACCCCTCATCGAGGAGCCGGCGTTTGCCGCAAAACTCGCGGACGCCCGGATCCGGGCCAAGGTTCTCGAGATCCTCGAGTACCGCGCCCTCGCCGCGATGACTTCAGGCGGGGATGCCGGCTCGGTCGCGTCGATGCTGAAGATCCTCGGAACCGAACTGAGCCAACACATCACCGAACTCGATCTCGAGGCGGCCGGCCCGCACGGGCGCGTCTACCAGCCACATGCCGCCGTACCCGGCGGCCCGATCGCGCAGTACGAGCCACCTGCCGATGGCTATGTCAGCGGGGAGACCTGGCAGGCGGTTGCGCCGCTGCACTACCTCAACGACCGGGCGGGATCGATCTACGCGGGCAGCAACGAGATCCAGCGCAACATCCTCGCCAAAGCGGCACTCGGCCTCGGTTAGAAAGCAACGGAGCAACTCATCTCATGGATTTCACACTCACCCCTGAACAGCAACTGCTTCGCGACGGGCTCACCAAGTTCCTCGCCGCCCGCTACGACCTGACGGCGAGCCGGGACGCGGCCAAGGTCGGCACCGGTTGGCAACCCGAGATCTGGCGTTCGTTCGCCGAGGAACTCGGCGTCATCGGGGCCTGTCTTCCCGAATCCGTCGGCGGCGACGACGGCGGCCCGGAAGAACTGATGGTGGTCACCGAGGCGCTGGGCTATGCACTGGTCATCGAACCGTTCGTCGATTCCGTCGTGCTCGGGGCCCGACTGCTCGAACGTACCGGCGACGAGCACGCACTCGCCGCCGCCGCAACGATCGCGGCAGGCACCGGCGTATCGGCACTCGCCACGATCGAAGACGGCTCGGGCGGCATGCTCAACCACGTCGCCACCCGGGCAGAACGGTCCGACGACGGCTGGATCCTCAACGGCGCCAAGGCAGTGGTGACATCCGCGCCGATCGCCGACCACCTGATCATCACGGCACGGACCGCGGGCGACGTCCGTGACCGGGACGGCTTGTCGCTGTTCCTCGTCGCGCTCGGCGACGGCGTCCCGGACGGCATGACCATGCACACGGTCCGCACGATCGATGATCGGCGGGCCGCCGACCTGACGTTCACCGACCTTCGACTCGACGCCGGTGCGCTCATCGGCCCGGAGGGGGCCGCACTGCCCCTCCTCGAACGGGCGTGGGACGAGGCGACCGCGGCGGTGGTCTCCGAGGCGGTCGGCGCGATGCGGAAGGTCCTCGACGACACGATCGAGTACGCGAAGCAGCGCCAGCAGTTCGGGGCCCCGATCGGGAGCTTCCAGGCACTGCAGCACCGGATGGTCGACATGTACATCGAACTCGAACAGGCCGTGGCCGCACAGTATTACGCGATCCTCACGCTCGACGCGCCGGCGGCCGAGCGAGCGGCCGCGGTGTCGGCGGCCAAGGTGACGATCAGTCGTGCGGCCCGCTTCATCGGACAGAACGCCGTTCAGCTCCATGGCGGCATGGGCATGACCGAGGAGTTGGCCATCGGCCACTTCTTCCGTCGGCTGACCGCGATCGAGTACGAATTCGGCTCGTCCGATGCGCACGTGGCGCGCTATGCCGCCGTGACGCGCAGCTGATCGTCGGGCGCTCATCCGGGCAACCGGCAAAGTCGACGACCGCCACCGCACGGCCGCCACCCGTTTCGGGCAGCGGCCGTGCGGTGGTGTTGTCAGGCGAGTGGTGAGCGAGGACTCCGTTTCGATTGCAGCATCAGTACGCCGATCGCGATGATCGCGATCCCGCGTGGCGCCTCGTAGACGAATCCGGATATCCCTGCCACCGCGGGAATCGGGAGCATGAAACCGACCATGCCGACCACCGCGAGCACACCGATCCACGTCGGGACCGCATGGTTGCGGATCAGGCTGGCGCCCAGGAGGCCCATGCCGACGAGCATCACCACACCGCCCACGGTGTTGAGCAGTTGGACAGAGGTCGTCCCGACCATCGAGTCGTCACCGGCGATGAGGTCTGCCGTTTCCGGATTGTGCGCAAACGGGTAGGCGACAAAGAGTTCGACGACGAGATGGCCGGTGGCAGTCACCAGATTGCCGACGAAATAGGCCACGACTCCCACGAATCCGCCCATGCCGATGCGCGGTGCCAGCCAGGCGTACATCCCTGGAAGACCCAGCAGCAGCAGCGTCGTGCCGAGCGCCAGCAGAACCTGCGCCCACGGCGCACCCGCCCCCTGGAGTGCGGCGACCGAGTGCGCTTTGCCGTCGACGATCGGATGCAGCGTGCCGCCGATGATGCAGGCCGTGCCGCCTGCCATCAACGCTCCCGCGGTGAGCCGACGAAGGGTCGGCCAGTTCGGGGACCGGAACGGGCCGGGCCCATCGGCGAAGTCACCGTACGGTGTCGTTCGGGGCTGAATTGTCTGTGTCATGTCATCGACCGTTCCGTGCCCGCCTGGTGTTAGCCTTGTGTCCGGCTGGTGCGCATACCGGCACCACATCGGACCAGGTCAGGCCGATTCTCGATGATCTCGGCCTGATCCGAAACCCTCGGGACGGTGTTCGTGGAAGTCTCCGATCCGCACATCCCCGTCCGGGTTCTCGGCCCTCTGTCGGTCACCGCGGCCGACGGCACCCTCATCCCGATGACCGCTCGCAAACATGCGGAGCTGTTGACCATCCTCACCGTCGAACGCAGCCCGTGCTCGCCGGAGCGTATCGCCGACGCACTATGGCGCGGCCATCCGCCACGTTCTGCGGCCGGGACCCTCCAGGGATACATCTCTCGGCTCCGAAAACAACTCGCCCCGACCGGATCGGTGCGGATCGACACCGAACCCGCCGGCTACGTCCTTCGATGTGACGGTGCCGCCACCGATCTCGACCTCCTCGACAAGCTCGCCCAGGAAGGTCTGCAGGCGCTGCGGTCCGACCCGGCCGCGGGTGCGGAGCTCCTCTGCCGGGCGCTCGATCTGTGGCGGGGGGACCCGCTGGTCGAGATCGCCGACATCGCCGACTACGAACCAGAACTCGTGCGACTGGACGCGATGCGTTCCGATCTGGTCGAGTCGGCGGCCGAAGCCTTCCGCGCGCTGGGCGAACATCGACGCGCCATCGCGATGCTGACCCCGATGCGTACCCGTCATCCGTACCGCGAAGGTGCCGCCCGCACTCTGGCGCGTGCGCTACGCGACGACGGCCGTACCGTCGACGCGATCGACACGCTCCGCCGGTTGCGACGAACGCTGTCCGTCGAGCTCGGCCTCGACCCGTCCGCGGACACCGTCGCGCTCGAAGCCGAACTGCTCGCCCCGGCGCGCGTCCCCGCCGGCGACCGAAGCACCGCCCCGGTCTCCGGTCGGCCCGCGCTCATCGGGAGGACATCCGAGGCAGCCGTCCTCGATCGGGTCTGGGACGCCGGCACGGCACGGCCCGCCGGAGCGCTGGTATTCGGCGCGTCGGGAATCGGGAAGACAGCGCTCGCCGAGGATCTCGTCGCCCGTCACCTGGCGATCGCACGCCGGTTCATCGGTCGGCCGATCGGTGACGCCCGGGCGTTTGCGGCGATCGACGAGCTGTTCGGCCGCCGCACGGAGGCGATCGGAGTGAGTGCTGTCGCCGACGACATGTCCGCGCAGATATGGTCCGACATCCATGCCCACGGGCGGTCGGTGTTCCTGCTGGACGATGTGCAGCATCTCGACGTCGACTCCGCCCGGTTGCTGGCTCGCGTGTGGTCCGGGATGCCACGCGCGGCGGTCACCGTGGTGGTCACCGGCCGCAGCCCCGAGGACCCATGCGCACAGATCATCAGTGCAGCGCTCCGCCGACACGGGCTCGTGACAGAGCTGACGCTCGGCGAACTCGCCACCGCCGAGATTCGTCTGGTGGTGGACAGGAGATTCGAGAACCTGGGCGTCACACCGATGGTCGATCGTGACGAACTCGCCGCGCATGGTTTCGGCAACCCCCTCATCGCGAATCAGATCTGCGATGCGGTGGCGCTGGGCGCCACGCCGGATCTCCGACATCCGGTCCGCACCGCGGTGGCAGCACGACTCGATGAGCTCTCCACCGAGGGAGAAACGCTGATGAGGATCCTCGCGGCATCCGGCGGACGGGTACGCCCGCGAGTCCTCGCCGAGCTCGCCTGCGCACGGCCGGCAACCGTGGACGAGTTGCGCAGCCTCGGACTGGCCGAAGTCTCCGCCGACGGGACACTCTGCGTTCCCCACGACCGGGTGCGTGAGGCAGCGCTCGCCAGGGCCTCCCGGAGCGAACGCATCAGTGCCCATGCCGTTATCGCGGCCGCCCTCGAAACCGCCTGCCCCGAGGACCGGGAGTCGATCGCCGTACACCGTGCCGAATCCGCCGACGACCACCATTCCGCGGCATACGCGGCGCGGTGTTGCCGGGATGCCGCACAGAGGGCGCTCGATTCGGACGCCGATCATCGAGCGTTGGAACTCGCCCGCCGCGGTCTCGCGGTGGGCCCCGACGACGACGGCTTGGTCGTCGATCTCAACCGGATCGCCGGGTCGGCGGCTACTCGGATCGGCGATTTCGACACGGCCACAGAGGCATTCGAATCCGCCGCGCGGGTGAGTCGACATCGTCGGGACTGGTCTGCACTCGCCGACACCGCGCTGCTGTCATCTCCCCAGGGGGTGGCGGGCTACTGGTCGGGGTTCGGTGTGGTCCAGTCGACGCATCCACCACTGGTACGAGAGGCGCTGGCACACAGCGAGGAACTCGACGCGCGTGTCGCCGCACGCCTGCGGGCCGGTGAGGCGGCACGGCTGACCGTGCTGGGCATGCCGGGTGCACGGGAGCAACTGGCCGCCGCCCAGCTCGCGACCGGTTCGGATGCCGCGGTCGACTACGAGATCACGCTCGCCGACTTCCTGCTCAGATGGGAGCCGACGACTCTCGAGGAGAGACGCACGATCGCCGGGGCGCTCGAGACGTTGTCTGGCGGAGACGTGCTCCGGCGTGCGACCGCACTACATCTGCAGCGCGTGTGTGCCCTCGAAGCCGGCGATCTCCGGTTGACCCGCAGGCTCTCGCACGAGTTCGCACGATCGGTCGGCAGCCGCGACGGTACGGATCTGCACACCATGCAGTTGTGGTGGCAGGTGATGCTCGCACTCCTGCGCGGCGATTACCCCGCGAGTCGAGCGCTCACCGAACGATTCGCCGCCATCGTCGGCGACCTGTCCGAACGTGCACGGATGCTCGCCGAGGCATCGGTGGCCACGAGTCGGTCGATCGAGGCGTGGCACCACGGCGAGCTCGCGTCGATGTTGCCGGAATTCGACACGCTGATCGACGAGGTCGACGACGACTTCGCGCTCGTGATCGCTCTCGGTTCAGCCGAGGCCGGCGATCACGACCGCGCGCTCCGTCTCGCCACCGAGCTCACGTCCGACGCGGCGAGCTGGAGCGGTTCCCGTGTCGTGGCGCGCGTCCCCCTTCTCGTCGAAACCCTCTTCGCGCTCTCCAGAAGTCGTGACCACGCGATGGCGGCACGCGAGATCTGTCGCCGCCTCGAACACCTCGTGACCCACTGGTCGTCGGGGCTCATCGTCCAATGGCCGGGGCTGGTGTGCCTGGGACCGGCGGTGTTGTACCGGGGCACGGCGGCTTCGATCCTCGGGCGAGACGGCACCCCCGACCTCCGCGAGGCGGTGCGGGTGGCGCGTGACGCGGGGGCGCTCCCCTACGAGGCCCGCGCCCGACGCCGCCTCGACCAACTGGCGGGCGCCACGGCGTGATCGTCAGCACACCGAGCGATCGGTGCGCCGCTGCGGGAATCTCTCGGCCGGGTCCCGGCGTTCCCTTGTCACGTGACCACCGTCCCCGCTCTGTTCCGACCGCTGACCATTCGTGATCTCGAGATCCCCAACCGCATCTGGCTTGCCCCGATGTGTCAGTACAGTTGCTTCGCCGGTGACGGTGTACCCACCGACTGGCATCTCGTACACCTCGGTGCCCGGGCAACGGGTGGCTTCGGACTCATACTCACCGAAGCTGCCGCCGTGGCCCCGGAGGGCCGGATCAGTGCCCAGGACGCGGGACTCTGGGACGATGTGCAGGCCGGCGCATGGCAGCGCATCACCGACTTCGTACACACCCAGGGCTCCGCGATCGGTGTGCAACTCGCGCATGCCGGCCGCAAGGCGTCCGTGTATTCGCCGTTCGCCGATCAGTCCGGCAGCCTGCCCGCGACGGATGGCGGATGGACCACGGTCGGCCCCTCACCGATCGCCTTCGACGGGTTCGTCCCACCTGCCGCACTGAGCACCGACCAGATCGCCGAGGTGGTCGACGCGTTCGCCGCCGCCGCGCGCAGGGCCGACGCGGCCGGCTTCGACGTCGTCGAGATCCATGCGGCGCATGGGTATCTGCTCCATCAGTTTCTCTCGCCCCTGTCGAACGAGCGTGCGGACGCCTACGGCGGTGATTTCGACAACCGGGTCCGGATCGTGCTCGAGGTCGTTGAAGCGGTCCGGAAGGTATGGCCCCACAGCAAGCCGCTGTTCGTCCGCATCTCCGCCACCGACTGGACCGAGGGCGGGTGGGACACCGCCGACAGCGGACGACTCGCCCGCCTGCTCGGTGACCGCGGTGTGGATCTGATCGACGTGTCGACCGGCGGCAACGTGCACGCCGACATCCCGGTCGAACCCGGCTACCAGGTGGATTTCGCGCGATCGGTACACCGTGACTCGGGAATCGCCACCGCCGCAGTCGGACTGATCACCCAACCCGATCAGGCCGAGAAGATTGCGGGAGACGATGACATCAGCGCCGTGCTGCTGGCGCGGGCCGCGCTCCGTGAGCCGGCCTGGCCGCTGCGTGCCGCACACGAACTCGGTGTCGCGAGACAGGATGCCCCTTATCCCGACCAGTACACCCGGGGCGCCTGGCGCTGAGGCAGTGGATGTGTCACGGCGCCTGCCCGACCGTCCGGTGGCGGTTCGATTGCATCGTGGACGACCCGGGTACCGGATCAACCCTCGATGTTCGCACCCACCAACGCGATACACGCGGCGACGGCAGGCTCGACGATGGTCTGCAGTGAACGGTTACCCTCCAGCGCCGAGGCTGCCAGTTCGCGGATTCCACCCCAGATCATCACCCCGATCTCGTGGCTCATCGGGGCGATACCCGCCGACCGCATCTGCGGATTGTCGGTCAGGGGCACCAGCACGTCGATCAGCGACTCCATCGCCTCGACCTGAACTCGCCGGGCCGACTCACCGAGCGCAGGCAGCTCACGAATCCAGCTCCATGCGATTTCCGGATGCTCGTCGGTCACCGACACGTACACCTCGACCGCCTGCCGGATCTGCGTCTTCCACTCCGCCGCCGGGTCCACGGCCTCCGCGATGGCAGCGACCATGCTGTCGTTGGTCGTCTGCAGCAGGTCGACGAAACATGCCTGCTTGTCGGTGAACTCCTGGTAGAAGGACCGGCGCGACGTACGGGCGACCCGCACGACATCGGCGACCGTCGTCTCCCGGTATCCCCGTTCCATCAGACACGACGCCATGGCGTCGAGCAGTCGTTGCCGGACCGGCGACCTGCTGATTCGCGATCTCGCGCCGGACGCAGCAACTTCGAACACCCTCCAACCATACGACGCCACCCCTTGCGGCGACGCGGAACGCGAGCGTACCGTCAGCCCGGTACGCCGCTGTACCAAACGGCCGTCACGCCGATCACCGTCGAAAGGGATTCGCCCATGGTCGCCACCCAGCCGACCCGACCGTCGGACGCCGAGCCGATCACGTCGACCGGCCCCTCGGCCGCGCTACCCCCGGGACCGCGGCTGCCCGCCGTTGTCCAGGGGCTCGGGTTCGTCGCGCGTCGCCGACAGACACTGGCTGCGTTCGCCGAGCGCTACGGACCGGTGTTCACACTCCGAATCCCCTTGTTCGGCAAGGTGGTCGTCATCGCCGACCCGACGCTGGCCAAGCAGCTGTTCACCACACCGACCGACCAGGCAGCCAACGTCCGTCCCAACCTGGGACGCATCCTCGGCGACGGCTCGATGTTCGCACTGGAGGGCACTGATCACCGCAGCCGCCGCAAGCTCCTCACTCCCCCGTTGCACGGGCGGCGGATCAAACAGTACGAGTCCGTGGTGGCCGAGGAGTTCGCCGCCGAAGCCCGAACATGGCCGATGGGCACCGAGTTCGCCACTCTCGAGCCGATGATGCGGGTGACGCTCAACGTCATCCTCCGAACCGTCTTCGGCGCCGACGGACGGGAACTCGACACGCTTCGAGACATCATTCCGCCGCTGGTGACCGTCGGCTCGCGCCTCGCGTCCACCCCGGACATCCCGCTCTCCCTCGGCCGGTTCGATCCCCGGCGCACGTTTGCCGGCCGCAGGCAGATCTACGACGACACCCTCGCGGCGCTGATCGCCAAGGCCCGCGAAGATCCGCGACTCGAGGAGCGGGACGACATCCTGGCCCTCATGGTGCAGAGCACCTACGACGACGGTTCGTCGATGACCGATGCCGACATCGCCGACGAATTGCTCACGCTGCTGGTGGCCGGACATGAGACCACGGCGACCACGCTGGCATGGGCAGTCGAACGGCTGCAACGCAATCCGGATGTCCTGCGCGCTCTGGTCGACGAGGTCGACCACGGCGGCAGCGAGTTCCGGATGGCCACCATCCTCGAGATCCAACGTAGCCGGCCCGTCATCGACCTGGCCGGACGACACGTGGTCACCGATCTCCTCGAGCTCGGGCCGTGGCGAATCCCTCGGGGTTACAACGTCCTGGTGGCGATCTCCCTGCTCCATGACGACAGCCGTCAGTTCGCCGAGCCGGAACGATTCGATCCGCACCGGTTCGTCGGGAACACACCCGGGCAGGCGTGGCTCCCGTTCGGCGGCGGCACCCGCCGGTGCATCGGGGCGGCATTCGCCCACATGGAGATGGACGTCGTGCTTCGAGATCTGCTCCGCGACTTCACCATCGAGCCGACATCGACCAAGGGCGAGGCCTGGCATTCGCGTGGCGTGGCCTACGCCCCCGCCGCGGGGGCCGCGTGACGCTCCGCCGACGCGTGGCCGCCGGCTAGGCGAGCAACTCGTCGAGCGCGGCCGCGTCGAGTCCCAGCATCGGCGAGATCCGGCCGATCGGGAACGACGACACCATCATCACGATGGCCGGGTCGAGTTCGTCGACGCCCATCGATGCCGCGATCCGTGAGCGGAGTTCAGGTCCCGCGACGGGATGGTCGAGGACCTCCCCGAGCGTGGACGACGGGCCGACACTTGTGGGGCGTTCGTCTCCGGTCACCTCGACAGTGGTCGATGCCCGAATGTCACGGCTCGACGCGCCGACCTCCACGCGGTAGACACCTCCCTCCACCACCCAATCGTCGACCACACGATCCCAATATGCGAGTTCGGATCTGGGGATCGAGAGCTCGAGACGTCGCGTTGTACCCGGCTCGAGATCGGCGATCCCGATGGCCTTCAACTCTCGGGGTGGACGGGCGACCACCGAGTCGTCGATACCGAGGTACACCTGGGCGACGGCACGCCCCGCACGCAGGCCCGTGTTGGTCACCGTCACACCGAGCTCGAGTCCCGGTTCTGCCGAGGACACCTCGAGTTCTTCGAATTCCATTGTGGTGTAGGATAACCCGTGCCCAAACGGGTATCGAACCGGGAGTTCACGAGCGTCATACCACCGGTACCCGACAAAGATCCCTTCGCCGTAGCGCACATGCAGTTGCTCGCCGGGGAAGTCCAGAAATGACGGACTGTCGGAGAGGCGGAGTGGGATCGTCTCCGCCAGCCGCCCGGACGGATCCGCATCGCCGTAGAGGATGTCGGCGATCGCCCCGCCGCCGGCCTGCCCGAGCAGCCAGCCCTCGAGCACCGCGGGTGCCGCATCGACCTCGGCCAGGTCCACCACACTCCCGTTGGACAGCACCACCACGGTCCGGGGATGCACCGCGACTATCTGTCGGAG
Organism: Gordonia sp. SID5947; assembly: GCF_009862785.1. NCBI lineage: Bacteria > Bacillati > Actinomycetota > Actinomycetes > Mycobacteriales > Gordoniaceae > Gordonia > Gordonia sp. SID5947. Next base: position 114,665 of record NZ_WWHU01000001.1, on the reverse strand, counting down.
CAACTCGAGCTGCGGATCGGGCAGTCGCCAGTCCGCACGGTCGAAGCCTTCGGACTCGTCGTCGTCTCCCAGCCCCAGGAACAGCACGGCGACGTCGGCCCGCCGCGCGGTCTCGACCGCCTCGTCGACCATCTGATCATCGGAATCTCTTGCGCCGATCACGAATCCGGGTGCGAAAGCGATACGGTCCGGGTCGGCCGTCGCCCGCATCTCGTCGAGTGCCGCGTCGAGGCGGAAAGGATTGATCTTCGAGCTCCCGCCGCCCTGGTACCGCGGCGTCCGCGCGAACTCCCCGATCACCGCAACGGAGGCCGATCGCGCGAGAGGCAACACCGGACCGGTCCCGTCGACGTCGTCGTTCTTCAGCAGCACCGGGCAGCGTCGGGCCACCTCTCGTGCCAGGCGGTGATGTGCCTCGCGGTCGTATACCGCACCCTTCCCCACGTTCTGCGCTGCCGCCAAGGCCAGCTCGACCACCCGGCATGCGGCGTCGTCCAATGTCTTGTCGGCCACGTCGCCGCGGGAGACCGCGGCCCGGACCGCGCTCGGCCCGACCTCTCCACTCGACGGCATCTCGAGGTCGAGCCCGGCACTCAGCGCCGCCACCCGGTCGTCGACCGCCATCCAGTCCGAGATCACCAGGCCCTCGAAACCCCATCGCCCACGCAGGGTCTCGGTGAGCAGCCAGGAGTTCTCGGTCGCATAGACACCGTTGATCCTGTTGTACGACGCCATGATCGTCCACGGCCGTTCGGTCCGCACGATGTGTTCGAATGCACGGAGGTAGATCTCGTGTAGCGGCCGCTCGTCGACGTCGGCGCTCACCCGCAGCCGCTCGTGTTCCTGGTTGTTGACTGCGAAATGCTTGACCGAGGTCCCGATCCCGTGCCGCTGTACGCCGCGCACCAGTGCGGCACCGATACGGCCCGTCAGATGTGGGTCCTCGGAAAGGTATTCGAAATTCCGCCCACCCAGCAGGGACCGCTTGATGTTGACGCCGGGACCGAGGATCACCCCGACCTGCTCGGTGAGACACTCCGCGCCGAGTGCGTCGCCGACGTGCTCGATCACCGCCGCGTCGAACGACGACGCCATCGCCACCGCCGGCGGAAAGCACACCGCCGGTACCGAGTCGTTGAGCCCGAGGGCGTCGGCACCCCCGGCCTGCTTGCGTATCCCGTGCGGACCGTCGGTCAGCATCAGCGGCGCGACGCCGAGTTCAGCGAAACCGACGGTGTGCCAAAACGACGCTCCGGACGTCAGGGCCGCTTTTTGTGCAGGCGACAGTGCGGCGACGATCTCGACGGCGCGGGCGGAATGGTCTCCGGGCCGCGACGGGACGGGCGTTTGAGTCGACATGACGTCAGCCTGCCCGAGGTGATATCTCGATTCAATGTCCCCGCCGAATGCATCCGGCCGCGGGCTGTATAGTGACCCGGGCCACACTGGTGACGAGGAAGGTAGCGCCGATGACGGTCACCGATGAACGCGCCGACGACCCGAACTTCGAGTACGTCAGAACCGATCCCGAGCGGCCGCCGGTGGCGATCGTTGACCGCTCCCCCATGACCACGGGCAAGAAGATCCTGTTCGCCATCATCGGACTGATCGGTGCGGTCTCCTGGGCGATCGTCGCCTTCGTCCGGGGCGAGACCGTGAACGCAGTGTGGTTCGTCCTGGCGGCCGTCTGCACCTACGTCATCGCGTACCGGTTCTACGCGCGGATGATCGAGATGAAGGTCGTCAGACCCCGGGACGACCATGCGACCCCCGCCGAGGTTCTCGACAACGCTCGCGACTACATGCCGACCGACCGCAGGGTCCTGTTCGGGCATCATTTCGCGGCGATCGCCGGCGCGGGCCCCCTCGTCGGCCCGGTGCTGGCCGCCCAGATGGGCTACCTGCCGGGCACGATCTGGATCATCATCGGCGCCGTGTTCGCCGGATGTGTTCAGGACTATCTGGTCCTGTCCATCTCGACCCGCCGTCGCGGGCGAAGCCTGGGGCAGATGGCCCGCGACGAACTCGGGGCGTTCGGCGGCACAGCGGCCATCATCGCCGTCTTCGTCATCATGATCATCCTGATCGCCGTCCTCGCTCTGGTGGTCGTCAACGCACTGGCCGAGAGCCCGTGGGGCGTGTTCTCGATCGCGATGACCATCCCGATCGCCTTGTTCATGGGCGTCTATCTGCGCTTCCTCCGGCCCGGGCGGGTCAGCGAGGTCTCCGCCATCGGCGTGGTGCTGTTGCTCGCCGCCATCGTCGCCGGTCGCTACGTGGGCGAATCCTCGTGGGGCAACGACTGGTTCAGCCTCTCGCCGGTCGTCCTGAGCTGGGCCATCATCATCTACGGCGTGGCCGCCGCGGTGCTCCCGGTGTGGTTGCTGCTGGCGCCACGTGACTATCTCTCGACGTTCATGAAGGTCGGCACCATCGTGCTGCTCGCCCTGGGCATCCTGCTGGTCCGCCCGGTGATGGAAGCGCCCGCGGTCAGTGACTTCGCCTGGAACGGCAAGGGTCCGGCCTTCGCGGGAGCACTGTTCCCGTTCCTGTTCATCACGATCGCCTGCGGTGCATTGTCCGGATTCCATGCTCTGATCGCCTCGGGCACGACGCCCAAGTTGCTGGCGAAGGAGGGCCAGGCCAGGATCATCGGCTACGGCGGGATGCTGACCGAATCCTTCGTCGCGATCATGGCACTGATCACCGCATGCATCCTGGACCAGCACCTCTACTTCGCGATGAACGCGCCCAAGTCGGTCACCGGCGGCACCGCCGAAGGGGCCGCCGACTACGTCAACGGCCTCGGTCTCGGTGGCACCCCAGCGACCGCCGAGCATTTCCAGCAGGCCGCCGATGGCGTGGGTGAGGCGTCGATCGTGTCAAAGACCGGCGGCGCCCCGACGTTGGCGATGGGAATGGCCGACACCCTGCAGGAGGCGATCGGCGGCGAGTCGCTCCGGTCGTTCTGGTATCACTTCGCGATCATGTTCGAGGCGCTCTTCATCCTCACCACCGTCGACGCCGGCACCCGAGTCGCCCGTTTCATGCTCTCCGATGGCATCGGGAACCTGCCCGGCGCACGGCGTTTCAAGGATCCGTCCTGGCGGCCCGGTGCGTGGTTGTGCACCGTGATCGTGTGCGCGGCCTGGGGATCGATCTTGTTGATGGGGGTCACCGACCCGCTGGGCGGGATCAACACATTGTTCCCGCTGTTCGGCATCGCCAACCAGTTGCTGGCAGCCGTCGCACTCACGGTGGTGACCGTGGTTCTCGTCAAACGCGGGCAGACCAAATGGGCGTGGATCCCCGGCGTACCCCTGATCTGGGATCTCGTGGTCACCATGTCCGCATCGTGGCAGAAGATCTTCTCCGACAACCCCTCCATCGGGTACTGGTCGCAACACAGCGCGTTCGTCGATGCCAAGGATCAGGGTCTGACGACGTTCAAGACGGCAAAGTCCGCGGACGAGATCGACGCGGTCATCCGCAACACGTTCATCCAGGGCACCTTGTCGATCGTCTTCGCCGTGCTGGTGTTGATCGTCGCCCTCGTCGGTGCCTACATCTGTGTGCGCGCGCTGCGGCAAGGCGGCATGCCGACGACCGAGGAGGACCCGGTGCCGTCGAAGATCTTCGGGCCACGGGGGCTGATCGCGACACCCGCCGAGAAATCGGTGCAGCGGGAATGGGACGAGTACCTCGCGGCCCACCCGGTGACCGAGTCATCGACCGAGACGAGATCGCCGTGATCGCCACCGTCCGGCGCGGCTGGGCCGCCGTGAGTTGGTATGTCGGCAGTGTGATGGGCGACCGCGACTACATGCGCTATCTCGAGCACACCGCACGCACCCACCCGGATCAGCCGCCGCTCTCGGAGCGGGAGTACTGGCGGCGTCGCTACTCAGACCAGGACCGGAATCCAGGGGCTCGGTGCTGCTGACCGCTCGACCAGGGTGACGTCGACGGTCGGGATTGAACGGTTCACGCGGTGGGTAGTTATGGACTCATGACGGATCATCGCGCACGCCTCGACGACACCGGACGTCGTGGTGCGGCCGGAAACACCGACCCAGACCACTCCTCCAGCGTTCGTATCGTCGCCGATCCCGGTCCGCCGACAACCGCGGTCCAGAGAGTGCACGACCGCCTGGACGAACGCCTCCGCTCTGAGGCGGGCATCGACTCGCTGTCGGTGGCCACCGAAACCCTCAGCCTCGATCCGGAGGGCGGACTCCTCGTCCTCGACGCGGTGCGACATTCCGAAACCGGTTCGTCTGTACTCGCCGTCATCACCGAGTTTCCCCGAATGGATCACCGACGCGGGCTGATCGCCGAGGTCGACCACGGACGATCCACGATCATCGTGTCCCTACCGGCGCTCGGACTGGTCACCCATCGCTTGATACCGGCCTTGGTCGCGGCGGTCACCCGACTGGGCAACCCGGACGCGCCGAGCATGGTTCGCGGTACCAGCTGGTATCCCGGCCCCCAGTCGGATGTCGAGTACCTGGCATCCGGAAAGTTGCTGAGCCGCACCAGAATGGTGGCCGGCATGGTTCGCGGCAATCGCCCGTGGCGCCTCATCCCGACACTGACCGGCCTGATGGCGGCGGCGGCCGCCACTGCCAGTTTCGGCGTCTTCTACTCCTCGATCTGGGCCATGGCCAACGCCCTCAGCCCGTGGCGGCTGGCCGGACTGTCGGTGCTCTCCATGGTGGTGATGACGGTCTGGCTGATCACGAACAACAGGTTGTGGGAACGTCGCGGCGCACTGCCACAGGCACGCGCCCGCCTCTACAACGCAGCAACCGCGACGACAGTGCTGCTCAACGCCGCCGTCCTGTATGCCGGACTCTTCGCTGCCACCCTCTGCACATCACTCGCTGTGATCGAGTCCGGTTTTCTGGCACAGCAGCTGGGCGTCTCCAGCGCCTCGTTCCTCAACTATGTGTATCTGGCCTGGCTCGCCACGTCGATGGGAACGGTTGCCGGCGCCGTCGGGTCCAGCGCCGACAGCTACGAGGACATCCTCACCGCGACCTTCGGATATCGAGAGCGCACCCGGCGACGCGCTGAAGACGACACCGACCAGCGTGTGGACGCTTCGCGCGGGGCGACCACGACCGAGGAGGAATCATGACCACCAAAAAGCAGCAGAGGATCGCCACGATGCTCGTCGAGCGTGCCGGTCGTACCTACGCCGATGAGGCAGGCATCCCCCTCAAGGACACCCCGGCACCGCTGTTCCAACTCCTCGTCCTGTCACTTCTGCTGAGCGCCCGCATCTCGGCCGACATCGCGGTCGCGGCCGCGCGCGAGTTGTACTCCGCCGGCTACCGCACACCCGAGAAGATGGCTGACGCCCAGTGGCAGGCCCTGGTGGACGCCCTCGGGCGCGGCCACTATGTGCGCTACGACGAGAGCACCGCCACCCGCCTCGGCGAGGCGGGCCAGAAGGTCCTCGACGAGCACCACGGGGACCTACGCACGCTGGCGGCCAAGGCCGACGGTGATGTGGAGCGCGCCGCCGCGTTGCTGCAGGAGTTCACCGGTATCGGCCCGGTCGGTGCAGACGTCTTCCTGCGCGAGGTGCAAGCGGTGTGGGAGTGGGTCGCTCCCTACTTCGACAAGCGGGCGCTCTCGAGCGCCACGGAGGTCGGTCTGCCCGACGATCCCACCGAACTGGGCGAACTCGCCGACGGCCGGCCGGCCGTGCTCGCGGCCGCCTTGGTCCGCGCGTCCCTCGACAAGGATGTCCGCGCCGATCTGGGCTGAGTCGCTGCCTCTTTCTCGGCGAAATGCTGTGATCCACCACACATTTCGGCTGTGTTCTTCGTCACTTTGGATTTGATTGCAGAAAGTGATTTGTCGTGCCAAATCACCGCTATGCGCAGGCGTTTCGCCCGAATCCCCGGCGTGTTATCTCAGCGTTACCCCAATGCCCCAGGTCACCGTGTTGACGTGACCTATCCGTTATCAGTCTTGTACGGTCGCCACCGGTCCGAAGATCAGCTGCCCAGCCCGCTACGGGGCGGCGATAGGAGGAACGATGACCATGAGCATGAAGAAGCTCGCAGTGCGCGCCGGTGTCGTCGGTGCGCTGTCCCTGGCCCCGCTCGCCGCGTTCGCCGGTACCGCCTCGGCGGCCGGAAACTGGGACGCTGTCGCCCAGTGCGAGAGCGGCGGCAACTGGTCCACCAACACCGGCAACGGTTACTACGGCGGTCTGCAGTTCTCGCAGAGCACGTGGGAGGCCAACGGCGGGTCCGGTAACCCGGCCAACGCCTCGAAGGCCGAGCAGATCCGGGTGGCCGAGAATGTTCTCGCCTCCCAGGGTCCGGGCGCCTGGCCGGTGTGCGGCGCCAACCTCTGATCATCAGAGCGGAGCTCAACGTCTGACCCGTGAGCCGGGTCGAGCGGTGTCGACCTCGACACTGTCTCGGCCCGGCTCACGTCGTCATGTCACTCCGATGGCGCGCGCCGATGATCCGCGCCACCATCGGGAAGAGCAGTACCGTGGTCGCCCCGGCCGCAACCAGTGTGGACGCGACCTCGATCGACATCAGGTCCGACGCTGTCGCAACCTGGGTCACCGCGACGATGATCGGTAGACCGGTCGCGGCGTAGAGCGCCAACTGTGCTCGCTCGTGGCGGGTTTCGAGATTCGCCCCGTGCTCGATGAATCGCTCGCTGAGCCACACCGGCAGTCCGCGGGCGACCGCGATCGCAGCCACGAGGATCGCCCACACGCCCGGGTGCCCGAGGACGGCGGTCACGTCGATGACCATCCCCGACGTGACGAAGAAGACCGGGATGAACACGCCGAACCCGATCACCTCGAGCGACTTGCCCACTTCCTTCTGTTCCGGTCCGATCAGGCGACGGAGGATGAGGCCCGCCGCGAATGCCCCGAGTACCACGTCGAGGTCGAACACGGCAGCAACGGTCATCAGAGAGACGAGCAGCAGGAAGACGATCCGCACCGGCAGCTGAACGGTGCCCCCGCGCATCACGGTCACCGCCCGCCGGACTCCGGGCACCTGGGCGATGAGGCGTTGCGGGACCGCGCCGATGATCACGGCCGCCAAGCCGAAGAGCACCAGCACCACCAACGCCCCGATCAGGTCCCGACTGGTCAGCAGCAGCGACATCGCCAGGATCGGTCCCAACTCCCCCACCGCACCGTGTGCCATGACCGACCGCCCGAGTGGTGTGTCGAGAACACCGGCCTCCCGGATGATCGGCAGCAGGGTGCCGAGCGCGGTCGAGGTCAAGGCGATCGCCAGGGCAATATGCGTCGAGAAGCTGTCGGCGGGGACGGTCAGAGCGACGACGACCAAGGCCGACACAAGGCCGATGAGCCAGGTGTAGCGGGCAACCCGACCCGACCTGCCGCTGAGCAATTGAGGATCGAGTTCGTAGCCGGCCAACAGGAAAAGCAGGCCGAGACCCAACTGGCTGAGTACCGCTACGCTGTCGTTGTCGGCCCAGTCCAGCATGTTCGGCCCGACGACCATGCCGGCGACGAGCAGCACCACTGCATCGGGCACATATCCCCGCGTGGCCCGGGAGATCAGTGGCGAGGCCACCGCTGCCACTGCGATCCAGAACAGCGAGACGATCGCCGACGTGTCCATCTCGGACGACGCCTCGGCCAGCAGCATCATGGTAAACATCCTGGCACAGCGTGATTCGGGGCCGGCGCCGTCGTGCCGCGGCGGTTCGAAAGACGACCAATCCGCGGACCATCACCGTGCGAATGCCGGACAGAAGGATCCAGTGAACGACGACAAGCCGGAGGTAAGAACGCATGAGCAATCGCACACGAGGCCGTCACCGCGCACCGAACCAGCATCGCCGTATGGCCACGTTTGTCGCCGCGGGGTCGGCACCGGTGGTCTTCGCGTTCGCCGCTGCCGGGGCCGCGTCGGCAGCACCGGCGTCGCCTGATCGTGCGCCCGCGCCATCGCTACCTGCATTGCCCGCGCTTTCGGTACCGTCGCCGGCGGCGGTCGCTCCGCATCTCACACCGCCGGCGGTGCCGGCTGTAGCCGCACCCCGGCCCGCTGCCGACCCTCAGCGGGCCGAAGCAGGCGACGGTGCTCGGCGCACCGGACCCGGAACGCGCGCGCAGCGGATGCAACCACTGGGCCCCCTCGACCTGAGTTCTCTGCACGCTCCGATGCCGGTGGCACCGGTGAAGCCGATCGCACCGGCCCCGGGCACCGTCCGCGCGGGCGACCTCCAGGCGCAGGCCCCCGACTGGCTGTCGCCGCAGCAGACGCGGCAGATCAACGACGCAGCTGCCGGGGCGGAGGCGCAGGTCGCTGCCGCGGGTGACTCGATGGGGCTGGACCCCGCACGCTCGGACCGGGTCGCGGCCGCGACCATCGGCGATGCGACCGCGGGTGCGGCAATCGCCACGGTGACCGTCGGCGCCCCCCTCGCTGCCGCAGGCGGACTGGTCGGCGGCGTCGCCGGACTCGTCGTCGGCGTGCCATTCCTCCCCGCCGGCCTGGTGGTCGGCCCGATCGCGGGCGCCGCCATCGGTGCTGCGGCCACCGCCGCGCCGTTCACCGCCATGGGCGCGGGAATCGGCGCGGGCGTCGGCTTGGCGCGGGGGCTGGCCGAACCTGCGCATCGGTGAAGGTTCGTCAGCCGGCCGACTTCAGTCCGATGACCCCACCGACGACAGCGACGATGCACAGCACCTTGACCAGACTGGCCGACTCCTCGCCGGTCAGCATGGCGTAGACCACCGTCAGCGTTGCACCGATGCCGACCCAGACGGCGTACGCCGTCCCGGTCGGCAGGTCGCGCATCGCGTAGGCCAGGCCGGCCATGCTGGCGATGAGTGCGACGGCAAAGACCGCGCTCGGCCCCAGTCGGCTGAAACCCTCGGATTTGCCCATCGCAGTCGCCCAGACGGCCTCCAGGACCCCGGAGATGACGAGAACGAGCCATGACATGGCGGTGACCTCCACAGCCACCGTCTTGTCGTCGGCCGGGTACGGCGGGCTCGTCCGGGTGTCGCCATCGACCGATTCAGGCTAGCAAACCGGCGATCAGGCGTCGGTGACGTCATCCTCGTCGAGCGCGCTCACCGCGATGCCGTACGGCAGGAACCGGACCTTCCGCTTCGCGTCCGTGTTGTGCTTGTTGGCACGAAGAGCTTCGAGTTCGGTGGCGTAGACCTGCTCGACGCGAGCACCCCCGGCGTCGTCGACGACGAAGATCGCCCACACACCCGTGCCGGTGTCACCTGTCGTCTCGGGTTCACGTTGCGCGCGGCGCCGGGTGTCCTCGAACATCGACGACCATGCACCGCCCTGGCCTCCGGGGCTCGCCAGGAACCTCCCGACCATGTCGCGGACACCATCGGTGGCCTCGCGTGCGAACCGGTCGAAATCCTCCGGGCTCATCCCGAATGGTCCGTTGTTGTCCGCCATGTGAGCCTCCTGATGCAGCGGGCCGCGGCAGATGTGCCGTGTGCCTCCAGTCTCCACAGGTTCGACCGTCTCCGCCACCGTCGCGCGCGGTGAAACCGGGGACCGGTCGCACCGCGCGCGTCGGTGTTCACTCAGCCGATGAGCCACGCATTCGGTCCGCACACCACCGGTACCGGAACCGCCGGCCCGCCAGGCGTCGTCGCGATCTTCGCCCCGAACGTGTTGAGCACGATCGACACGGCCCGCTTCGAGTAGCTCATCGCCAGATGATCGGACGTATCTATCCCGCACCCGTCCTGCAGCGTGATGTTGCGAACGTCCGGGCCCTGCAAGAAGGTCGACTGGTACGGCGTGGTGACCTCGTCATACCGCGACGCGATGATCGTGTATTTCACCCCGGGCACCGTGTCGCCGCCGGCATTGAGCTTCTTGAGGAACTGCGAGTCGTAGACCTGCTGGATGCCCGAGACGCCGACACCCAGCGCGACCGGGCCGAGGACGTCGATCCCGGCATTGTTGATGGTGCGTCCGAGTGCGCCGATGCCCAGCAGGGTGGTTCCGTGATTGGTCGCCCCGAGCGTCACGAGCTGATCCACCTTGTCGGCGCCGCCGTCGAACTTGAGGTATTGGCGCGCCATCAAGCCGCCCTGCGAGTGACCCACGATGTTCACCTTCGATGCGCCCGTCGATGATCGGACCCGATCGACGAAGGCGGCCAGCTGTGTGGCCGACTGCGCGATGTCGCCGGTGCCGTAGGCACCCGGGAGCACGCTCCCCAGACCGCCGCCCTGTGCCAGGCCCAGGATTCCGTAGTTCAGCGCATAGACACACATCCCGGCGCGTTTGAGATTCGGTGCCAGATACGCCCAGTTGTCGTACGCGTTCTCCCATGTTCCGTGGACGAGAACAACGGGCTCCTGGCCATCGGAAGGTGTGCAGTTCCAGTCGTTGGCGCCCGGTGGTGCGACATCGGGTGCCCGCAGACCGTTGCCGAACGCCTTCCAGAAGTCGTCTTCGGGCCGACCGCTGCCGGTCGGTGTCTTCCATGTGCTCGAACCGCCGAGGATGACGTCGTCGGCAACCGGCTTCTCGAGACCCGCCTTGATCGTGGCGTTGAGATCCTGCTGGGTGGCGGCCGATGCCGGCACCGCTGTTCCCAACCCGAACGACAACGCCGCAGCGACGGCGATCGAGCCCCCAGGAGCCGTCGGCGCAACGCTCCGCCCCGCTCAGTCGTTTGACCCATCTGAACTTTCCTTTCCCGTGACGTGCGTGCCACAGACCACCAGGCCCCCGGTCCGAATGCGTGTCCGCGAGCACAGATTGCAGTGCAACGGTAGGCACGAACCAGCAGGGAAACAGCCGAATCGCCGGTTTTGACATCGCTAACCCCGAACAACATCCAGGTAGTCCACGACCGAGCGATCGCTCACCGATCGAAAATCGCAATACATTGCCGGACAGAGGAATTCGATGCCGAGGATGCTGTACGGCAGACTCGGTCAATCGTCCGACTCGGACCCTTCTCGACACATGTGTGTCACCTGCGGCGGGGCCTGGCATTCTGACGAACGAGGCCCTAGCATCTGTCCCACGCGTTGTCCGGGGGGACCGCACGGTCGGCCGCAAGGAAGGCCACGCAACGCACTCAAACGGGGAGGACAACGATCAATGCCATTTCGGCACACTATTTTTCGCTACATGACCATCGTGATCGCCACGGGAATGCTGGTCGGCGGGTTGCTGCACACCACATCTGCCACCGCGGCACCGGGCTCGGCCGCCGTCGGCGAGGCCACTCGACAGGTGTCCGGACCCGGCATACCACTTCTGCTGCGTATCAACCCGTTCGGTACACGCATCGTCGTCCTCGGGGCTGCACTCAACCATGACGGTTCAATGAAACCGGTTCTCATCCAACGTCTTCGAGCGGCTTTGCCGCTGACCCGCGAGTTCCCGCAAGCTCAGGTGATCACCACGGGAGGACTCCCGCGAGGAGGACGGACCGAGGCCCAGGCGATGAAGGGATGGCTGGTCGCCCGTGACGTAGCCCCGACCAGGATCACTGCCGAGAACCACTCACGGAGCACGGTGGAGAATGCCCGGAATTGCGCCCGAATCCTGTTCGCCGGCCGCTCCACCGGAGCGGTACTCGTGACCAGCCCCGACCACCTCACACGGGCGATGAAGGACTTTCGTCAGGCGATCCGCGGCGCCATGCCGATCACGGGAGTCACCTCCCGGTGACCGTCAGGGCTACGGCCGGGTGCCGCCGGCCGTCCAGCCGAGCAGCCTGTCGACGGCCCAGGTGGTCACGATCCGATCTGGATCGATGCCGAGACGCTCCGCGCGTTCGGCACCGAGCGCGGTGAACTCCAACTGTCCCGGCGCGTGCGCGTCCGAATCGATGGCGAACAGACAGCCGAGGTCACGCGCCAACTCGATGAGGTCGTCCGGCGGATCCACGCGTTCGGGCCGGGAGTTGATCTCCACGGCTGTGCCGTGCTCGGCGCACGCGGCGAACACTTCTCGGGCATCGAAGGCCGACGGCGGACGCGCACCTCGACCGCCGGTCACACGACGGCCCGTGCAGTGTCCGAGCACGTTCACCCGCGGATCGGACACCGCCGCCACCAACCGTCTCGTCATCGGCGCCGCATCCATCCTGAGTTTCGAATGCACCGACGCGGTGACCACGTCGAGACGCTCGAGCAGTTCGTCGGTCTGGTCGAGCGAACCGTCGTCGAGGATGTCGACCTCGATACCGGTCAGGACGCGGACCATGCCGTCCGAAACCCGGTTCAGCGCTTCGATGTCGTCGATCTGACGTCGGAGTCGCTGCGGGCTCAGCCCGTTCGCCACCGTCAGACGCGGCGAATGGTCGGTGATGGTGAGCCATTCCTGTCCCAGCGCGGTCGCCGCGGCGGCCATCTCGTCGAGGGGGGCGCCGCCGTCGCTCCAGTCGGTGTGGGCGTGCAGGTCGCCGCGGGCGGCCCGATAGAGGTCGCCGCCGCCGACGGCGAGAGGTTCCACGGCGCCCTGCTGCACGTCCGCCAGGTAACCAGGCATCTCACCGGCAACCGCTGCCGAGATGACCGACGCCGTGGCCTTGCCGATCCCGGCGATCTCGGTGAGCGTCCCCGCAGTGGTGCGTGCGGTCAGCTCGTCAACACCGGCGCGTTCCGCAGCGCGGGCCGCCTTGCGGAAGGCCTCCACGCGGTAAGTGCTCTCCCGCTTCCTCTCCAGCAACCACGCGATCCGTGTCAGCGCCTCCACCGGGCCCACCGGGGCGTCGAGCGGGACAAAGGCCCTCATGATGATTCGCCGGGCCGGCCGGCGGTCCGGCCCTGCGCCGCCGCGTGTGGCCGATGTAGCTGCATGTGCTCGAGGATAGTGTCTGATCTCCGCTGCACCCGTGCGCTACGGAGATGAGAACGGCGCGCCGGGCGGTCATCGGCATCAGCGCCCTCGAGGCAACGAAGGGCGCCAACTGATTCGATCCGGGACGGTTCTGGAGCGGCGGTGCGTCACCACTTGCCGATTACTATCGACTCGGCGACGAGATCGCCGCACGCCGCTGATCGCACACCCGCGTGTGGCCACCTCTGTCCAGCATGTCCGTCAGAGTGCCGCCTCCACCTCGGACCGGTCGAGCGCAGGGTCCGACCACACGTCACGTGGTGGTTCGGTATGCGGCACGGTCGTGCCGTCCGCGACCCTGGCCCTGGCGGCGGCGAACTCGGGTGCCTCGCCCATGGTGGCGTGGAGACCGTTCAGCGCCGCCCAGACCGCGCTGCGGCGTGCCCGGCGTTCGATCGGGTTGGGTGCGCGATGCATCACCAGTTGCGCCGCCCAGTCCGGCATCGTGTCCCGGATCGCCCAGTCGACCGCAGCTTGGGCCGGATTCGTGAGATTCGGCCCGGTCGCGACCGCATTGCCATGTGTCACAGCCAGTCTCGGCAGATACTCGGCAAGGCACGCCAGTGTGTCGGCCTTGGTGGCGGGCAGATCGGTACCGCCGAGTGCATGCCCGACGCGGACGAATTCCGAGTAGTACCGATCCAGTTCCGCGCCCCGCAACGGCTTCGGATGATAGATCTCATGCGCCGTGGCGATCCCCAGACCACCGTGGCGTAGTTCCACCGCAACCATTCCGGATCGTCCGCGTCGTAGGCGAGCCCGTCGGGCCGGGTGCCCTTGATGGTGTGATGCATGGCCCGCACCGTCTTCGCGAGCCGTTGCGCGGTCTCGGTGGATCCATATGCGGTGCCGATGAAGAAGGCCACCGAATGCCCCAGGCGCACCGCCGCACCGGCGGGGTCGATACGTCCGGTGGGCTCACCGTCGTCGTCCTTCTGGACGAGACGCGAATGGTGCACGCCCATCCAGAAGATGCTCGGGTCCAGCCGCTCCAGATACGACGCACATTGCAGGCCGAAGATGAGCGCGGGCGTATGGGAATGGACATACCAGGTCGCACTCTCCGGCCCGAACCATCCCGGGTCCCCGACCGGCTCCGAGAACTCCATCCCACGGAAGTACTTGGACCTGATGTTCTCGTCGAAACGATCGTTGAGCCACATGCCAGCCAGTTGATGCGGCAAGGGAAAGGGGAACGGAAGCGAACCCAGGGAAATCGACATCGAATCTCGTCCTCGCAGTCGGTTGTGGCTACATGCGTGACCAGAATATCGTCTGGATACGCATGTGACCAGAACTTGATCGGATCTCGTCGACACACGTACGCTGAATCGATGTCCAGCCCCACCAGATGGGCCGGCGTCCCGCTGACCGACCGACGCGCGGAACGACGCGCACTGATCGTCGACGCCGCGTTCACCGTGTTCGGCAGGTCAGGTGCGCCCGGACTGTCGGTGCGATCGGTCTGCCGCGAGTGCGAGCTCAACACCCGCTACTTCTACGAGAGCTTCGCCGACACCGACGAGTTGCTCGGCGCGCTCTACGACGTGGTTGCCCAGGAGCTCGCCACCGTCGTGGAGAAGGCCATGGCATCGGCCGGGCCATCCATCCGGGCCAGGACCACCGCCGGCATCCGCGCCGTTCTCGGCTTCGGTTCGGGCGATCCGAGACGGGGACGCATCCTGTTCACCGAGGGCCGGTCGAATCCGGTGCTCGTCTCCCGGCGAGTGGCGACCCAGGATCTGCTCATGGAGTTGGTTCTCACCGAAACTGTTGCAGCTCAGCGTCTTCCCGACGGAGTTGCCGGCCGGGTCGGCGCCATCATGTTCACCGGAGCGATGGCCGAGCTCGCCCAACAGTGGCTCGCCGGCCACCTCGGCGACGATCTGGACGCCGTCGTCGAGCAGGCGGCATCGCTGGTGCTGCGCTGACGCCGGCCCCGGCCCGCGTCCAGCAGCGGTGGACGCCACCGTTTCTCGGAATCACCTGAGACGCCACAGTGTGAACTGACAGGAAACCAGTGGTCCGTTTCTTCACCTTCTCTCATACGGCGACGGCATCGTGGTGTCGTGAACCAATCCCAGCCGACCGAGGGCGACAACAGCCCGGTCACCGAACCTTTCACCCAGCAGAGTGCGTACCATCCGCCGACCACACACTGGGATCCCCAGGCGACGAGCGCCTATCCGTCACCGCCTCCGGCTCGACCGCGCAGTCTGACGAAGCCGATCGTCGCGACCGCGCTGCTCGCCGGCCTCGTCGGCGGTGCGGTCGGCGTGGGCGGTAGTGCGCTACTGGATCGTTCCGATGCGAGCCCGTCGGTACCCTCACTCACCTCGCAGCCCGCCGCCGCGGCCAACGCTGCGGACGTCAAGCCGGGCTCGGTGACCTATGCCGCGCAGGTGGCATCGAAATCCGCCGCCGACATCAAGGTGAGCACCGGACAGGGCACCGCGGTCGGCAGCGGCATCGTGCTCTCCCCCGACGGCTACGTGCTGACCAACAACCATGTGGTCTCGGCTGCCGGCAACGGCAGCACCATCCAGGTCACGACCAGTGACGACAAGACCCACACCGCCAAGGTCACCGGCACCTCCCCGTCGTACGATCTGGCGGTCATCAAGCTCGACAACGCCTCGGGACTCACCCCGGCCACGCTCGGTGATTCGAGCGGTCTGCAGGTCGGTGAACAGGTTGTCGCGGTGGGCAGCCCCGAGAACCTGTCGAACACGGTCACCTCCGGTATCGTCAGCGCACTGTCACGCACGGTCACGGCCGGCGACGAGAGCGGTTCGGGCCTCACCGTGTACAACGGTCTGCAGACCGACACACCGATCAATCCGGGCAACTCCGGTGGCCCGCTGGTGAATCTGCAAGGTCAGGTCGTCGGGGTCAATTCCGCAGTGGACACCGGTCAGGGCGCCGGCGGCGGTGTGCAGGCCTACGGACTCGGCTTCGCCATCCCGATCAACGCTGCCAAGCGCATCGCCGACGAACTGCTGCAGGACGGTCACGCGACCAAACCCGTTCTGGGAGTGTCGGGTTCGCTGAGCCCAGGCAACGGAAACCAGACCGTGGAAGGTGCGCAGGTCTCGGCCGTGCAATCGGGCGGCGCCGCGGCGGACGCGGGCGTCAAGGCAGGTGACGTCATCACCAAGATCGGCGATACCCCGATCAGCGACTACGCCGACCTGATGGCCCAGGTCCTGACCCACGCTCCTGGTGAGACCGTCCCGGTCACCGTGGGGTCGGGGAACCACGCGCGGACCGTGCAGGTGAAGCTCGGCAGCACTGTCGACAAGGAGCAGACGACCATTCCGGAATCCGGCAGCCAGGGCGGCGAGTCCGGCGGCCAGGGCGGCGAGTCCGGCGGTTCGCGACTGCCCTTCGGCGGCAGCCCCTTCGGACTGGTGCCGTAGAGAACCCCGGGGAGCGGGGCGGCTCCGTCGATCACCCGATCGACGGAGCCGTTGGCATGTCCGGAAGCCACGCGAGACCCCGGTAGGAGGGTTCAGCCCACCGTGATGGCGTCGAGCCTCTCCTTGATGAAATCCCCGGAGACCACCGGTCCCAGCCCGGCCCGCCGTCCGATCGGCGGTTCGAGGGGTGACACGATCGCGTCATGATCGAGTTCGTAGAAGAAGATCAACGACACCAGGTCTTCTTCCGGAGCATCGGGTTGCGGCGGCAGGACACGATGCCGCCCGGCCGGCCACCGGCCGCCTGACCAGTACTCGAGCAGATCACCGATGTTGATGGTCAGCGCGTCCGGATCGAATGGTGCATCGGCCCAGCCACTCTCGTCGCTGTACACCTGGAGCCCACCCGCGCCGGGCTCCCGATCGAGCACCGTGACCGTGCCGAAGTCGGTGTGCGGACCGATCCGGAACTGACCGGGCTGCGGATCTCCCACCACTGCCATCGGCGGATAGTGGTTGATGTTCGACGTCCAGGTGGAGTTGCCCGCCAATCCCTGGAACGGATTGGCGTCGCCGACGAGCCCCAACGACGCCGACATGAGCGCGAGCAGATCGTCGGAGAGCGCCTTCACCTGAGAAGTCCACGCGGTGAACAACTCTCGCAGGAGCGGTACCTCCGTCGGCCAGACGTCCGGTGCGAACCAGTAATCGTCGACCGCCGGCACGCCCACCCGGGTCTGCGCGCCCGAGTTGTATGTCTCCTTCAGATCCGGCGGCGTCTCGGTCCCCTCGGCGTAACCGTTGGCCTCCATTCCCGGCCCGATCCAACCGCGGCCGCCCACTGC
This sequence comes from Gordonia sp. SID5947, assembly GCF_009862785.1. NCBI lineage: Bacteria > Bacillati > Actinomycetota > Actinomycetes > Mycobacteriales > Gordoniaceae > Gordonia > Gordonia sp. SID5947. The sequence goes on along the minus strand of NZ_WWHU01000001.1, from coordinate 97,529 downwards.
CACCGAGTACTGCTCCTTGATCTGCGTGGGCAGCGCGAAGAACCGGCGGGCAGCGGCCCGCAACGCTGCAGGCAGATCGGGATCGATGCCGTGTCCGGTCACGAGGAGGAAACCCGCCTTCTGCAGTGACTCGTCGACGGCCGCGCACACCTGATCGGCCGCCGCTCCCCCGGCCCGCCACTGCGCGATGTCGACGGTGAGGATCGGGCTCGTGCTCATCGGTTGTCTCCTGACGGTCCGGGTGTCGTCGCGTCGGCGACACCGATGTCCTCGTTCCACAGGGTCGGCCGCGTCGCGATGAAGTCGGCCATCAACGCGGCGCAGCGGCCGTCGTCGACGACCGTCACATGGACCCCGTTCTCCCGCAGCCAGTCCTCGCCGCCGGTGAAGGTGCGGTTCTCCCCCACCACCACGGCACCGATGCCGAACTGACGGATCAGTCCGCTGCAATACCAGCAGGGCGCCAATGTGGTGACCATGATCGTGGACGAATAGTCCCGCTGACGGCCTGCCGCGCGAAATGCATCCGTCTCGCCGTGCACCGAGGGGTCGTCGTGCTGGACCCGACGGTTGCGCCCCTGACCGAGGAGGGTGCCATCCGCGGCGAAGAGAGCCGCTCCGATCGGGATGCCGCCCTCCTCCGAACCCAGCAGCGCCTGCCGGTAGGCGACGTCGAGAAGGACGGCCGGGTCGAGCTCGGGCACTACGTCACTGCGGCGTGTCATGCAGACGAGCCTGCCCCGGTGCGCTCGACGGGACAACTGACAGTCCGTCGCATCACATCCGAGCCCGAACGTGCATATTGTCGGACCATGCCTTCTGCGCCCGCCGCTCTCCCAACCCTCCGCGAGATCATCGATCGCCACCTCAACCGGGCGGACCCGCGTGTGCTGACCGCTCACGACCACCTCGACGTCCCGGTCGGTTGGGTGCACTCCAGCGAGATCTTCGAGATCGGGCCGTTGCTGTCCGGCGGCGAACTCCTCCTCACCACGGGACTCGGGCTCGGCGGTCTGGACGCCGGCACGCGCCGGCACTACATCCGCGACCTGGCCGAGCGTGGTGTCGCCGGATTGGCGTTCGAGACCGGCCGGACCTTCAACGCGGTTCCGGAGGAGATGGTGCGGGAGGCATCGGCCCGGCGGTTACCGATCGTCGAGCTGCGCCGGGTTCTGCCGTTCATCGAGGTCTGCCGCGAGGCGAACACGTCCATCGTGACGGGTGAACTCGCCGGCCTGAGATCGCGCGCTCTGCTCGACGACGCCTTGCACGACGACCTGCTCGCACCGGGCGCAGTGGCACGGATGCTCGCCCATGTTTCGGAGTCGACCGGACGTCCGATCGCGTTGATCGGTTCCGGTGGAGCACTTCTCGCCGCACACGGGGTGGACGATGACCGATCCGCATGGCGGCTGGTCGATGCCGCCGTGGCCTCTGCGCCGGTCATCGCACGCGACCGCGAGATCGCCCGACTGGTCGCCGGCCGGGGATCGAACGGGCATCCACCGCCGGTCGTGACCATGATGCTGGCGGCCGCGTCGGGACCGGTCGCAGCAGCATTGACCCGTTCCGGCACAAGGGGTTCGGCAGTGGGCACGCAGCTGGTAGAGGAAATCGTCGCCGGACGGCATGTGCGCCGTGCGGATCTCGTCGCACGACTCGCGAGTTCCGGCTTCCCCATCGCTGACACGACGCGGCTCGTCACGGTGGCAGCCGAGGCGCCCGACCCGAGGATGGCGGAGGCCGCGCTCGCGCGGAGCGCATCGGCGTTGCCGGGCCTGGTGCAGGCGACGATCGACGCCACCGTGTACGCGGTGGTCGCCGTGACCGCGGCCGGCCACGGTGACGACCCGGTCGAACTCGTTGCCGGCGCACTCGCCGGACTCGGCGCCCAAGCCGGCCGCGTCACCGCCGTGGTCGGCGACGCCTACCGCCTCAGCTCGGCGAACGCGGACGTCGACCTCTCCGCGACACTCGCCACATCCCTGCACCGATCCGCCGAAAGGCTCTCCATCGCAGTCGAATCGATGCGTGTCGGCGTCACCGACAGGCGGATCGTCACCGGCCGTGAACTCATCGCCGACAGCGCTGTCCGGGGCGCCGACCCACAGGTCCGGAACGAATTGCGACAACTCATCGCACCCCTGATCGCCCACGACCAGAACCAGTCCACCCAGCTCGTCGCGACCCTCGACGTCCACCTCCGCCACGGATGCAGCGCGACCCGGTCGGCGGAGGTTCTCCACCTGGGTAGGCAGAGTCTCTACCAACGACTCGACCGTATACGCGGGCTCCTCGGCTTCGACCCGACCTCACCCGCGATCTACCCGTCGATGTTGCTGGCGGTCAGCGCGTTCCGGTCGCGGTCCACTGTTGCCTCGGTGCCGCGATGACAGCGGATCAGGCGTATTCGCGCTGCGAACGTTCCACACGCTTGCGGGCGAGGATCAGATACCCGACGAAGGCGATCACGAAGCCGACGAACGCGCCGATGTCACCGAGCTCCGGCACCGCACGGACCACGTAGCCGACGAACCGCTCCTGGTTGCAGAACAAGAGCAGCGAGGTCACCAGGCCGATTGCGAACGCGGCGACGCCTCCCCAGTTGGTGTAGCGGGTGTCGTACAGCAGGGCGAGCGAAGGCGGTTCCCGGCGGAGGAGCCGGTCGGCGAAGACCACCCCGAGCCACGGACCGATCCAGTAAGCGACCAGCAACAGGAAGGCTTCATATGAGGCGGCGGCGTCCGCCAATGCCCACCACGCGACCAGGAACCCGACGATCCCGAAGAACACCGTCACCATCGCGCGCTGGATCCCGACGGGTAACCGGAAGCCCATCGTGACGAAAGCCATTGCGCCCGAATAGACATTGATGGCGTTGGCGGCAACGGCGCCGATCGCGATCGCCAGCAGCGTCAGGTCAGCCACGACGGACGGGAGGTTCGCGGTGAACGCCTCCGTCGGGTTGTCGGAGGCAGGCGCACCGATGGTCACCGACGCTGCGCCGACGACCATGAGGAATGTGCAGGAGACGAACAGGCCTGTGGACGCGAAGAGGCCGGTCTGCAGCTTCGACACCGTGGGCGGCAGGTACCGCGTGTAGTCGGCGGCGTAGGGCGTCCACCCCGCCGTGTAGCCGAAGGCCGCCCCCACGGTCAGCAGGAATCCGCCGAGCGAGAATCCGCCGTCCGCGGACGCCGTCGACACGTCTGCCTTGCTGAAGATGATGACCGCGCCGATCAGGAAGACGACGGCAAGCACCGGTGCGGCCAGACGCTCGAATCGCTGCACGAGGTTGTGGCCGAAGAAGGCGAACGCGGTTTGCGCGATGACGATCACCACCAGCCCCGCCAGCGGACTGAAGCCGAAGAGCGTCGACAGGGCGAAGGCGCCACTCACGCTGTTGGTGGCGAACCAGCCGACACCGCACATGACCGCCATGAAGGCCGCGGGCAACACATTGCCGCGGTGCCCGAAGGCGAGGCGTCCCAGCACCATCTGGGGGACCCCGTGCAACGGTCCTTCCGCCGACAACAGGAAATGGGCGATCGCGCCGAGCAGGTTTCCGATCGCCATCGCGGCGACGGCCTGCCAGAAGGACAGACCGAAATACAGCACCGAGATGACGCCGACGAAGATCGTCGCGAACTCGAGGTTCGGCGCCGTCCAGGTCCAGAACAGCCCGCGTGGCGAACCATGTCGCGCGCCGAGCAAGATCGGTTCGTTGCCGCCCGGTTCGACAGCGAGGACCTTCTTGCCATAGCCGGCCTGCGGAGCGACGGCAGCCGCGTCGGGATGTTCAGGGGGTGCGCCGAGGGTCATGGCGCAACTCTGCTGCCCCGGCGCGGCATCGGCAACTGACGGATTGTCCGCAGCGGGCCCCGCGCCACGACACAGAACGACGCCCGGCCGACCGATGGCTCGTCGTCGGCCATCGCCCGCCGCACCCGATCACGTGATGGCGATCGTCCCGTCGAAGACGAAGGGGGTCATCTCGGGCCGGCAACCGTTGAACGACGACGTCGGCATCGGACCCATGATGCCGACATGGTTCGGCGCGCCCATCGATCCCTTGCGCACGGTGATCTGCACCGCGGCCGCGCCGCGCAGCGCGGCCGGGATGATGTCGGGGTTCGACCCGGTGATCGGATAGATCAGGGAGGCCGTGTCACCGGCGGTATAGAGACAGGTGATGGGACCGCGGACCTGTATCGGGGTGGGATTCATGCCATCCAGAACGGTTGCCAGATAGCTTCCCGTCGTCTGTCCGTTCGCGGTCCGCGCACCGTGCGCCTCGATCTTCAGCACATGGATGCCCGGGGCGATCGCCATGTCGCCCGCGACATCCAACCCAGCGGATTCGTCGGCCGCCGACACCGCAGGTGCGGTCACCAAAGCGGTCGCCCCGAGGATCGCAGCCGCAGTGGCGACCAGGCCTCGGCGCAGTGTCGGATGACTCATCGTTCCTCCTCGTGGAGTTGAGACCCGACCTGAGATCGAGGCTAATCCGCGGATCGTGACTGCGCGACACCCGTCTCTCAGCGCAGTTTCAGCTTGCCCCCGATGTCGCCCGCCGACGTTCGAGATGCGCTCGCTCCGCGGGATCGACGGTGAGGGCGAGGGCTCGGTCGAGCGCGGCGACGGAGTCCTCTGTGCGGCCGAGGCGTTCCAGCAGGAATGCCCGTGTCGCCCACGCGGGCTGGAACCGGTCGGCGCCGGCCAGCTCGTCGAGCTTTCGGAGACCCTCTGGGATGCCGTCGGTCTCGGCCAGCACCGCCGCAAGGGCAACCGCACCGGCGAGCGTCGGTGACACCTTTTGCAGGGCCTCATGCAGGGGAAGCAACATCGCCCAATCCGGAGCGGCGCCGACGCCACGGGCACAGTGAACGGCGCTGATCGCCGCCTCCAGCTGAAACCGACCCACCTCTCCGAGACCGTGCGCGATACGCAGGTGCGAATGCGCCCGGGCGATGAGGTCCGCGTCCCAACGACGCGGGTCCTGTTCGGGTAGCGGCACGAAGCGGCCGTCGGCATCCGTTCGGGCGGGAAGCCGGGCACTCGACAGTTCCATCACCGCGACGAGACCGTGCGCCTCGGCACTACCGGACGCGACCTCGGCCACCACGTCACCGAGCCCGAGTAGCAGGGCCTGACGTTCGTGCGCCATCGTCGGCCATTCGATGGTGTAGGCGGCATAGATCGCCTCGAGGACCGGTGCGAGCCGGTCGGTCAGCTGATCTACCGCGGGGACCTCGAACGGCAAACCGAGATCGGCGATGCGGCGTTTCGCGCGCACCAGTCGGGCTGCCATCGTCGTCGCGGGGATCGCGAATGCATGGCCGATCTGCGCGGCCGTGTACCCGAGCACTGCGTTGAGCATCAACGGCGCGTGAACCGCGGCATTGATCTCGGGGTGCGTACAGACCAGGAGCAACTCGAGGCGGCGGTCCCGGAAGGCCGACACCTCACCATCCGGCACGCCGGCGCCTCGCCGTGAGGCCGGGCGCACAGTCTCGAGCGAGACCGTGTTCCTGACCGCCGCCGAGCGCCAGCGGTCACGCTGCCGGTTGCGGGCCACCGTCATCAACCAACCGTCCGGATCGCGCGGCACGCCGTCGCTCGGCCACCGGGCCAGCGCACGCTCGAATGCGTCCGCGAGCGCATCTTCGGCATCGGCCACGTCGCGCGTGGCCGCGGCGAGCACCGCGAGCAGGCGGCCGTAGGACTCCCGGGCCGCCCGCTCGGCGTGCGCTCGCGCCGCGGAGATCAACTCTGCCGGCACGGGACCGCCGTCAGTCCGACCAGACACCGTCGATGCAGGACAGCACGGATTGTCTGACCTCGACGACCGCGTACTGGGTGGCGGGCAACTTCTCAGCCCACGCCAGTGCGGCGTCGCGATCGGGGACCTCGATGACGAACACGCCGGCGAGGGATTCTCTGGTCTCGGCGAACGGGCCCTGCTGGACGCGAAGGTCGCCGTCGCGCCGTGTCACCGTCTGGGTGGCCGCGGGCGAAGCGAGGATCTCGGCCGCCACCAGCACTCCGGCGGCGTGCAGCGCATCGGTATACGCGCGTATGAGCGATTTCATCTCGTCGACGGCCTCGGTCGTGATCTCGCCCGGAGCGGGCTCGGCGTTGTTGATGAGCAGTGCGTAGCGCATGGTGTCCTCCTCGCCTCAGTGTGGCCCGTCGTCGGTGCCACATCAGGAGGACGAACGAGATGCGCCGAAATCGACACCGGCTACCAGCGATAGTCCAGGAATTTGCCGTCGAAAGTGATCACCACCCGGTCGCCGTCCGGATCGGCACGCCGTGCGAAGTCGACCTTGAAGTTGATCGCGCTCATGATCCCGTCGCCGAACTCCTCGTGGATCAGCTCCTTGAGGGCCGGTCCGTAGACGGCGAGCGCCTCGTGGAAGCGATAGATGGTCGGGTCGGTCGCGACCGCATCGTCGGCGATCCGGGTCGGCTGACGCACCAGACTCTCGATCACCCCCTCACCGAGACCGAGGAGTTCGCAGACGATGGTCGCCTTCTCCAGCGGCACCGGATGGCTGCCGAGGAGGGCCGACACCGTCCAGACGAGCGGCGCGTCGATCCGTTCGGCGATGTCGGCCCAGGACAGACCTTGGCGAATCCGGGCGGCGACGATCAGCTCGGCAGCATCGGACTTCGGCATGATCGGAGTGGTCATCGGAACTCCTCGACGATTCGGATGGACCGCCCCAGCTTGACCGCATCGGATGCGGGGTGTCCACCGCAACGACACCGACGGGGCCGCGAGATCGTCACCGGATCAGTGCGACAGCACTGCCTTCAAGAAGGTCTTCGTGCGGTCTTCGCGCGGACTGGTGAAGATGGCCTCGGGTGTCCCCTCCTCCACGATCTTGCCTGCGTCGAACACCAGGACCCGATCGGCCACGTCACGGGCGAACCCCATCTCGTGAGTGACGATGAGCATTGTGATGTCGGTCGACTCGGCGATCGTGCGGAGCACCCCGAGCACGTCGGCGACGAGTTCCGGATCGAGGGCCGAGGTGACCTCGTCGAGGAGCAAGATGTCGGGATCCATCGCGAGTGCACGGGCGATGGCGACGCGCTGCTGCTGCCCACCGGAGAGCGTCGTGGGGTGGGCGTCCTCCTTGTCCTGCAGGCCGACCGTGGCCAGCAGGTCTCGCGCCCGCACGACTGCCTCCTCTTTGCTCTTGCCGAGTACATGGATCGGCGCCTCGGTGATGTTCTGCAGCACTGTCATGTTCGGGAACAGGTTGAACTGCTGGAAGACCATGCCGATCTTCGACCGAGCGGCGCGCTGATGCTTGGGTGTCGCCGCGACGAGCTTGTCACCCTTGTACTGATGTGTCAGGGGTTCGCCCTCGACCCAGATCACACCGTCGTCGCACGACTCCAAGGTCATCAGCAGGCGGAGGATGGTGGTCTTGCCCGACCCGCTCGGGCCGATGAGCGCGACCCGTTCTCCGCGCCGCACCGTGAAGTCGAGATGATCGAGGACGACGTGGTCGCCGAACTTCTTGACCACCTTGTCGAAGACCACCATCAACCCGTCGTCGGTGGGGCGCGCCGGCGTGGTGGCCGGCGAGGGGTGCTCGTCAGTAGGCAAGGGACTTCTCCACTTTTCGGATGAGGATCGATGTCGGGTAGCTCGCGACGAGGAAGATCACGCCGGCAATCGTGATGGGCTCGAGGTACTGGAACGTCCGTGCGCCGTACTGCTGCGCAGCGGTGACCATCTCGACCACCGTGATCGCGAACAGGAACGGCGTGTCCTTGAACATGGAGATCGCGTAGTTGCCGAGGGCCGGCGTGGTGGCCCGGATGGCCTGCGGCAGTATCACTGCGCGCCAAGTTCTCTGACTGGGCAGCGACAGTGCATGGGCGGCTTCCCACTGGCCGCGGGCACCCCCTCGATGCCCGCGCGATAGACCTCGGCCATATACGTCGAGTAGTGGATCCCCAAGACGGTGATACCGATCTGCAGTGCCGAGAACTGAGGCAGGAGATAGTAGGCGAAGAGCAGTTGCACAACGAGCGGTGTCAGGCGGATGAACTCGCTGATCATCCGCAGCGGGATCGTGACAACCCGAGGGCCGACGCGTCGAACGATGGCGATCACCAGACCGAGGGCCGCCGCGATCACGAAACCCAGGACCGTTGCCAGCAACGTGATCTTGAATCCCTCGAGCAGCACCGGCAGACAATCCGCGGCACGCTGCCAACTCCACTCCACGCTCACCGGCCGACTCCCACGGTCTCGTCGATTCGTTCAGGCCGCAGACTGAGTACCTCACGCAACGACGGGCCGACCCCGAGACGGGACTTGGCCCGCACCTCCAGCAGATTCATGACAAGGGTCAGCACGTACGCGATGAGGAAGTAGAGCACCAACCCGATCCCGAAGGAAAAGATCGTGTCGCCGGTCCCCCGACGCAGTTGTTCGATCTGATACGTCAGGTCCTGCAGAAGGATGAAACTGGCGAGCGCACTGCCCTTCAGCAACTGGATCAGCAGATTGGTCATCGGCGGGATCATCTGCGCCCACGCCTGGGGGAAGATGATCCGGTGCAGGCGTTGCCACGACGAGAAGTTCAGCGCCACGGCGGCTTCCCATTGCGGAGCGGGGACCGCCCCCAACGAACCGCGGACCACCTCTGCACCGTAGGCGCCGTAGTTGAGTGCCAACGCCAGTATCCCGCAGAACATCGACTCGAGTTGGAATCCGAACAGCGGCAGTACGTAGAACAACCAGAACAGCTGCACCAGAAGTGATGTACCCCTGAAGAACTCGACGATCACCCGGGCGGTGCCCCGGATCGCGAGGTGACGAGAGCCCGACGACACACCCAGCACCAGGGCAAGGACAAACGCCAGGGCCGCGCCACCGAGGGTCAGATAGAGGGTGGTGAGAATACCTTCCTGGATGCGCGGCCAAGCGTCCAGGAAGGCGTCGAAGTTGTCTCCCACAGTCGGTTACTCGACCATCCTCAGATGTTTCCCGCGCACAGGTCGGCGGTGGTCAGCTGCGGATCGGGCAGTTCCTTCTCGGTGAATCCGAACTTCCCGACGATCGAGAGATACTTCTGCGGGTCGGACGTTATCTTCTTGAGCTCGGCGTTGTAGGCATCGAGCAGTTCCTTGTCGTCGGTGCGGAAGACGGTTCCACCCGCACCCACCTGGGGCTTCCCGTCGATGACGGCGACGAACGACGGGGTGACGTCGACCGGTGCACCCGGATTGTTCTTCTTCATCCAGTTGAGCGAGATCCCGGTCAGCGCGAACACGTCCGCACGCCCGGAGGTGACGGCATCCATGCCGTCCTGGGGAGTGGCGACCTGCATGCTCGAGATGCCCAGGCTCTTCGCGTAATCGGACTCGATCGCACCGGTCATCGTGGCGAGCCGCGCCCCACTACCGGCCACGGACTGCATGTCCGTCAGTCCCTTGGGATTGCCTTTGCCCACCATCAGGGCCGTCGTGTAGTTGAACTCGGGATCGCTGAAGGCCGCCTGCTTGCAGCGCTCGGGAAGAATCGACATACCCGCGCTCACCACGTCGAAGCGGTTGGCCTGCAAGCCCGGGATCAACGCGCCGAAGTCCGCGTTGACGCCCTCGACCTGATCGATTCCCAGGTTGCGGAAGATCTCCCGGTGCAGCGCCACGGTCGCGCCGGTCAGCTCGCCGTTCTCCTCAAACGAATACGGTGCCTCGCCGGCGAAACCCACAGTCACCGCACCTTTTTCGCGTAGCGATTCCAACAGGTTGCCGTCACCACCCGAATCGGTGGACGAACACGCCGCGAGGCTCCCCGCCACCAGGGCGGCAACCGCGAATATGCTTGCCGCTCTTGTACTCACAGACCTCTTCAACACCGAGAGTGTCATCGACTCAGCCTTCCGATCGCGACCGGAAAGGCTCTGCCCGCGTTCTCTGTGACGTCCGATTTCACGGGTATACGCACTTCCGACCGACTCATCCACCTTGTTCGCTTCGTACGCTTGTGAAACTAACACGGCAACGGCATCGCTTCCGTCCCAAACCTCAGGACAAGCTGACGAAGGCCGTGTTCAGGATGCGAAATCAGCTCCGGGACAGCGCCGCTTACCGGGTGTAACCTGGGTCAGGTGACGGGACCCACATCCCAACGGCCGCAGACGATGAAGATGCAAGGCGTGGCCAATCGCGTCGTCCGTGGCCTGCTGGCCACACCACTGATCAGCCGCGGCATCGGCCGCCGGTTGATCACCATCTACGTCGTCGGGCGAAAGTCCGGCAAGCACTATTCCATCCCGGTCGCCTACACACCCCACGGCGAGAAGTTGTTGATCGGCACACCGTTCGGGTGGGGCAAGAACCTGAGGACCGGCGAATCGGTGGGCATACGTCTCATGGGGCGACGGCGGAGCGCGGATGTGGAGGCATTCACCGACGAACCGAGCGTCGTCGAGCACTACGCCATCATCTGCCGCGACAATCATCAGTTCGCGTCGTTCAACAAGATCGGACTCGACGCGGACGGCACTCCGGATCCCGACGATCTGCACAACGCCTTCACCGCGGGCGCGCGCACCTTCCTGCTGACCCCGCACTGATCGAGGCGGGACACCGACGCGTGGAATCCGCCGCCGGCCCGACACCGGGTCTCGACCGCCGTGTCAGCGCCACCATTGCTCTCGTCGGCGTTGCCGTGCTCGCCGTGGTGGTCGTCATGTTCCTGCTCACCCGGGGACTCGACCTCGTGATCGGCCTCCTCGGTTTCGGTGTCGCCGTCGCCGGCGCGTGGTGGGTCGTCACCGAGCGCGCCCTACGTCGCACCGGCGGCGCGGTCGCGGTCGCGCTGGGCTTGGTCGTCATTGCCACCGCCTTGACACAGGTGTTCACCGACGCCGCCACCGCGGTGGCGCGACTCCTCGCGACCGTTGCCGTGCTGACCGTCGCGACGGCATGCGCCCGGCACGCGCTGGTGCCGGATCTGCACGCCCTCGATAGGAGCAGGGAAATCCGCCGCCCGGGTCATCCGGTGCTGATCTGCAACCCCAGGTCCGGCGGCGGGAAGGTCGATCGGTTCGGCATCGTCGCCGCTGCGAGAGACCTGGGCGTCAAGACGGTCGTCCTCGGCCCCGACGATGATCTCGACCAGCTGGCACGAGAGGCCGTGGCACGGGGCGCCGACTGCCTCGGCATGGCGGGTGGCGACGGATCACAGGCTCGCGTCGCATCGGTGGCCGTCGAGAACGACCTCCCCTTCGTGTGTGTCAGCGCCGGCACACGCAATCACTTCGCGCTCGACCTCGGACTCGACCGTGCCGATCCGACGGCGAGTCTGCTCGCTTTTCGGGATGCCGTCGAGCGGCGGGTGGACTACGCCACGGTCAACGACCGGCTGTTCGTCAACAACGTCTCGCTGGGCATCTACGCGTCGATCGTGCGCGAGGGTTCCTATCGAGCCGACAAAGCCCAGACGGTCGCCACGATGCTGCCCGACCTGCTGGGACGCACCGCCGAGCCGTTCGATCTCCAGTTCACCTCTCCCGACGGCGACGAGATCGACGGGTCGTTCGTCATCCTGGTGTCGAACAATCCCTACACCGCATCAGCTTCGTTGGACGCCGCCGGGCGGCGGGCGTTGGACACCGGCCGGCTCGGGGTCATCGCGATCTCGACCTCGACGGGATCCGAGGCCGCACGGCTGATGACCCGATCCGCACTCGGACTGCGCAAGACCAGTCCCTTCTGGCATGAGTTCACCACCGAGACGTTCGAGATCCGGTCGCACGGCAAGCAGACGTCCGTGGGCATCGACGGCGAGCCGCTGGATCTGGCAGCACCGCTACGGTTCCGCAGTCACCCGAAGGGACTGCGTCTGCTGGTCCCGGCCGGCAATCGGGCGGCCGCAGCGCGCCGCCGGGCGCGGGCCGTGGACATCAGATCTCTCGTCGATCTCGCGAGAGGACGCGCCCCGCGGATGTGAGTCGTTGATACGAATGCGGTGTCAGGGGGGGTGTCACGTCAATAGTTGACGCGGCGAGCCGCTCACGCCGCATTCATATGCACGTGCCGACGATCACGGCCTTCCACCCAAAAAGGACGAATCCGACACGGGCGCCTGCTGATTCGGAACAATCGGACAGTCGACGGGGTATCGCCCGAAATGGCGATGCCTGCGTGATCGGGTGCACATCTGGGCGTCTAGATTGGGCCGCTGACGGCACACAATTCTGAGGGAGTCGATGTGGTGGCGAACGAAGACCTCGATGTCCGGGTATCCACGGCGGGCGACGAGGGCTATCAGCGGGGTCTGACCACCCGGACGGTTCAGATGATCGCGATCGGCGGCGCGATCGGCACCGGACTGTTCTACGGTTCCGGCGGCGCGATCGAGAAAGCCGGCCCCGCCCTCATCCTCGCTTACGCACTCGCGGGCCTGGCGATCTTCATCGTGATGCGTGCCCTCGGAGAGTTGCTGATCTACCGACCCATCTCGGGCGGCATCAGCGAGTATGCCGACGAATTCCTCGGGCGGTTCGCGGGCTTCAGCCAGGGCTGGACCTATTGGGCGGTGTGGACCACGACCTGCATGGCCGAGATCACCGTGGCAGGTAAATATGTCAACTACTGGTGGCCGGCGATCCCGGTGTGGGTGACAGCCCTGGTCGCCCTTATCGTCCTGTTCGGGGCGAACCTCATCTCCGTGGGATTGTTCGGTCGGGCGGAGTTCTGGTTCTCGGCCATCAAGGTGACCGCGATCCTCGGCATGATCATCGTCGGTATCGGTGTGCTGCTGCCGATCTCGGGGCTCGGACCCGACACCGGGCCCTCGGTGACGAATCTGTGGAGCGACGGCGGCTTCTTCGCGACCGGATCCACCAATGCCTTGTTGAGCCTGCAGATCGTGATGTTCGCCTACGTGGGTGTGGAACTCGTCGGCGTGACCGCCGGCGAGGCACAGAACCCCCGTGTGACCTTGCGCAAGGCCATCAATTCCGTGCCGTTCCGCATCGGTGTCTTCTACGTCGGCTCGCTGGTGGTGATCCTGTCGGTGCGGAGCTGGCGCGACTTCCACGCGGGGCAGAGCCCGTTCGTGTCGGTCTTCGAGTACATCGGGATCCCCGGCGCGGCCGGGATCGTCAACTTCGTCCTGCTGACCGCTGCGCTGTCGTCGTGCAACTCCGGCATCTATTCCACCGGGCGCATGGTCCGCTCGCTCGCGCAGCGCGGTGATGCGCCACCGCAACTCGCGCGGCTGTCCGAGCGTCGGGTCCCGCTCGCGGGGATCGTCCTCAGCGCCGCGGTGATGGTGGCCGGGGTGGTCGTCAACGTGATCGACCCCGATCACGCATTCTCCTACATCACCTCGGTGTCGACGGTCGGCATCATCGTGGTGTGGGGAACGATCCTGGTGTGTCACATGGCTTACCGGAAGAAGGTGGCGCGTGGAGAGCTGCCCGCGTCGGACTACCGGGTGCCCGGTGCCCCGGTCACCACCTGGGCCGCGCTCGCGTTTCTCGCGCTGGTGTTCGTCTTGCTGTTCTTCGATGCGGACGGACGGATCGCACTGGTCGTCGGCGCGGTCTGGTTCGCTTGCGTCGGTCTCGGATATCTGGCGTGGACGCGGGCGGCGGCCCGGACCGGACGCTGACGTCCGCTCAGCGGTCGACGACGAGGTCGCGGACCGCGGTGAGATCGGCGACGAAGGCGTCGAACGCCTCCTCGCGACGATCTCGGGGCCCGCGCAGGATGGACGAGGGATGTACCGTTGCCAGCACATCCTCGTCATGACCTGATCCGACATCGCCATCCGAGGCGAGATTGAACCGTTCGCCACGATGCTGAGTGACCCGGAAGTCCGGCCCCAGCAGGGCCTGCGCCGCTGTCGCGCCGAGACAGACGACGATTCGCGGGCTGACCGCATCGAGTTCGGCCAGCAGCCACGGCCGACATGCGACGACCTCGGTGTGCTTGGGTTTGTCATGGATACGGCGTTTGCGGCCCGCGGCCCTGGTGAACTTGAAGTGCTTCACCGCGTTGGTGACATAGGTCAGTTCGCGGTCGATCCCGGCAGCATCGAGCGCACGATCGAACAGCTTGCCCGCCGGCCCGACAAAGGGCTCACCCGCGCGATCCTCCTGGTCACCGGGCTGCTCACCGACGAACATGATGGTCGACCCGACGGAGCCAGCACCGAACACCGTCTGGTCGGCATCTCGGTAGAGGTCGCAGCCTCGACAAGACCGTGCGGCCGACGCCAGCGACGCGAGGTCATGCGACTCCGGGACGAACTCCCCTGCTCCGACATAACCCATCCAGGGCCTCCCTTCACGACCGCAACCGGTCGCTCCCGAGATACCCGCAGAGGACCGGGACGACACATCGATGCCGGCCATCGCGCGGCAGCCGTCACGCTCCTTCCGGATTGCCGGCAGATACCGCCGCCTGCGCGCCCATCCGATCAGCACCCCAACTGCGTTCGATGTAACCGACCACCCGTGCGACATCGTCGGCAGGGACGTCATCGATCGCACCGTCCTCGAGTGGATCGGCATGGAAGATGTAGAGCCGGGACGCGAACTGCTCGAATGGCAGCGATCCCTCGCCGGGCCGCTCGCCGTTGCCCGCGGTGCCGACCACCACGGTGTCACCCCAGTCCTGCCCACTGTCGTTGTTGGGGTTGAAGAAGTAGACCCGGATATCGCCGTTCGGGTCCGTCGCGACCCGCAGGATCGTGATCGCATGCCAGCCGACGTAGCGCGCCGCGCTGTCGGTGAACGCGATCCCCGCGGGCTGTGGGTGGATGAGCGGCTGATTGCCGTTGTAGCCGGGGTGATAGGCCGCATAGAACTGCCGGATGAAGTCCTCGAGGGCGATGAGGTCGCCGGTCGCGACGTCGACGTTGATCCGGAAGCCGCGCGCCGACCACCACCCGTGGAACTCCGGATTCACCCACCGGTGTGGGTCGCCGGGACGGTCGGCACACCGCCGGACCATCTCCGCGTAGATGCGGTCGAGATGCGGAACCACCAGGAGAGAAACGGGATCCAGATCGATCGGATCGGCGGTCGCGACACCCCCGACGCTCTCGACCGAGGAGATTCGCTGACCTTCGAAATGCGCGACCACCTCGTCGTCGCGGGCCGCCCACGCCACCACCTGCAACAGATAGTCGGGATCGTTGTAGGCCCACATCGAGAGTGCGCGGGCCGATTGACACGTCGGATTGTCTCCCTGCCCGACCCCCAAAGGCTGCCCGAGCATCGACAGCAGGCCACCGAGGAGCAACGATTCGGGGGCCACCGCCGGACCGAATGCCGAATGCAGACGCTCTCGTACCGAGGGAGCGAGCTTCAGCGCCAGTTGCCGCCACAGGGACGGCACCACCGGCGGCTGGTGCAGGATGCCCCGGTCCAACAACAAGGCGAGGCCGTAGAGACATTGCGCGTTCTGTGGTTCGACGGTCCGGGTGATCAGCTCGAGTACCAGATCCGTGTAACGGAGTAGGCAATTGCGACCGACCTCCGACAGACCGAGCGCCTCGGGGAGGAGAAAAACGTTGTCGTCCACCAGGTATCGGGCCAGCGCCGCGTGATACGGGGAGACGAGGCCGGTGTCGTGCATCGCTCGCGCGAATCCACGGGCCTCGAACTCGAGTCCTTCGGCGTCCATCGCCGCCACCCGCGACAGATAGACCTCGATGCCCGGGTCCTCCCGGCAGGCTTCTGTCGGTCCGAAAAGAGCGGTGGTCAGGCGGTCGAGGCCCTGGGCAGCCGTGCCGAGGTCGACGTCGGGATCGTTGCGATGGATCGCGATCCGCGTGACCATCGCCTTCACATGGTCGACCTGGATGGGTCGCTGACGGAGGATTCGCCAGATCTCCTCGACCAGTTCGTCGAGGACGCTGTCGTATCCCACCTGATCGACGACGTAGGCGAACACCGCACGGGTCACCTTCGCGGCGCTCCCCTGCCGTACCCGGTCGGCCTCCGACGGTGGCGCGAGCAGCAGATCGAGATTCATCGCCAAGATCTGCGACAGGAATCGCCTCGCGTCATCGGCCGTCATGGCCGGGTGCTCGTAGTCCCCCATGGCAATCGCGACCAACCGCAACTCGCTGGTCGACTCCAGGATCACCGTGTCGGTGTGACCGCTGCGCAGGCTGGTCCCGGCGAGTGCCGGGACCAGGATGTCGGGCTGATCCCAGTCGGACCCGGCAAAGACACCCGCGCTCTCCAACGCCCCGGCGCGCTCACGCACCGCGGCACATCCGCCGTCCTGGGTGAGCACCCGCCGCAGGGCGTCGAGAACCCGGCGCACCTTGCCGACCTTGGCGAAGTCCGGCGCCTCGAGCATCGCCGCGGTGGCGTGATCGAGCTGCTCGACCCGCGTTGCCAGAGCCCGGCCCGAGTCCGTGTCGTCCAAAGAAGGCACTAGCACCCTTTGCTGTCCTCAGGGTCCGCAGCGGGCACGCGATCGCGACCCCGCGCAGATCTCATACGTAGAAATCGAGTTCTTCTTGTCGCTTGAGTAGATCCCGCATCCGGTACGGATCCTCACCGAAGAAGTACAGCAGACCCCAGTGGGTGCCGAATGCCGTGCGCTTGGTGACGGTCTCCTCGAGCGGCTCTGCGAGATCGTTGGTCTCGTAGTAGTCGTCGTCGGCCGTCTCGTCCGGTATTTCCAGGTTGGACACCACGCGGCGGCGCGGATAGACCCCGAAACATCCCGCGACGCCGCTCGCATCCACCACTTCCCGAGGGAAGAACGCGTCGATCTCCTCCTCGGTGGTCTTGGGATCGAACGAGAGCACCAGCGCCTGGTAGGCGTTGAAGCCGTAGGCGCGTTCCAGCAGCTCGAACACCTTGAAGCCCGGCGGGCGATAGGCCACCTCGCCGAAGTACATCTCGCCGTCGTTGGTGACGAAGTACTCCGGATGCACGAAGCCGAAGTCGATCTCGAAAGTCTTGATCAGCTTCTCGATCTGAGCCGTGATCGCGGGTCGGTATTTCTCGAGCTCCGGGGTGGCGGGGACGAACACCGAGTACCCGAGGGTCACGTACTCGGAGATGTTGAGGAACTTGATCTTCCCGTTGTGGATCCACGCCTCCACCGCGAACTCCCAGCCGTCGAGGTGGGACTCCATCAGCACCGGGAATTCTTCTTCGGGAATCGTGTCGACCTCGTCGGGTGTCCGGATCACGCGATGACCGAGGCAGCCGGCCTTGTCGAAGGCCTTCAGGTGGATCGGGTCGTTGGGGTCACCGTCGAGCTTGAGCAGCGTCTGGTTGACCCGTCGGAGGAACCGGACCACGTCGTCACGGTCGTGCGCCTCCTCGAAGATGCCGACACGAATACCGCCGAGTTGAGCGCGGCGTTTCATCAGCGCCTTGTCGCGCAACAGCATCGCCTGGCCGAACAGGCGCGGCTTGTTCATCAGTACCGAGTTGATGGCCCCCGCCCACTCGACGGTCTCCTCGAAAAGTGGGATCGCGACGTCGACACCCATGTCCTGCAAGGTCTCGGCGATCTCGAGAGACCGATCGTTCAGGCGTTCGAAATTCCACGGCACGTACGGAATGTCGTGTTCAGCGCAATATTCGTGCGCCCAATCGGGCGCCACCACCACATATCTACGGTCGAATCGGTCGAGGGCCTCGATGGCCCCGAGACTCCAACCGAGCAGCGCGACGTAACCCTTGTCGGGGTTCTTGGCCGTCTTCGCAGGCGTTGTCATGCATGTCCTCTCGCTCAGATCGTGCGCGGTTCATGCTCTCTGGTCCTGTGGCCACCGTACAGAGGCGTCCGACGACCGGCACGCAGTGCCGTCGTCTACGGGATGTCGCGCAGCAACCCCTCGCGGTGACCCGGGATTTCCGGTCGCACAGGTTGGCGGCGGCTAACCTGGGAGCACTCGTCGTCTGTCGACCTGGAGGTGGAACAGCAATGGGGCGTGGTGATGTCCGGGTCCGAGCCCTCGATGACGTCTGGGGAGGACCTCGATGAGTCTGGTCGCGGGACGCGGGCCGTTGAGCGGGAATCCGGCCGGATGGTTCTCCGGGGCGCTCCCACCCGATCTGGTGTTCGTCGAGCCGCATCCGCGCCGCATCCAGGCGGTTCGCGACGGCGCGACCGTACTCGACACCGAACGGGCGGTGATGGTGCACCGGCCCGGCCAGTTCCTCAGCTATGCCTTTCCGGCCGATGAGGTCGGCGAGCTGCCCGGCGAACCCGAGCCCGAGGCACCGGGATTTGTCCACGTTCCGTGGGATGCCGTCGACGCCTGGTACGAGGAAGGCCGCAAGCTGGTCTGGTATCCGCCGAATCCCTATCATCGCGTCGACTGCCGTCCGACCACTCGGGGCCTGCGGGTCGACGTCGCCGGCGTGACGCTGGTCGACACCACCGACACCGTGATCGTCTTCGAGACCGCACTGGAGCCCGTACTGTACGTCGCTCCCGAGCATGTGCGGACCGATCTGCTGCGCCGCGGTGACCTCAGTACCTACTGCAACTACAAGGGCACCGCCACGTACTGGTCGGTGGTCTTCGGCGACACCGTCGTCGAGAACGTCGCGTGGAGCTACGAGGACGTGCTGCCGGAAAGCACCGTCATCCGAGGGCTTCTCAGCTTCGACCCGGCCAAGGCCGACGTGCTCGCCGAGCTTCCGGCCGGTGCGACCCGTGTCGCGGATTGCGGCTGCGAGAGCTAGGGCGCGGTTACAGCCTGGCCCGCGACGCCACTGCGGCGTCCGATGTACGCAACGGGCGGATGAGTCCGTCCTGGACGAACGAGGCGAGGAGGGCGCCCGCCTCGGTGTGCACCGTGCCGCGCACATAAGACATGCCGGCACCCACCTGGGTGCTCTCATGCGAGTAGAGAATCCACCCGTCCCATCGGACCGGCTCGTGAAAGCTGATCGCGATCGTCATCGGTGCGGTCGACACCGTGAGATGCGCTTGGCTGGTACCGATCCCGGCGTGGGCCCGCATGGTGGTGGAGATGCCGAGGTGGCCGGTGAAGTGAGCCAGCAGCGCCTTGGCCAGGTCATCACGCTGTGGCACCGGATCATATCTGAGCCAGGCGTACAGCTCGGGCGGTCCCACCTCGTCGGGGCTGTTCACCTCCTCCACGTCGACGAGACGAACCTCGCGGCCGGGCAACG
The DNA here is from genome assembly GCF_009862785.1 of Gordonia sp. SID5947. Lineage (NCBI taxonomy): Bacteria > Bacillati > Actinomycetota > Actinomycetes > Mycobacteriales > Gordoniaceae > Gordonia > Gordonia sp. SID5947. The sequence goes on along the minus strand of NZ_WWHU01000001.1, from coordinate 78,357 downwards.
GCATTCGTGCCGCAAAAGCATCGTCGGGCTTGGCGACCGCGGGACGTGGGAGGTGGTGAGCGATCAGGTCTCCGGTCGGGACGTCGGCGAGGACGGTCACCGTGGCACACCGCTTACCGTTCTGCGCGGCCGTGACGACAGCGGTCGCGACCGAACGTCCTTCATGCACGACGTCGACGTCGAACTCGACGGGCGGGCCCACCGTCACCGCCCGCGCGAACACCGCCTGAGCCGATCGGACCGATTTGTCACCGAACCGCTTGGCGACGGCCACGATTGCCTGCGCGAGCACCTGGGTGCCCTCCACCACCACGCGACCTTCCTCCCCCTCGATCCCGGTCGCCCCGGTGAACCGATCACGCTCACCGGGCTCGACGTCGAACAGGCCGAGCAGCACCTCGAGCGACCACGCGGTCTGATGGTCTGTCGCGGTCACGCCGCCTCGCGCATCACGCCGACATGCCGCACCATGCCGGAGATCCCGGGCAGCTCTCTGACCGGCGACCAGGTGCGCAACCCGTCCCTGCTGTCGGAGTACAGCTGCTTCCCCCGGGTGTAGGCATCGAGGTACATCCGCCAGGCGCCGTTCGGTAGCTGGACCACCGCCGGGCCCTCGACGAACGTGCCCCAATTCCCTGGTGCGACGAATCGATAGGGCCCGACCAGCGACGACGCGACCGCGTGCTGGATGACCTTCTTCGTCTCGTTCTTGGTGAACGCGTGGTAGGTCGCGCCGACCTTCACCACCGTGGTGTCGATGTGGTCTGCCCCGATCCCGGCGATCGGCACAGGCGGGCTCCACAACCGCAGTGACGGCTCGAGTGCGGTCATCAGGTACGGCACAAAGCCGCCCCCGGTCGACATCGACAGGATGACGTTGACCCGGCCACCTTCGACAAACCACTCGGGTGCCCACGCTTTGGTGGTGAAAGGCGACAGCGACGGACCGTCGCTGGACCCGGCCGACCCCGAGGAGCCCGGCCCGCTCGACGAACCCAGACCCTTACCGTCGCCCGTGCCGGGCAGGAACGCGCAGCACAGCGGGACCGGATAGTTCTGCAGGAAAGTCCAGTTCAGGCGGTCCCTGCTGCGTGCGAACCCGATGTTGGCGCCATCTGCCGTGGTGTAGGTGATGTAGTACCACCCGTCGGCGTTCCGGAAGATGCTCGCGTCGCGCACCCGCCCCGCCGGCGGCCGATATGCCGATTTCCGGGCGAGCTGGAAGCGCGTGCCATCGGGCGACTCGTAGACATCCATGTCACGGTCGGCGGCGCTGCTGAACGCCACCATCGTGTATCGCCAACCCGACGGCGCGGCGTCACCGGACCCCGGAGTTGCGACCAGCAATCCCACGGTGGCGAGCACGACCGAGACGACAGCGAAGTATGCACGCTTGGTTCGCATCACGGGCGCAGTATGAACGACGAACGCCGCGTCGTGCGCAGGTTTGGTGAAAAGGCTCGCGCACGATCAGCGTCGACCGATGGAGTCGTTACACGTTGAAGCGGAACTCCACCACGTCACCGTCGGCCATGATGTAGTCCTTGCCCTCCATGCGCACCTTGCCCGCAGCCTTTGCCGCGGCCATCGTGCCCGCGGCATCGAGGTCGTCGAAGGACACGATCTCGGCCTTGATGAAGCCCTTCTCGAAGTCGGTGTGGATCACGCCTGCCGCCTTGGGGGCGGTGTCGCCGCGATGAATCGTCCAGGCCCGCGATTCCTTCGGTCCCGCTGTCAGATAGGTCTGGAGGCCGAGCGTGTGGAAGCCGGCGCGGGCGAGCGACCGCAGTCCGGGCTCGGTCTGACCGATCGAATCGAGGAGTTCCTGCGCATCCTCGTCGTCGAGCTCGAGGAGTTCGCTCTCCACCTTCGCATCGAGGAAAACGGCGTCGGCAGGCGCGATGCTGTCGCGCAGTTCCTGTTTGCGGGCGTCGTCGGTGAGCACCGACTCGTCGGCGTTGAAGACGTAGAGGAACGGCTTCGCAGTCATCAGGTGGAGTTCGCGGACCGCCGACAGGTCGAACGAGTCCTTCTGGGAGAACAGGGTCTTGCCCTCGTTCAGGATCTCCTGTGCCTTCTGGGTGGCCGCGACGGTCTCGGCGAGGTCCTTGTTCTTGCGCGCGTCCTTCTCCAGGCGCGGCAGGGCCTTCTCGATGGTCTGGAGGTCGGCCAGGATCAGCTCGGTTTCGATCACCCCGATGTCGGAGAGCGGGTCGACCCGGCCGTCGACGTGCACCACGTCGTCGTCGGCGAAAACCCGGACGACCTGGCAGATGGCGTCGGCCTCACGGATGTTCGCGAGGAACTGGTTGCCCATCCCCTCGCCCTCGGACGCACCTTTGACGATGCCGGCGATGTCGACGAAGGAGACCGTCGCGGGCAGGATGCGTTCGCTGCTGAAGATCTCCGCGAGGCGGTCGAGACGCTTGTCGGGCAGCTCGACGACACCGATGTTCGGCTCGATGGTCGCGAACGGATAGTTCGCGGCCAGCACGTCGTTGCGGGTCAACGCGTTGAACAGGGTCGACTTGCCGACGTTGGGAAGGCCGACGATTCCGAGGGTGAGACTCACGGGCGACCAGTCTATCCGCCGCGGGTCGTCGATCGGCGGGCGACGTCGGTGCTGTCGGCGAAAATACGGTTGCCGTCGGCGGAAAAGGGGTTGCTGTCGGCGGAAAAGGGGTTGCTGTCGGCGGGGTCGGGGGCAGGGTCAGGTGCTCGTGGCGGTGCCGGGATCGTCGGCCGGGGCGTCGGGCGGCGGCTCGTCGTCGGGGACACCCCGGTGTGAGGTCACCGGAGTGCCCTCGGGCGGCAGCGTCTCCCCGGCGCGCAGTGCGATCTGCTCGTTCAGGTAGCGCAGGACCACCGAGATGGCCGCGGCGGCGGGCACCGCGAGGAACGCGCCGGTGATGCCGAAGAGGGTGCCGCCCAGGGTCACCGCGAGCAGCACGATCACCGCGTGCAGGTCCATCGACTTCGATTGCAGCCACGGCTGCAACACATTCCCCTCGAGCTGCTGGACGGCGAGGATGATCCCGAGCACGATCAGCGCGGTGGTCAGGCCGTTCGACACCAGGGCGATCAGGACCGCGAGAGCGCCCGCGACGAACGCACCGACGATCGGGATGAACCCGCCGAGGAAGGTGATCACCACCAGTACGCCCGCCAACGGCACCTGGAGGATGAACAGGCCGGCACCGATCAGCGTCGCGTCGACGAAGCTCACGATCGCCTGGGTCCGGATGAAGCCGCCAAGGCTGTTCCACATGCGGGTGAGCACTTCGCCGATGTGGGCCCCCGACGGCTGACCGACCGTACGGTCGAGCCACGGGACGAACTTCGGTCCGTCCTTGAGGAAGAAGAAGACCAGGATGAGGGCGGTGAACAGCGTGACGAGTATCGACGTAGCGGTACCGACACCGCTGAACACACCGGCCGCGATACTCGAGGCGCTCGACTGCAGCTTGTCGGTGACCGTGTTGACGATGTTGTCGAGCTGCTCGTCCTTGACGTTCAGCGGCGGGCCCTGAATCCAGTCCTGGAGTTTGTGCACGCCGTCGGTCGCCCGCGATGCGAGCTCGGGGGCCTGCCGCACGATGGACGGCACGATCAGACTGATCACCCCGGCCAGCACCCCGACGCCGAGCAGCATCATCACCAACGACGCCGCCGCGGGCGGAACGCCACGCTTGCGCATCCAGCGAACCGGAGGCCACAACACCGTGCAGACGATGATGGCGAACAGGATCGGCAGGAGGACGACCCAGAACTTGCCGAGCAGCCAGAACACGATCCACAGCGCCGCGACCACCAGGACGAGTTGCAGAGCGACGATCGAACTGGCTCTCAGCCCCGCGAGAACGACCCCCGCCCGGGTCGGATACCGACGCCCGGCGGCGGCGGTGGGACTGGCCGAGCTGTCGGGCACGCCCGATTTCTCTGTCACGCAGAGATCGTCACACAAAGGGCGCGAGTCCGCGTCGATCCGCGGGTGTGTCGGCCGATACGCGCGTCACACCCGGCAGGTCAGCTCGGGTGGTGGCGCTTGATGCGGCGTTCGACGTAGCGAACGAGTTCGTTGACCGCCTCGAGCTGCAGGACGAGCGGCGACAGCGGCTGCTGCACACAGGGCGATGTCGGCGCGGTCTCTTCCGGCGCTAACTCGGCGAGGTCGTCGGCCGGCCGCGGTGAGACGCCCGGGCTCGGCGGGTCCTGCTGCGCTGCGTGCTGCACGGTCTCGGGTCCGTACAGGCCCATCATGATCTCGAGTCCCCATGCCGGGAATTCCGACAACGGGAGTTCGTGCCGACCTCGGTGTCGGGCACCCGTGAACGGTGTGTTCATGGGCTCATCGTGCCAGGAATTGTTATCTACGTCACCAATTCCCTCAATTCGATATGGGCCGGACGGCCATGTCCGATTCCCGCCAGATTCGGTCGGAGAACGGTGTCAGAGTGGTGTGGTGACCACGACGATCCACCTCCCCCGGCCTCTCGACTTCGATCGGTGCTACCGCGCGGTCTCGTCGCGGGATGCCCGGTTCGACGGCCAGTTCTTCGTCGCCGTCCACACCACCGGGATCTATTGCCGGCCGTCGTGTCCCGCGCTGACACCCCGCGCGGAGAACGTGCATTTCGTGCTGACCGCGGCCGCCGCCCAGCACGAGGGGTTCCGGGCGTGCCGTCGTTGTGCTCCCGACGCGGTGCCCGGTTCGCCGCGCTGGAACGCGGGAGCGGACCTGTCGTCACGCGCCATGCGACTGATCGCCGACGGCGTGGTGGAACGGGAGGGTGTCGATGGACTGGCCACCCGGCTCGGCTACACGCCACGCCATGTGAACCGGGTGTTGACCACCGAACTCGGGGCCGGACCGCTCGCGTTGGCGCGCGCCCACCGCGCCGCGACGGCGCGTGTGCTGATCCAGTGCACGCCGATGCCGATGGCCGACATCGCGTTCGCTGCCGGTTTCACCAGCATCCGCCAGTTCAACGACACCATTCGCGAGGTCTTCGGCCTGACCCCCACGCGGCTGCGGAAGTTGCCGTCGCCGGCGGGTGTGGCCGGGCAGGGTGCCGTCGGGGAGGTGACGCTGCGCCTCGCGCACCGGATGCCCCTGGACACCCGCTGGCTGCACTGGTTCCTGCTGGCACACGCAGTCCCGGGCGGCGAACTGGTGGACGACACCGACAGCGACTCCTGGCGCTATCGACGCACGATGAGACTCCCGCACGGTCCCGCCCTGGCCGCCGTCGAACCGGCGGCCACGCACATGACCGCGACCATCACCCACCTCGACATGCGCGACCTCGGTGTGGCGGTCAACCGACTCCGACGACTGCTCGATCTCGACGCCGACCCGGTCAGCATCGACATCGCTCTGCGCGACGACCCGTCGTTGGCCCCACTCGTCGACGCCGCGCCCGGTCTGCGTGTCCCGGGATCAGTGGACTCGACCGAGACCCTGATCCGGACCATGATCGGGCAGCAGATCAGCGTGAAGGCGGCCCGCCATCACACTGCGCGCCTGGTGGAGACTCTCGGAGAGCCGGTGCCGTGGCACCTGAATGCGGAGACAGAAGGCGCTCCGGCGCCGGCCTGGACCCTCTTTCCCGACGCGGCCACCATCGCCGAACACGGACACCGGGTGTTGACCGGACCGAGGCGTCGGATCGACGCCGTTCTCGCCGTCGCCGAGGCCCTGGCCGGGGGCCATCTGGAGCTGCACCCCGGCCGCACGGCCGCCGACCTGAGGTCCGCGTTGCTCGAGTTCCCGGGAATCGGGGCCTGGACCGCCGACTATGTGGCGATGCGGGTCACCGGTGAGCCCGACATCCTGCTCGACCGCGACCTCGTGGTCGCGCGGGCCGCCACCGAGGTGGGCATCGATCTCGCCGACGGCGCTCCCGCGTGGGCTCCGTGGCGCTCGTATGCCTCGATGCATCTCTGGCGCCACCGACTGTCGGTGACCGAGCCGATACTGACCCGAACGATCACGAGCGAGCAGACGTCGACGCACCATTCCACGCGGGCCCCGACCTCGCGATCGCGAACTGCCCGAGCGGCGCAGACGCGATCGACCCAATCGACTCGTCGGCAGCGACTCGACGAGCCTGCAGAAGGAGCACGATGACATCCACGATCTCGACCCCCGCGACGACCACCAGCGTCGCCCGCTGGACGTCGATCCCCACGCCCGACGGCGCGTTCACCGTCGTCGCCGATGACGCCGACCGGGTCCTTGCCTCGGGTTGGACCGACGATCCGGACTACCTGACCGCGCTCGTACACCGGTCCATCCGGCCCGAGCAGTTGCGGCGCGACGGACTCGACGGACTCCGTGAGCGCGTCGACTCCTACTACTCGGGGGCGTTCGATGCCCTCGACAACGTCGAGGTCGTCCAGCATTCGGGCCCGTTCCTCGAACACGCGTGGTCGGTGCTGCGGACCGTGGCGCCCGGCGCCCCGGTGACCTACTCCGAGTTCGCCGGGCTCTCCGGCAAGCCCACGGCGATCCGCGGAGCCGCGGCGGCGTGCTCACGCAACGCCGCTGCGCTGTTCGTCCCTGCCACCGGGTGTTGCGCACCGATGGCTCACTCGGCGGATTCCGCTACGGACTCGACGTGAAGCGTTCGTTGCTCGATCGTGAGGTGCTCGCGGACGAGTGACCGCGCGGCCAGACCGGAGATCGAGGTCCCGTCCCACTGTCGGACCCGTCGAGCACCATGACGGTCATGAATGCCTCAGTGATCGTCGCCTTGATCGCCGGCCTGGCCCTCGGCGGACTGCTCGGGTGGCTCGCGCACGCGTCCCGCTCGGCCGCTGCCCTCGCCGCGACCCGTGCCGAGCTCCAGTCCGTCCGCTCCGCACACGATCTCGCGGCCCGTTCGCTCTCGTCCGCGAGTGAGGATGCGGCGCGGCGCCAATCCTCGGCCATCGGGTCGCAGGTCTCACACATCGTCGACCCGCTCCGGGCTGTGCTCGGCCAGCTCTCCGAGGAGTTGCGCCGAACCGAACACCACCGCATCAGTGCGTACTCGGGGCTCACCGAACAGGTGCGCGGCATGCACGCCGTCTCGGCACAACTGACCGACCAGACCCGACAACTCGCGAACGCACTCCACACGCCGCAGGTCCGCGGCCGCTGGGGCGAGCTACAGCTCGAACGTGTCGTCGAGCTGGCCGGCATGGCCCGACATTGCGACTTCTCGACCCAGGTGTCCGCGGAGGGATCATCGGGAGCGGTCCGGCCCGACATGGTCGTCCATCTCGCGGGTGAGCGGAACATCGTGGTGGACGCCAAGGTGCCACTGCAGTCGTATCTGGCCGCCGTCGAGGAACCCGATCCGGCCGTCGCCGACCGGCTTCTCGGCGATCATGCGCGCGCCGTCCGCGCCCACATCACACAGCTGTCGTCGAAGGCGTACTGGTCGGCCTTCGACAACACGCCGGAGATGGTGGTGCTGTTCGTACCGAGCGATCCGGTCCTCGAGGCCGCGGTGCGGGCCGACGGTGATCTGATCGAATTCGGGTTCAGCAAGAACGTGGTACTGACAACGCCGGCGACGCTCGTCGCGCTGCTGCGCACGGTCGCGCTCGGCTGGCGGCACGACGCGATGGCGCGCGATGCCGCCGTCATCCACCAACTCGGGACAGAACTCCACCACCGCCTCGGCGGCGTGCTCGGTCACCTCGACAAGCTCGGCGGGTCGCTGCGCCGAGCCGTCGATTCCTTCAACTCGACGGTCGGTGCCGTCGATGCTCGCGTAGGCGTCACAGCTCGCAAACTGGCCGAATTGGACGCCCTCCAGGGTGAGGCGCAGCACACTGCGGCCTCCCCGATCGACATCACCGTCCGCACCGCCGGAGGCATCCGGACCAGCGACGACACCGCCGAAACAGGGCGATGGGCAACATCACCCGGCGGTTAACAGTTTTCGGGGGGTTAACCGGTACCGTCTAGATGTGTCTTCTGCCCCGCAACAGCGATCAGCAGTACCGCTGGATCAGCAATCCGTGCTGCCGACGGTACGCGGCCTCCCGTGGTGGGGCGGTGTGCTCGTGGCCACAGTCATCACGAGCATCGGTGCGGCGATCGATGCGAGCAACACCGACGCCCTCGGCGGAATCTTCAAGTTCTGCTACTTGGTCGGCTGCGTGACCGCAGCGCTCGCCGTGCGGCGCCGTGCTCTGTTCACCGCCGCGGCGCAGCCGCCCCTCATCGCATTCCTCGTCGGAGTCATCACGCTCTATGGCCTCAACGCCGACCAGGCCTCATCCGGTCTGAAGAGCCTCGTCTTCAAGGTCCTGCTCCCCATCGCCGACGCATTTCCCTGGATGCTGCTGACGTTCCTGGTGACGCTCGGGCTGGTGGCCGCGCGGTGGTACCTCACCCGGGATCGTTCGACCGGCGTCGGCCGGCGGCGGGCGGCGAAACCCAAGCCCACTCCCGCCAAGTCCGCCGGCTCCCGTACCGCCACGAAGCGCGCTTCTCGTCCAGTCGCCTCCAAGGCGCGCTCGGCCGAATCCGGCGAGCCGAGAAAGCCTTCCTCCGCGGCGCAGAAAACGCGGCGCCCACGGCCGGCCGCGGGCGGCTCGGCCGATGGTGTCGCGAAGAGCCAAAAGGCCGCCGACGGTCCGTCGGCCCGCGCCGCCGCGGCCACCAAACAGAGCAAGCGCCCCGAGAGCACCAAACGCGCCACCCCCGACCCAGCGCAGGCGACCAAACGCCGCTCGACTGCCGGGGCGGTCCAACGTGCAGAGGCCGGCGAGCTCCTCGGGTCCGGTGAGGAATCGATCGGCGAGACCATCGCGCCGCCGGCCACCGAAGCCCGCCCGACGGCCGGTGCGGCGGCCCGCCGACGGACGCCGTCGGCAGCAGCCGATCATCCGCGCTACGAGTCGGCGACGCCGCAGGCGTCCGCATCGCGGTATCCGTCCACCCGCGCACGCTATCGCGGCTGACTGACGCTCACACCCGTGTGACGCTGTCGAACCACCGTCCGAGCCGCCTTGCCGCGTCGTCGACCAGTGACGGCCAGTCCATCGCCGCTTCGTCGGCGCCGTCGCTGACCACCTTCACCACTCGACAGGGCACGCCGAACTCCGCGCTCACATGTGCGATCGCGCAGGCCTCCATGTCCACCAGATCGGCTCTAGCGGCGAGCGTCGCGCGCCGGGCCAGGTCAGCGACAAAGGTGTCGCCGGACGCCAGCACGCTGCCGTCGCCGCCGGGCATCTCCCAGGCGTCGACGATCGGATAACCCATCGCCCTCAATTCGGTGCTGCTGATGTCGTGCTCGATGACGGTCGAGGGCACGAAGAGCCCCGAATGGTGATCGTGGAGTGCGCCCGCGGTGCCCACGTTGACGACCTGCTGGACCGGGGGTTCGTCGCCGGCGCCTGCGAGCACTCTGGTCAGGGCCGTCGCGGCACGGACCTTGCCGATACCGGTGATGAGGACGCGCGTCCCGGTCGGGACGTAGCGCGCCTCGGCGTGCGTGGCTGCGACGATGAGCGTGCCGCGGTCGAGTGTCACGAAGTGAAACTATCGTCCACGCTCGGCCAGCGCGACGCAGGCCCGTGCCGCCCGTCCCAGCGCCGTCCCATACGACGGACCGTGGCCCGCGGCGTGCACCGCGAGCGGATGCAGTTGGTGGAGCGCGATGCGGTCCTCCCAGCCGGCACGCAGGGCGTGCTCACGCTGGTAGCCCGCCAGGATCTCGGTGAGCTGCGGGCAACCGAACAGCGCCAGCATCGCCAGGTCGGTTTCGCGGTGCCCGCCGTGCGCGGCCGGGTCGATGAGCACGGCTCCCTGCGCGGTCCACACCACATTGCCGGTCCACAGGTCACCGTGGAGTCGCGCGGGCGGATCGTCGTCATCGAAGGCACCGCCCGCGAGCAGCGCGCACGCCTCGTGGGTCGCAGCCGCGTCCTCGGGGCCGAGATTCCCGGCCTCGATCGCAGGCGGGAGATATGGCAGCACCCGCTCCTCGGCGTAGAACACACCCCAACGGTCGTGCACACGCGTACTCAGTGGACGCTCACCGATGAACTGTCTGCCGTCGTAACCGTCTGGGGGACCACCGAATCCGGACGCGCCCGCGTCATGCATCCGTGCCAGCGCCGACCCGAGATCTCGTGCCGGTGTCTCCGCCGGGCGTGTCGACGTCAGATGTTCCAGCTCGATGAAATCCTCACCCACGGCGAGCACCTCGACCACCGGTCCCCCGCCGTCACCCAACCATCGGAGACCAGCAGCCTCGGCGCGAAAGAAGTCCGGATCGACGTCGCGGCGGTCCTTGCGGAACACGCGGCTCATGTGGAAGAGATGTCGGTGCCGTTCTGCGCGGCGGCCTTGCGTTCGAGCGACCGCGCGCTGACCCGGGCCAGATGATCGAACCGATCGTTGGCCACGCGCATCAGGATCTCGTAAGGCAGGGCGAACTTTCGCGCCCACCAGTACCCGAAGCGGATGTCGAACGAGGTGTAGACGAGGAAACGATTCTTCCGAATGCCTTTGAGGATTGCCGCGGCAGCCTTTTCGGGCGTGACCGCGACCTTGTGGAACTGGGCGATCTGCGCCTTGATCCGCGGATCGTCACGGTTGATGCCGGCGATCTCCACCGTGTCGACCAAGGGCGTGTCGACCCCGCCCGGGCACACCAACGACACTCCGATGCGGTGTCGACGCAGGTCGAAGCGAAGGACCTCTGACACCCCTCGCAGACCGAACTTGCTCGCGCTGTAGGCCGCGTGCCACGGCAGCGCCAGCAACCCCGCCGCCGATGACACGTTCACCAGATGCCCACCGTGCCCGCGCCGGATCATCTGCGGGACAAAACATTCGATCACATGGATGGGACCCATCAGATTGACATCCACCATGGTGCGCCAATGCCGGTGCTCGAGATTCTCCACGGTCCCCCACGCCGACACGCCGGCGATGTTCATGACGACGTCGGCCACCCCGACCTCGGCGTCCACCTGATTGGCGAACGAGCGGACCCAGTCGTAATCCGAGATGTCGCCCGCCTGGTGGTAGAGCACCGCCCCACCTTTGCCGGTGATCTCTCGCACGACGTCGTCGAGCGGGTCCGCATGGAGATCCGTCAGAATCAGTTGGGCACCGTCGTCGGCCGCGGCGATCGCGGTCGCCCGGCCGATCCCGGAGGCGGCGCCGGTGATGAGCACGATGCGCTCCCGCAACGTGGGCACGGGTGTCGGCATGACGATCAGATCCTTGAGCCCCATCACCACAGCCTAGGCCCTCAGCCGATCGGCAGCTTGCCGCCGAACAACCCGTAGACCACCGTCAGCATCGCCTTGAGCACCTGGGCGGAGACGTCCTGCCCCTGGCCGAGCAGCAACTGCGTGATCGCCTTCGGGTCGTCGGTGCCCAGCAACTGCTGGATGAACGGGATGACCGTCGCCAGACCGTCGGCATCGCTGTCGGGAGTCGATGGCGTCGTCGAGTTGGGTGCCGCGTTCGGTGCCGCCGAGCTCGGCGGTGCCGTGTCGGGAGCTGCCGAATTCGGTGCCGCCGATTTGGGGGCGGCCGGCGCCGGAGCAGGGGCGGCCGCCGGACCGCGCACGTAGTCGAGGATGCCGTCGGTGACCGCCATCGCATACTTGAGCTGGCCATCCTTGGCCGAAAGTGCCGCAGCCTCAGCCGGATTCGACAGATTGCCCATCTCGATGAACACCGCGGGAACCTTCGTCAGGTTCACCGCCGCGATGTCCGAACGGGTTTGCAGACCGTTGGTGACGCCGGCGTAATTGGCGGCCGGGAACCCCGCCTTGACGAACGCGTCCCGCATCGCCGAGGAGGCCTTGCGACCTTCTCCACCCTGGACGCGGCTGACCGTGCCGTCCGGCACCGGTAGCTGCGGCACGATCATGTGGAAGCCCTTCTTGGAGGCGTCCGCCCCGGCGGACGTCGAATCCGCGTGCAGGCTCACCGCGACTGCGGCACCGGACCGGCCGGCGGCGGCAGCGCGTTGGTCGACGCAGCCGCCCCACCCGGTGTCATCGGGACGGCTGAGCACCACCCGTGCCCCCTGACTCTCCAGGCCGGCCTTCACCAGCTGGGTGATCTGCCAGTTCACGGTGTGCTCTTTGGCGCCGTTCACGCCGGTCGCACCCGAGGTCTGGCAGTCCTTCTTGCCGCCTCGCCCGTCGGGTACCTGCGCATTGAGGTTGTGCCCGGCAGCACCTCCCTGGTGCCCGGGGTCGAGGAAGATCGTCTTGCCCGCCAGAACGGTGCCGGTCGGCTGCGGCGCCGCGACGGCGTCGGGGGCCGCGATGGTCGTCATCGTGCCGGCCGTGAGGGCGAGGGCGGATATCGCCGCGACGACGCCCCGCCGCCGTCGGTCGATCTTCCATCCCCCGGAACGCCGGGTCATCACAGTCTGGGTCATCACACACCGGGCGCCCGCCGACCTCGGATCGGTTCGGCGCCACACTCCCTTCCAAGATGCAACACTGGCCACTTTAGTCACATTGGTAACAGTGAAACAGGCTGCCCGCAGAAACGAAAATTCACGACCTGCGGTGATACAAACCGTTAGGGAGCTGTGACATCCCGGCACCGACAGTCACACGGATGACAAATACCGCGTGATGCTGAGAATTCCGTGTTCGTCCGGCGTCCCGTCGTCGACGGTGGCCCGTAGTCGCGCCTTCACCTCGGATTCGTCGAGACCTGCGCCGATGACCACCATGTTCGAGATCCTCGGCTCACCCGACCACGGCTGTCGCTGGGCCCGGACGAACCCTCCGACGGCGTGCACGACGTACTTCTGACGATGTCCCGGCACATCGAAGGCCACGACACCTTTGATCCGATAGCAGCCGGCAGGTGGGCGTTCGAGAAATGCGGAGAGGCGTCTCGGGTCGAGCGGGGCCTCACTCATGAATTCGACCGACTGATACGAGCCGTGGAGATGCGCGTGGTCGGAGTGGTCGTCGGTCTGTGCCAGGAGCGCGTCGAGGGTCAGTTGGCCGTCCGAGGTCACCGGCGCCCTCTGGCGGTCGGCCGCATCGAACAGCAGGCCGGGATCGATCACGGCATCGCGTGTCACCACCGTGGGAGCCGTGTCGTTCACCGCCCCGACGATCTCACCGACCACGGCCAGTTCGGCGTCGTCGACGAGGTCGGCCTTGTTGATCACCACCAGATCGGCGATCTCGATGTGGCGATCCACCTCGGGGTGGCGCCGACGCAGTCCGGTGAGTGCCGCGGCGTCGACCACATAGGCAAGTCCGCCGTACCGCAGCCGCGGGTCGGCGAGGCCGGTGATCATCCGGATCAGTGCCCGGGGCTCGGCGATCCCGCTCGCCTCGATGACGATCACGTCGATCCCCGCCGAGGGCCGCAACAGACCGGTCAGCGCGCTTTCGACCCCCTCGGCGTCAACGCTGCAGCAGACGCACCCGTTCGACAGGCTGACGGTGCCGTCCGCTTGACCGGCGATCAGCATGGCGTCGATGTTGATCGACCCGAAGTCGTTGACCAGCACGCCGATTCGTGTCCCCGACGCGCGCCGGAGCAGGTGATTCAACAAGGTCGTCTTGCCGGACCCGAGGAATCCCGCGATGAGGACGACCGGCACCGACTCGCGGCTCACCGCGACGCCGCCTCCAACGCCTCGTCGCCTGCACCGGCCTGGCAGTCAGGACAGATCACCGCGAGCTCACGACCGAGGGCATCGGGGAAATTCGCCACTCCGCTCGTCTGGGCCCCGCAGCGCGCGCACGTTCCGATCACTGCCGCGTGATCGGAGAACTCCACGGTCATGCGATTGTCGAAAACATAGAGGGAGCCCTCCCACAGGCCGTCGTCGCCGAACTCTTCGCCGTAGCGCACGATCCCACCGTCGAGTTGGTAGACCTCCTCGAATCCGCGCGCACGCATCAGACTGCTGAGGACCTCACACCGCACCCCGCCCGTGCAATAGGTGACGACCGGCCGGCCCTTGAGGTGGTCGTAGGTGCCGCTGTCGAGAAGCGGGACGAAGTCACGTGTCGACTCCACATCGGCCACCACCGCCCCCGAGAAATGGCCGACCTCGGCCTCGATCCGGTTGCGGCCGTCGAAGAACACCACGTCCTCACCGCGGGCGGCCACCAGGTCGTTGAGCGCACGGGGGCTGAGCCGGGTACCGCCACCGATGACGCCGTTCTCGTCGACGTGGACCTCGTCGGGTACGCCGAAAGTGACGATTTCCGGGCGTACCCGAACACTCAGTCGCGGAAAGTCGTCTCCCGTCCCGTCGGACCATTTGATGTCGGCCTGCTTGAACGCCGGATATGAGCGTATGGCCTTGACGTACCTTTTCACCTGGACGATGTCTCCGCCGACGGTGCTGTTGATGCCGTGGGATGACACGATGATCCTGCCGCGCAGGCCGTGCTGTTCACAGAGGGCCTGCTGCCACAACCGGATGGCGTCGGGATCGGCGAGCGGCGTGAACACGTAGAACAACACGATCTTGGGAGTCGACACAGTGCAAGGGTACGGACGGCTGCGGCGTCGCTCGGTACACGTCTGCCTCATCGCGGCCATGGCTGCGCTCGTCAGCGCGGGCTGCTCGCTCTCCTCGGGAACCGATCCGTCCCGCATCGTGCTGCCGCCCACCGACGTACTCTCCACCCAGTCCGAGGCCGAGACGACAACGACCGCCGCGGCGCCGTCCACCCCCGACACCGCCGTCGCCCTGCCGGACTGGACGATCGGCCGGGTGGTCGCGCTGGCACCGCGTGTCGACAATTCCGACTATCACCAGGGCTCGGTGCGACCCAATTCCCCGATCGAGGACACATCGGGTTTCCACTTCACCACTCCCGACCGTCGGGTGAACTGTTCCACCGGAACCAATGGCAGTGCCACGCTGGCATGCCGGCAGAACACGGAAACACGGGGCAATCCACCACCCGACACACCGAGCAGTTGTCGGTGGGCGCGCAATCTTGTGACGCTGAGCACCGATGGGGCACAACACGGCGCGTGCGCCAATCGATATCCCGTCCTCTACCGGAGCACAATCGTGGACTACGGCCACACCATTTCGATCTCGCGGTTTTCCTGTCTGGTCGAGACCGCCGGCATGTTCTGTCTCGAATCTCGTTCGAAATCCGGATTCGCAATCACACCAACGGGTTACCAACCGATTGCGGCCGCCGATCGTGCGCCGTCGGCGCTGACCGGCATTCCGGAGTCGGCTTCCCCCTCCGCGGCTACGACCGCGCGCGAAGGAAATCAGGAAACATCCGTACCCAGTCCGCCGACGTCATGATCGGCGTCCGGTAATCACCCGGACGTTTCTTTGCGTACTCGGGGGAATAGTGGGGTTCTCAGGAACTTATTATTTCCCGACGTCTACCATGTATCCGACCAACAAAGAAACAATCGTTGCTGCTTCCAGCCAGCGCACGACGAATCGATGGTCGAGACAATTCAGGTGAGAACAGATTCTCACCACGAGGACAGGGAGTTCACCATGGCGAAGAAGGAAATCGTCCAAGTCATCGATGACATCGACGGCAAGGTCCTCGACGAATACGAGACCGTTCGCTGGTCATTGGACGGGAAAAGCTACGAATTCGACACGTCGGCGAAGCACGCAGCGCAGTTCCGCGATTCGCTGGAGAAGTACGTTTCGGTCTCACGCGTGACGTCGTCGCGTGGTGTCAAGCGGGCCGCTCCGGTCTCGGCCGCCCGCAGCAAGGAACAGACCAAGGCCATTCGCGAATGGGCCAACAAGAACGGGTACGAGGT
This sequence comes from Gordonia sp. SID5947, assembly GCF_009862785.1. Lineage (NCBI taxonomy): Bacteria > Bacillati > Actinomycetota > Actinomycetes > Mycobacteriales > Gordoniaceae > Gordonia > Gordonia sp. SID5947. The sequence goes on along the minus strand of NZ_WWHU01000001.1, from coordinate 62,582 downwards.
CAGCGATCGGGGCCGCATCCCGTTGAGCGTCATCGAGGCCTTCGAAGCCGCGCACTGACCAATCGAACACGCTTCGCCATCGCGAGCGCCTGCCGGAAGGCCCGGACCCCGAGGGGTTCGGGCCTTCCGGCATTCCGCCGTTCACGCCGCCGCTACGCCCCTACGATGGGCGGATGGCGACCTTCGCACTCGTTCCCGGTGCCGGTGGCAGTGGTTGGTATTGGCACCGAGTGGTCCCGGAACTCGTACGGCGCGGACATCGGGCGGTGGCGATCGACCTGCCGTCCGGCGATCCGGCCGCGGACTTCCCGGCGTACGCCGACGCGTGTGTGCAGCAACTCCGCAATGCGGGGGCCGACAACGCCGCGGGTGATGCCGACATCGTGGTGGTGGCCCAGTCGTTGGGCGGATTCACCGCACCCGTGTTCGCCGAGGGGGTCGCCGCCGAACGCATCGTGCTGGTGAATGCAATGATCCCGCTCCCCCACGAGACACCGGCCCACTGGTTCGGCACCAGCGGTGCTGGGGAGGCGCGGAAGGCATTCGCCGCCGACGAGGGCCGCGAACTCGGCGACGACATCGACGAGATGCAAGAGTTCTTTCACGACGTGCCCGACGATGTCGTCCAGGAGGCGGTGAGGCAGGGTGGGCCCGATCAGTCCGACGCGATCATGGACTGTGCGACCCCGTTCGACACCTGGCCGACACCGGTCACGGTCGTCACCGGTCGCGACGACCGCATGTTCCCGAGAGATTTCCAGGTGCGGTTCGCCAGGGAACGCCTGGGCGTCGACGCCGTGGTGGTCCCCGGCGGCCATCTGGCGGCGTTGAGTCAGCCCGCCGCGCTCGCAGATGCACTCCTCTGATCTGGGCACCGCATCCTGTGACACGCCATCCCGACTCGGGTAGTGCACTACTCTCGCGCGCAGATCGGTAGGCGCGCACAATCATCGGGAGTGTCCGATTCTCCACATCGTCCGCCCGGACCATGTGCCGCTCAGCGCGTAAAGGCCGAGATCATGGAGCGATACCCGATCATCTACATCCGTGGCTATGCCGGCGGGACGGCAGGCATCGACAGTCAGGTCGATGATCCGTTCTACGGATTCAACGAAGGTGCCACCCACATCAGGGTCGACGGCAACGGGGACCCTCGGTTCTATCAATTCGAAGGGCCGATGCTCCGACTGATGATCGACCACGATTACGAGCTGCTCGTACGCGGGGATCAGGAGGCGTATCTGCGTAATGCCGACGACGGCGCCATCGCGAGCGACTCGATATGGGTGTACCGGTTCTACGACCAAGCCGCGACGACGTTTGCTGCCCCGCCGCACCGGAACGTTGCGCAGAGGGTCTTCTCCACGATCCATCAACGCGTCACCGCCAACGGATTCGACATCGAAGAGGCGGCACTCGGCCTTTATGACCTGATCTCCCTGGTCCGCCGAAAGACGGGTGCGGACAAGGTGATCGTGGTGGCGCATTCGATGGGCGGGCTCGTCGCCCGCTGCATGATGCAGAAGATCTGTCAGGAACAGAAACGTAGCCCGGCACGAGATCTCGTCGCCAAATTCTTCACCTACGGCACTCCGCACGGCGGCATCGTGTTCAGCAGCGGGCTCCTGAACTGGATCGAAGAGACCGTCGGTCCGGCCGGTGCGGACATCTTCGCCCCGAGAAGATGTATGGATATCTGACGAAGGACAAGAAGTTCGGTGACGAACCAGAAGAGGGAGCCGAGTTCGACCCTCAGGATCTCGCGGGCGCACTCGACGCCGACGACGTGTTCTGCCTGATCGGCACCAACCCCAAGGATTATGGCCCCGCCAAGACGGTGGTCGGGCCCAAGAGTGACGGCCTCGTCCGCATCGAGAACGCCTACGTCCGAAAGGCGCACCGCGCCTTTGTTTATCGATCCCACTCCGGTCGCTATGGCGAGGTGAACTCGGAAGAGGGCTACCAGAACCTCCGTCGCTTTCTGTTCGGACGCTGGACCGTGAAGGTCGGCCTCGAGGGACTCACATCGCCTCAGGACGTGCCCGGCGACGATCAGGTCACATGGCAGGCGGATCTACGGCTGGCCATCCGTGGACTTCCCATTGTGCTGAGCGAACAGCGGGCCGATCAGTACTGCCCCATCCAGCTCGACGATGAGCTCCGGCGCCTCGGCGACAGCCCCGATCATCCCGTCCCGCTTCTGAGTACGTTCCTGATGGATCCGGCGGAGCTGTCCGATACCGGTGAGGTCCCGCACGAAGGGCGCGCTCGGTACAGCCTCGTCCTGCGGGTGAGCAAACTCGCCCAGCGAAACAGCATCTTCGACTTCTCCGACCATCTCGAGCAGGTGTTCGACTGGGCCGACTCGCTGATCGTCGACGTCGGACCGAATGCCGACAGGACGGGGATCGAGGCGTACCCGGCATGGAACTCATCGATCGGCGGCCCGATCGACGGTTTCGATCCGATCACGCAAGGCCTGCCGGATGCTGGCGAACACAACACCCCGGTCAAGGCCGGCCGGAGCGACGAGACGTGGCGATTCTCCGTCCCACTACCCGACGTGGCCCGGAAGCTGGAAATCTTCGGGGACAACGCACGCTTGACGTTCCAGATCGAGGACCGCGACGCCTGACACGAAGAAGGTGACTGGCCGGCTACGACATCTCTTCGTGCAATGACCAGGGCGGTCCGCCAACCGCGGTGAGAGCGACACCACCGACGAACTCGACCGTCCGTTGAAGATGTGGCGACAGTCGCGGACGTCCGACTACGACCCGGACTGACGTCGGCGGAACCAGACGCGCTGGCAGTTGCCGGTCACCCACGGTCGGGCACGGCCACTCGGAGCGGATGACGACCGCGGTGAATGTACGCGCCGCCGACGACCGATTGAGAGCTGCCGCCCAGGTGTTCGGCAAAAGCGGCTGGTGATCAGCAATTTGACGCGGAAAGGACGCCGAATGGCCATTCGGGTCTTGCCGCCGGTACCCCGAAGACGACGAAACCCCCTCCGTACCACTTCGGAGGGGGTTTCGTTTGTGGAGCTAAGGGGACTCGAACCCCTGACCCCCACACTGCCAGTGTGGTGCGCTACCAGCTGCGCCATAGCCCCGTGTGTAGTTGTTTCCGCCCTTTGGAGTGCTCACCGCGGTGGTCACAACGTTTCAAGGGCAAAGGCGAAACTACACCATCGCCGGGATTCCGGCCAAATCCGTGCGCTCCGATCAACCCTTCTCGGCCAGCAGGTCGTCGAGCCAGCCGGTGCCGTTCATGATGCCGTCTACCGGCGCCCCACCCGACAGTACGGTCGGGGTCGCCACCTGGCCGTCGGTGGCCTTCGAGAGCTGGGTCGTCGACTGATCGGCGGCGTCCTTGGCCTCAGCGACCTTGGCACCGTCGGCGACGCATTTCTGGGTCGCTGGGGACGCACCCTGCTCGCCGGCGATGCGGGCGAGATCGGCATTGCTCAGGTCTGTGCTGCCACCTTCCTTGGGTTGGTCGGCGAACAGTGCAGAGTGGAACTTGAGGAAGACCTCTTTGTCCTCACCGGCACCCACACACTGTGCGGCGCCGGCGGCGCGTGAGGAGTAGTCTCCCGACGACGACTGGTCGTCGAGGAACGTCAGCATGTGATAGCGGACGCGCAATGTGCCCTCGTCGATCGCTTTCGTGATCGAGCCACCGGATTGCTGCTCGAACTCCTGGCAGACCGGGCACATGAAGTCCTCGAACACGTCGATCGTCTGTGGGGCAGACGGTGCACCGATGATCAGCGCGGCGTTCTCGCTCAGCACGGCCTCGTCGACGCCGCCGGTGTCGCGCTGGCTGTTCCACACGATGCCACCGATCACCAGTGCGACGATCACCGCGACGGCGGCTCCGGCCAGGATGTAGGTGGTCCGGCTCGAGGTGGCCCTCGGCTGGTACTTCGACGTCGACTGCTCGGGTTTGCGCTTGTCGCTCACACCTGGACTCTATCCGGGGCCCGATGAGAACAGACTGAGATGCCACGCAGGTCAGGCCAGAACGGAGTCGACCAGCTCCTGAGCCTGCGCCTGCACCGTCGCGAGGTGGTCGGCTCCCCGGAACGATTCGGCGTAGATCTTGTAGACGTCCTCGGTCCCGGAGGGCCGCGCCGCGAACCATGCGTTCTCTGTCGTCACCTTCAGACCGCCGATCGGCGCACCGTTGCCCGGCGCCTCGGTCAGGATCGCGGTGATCGCCTCCCCGGCGAGTTCGGTGGCGCTGACCTGATCGGCGGACAGCTTCGCCAGTTCGGCTTTCTGATCTCGTGACGCCGGGGCGTCGATGCGCGCGTACGCGCTCTCCCCGTAGCGATCCGCGAGCTCGCGATAGCGCTGAGACGGGGTCTTACCGGTTTTCGCGAGCATCTCCGCGGCCAGCAGCGCCATGATGATGCCGTCTTTGTCGGTCGACCATGGCTCGCCGTCGAAGGTGAGGAACGATGCCCCGGCGCTTTCCTCACCGCCGAAGGCGATGCTGCCGTCCAGCAATCCGTCGACGAACCATTTGAACCCGACCGGCACCTCCACGAGCCGACGGCCGAGCCCGCCCACCACGCGATCGATCAACGACGAACTCACCAATGTCTTGCCGACCGCCGCGTCGGCGCCCCAGCCGTCGCGGTGGGTGAAGAGATAGTCGATGGCCACCGCCAGATAGTGGTTCGGGTTCATCAGGCCCCCGTCGGGGGTCACGATGCCGTGCCGGTCGGAGTCCGCATCGTTGCCGGTCGCGACATCGTAGGTGTCACGGGAGGCGATCAGCGATGCCATCGCGTTCGGCGACGAACAGTCCATCCGGATCTTGCCGTCGGTGTCGAGCGTCATGAACCGGAACGTCGGGTCGACCGTCGGGTTGACGACGGTCAAGTTCTGGAGGTTGTAGCGGAATCCGATCTCGGCCCAGTACCCCACCGACGCCCCGCCGAGCGGATCAGCGCCGATGTGGATCCCGGCATCCCGGATCGCCGCCATGTCGACGACCTCGTGCAGATGGTCCACATAGTTGAACGTGAAGGGGTACTCGCGGATGAACTCGCTTCTGCGCGCTCTCTCGAACGGAACGCGCTTCACCCCGACCAGATTGTCGACGAGCAGTTCGTTTGCCCGACGCGCCACCGTCGAGGTGATGCTGGTGTCGGCCGGTCCACCGTTGGGCGGGTTGTACTTGAAGCCGCCGTCGCGCGGCGGATTGTGCGATGGGGTGACCACGATGCCGTCGGCGAGAACGCCTGGATTGGCCTGATTGAACCGCAGGATCGCGAAACTAATCGCCGGGGTCGGCGTGAACTTCTCGTTCTCCGCGATGTAAACGGTGACCTCGTTGGCGACCAGCACCTCGAGCGCACTGCGCCACGCGGGAATCGACAACGCATGGGTGTCGAACCCGATGAACAGCGGCCCGGTGATCCCCGCCGATGTGCGGTACTCGACGATCGCCTGCGTGGTGGCGAGAATATGCGCCTCGTTGAACGCCGTGTCCAGGCTCGATCCGCGGTGCCCCGAGGTACCGAACAACACCTGTTGCATCGGATCTGCCGGGTCCGGGACGCGGTCATAATAGGCACGTTCGACAGCGGTCACATCGATCAGATCTTCGGGGAGTGCCGGGGTGCCTGCGCGCGGGTGTGCCATGGCGGCAATTCTGCCATCGTGGCACCGATCCGGTCGGTGACTGGCGACGAACCGTTAGCGTGAACGCTGACCGAGAAGACCGACGGAGGCCCGCGTGAGATTCGTACGACTGCCGGCCCCTGCCGCGACCGATCTCGCCTCGCCCGAGCTGCTCGTCCTGGTGTTGCCGGGCGGCACGGATTCCAGCTACCGGCCGTTCAGCGCCCGGCAGGCGTCGGCGCTGCGGATGTATCCGTTCACCTGGTCGATCCGCGCACGCTTCGGCAGATCGGTGACCGTGCGGCAGGTGCGCTACCGCGTGTACGGCTGGAACGGCGCGCAAGCCAGTCCGATGCCTTACGCCCGTGCAGCACTCGACGACCTCGAGAGAACCCACCCGGGTGTGCCGGTCGTGCTGATCGGTCACTCCATGGGCGGCCGGGTGGGTGCCCAGCTCGCGGCCGACCCCCGGGTCGTCGGACTTCTCGCCCTCGCACCGTGGTGGCAGTACGCGGACTGGCGCGTCATCCATGCCGGGGTGCGGGTGGTGGCGATCCACGGGACCGCCGACGAGCGCACATTCCCGCGCCGCACCGAGAAGGGGGTACGCGAACTGGTCGCCCGCGGTGTGGACGCCTCCTACGTCCCGGTGCCCGGCGGCGATCACGCCATGCTCGATCACATCCGGTTGTGGCAGCGTGCCGCGCTCGATTTCGTCGGCGCGGCCCTCGCCCGGGCCCGGGAGCAGGCCCCGGCCTCAGGTCACGACGAGACCTTGGCCCCCGCCGAGGCGATCACGTCGTCGAGGTACTCACGCCGGTAGGGCTCATAGGTGGCGGGGTTACCGCGCAGGACGAACACCGGATCGTCCCCCGTGTCGGTGTAGCCCTCGTTGCGCAGACCGGTCCGGACGTTCTTGAACGTCGAGGTGTGTTCGAGGTGATCGACGATCCGGATGAACAGCGGGATCGCGTAGCGCGGCAACGTCTCCCGCACATGTTCGGCGAGCGCATCCGGATCGAATCGGGCGCCGTCGGCGAGGAGAACCGCGGCCATGCCCGCCTTACCGTCCGCGCCCGGCACGCCGACGCCGAACACCACAGACTGATCGACGAGGTCACAGGAGTCGAGCGCCGCCTCGACTTCCGTCGTCGCCACGTTCTCACCCTTCCACCGGAAGGTGTCTCCGATCCGATCGACAAAGGCGATATGGCCGAATCCCTGGTCGTGCACCACGTCCCCGGTGTTGAACCAGCGGTCGCCTGGCTTCACCGCGTCGCCGACGACCTTCTTCTCGGATGCCTTCGGATCGGTGTATCCGTCGAAATGGGCCCGCTCGTTGATCTCCCCGAGCAGGAGGCCGGTACCGTGCTTGCCCACCGGGATCACCCGGCCATCGCCGTCGCGACGCGGCTCCCCGCTCTCCTCGTCGAACTCGACGATCGCGTATGTGAGCGGACTGAAACCGGCCGACTTCGGAATCCCCAGCAGGTTGACGAAGCCGATGTTTCCTTCACTGGCCGCGTAGAGCTCGGCGACCCGGTCGATACCGAATCGCTCGGTGAACTCGTCCCAGATCTCTGGCCGCAGACCGTTTCCGACCATGACGCGGACGGAGTGCGTTCGGTCGGTGGGCTTTTCCGGCTGAGCGAGCAGATAACGGCACAATTCGCCGATGTAGCAGAACGCTGTTGCCTTGTTCAGGATGATGTCGTCCCAGAATCCGGATGCGGAGAACTGCTCTCCCACCGCGACGCAGGCGCCCGCACGAATTGCGGCCGAGACGGAGATCGTCAGTGCGTTGTTGTGATAGAACGGCAGCGCCGCGTACATGGTGTCCTCCGGACGCAGGCGCACGCCCATGCCCCCGATACCGTGCATCGCGACATGCCAACGATGATGACTCATCTTGCTGGCCTTGGGATATCCCGTCGTGCCGGACGTGAAGATGTAGTACGCCGTCTCCCCGGCCTGGACCGTGTCGGTCACTGCCGGGTCGGTCGGACCGAAGAGTGCGCTCTGCTTCTTCAGATCATCGAAGTCAACGATCGCGGACGGGAGCGCAGTGGCCGGCACCGATTCGACAGCTTCTTCGAGTCCCGGTTGCACCAGGAGGATCTTCGCATCGATGAGGCCGAGGCTGTGCTGGAGCACATTGCCGCGCTGGTGGTAGTTGATCATGCCGGCGATCGCACCGAGCTTGACGGTCGCCAACATGCACAGCACCACGTCGGGATGGTTCTTCGCCAGGATCGCGACCACGTCACCGCGGCCGATGCCACGGTCGGCGAGAAATGCCGCGAACCGGTTGACCTGGGCATTGCACTCGCGATAGGTCATCGATTCGCCATGGAACCGCAGGAAGGGACGGTCGGAGTACTTCGCCGCCGCCTCCTGGAACGTCTTACCGACCGATTCGGTGCGGGTGAGCGGGCGCGGGATCATGTTCGGGACGACGCCCGCGAGAATGCGCCAGTCTTTGCCGATCCCGCGCAGGCCGCGGAGGATGTCTCCCCCGGTCACCTCGATGTGGTCTCGGTTCTCCGTTGCTGCCGCCATCTGCGTTCCTCCCCTGACTCGCTTCTCGCCGGTCACACGTCCGCCCCCGCGTACGCCTCGACCGACCCGATCGTGACCGCCAGGCTATCCGAAGACGCCTGTGGTCAGAAAGGGCTCGCCGATTCGTCCGGATCGCCTGACCCGGAATGACAGCGGCCCCTGACCCGGTGATCCGGGTCAGGGGCCGCTGTCGATGTGGAGCTGCCGGGAATTGAACCCGGGTCCTCCGTCGCTTCAGTAGGGCTTCTCCGTGTGCAGTCCGCTATGCCTCTACTCGGATCTCCTGGTCACGCGAACAAGCCAGGATGACGATCCCAGTCGCTGTTTGTTGTCCCGCTGCCGTCCGCGACCGACGACAACGGTGAGCTCCCTGAGATGATGCCGGGACCCGGGCTGGGAGCAGACCCGGGCCGACAGACTAGCCGTCGCTGTCAGGCAGCGAGGGCGTAGTCGCGCTGATTCTTATCGGCGCTTAATTGGTTGCTACGACGCTTACGGTGGTCTCTAGCCTGCACCGACACGCTTCCCCTACCTCGACGCACGCAGTCGAAACCGATCAGCCCCGAGACAGGAACCCACCGATTTCTCGGTGAGCACTTCAGTCTAACAACGCCCGGCGACGAAATCATCCGGGTATGCGCGGTGGCCCGTCGACAGGGTCAACTGATCTGGAGCACGACCGTGTCGTGGACCCCGACGTCGGCGCTGAGGCGGCCGCCCGACGCCCGGTATCGCTTTCCGGTCCACGCGTCGACCGCACTCACGGTCTTGTCGCCCACCAACCCCAGGCTCGTCAGCGGCACCGACATCCGGCGGGGATGGCCCTGCCGATTGGTCAACGACACGACGATGCCCTTCTCCCCGATCGCCCGGGCCCAGATCTCCGGATCGTTGTCGACCGGGGCGCCGGCACTGACGCGCTGGTCCTGATCGATTGCGAGTATCGATCGGTTCCGCAGGATGTCGACCGTTGCCGGGTCATCCGCGTGAGATCGTTACCCGCCATGAGGGGCGCGGCCATCATGGCCCACATGGACATCTGGGTCCGCTGCTCGGCGACTGTCAGACCCGGCTTGCCGTCGAGACCCACGACCAGCATGTCCGGATCGTTGTACGACGACGGTCGCACCCTGGCCGCCAAGGGTGCCACCGCATCGACGATGTCGGTGACGCCTTGAGATCCCGATGACCCGGTGTCCGTGGACCATTGTGGCGTGATGTCGTTGGTGACGCGCGTCATCGTCGCCACCCCGCCCCAGTCGTAGCGAGCGCCCGGTACCGATCCGCTCACACCGCTGTTGGGATTGATGCTGTACAGGATGGGCCGGCCCGTGTCGCGAATGCCGTCCCGCATCGCGGTGAACGCCTCGACCTGGTGATCGTGATCGGAATCGCTTGAGCACCAGTCGTATTTCAGATAATCGACCTGCCAGTCGGCGAAGCTCCGCGCATCCTGCGCTTCGTGCCCGCGACTCCCGGTCGACCCCGGGTACGCACCTTGGAACTGAGTGCAGGTCTGTTCGCTTGCACCCGAGTAGATTCCGAACTTCAGTCCGCGCTGGTGCAGATAGGCGCCCAGTGCCGCCATCCCGGACGGAAATCGGACCGGGTCGGCCTGCAGCGAGCCGTCGGCGGCGCGTCGATCGGCCGCCCAGCAATCGTCCACCACCACATATCGATAACCGGCGTCGCGCAGTCCCGACGACACGAGGGCGTCGGCCTGCGCCCGCACGATCTGCTCGGTGATCTTGCAGCCGAAGGTGTTCCAACTGTTCCACCCCATCGGCGGAGTTGCGGGGAGATCGGCGACGGCGACGCCGTCACCGCCGATCCGGCCCGGCGGATCCGGGGTACAGGCCGAGACCAGCACCACCAAACCGACGGCCACGACGCCGAGAAGCCGGTAACGGTTCGACCGCGCACGAGGTGTCGGCACCCGATCACATCCCCTTGACGCGACGACCAATCTCGCGGGCCACCTCACGCTGCGCGGTCCGCTTCGCGATGTCCTGCCGCTTGTCGTGCGCCTGCTTACCCCGTGCGAGCGCGAGTTCCACCTTGACCTTGCCGTCGCTGAAATACATCGACAACGGGACCAAGGTGAGGTTTCCGTCTCGGATCTTGCCGATCAGGTTGTCGATCTCCCGCCTGTGCAACAAGAGTTTCCGGTTGCGACGCGGCGCATGGTTGGTCCACGACCCGCTGCCGTATTCGGGGATGTGCAGAGCGCGCAACCAGATCTCGCCGTCATCGACGGTCGCGAAGGCGTCGACCAGAGATGCCTTGCCGTCCCGCAGGCTCTTGACCTCGGTACCCAGCAGTGCGATACCGGCCTCGTAGGTGTCGAGGATGGCGTAGTTGTAGCGCGCCTTACGGTTCGTCGCGATGACCGTACGGCCCTTCTCCTTCACCACGTCACTCCTCTTTTCCGCCTTGCGGCCATCGACCGACGCTACTCGCGGACGTACACACGGAGCGTGACATACGCGGTGACACCTGCCAACAGAATTCCCCCAGGATCAACCACGGGGACACGAACAGCACGTCAGAGACCCCGATGCGCGCCAGGATGTTGACACCGTACAGATCGGCCAACGCCTTGTCGAAGAAGAGGACCTTCGCCGTGAACAGTCCACCGATGGCGAGGAACGCGCCGACAAGGGCCGCGACCACCGCCTCGAGCAGGAACGGCAACTGCGTGTACCACCGGGTGGCGCCCACCAACCGCATGATCGACACCTCCGTCCGACGGGTGAACGCCGCCACCTGCACCGTGTTCACGATCAGCAGGATCGCCGCGAGTGCAAGCACGAGCGCAACGGCGAACGCCGCGTTGCGGGTGCCGTCGAGCACGCTGAATATTCGCTTCACCAACTCACGTTGGTCGAGGGCACCGTCAACGCCGAGATCCTTGCGGTCCTTGAACTCGTCGAGCACCGGTCCGAACTGCTCGGGGTCGGACATCCGGACCTTCAGCGATGCCGGGATGGTGCCTTCGCGGATGTTGTCGGCGATGTCCGGGTTGTCCTTGAACGTCTGCTTGGCCGCCTCGAACGCCTCCTTGCGATCGATGAACGTCACCGAGCCGACCCCGGGTTGGTTCTGGATCTCGGTGCGCAGGACCGAACACGGCGCCTTCTGACAGTTCGGATCCGCTTCGGAGACCGCGTCGTTGATGAAGAACTGCATCTCCACCCGGTCGAGGAAGATCTTCTGACTCTTGTCGGCCATCTGGATCACCAACAGTCCGCCACCGAACATGCCGAGGGTGATCGCCGTGGTCAGGATCATCGCGATCGTCATGGTCACATTGCGGCGGAGACCGTTGAGGACCTCACTGATGATGAAGTTCGCTCGCATGGGAGTGCGCAGTCCTTACGGGGATCGAGGGCGGAAGGGGTTCTGGTCCCTCCGGCGGTCGTGTCACGGGCGGGTTGCGGGCGGATCGGCTCAACCGATGCCGTACACCCCTTGCGGGTCATTGCGGACCAGGCGGCCGTTGTCGAACTCGAGCACGCGCCGGCGCATTGCGTCGACGATGTGGCGGTCGTGGGTTGCCATCACCACCGTCGTGCCGCGCCTGTTCACCCGGTCGAGCACGTCGACGATCTCCTCGCTCGTCTCCGGGTCCAGGTTTCCGGTCGGCTCATCGGCGAGCAGGACCAGCGGTCGATTGACGATCGCCCGGGCAATCGCGACGCGCTGCATCTCGCCACCGGAGAGTTCGTTGGGCATGCGGTCGGCCTTCCCGCTCAAGCCCACGTAGTCGAGGACCTCCGGCACCACCCGGCGGATCGTCGACGGTGGCTTGCCGATGACCTCGAGCGCAAAGGCGACGTTGTCCGCGACCGACTTCTGCTGCAGCAGACGGAAGTCCTGGAACACGCAGCCGATCGACTGGCGCAGCTTCGGGACCGCACGCGCCTTGAGTGTGTTGACGTGGAAGTCGCCCACATAAACCTGGCCCGACGTCGGCTTGTCCTCTTTGAGCAGCAGACGGAAAAACGTGGACTTGCCCGAGCCCGACGGACCGATCAGGAACGCGAACTCACCCTTGTCGACCTCGAGACTGAGATCGGACAGGGCGGGTCGGCTGGAAGCCTTGTACTTCATCGTGACGTTCTCCAGCGTGATCACGAGAAGCCAGTGTAACGGCGTGCCCTGAGAGGCTCGCTCAGGTCCGTGTCGCCGACGACTCGGCCGCACCGATCACCGTTGCGGCACCGAGCTCTGCTCGCCCGGCTGAGGTGCGTTGCCGAAATTCGGCAGTCTCACGCCGGGCAGCCCGGGGACGGTCTCCTCCGTCGTCGTGCCTTCTTGCTGACCCGTCTGGTCACCGCCGGTGTCGCCGTTGGGGCCGGTCTCGTCTTCCGTGGTGGTCGTCGATTCGGCGGTCGAGGTCGACGACGACGTCGACCTCATGGTCGACGAGGGCTTCGGTGTCTCCGTGGTCGTGGTGCTCGACTGCGTCGTGCGTGCCGGCTGCGGTGCGGGCGGGGCGACCACTCCGTAGCGCTGCGACGTGTAGCCGTAGAGCACAACCGAGCCGAGGAAGGCGACGAGCAGGATGGCCGTACTCGTCCGCATCCGGGTCTTGTAGACGTGTCGCCAGTCGCGTGGTGCGCGAGGCCCGTCCTCGTCCTGCGTGTCTTGCCCGTCGTGCTCATTCGTCACGATGCTTCGCCTTCCCGACCTCGTCGGCCAACGCTGCCGGCGGGCCGCTCGCCGCCTCCACCTCGCGTCCGGGCGCCACCGTGATGCCCTCGCGGGCCAGTGCCCGCACGATGCTCACGCGAAGGGCACGACTGATGTCGAACTGCTTGCCAGGAAGTGTGCGAGCGACCATCCGCACGGTGATCGAATCGAGTTCGAGGCTGGTGACGCCGAGTGGCGAGGGCGGGTCGAGCATGAGGTCGTGCCAGCGCTTCTCTGCGTAGAAGTCGACGCCCACCCGATCCAGTGTCTCGTTGACCTTCGCGATGTCGGCCTCGGACGGAACCGGCACGTCCACCACGGCACGCGCCCAGTCCTTGGAGAGGTTGGTCGCCTTGATGATCTGGCCGTTCGGGACCGTGATCACCTCGCCCTCGCTGGTGCGCAGCTTGGTCATGCGCAGGCTGACGTCTTCGACCGTGCCCTCGGCGAGCGTGCTGCCGGTGACCGTCAGGCTGACCACGTCGCCGTAGCCATACTGTTTTTCGGCCACCACGAAGAATCCCGCGAGGATGTCCTGCACGACGCGCTGCGCGCCGAAACCGAGGGCCGCGCCGATGACGGCGCCGGGACCCGCGAGTCCGGTGATCGGGATGTTGAAGACCACGAAGATCCGGAGGATCACCACGATCACCACGATCACGATCAGGGTCCACGCGACCACGTCCACGAGCGCCCGGCGATGTTTGGAATCCTCGGTCTGGACGATGAGGTCGCTGTTGTGGAACTGCGACTCGGCCCGCGCCGCGTACTTGTCCGCCGACCATCGGATGAGTCGGATGACCAGGAGGCCCCGAGGATCCAGATGAGGATCTTGAGTCCGTCGGTGGCCGCCCAGACGTAGAACCGCCCGAGCACCGACGCCGTCGCGCCATCGGCGAACGCGAGCGGCGTCAGATCATGCATCGGCCGCGGCCATCCGCCAACGGATTCCGGCTTCGATGAACTTGTCGATGTCCCCGTCGATGACGGCGGTCGGGTTGTTGTCCTCCACGTTGGTCCGCAGGTCCTTGACCATCTGATACGGGTGCAGGACGTACGACCGCATCTGATTGCCCCAGCTCGAACCGCCGTCGCCCTTCAGCGCATCGAGTTCGGCCCGCTCCTCTTGGCGCTTGCGCTCGAGCAGCTTCGCCTGCAGGACCCGCATTGCCGATGCCTTGTTCTGCAGCTGGCTCTTCTCGTTCTGACAGGTCACGACGATCCCGGTCGGGAGGTGCGTCAGCCGGACGGCGGAGTCCGTGGTGTTGACCGACTGTCCGCCGGGGCCCGACGACCGGTACACATCGACCTTCACGTCGTTCTCGTCGACGTCGATGTGGTCGGTGGTCTCCACCACGGGCAGGACCTCGACCTCGGCGAACGAGGTCTGTCGGCGACTCTGGTTGTCGAACGGGCTGATCCGCACCAGACGGTGGGTGCCCTGCTCGACCGACAACGTCCCGTACATGTAGGGCGCCTTCACCGTGAAGGTCGCGCTCTTGATGCCCGCCTCCTCGGCGTAGGACGTGTCGTACACCTCGACCGCGTAGTTGTGCTTCTCGGCCCAACGGATGTACATGCGCATCAACATCTGCGCCCAGTCCGCCGCATCCACGCCGCCCGCACCCGAGCGGATGTTCACGAGCGCATCGCGCTGGTCGTACTCACCGGCCAGCATGGTCTTGACCTCCATGGCCTCCACGTCGGCACGCAGCGAGACACGCTCGGCATCGGCGTCGGCCAGCGCGGCGACCTTGTCGTCACCCTCCTCGGCGTCGGCGAGTTCATAGTGGACCGGGAGATCATCGAGGCGTTGACGCAGTTCGCTCACCTTGCGCAGCTCCGACTGGGCGTGTGACAGCTCGCTGGTCACCTTCTGCGCGTGCTCCTGGTTGTTCCAGAGCTCCGGGTCAGAGGCCTGCATCTCCAGCTCGTCGATCCGACGACGCAACTCGTCGAGGTCGAGCACCTTCTCGACCGTGGTCAAGGTGATGCCGATGGATTCGAGGTCTGCGGTTACGTCGGGATGCACGGTGATCAAGACTACCGGGGCAAAACCGTCCCGGTCTGCCCCTGTCCGCTAGGTCTCGCCGCGGGAGTTCACGCGGGCGGGACCTGTCCGGGCGGCGGCGGCACATCCATCGGCGGCAACTCGCCGAACCGCCACGTCGACGTCGCCTTGCCGGGCTTGTAGACCACCGGGAGGTCTGCGCCGATCTGGGGCCACGAATCGCGTTCGCCGAACACGAGAGTGCCGTACACCTCGGCGGGGTCGGTCTGCGGTCCCACGATCGTGCCCGACACCGTGCAGTACCGCTCGCCTTTCGCATCCCCCTGGTCGGGCCGGTCACTCACCCCGGTGATGGTCAGCGTGCCCTGCACGAACTGGCCTGCTCTCGACGAGTCGAGGGGGCGCGGGTTCCTCCCGCGCTGCCACTGGATGAGCACCGCCACCAGTAGAGCCGCCAAAATCGCACTGAACGCCACCGCGAGCCACATGGGCCCCACCATACCGTCGGCGGTCGGGCAAATCCGACGTACTGCACGGTCGGGTCCGGCGGCCACCAGGACCAACGCCGACCCCAGATCGCCGATGTCGGAGGTGACAGATGCACCGGTGGCGCTAACCTGACCCGCATGCCACACGACCTCGGGCCCACCGGGATCTCCGACGATCTCGAACTCGCGCTGTCGCTCGCGGACTCGGCTGACGCCCTGACGATGGAACGGTTCGGTGCGGTCGACCTCCGCGTCGACGACAAACCCGACCTCACGCCCGTCTCGGACGCCGACCTCGCCTGCGAGACCATGGTGCGCCAACGACTCTCGGCGCGCCGCCACGACGACGCGGTACTCGGAGAGGAGTTCGGCGGGGATGCCTTGCTCACCGGCAGGCAATGGGCGGTCGATCCCATCGACGGCACCAAGAACTTCGTGCGCGGCGTCCCCGTGTGGGCGACACTGATCGCGCTTCTCGTCGACGGTGTCCCACGCGTCGGTGTGGTGTCGGCACCTGCCTTGCGCCGACGGTGGTGGGCGGCCGAGGGCCTCGGGGCGTTCTCGGTGTTCGACGGCGAGGAACTGCCGCGCCGACTGGCGGTCTCGGCGGTCACAGACCTGTCGTCGGCAAGTCTCGCGTTCTCGAGTCTCACGGGCTGGGCCGAGCGTGGCGTGCGCGACGAGTTCATCGCGCTCACCGACGAGGTGTGGCGGGTCCGCGGCTACGGCGACTTCTTCAACTATTGCCTGGTCGCCGAGGGTGCGGTCGACATCGCCGCAGAGCCGGAGGTCTCCCTCTGGGACCTCGCTGCGCTCGACATCCTGGTGCGGGAGGCCGGCGGGACGTTCACGGCACTCGACGGCACCGCCGGACCGGCCGGCGGCAGCGCCGTCGCCACCAACGGTTTGCTGCACGAAACGGTCCTGGCCGCACTCGACGGCGGCAAGCGATCCGGCTGAGGCATCCGTTCGGGCGCTTCACCAGGCGCAGGGCACGGCCTAGAGTCATAGCCGGGGGAGCCGTCCGACCAAGGAGCACCGCCATGGCATTTCCCCCGTTGACGCACGCGGCCATCACCGTCAGCGACCTCGCGGCCAGCACCCGCTGGTACACCGCACTCTTCGGCTCGGGTCCCGTACTCGACGAGGACGAGCAGTCCGGCGCGTTTCACCACACCGTCTTCGCACTCGACGGCGGCATGCTGTTCGGACTGCACGCCCACACCGAGCCGAGCCCCGGCGGCACCTTCGACGAACGCCGAGCGGGCCTCGACCACATCGCGTTCGGCGTCGATCGCGACGAGCTCGAGCGCTGGTCGGGCAAGCTCGACGAGCTCGGCATCGAACACAGCGACATCAAGCACGCCGGCTACGGATCCGGGATCTCGTTCCGGGACCCGGACAACATCGCCCTGGAGTTCTACGCACCACCGGCCGGCGCCTGACGTCCTCGCCCGCCGTCCGGCGTCCGGCACATCCAGCGACCGGCCCTCACAACTCGGTGGCGGATTCCTTGTCGAGCACCACGAATTCGGTTGCGGAGTCCTTCATCTCGGACAACCGACCGTAGTGGATACCGGTGCCCGCATCGGACAGGATCGCCTGATGAATCGGCACGGCCACACGCGGCGCCATCGCGCGCAGGTAATCGACCGACTCGCTGAGCTTCATCCACGGTGCCGCCGACGGCAGTGCCAGCACATCGACGTTCTCGAAAGGGATGTAGAACGAGTCACCGGGGTGCATGAACCGGCCGGTCGTCGAGGCGCTGTCGAGTACGTAGGCGACGTTGTCGATCACCGGGATCTCCGGATGGATGACCGCATGACGCCCGCCGGTGAAGCGCGCGGTCACCGCGCCGATCTGTACGTGCGAACCTGCGTTGGCGGTCTGCCACGGTCCCGCGACGTCGTCGTCGTTGAGCTGTGAGGCGGTCTGCGGGTCGGCATACCGGACCGCGTCGGGATTCGCCGCGACAAGGTCCGGCAACCGGGCCACATCGCAATGATCCGGGTGCTGGTGGGTGATCAGGATCGCGTCCAGGCCGGTGACGCCGTCGAAGCCGTGGGAGAAATTGCCCGGGTCGAAGAGAATCCTGGTTCCGTCGATCTCCACCAGGACGCACGAGTGACCGAAGTGAGTGATCTGCATGCGTCCACTCTGCTATCGACCCGTGCCGACGTCACGTGATCGTCGCAAAGACGCCCCACCCGAACCCGGCGTCGAGCGCTCGCACGATCCCGTAGCCGAGCCATGCCACCAGTACGGCAAGGGCAACCGGGCTCGTCAGTGCGCGTTGCACTCGCCCCAGGACGGGGCGTCCGGTGATCAGCGCCCAGATGGCGGCGACCGTGACGACCGCGAGCACGAGCATGGACAGCGGCCCGAACGCGTTGAAGCCGAATGCCGACGGGACGTCGCCGTGGCCGAGTGCGACCCAGCTGCGCGTGAGGCCGCAGGCCGGACACGGCAGCCCGGTCATCCGCAGGAACGGACACAGCACGGGCCCCCGCCCGACCGCGCCGGGCCCGAGAGCGATCGAGACCCCGAACGCCGTGAGGCCGGTCGCCGCGACGGCGGCTACCGTCATACGGTCGCGACCGGCGAGGCGTTCTCGTCCGGCCGCCCCGCGCTGCGGCGCGCTCGTCTGGTTGCCCGAGGTCACCCGACCAGCGTAGATCGGTCCTGTCGGCGTCGTCGTCGGCGAGCTGCGTGACAACGTCCTTACCGGAGAGTAAGGTCAGTCCTTACTACCGAGTAAGATCGGGTCGCGAGTCCAACCGGACGCGGCCCCAACGCCCGAGAAACGCTGGTGATCATGACTACGCACACCGAACCGCGCGACACCTCCGCCGTCGGAAAGAACCCGCATCCTCGTTCGTTCATCGGCACCGCGATGCGCGTGCTCACAACGGTGACCGGATCCGAATTCGCGGAGAAGTACAAGATCCGTGAGCCCATCAACCGGATCGCCTACCAGGGCACCAAGACGGGCTTCCAGACCCTCGGGGCGGCGAACCGCGCCTTCAAGGCAGCCCAGGGTGGCTCCGGCCAGGCCAAGCGGCTGACCACTGCGCCGAAGGACTACTTCAACCTCAATCCGGACGACGAGCAGCAGATGATCGCCGAGACGGTGAAGGAGTTCGCCGTCGAGATCCTGCGGCCGGCCGCCTACGATGCCGACCACGATGCCGCCACCCCGGAGGACATCCTCAAGCGGTCGTCCGAGCTCGGCATCACCATGATCAACGTGCCCGAGGACTTCGAGGGTGCCGCCTCCGAGCGGGGCGTGGTGACCAACGCGTTGGTCGCCGAGTCGATGGCCTACGGCGACATGGGCCTCGCACTTCCGCTGCTGGCACCGAGCGGGGTCGCGACCACCCTGACCAACTTCGGTACCGACGAGCAGCAGCGCACCTACCTCCCCGACTTCGCGGGTGAGAACGTGCCGCAGTCCGCGGTCGTGATCGCCGAGCCGCGTCCGCTCTTCGACGCGTTCGCGCTCGAGACCAAGGCCACCCGGGTACCCAGCGGATATCGCCTCAACGGCGTGAAGTCGTTCGTCCCCGCGGCCGGATCGTCGGAACTCTTCATCGTCGGCGCCCAACTCGACGGCCGGCCCGCGTTGTTCATCGTCGAGTCGGACAGCAAGGGCCTCATCGTGGAGGCCGATCCCGGCATGGGCGTTCGAGCCGCGGGCATGGGACGGCTGCTGCTGCAGGATGTCGCCGTGCCGGAATCCGCCCTCCTCGGAGGAACCGACGGTGAGGCCGCCGTCGCCGCCTATCGCGACGTCGTGCGTCTGTCGCGGCTGGGCTGGTCGGCATTGGCCGCCGGGACCGCGAAGGCCGTCCTCGACTATGTGATCCCCTACGTCAACGAGCGCGAGGCTTTCGGCGAGCCGATCTCCAACCGCCAGGCGGTGGCGTTCATGGTCGCCAACATCGCCACCGAGGTCGACTCGATCCGGCTGGTCACGCTGCGCGGCGCTGCACGCGCCGAGCAGGGGCTGTCGTTCGCCCGTGAGGCGGCACTCGCCCGCAAGCTGACCATCGACAAGGGTCTCCAGATCGGTCTCGACGGCGTGCAGTTGCTCGGCGGCCACGGGTTCACCAAGGAGCACCCGGTGGAGCGCTGGTACCGCGACCTGCGCGGCGCCGGTATCGGCGAGGGCATCGTCGTCCTCTGACGGCCGGAACTGATGAGGAACAACTGACATGAGCATCAATCTCGAACTCCCCAAGAAGCTGGGCGCGACGATCGACCAGGCCCATCAGGCGGCCGCGGAGATCTTCCGGCCCATCTCACGCAAGTACGACCTGCGCGAGCACGACTACCCCGTCGAGCTCGACACCCTGGCGAGCCTGTACGACGGGCTCGCCGAGGCCGGGCAGGCCGGTGCCGGCGCAGACGGCGGACGTAGCCAGAAGAAGTCGGACAAGCCGAGACCTGAGGGCGCCGTGGTCAACGGCGGCAACATGCAGTCGGTGATCAACACGATGGAGACGTCGTGGGGCGATGTCGGCCTCATGCTGACCATCCCCTATCAGGGGCTGGGCAACGCGGCGATCGCCGCGGTCGCCACCGACGATCAGCTGAAGAACTTCGGCAAGGTGTGGGCCGCGATGGCCATCACGGAGCCCAGCTTCGGGTCGGACTCGGCAGCCGTGTCCACCACCGCCACCCCCGACGGCGACGACTATGTCCTCAACGGCGAGAAGATCTTCGTCACCGCCGGGTCGCGCGCCACGCACATCGTGGTGTGGGCGTCGGTCGACAAGAGCCTCGGCCGGGCGGCCATCAAGAGTTTCGTGGTGCCGCGCGAACATCCGGGTGTCGAGGTCGTCCGTCTCGAACACAAACTCGGTATCCGCGTCTCCGACACCGCGGTCATCCGTTTCGAGAACTGCCGCATCTCCAAGGACCACCTGCTCGGATCGCCGGAGGTGGACACCAAGAAGGGCTTCGGCGGTGTCATGCAGACCTTCGACAACACGCGGCCCATGGTCGCGGGTATGGCCGTGGGCGTCGCCCGCGCCGCGCTCGAGGAACTGCGTCGCATCCTGGAAGAGGCAGGAATCGAGATCGACTACGACCGTCCGGCCGCCGATCAGCATGCGGCCGCGGCCGAGTTCATCCGGATGGAAAGCGATTTCGAGGCGTCGTACCTGCACACCATGCGAGCCGCGTGGATGGCCGACAACAAGGAGCCGAACTCGCTCGAGGCGTCGATGTCGAAGGCGAAGGCCGGGCGCACCGGGACCGACATCACCAACAAGGTGGTGGAACTGACCGGCACGCTGGGGTATTCGGAACGGCTGCTGGTGGAGAAGTGGGCCCGCGACTCGAAGATCCTGGACATCTTCGAAGGCACCCAGCAGATCCAGAACCTGATCATCGCGCGTCGGGTGCTCAACAAGAGCAGCACCGAGCTCAAGTAGTCCGCAGAGGTCTCGATACGTCTCCTCGCTACGCTCGTCGCCTACTCGACCGACGGTCTGCCCGCTGGTCGAGTAGGTGCGAACGAGTGAGGCCGCCCACGCCGGTCGAGTAGGTGCGAACGAAGTGAGCGCCGTATCGAGACCACCCGGACCCTCGATACACCTACCCCGCCGGCGGACCGCCCTCGTCCGACGATTCCGTTCCGGGCACGAGAAGCACCGGGGTCCGGCGCTTTCCGATCAGGCCCTGGGCGACGGACTGGCCCAGAACGGAATCCAGGTGGGACATCATGCCGCCACGTGGACTTCCGATCACCACCATCAGCGCGGAATACCGCTCGGCGACGATGGCGAGAAGTTCGGCGGCGCCCCCGTGCCCGCTGTGATAAGTCCACGACGCGGCCAGACCGTCGAGCAGTTCACGGGCGCGGGCGGCCTCTCCGGTGATGGTGGCACGCAACTGCTCCTCCCAGTCCGGCGCATCGGGATCCACCGGTATGTCATCGAGATCGACGATGTGCACGACGTGAACATGCGCGGTCAGCCGGTGCGCGAGGTCGACGGCGAAACGCAATGCCGCCGTGCTGTCCGGATGACGATCCCACCCCACGACCAGACTGGCGCGAGCAGCGTCACGCGGCTGCGGCCCCGGCACGCTGCGTCGCAACGGTGTCGGCCCCGAGCCCTGACCGAAGTCGACTTCACGCTCCATCACATGGCCTTTCGTGCAGTCGGCGCCCCGCACCCAACGGTCAGATCGCCCACGCCAGCACCAGCCCTGTCCCGCACGCGACCGAGCTGACGAGCAGCGACCCGATCGCGTACACCGTGGCCGACAAGGTCCGACGCTGTTCGGCCAGTCGCACCGTCTCGAAACTCGCGGTGCTGAAAGTCGTATAGCCACCACAGAATCCGGTCCCGACGACGGTCTGCCACCCCGTCGGCGCGGTGTGGAACATGACCAGTCCGGCCAGCACCCCGAGCAGCAACGAACCGCTGACGTTGATGACGAACGTCGCCCAGGGGAAGGTCGTCGGCCGCCACTGTTTGATCGCCCCGTCCAGCACAAAGCGTGCAACCGCGCCCAGTGCACCGGCCAGCATCACCGCGACGACCGTCACGACACCTCACCTCCCCGACGCAACACCGAGCCCACCGACGCGATCCCGAGCCACGCACAGAACAGCCCGGCAACCACGGTGGTGACCCCGTATCCGGCCGCGACCAGCGGCGCGCCACGGTGGGTGAGCAACGAGGCCTCGAGCGCGAACGTGCTGTAGGTGGTGAACGAACCGCAGAACCCGGTTCCCGCCAACAGCCTCGTGCGGCGGCGCCATCCGTCGTCGTCGCCCACGAGCGTCAGACCTTCCAGCAACGCACCGAGGAGGAATGCACCGAGCAGATTCACCAGGAACGTGCCCCACGGCCAACCCGTTCCCTCGGCCGGCAGCAACTGCTCGACGCCGTAGCGCAACCCGGTGCCCGCCATACCACCGGCAAAGACCCAGGCAAGCGCGGATACCCGCAGATGAAGGGGACGGATGACGTCGGGATCGATGGGCAGCTCGGCATGTGAATCGTCCGGATACGAGCGATCCGCGAAATGATCTGAACCCATGCAGCAGCCCCTTCCGTCAATCGGAACAGGAACCATCAGCCGGCAACGGCGGTTCGGGCATCGACGGCGCCTGCCATCGCTCCCGGGCGAGATCCATCACCCGACGACACCCTATACCCGCGGTCGCCCTCACGTGGCGACCAGGTACAACACGATCAGATAGATCGGCATGAGCACATCGAAGAAGAAGATCGGGCCGGCATTGCCGGGCGAGAAGTTGTGATGGGTCACCATCTCTCGCACATGCCCGACTGCCGCCCCGAGGTAGAACACCGCGAACGCGATGATCGTCGCCAGCCAGAACTCGGAGCCGAATGCGGATGCGATCACGCCGAGGACGCCCGTCGCCAGGCTGGCCAGCCCTACCTCCCACTGCCACGGGGTTCTCGCCGGCCAGCCGATGGATTCGGCGATCGGCTCGCCGAAGAACATGTGCCCGAAGCCGGTCATCCATCCCTGTACGCCGATCATCCAGAGGATGGAGTTCGCCAGGAGGTCGGACCCGATGTCACCGCCCGCCGTCGCGGCGTCGACGATCGTGGACACCACGGTACCGACGAGACCCACAAACGGGATCAGCTTGATCGACAGCCGCAGCGCCCGGTCGACCGCGCTGCCGGCTCGGGCCATCGGCGTCAGCCACCCAGCTGTTTCGCGAGATCTGTGAGCACGTCGACATCCTCGATGGTCGACGGCACCGTGTAGTCCTCGTGGTCGGCGATCTGGCGCATCGTCTTGCGCAGGATCTTTCCCGACCGGGTCTTCGGCAGGGCAGGCACCACCGTGACGTCGCGGAACGTGGCGACGGCGCCGATCTCGTCGCGCACCATGGCCACCAGTTCATCTCGCAGGGTGTCCGGTTCGATCTCGACTCCCGCCTTGAGGACGACGTAACCGCTCGGTCGTTGTCCCTTGAGGTCGTCGTGGATGCCGATCACCGCGCACTCCGCGACCGCGGGGTGCGACGCGACGACCGCCTCGATGCTGCCGGTGGAGAGGCGATGTCCGGCGACGTTGATGACGTCGTCGGATCGCCCGAGAACGAAGACGTATCCGTCGTCGTCCACATAACCTGAATCGCCGGTCAGGTAGTGACCCTCGAACGTGGACAGGTAGGAGGCGCGGAAACGCTCCTCGTCGCGCCACAGGCCGGTCAATGTTCCTGGCGGAAGCGGCAGCTCGATGACGATGTTGCCCTCCTGCCCCGCTGCCAGCTTGTTGCCGGTGGCGTCCACGATCCCGACGCGGTAGCCCGGCACGGGCACCGTCGGCGACCCGGGTTTCAACGGCATCGCTTCCAGCCCACGAAGATTCGCCGCGATCGCCCAGCCCGTCTCCGTCTGCCACCAATGGTCGACGACGGGTACACCGAGCACGCGGGTGGCCCACGCGAAGGTATCCGGATCCAGCCGCTCGCCGGCCGCGAACAACGTTCGTAGAGAGGACGTGTCGTGCCGCGCGAGTTCGTCGGCTTCCGGGTCTGCCTTGCGGATGGCACGGATCGCGGTCGGCGCGGTGAACAGCGCTCGCACACCATGATCGGCGATCACCCGCCAGAACGCCCCGGCGTCGGGAGTCCCCACCGGCTTGCCCTCGTACATGACCGTCGTCGCACCGATCAGCAAAGGACCGTAGACGATGTAGGAATGCCCGACCACCCAGCCGACATCAGACGCCGTCCACCACACGTCGCCGGGCTCGATGCCGTAGATGTTGCCCATCGACCAGGTGAGCGCGACGGCGTGACCGCCGTTGTCGCGGACCACCCCTTTGGGCTTGCCGGTGGTACCCGAGGTGTACAGGATGTAGAGCGGGTCGGTCGCTGCCACCGTCGCCGGGCCCACCGCACGGGCATCGGCCATCGACGTGTCCCAGTCGAGCCAACCATCGTGATCGGCTGCGCTGCCATCGATCTCGGGCCTGTCCTTGACGATGATCGTGGCCGGCGGCGACGAGGCGAGTTCGAGGGCCCGGGCCACCATCGGCAGATACGGCACCGATCGCCCCGGCTCCAGACCTCCCGACGCGGTGACGATCGCGACCGGTTCGGCGTCGTCGATACGCGTTGCCAACTCGCGGGCCGCGAAGCCGCCGAACACCACCGAGTGCACCGCTCCGATCCGTGCACAGGCGAGCATCGCGATCGCGGCCTCAGGGATCATCGGCATGTAGATCACCACTCGATCGCCCGCCGACACGCCGTTCGACGCGAGCACACCGGCAAACCGGGACACCTCGTCGAGCAATTCGGCGTAGCTGTACGTGCGGATCTCGTCAGTCATCGCCGAATCCCAGATGAGCGCGGCCCGCTCTCCGTGACCGGCCTCGACGTGACGGTCGAGAGCGTTGTACGAGGTGTTCAGTGTTGCGTCGGGGAACCAGCGGAAGAAGGGGGCGGCGGAGTCGTCGAGCGCCCTGGTGGGTGGCGACACCCAATCGACACCGTCGGCCGCCGCGAGCCAGAAGCTCTCGCGATCATCTCTCGCCTGCGCGAACGCTTCGCTGTATCGACCCATCGCCGTCCCTCCTCCTCGCTCACCGCGTCTGATCGACGGTGCTGTTCATCGCTACGAGCGTAGCCATGCGGTCGGGCCCCCGACATCGGTTTCCCGGCGCCCCGCCCCGGCGCTCATCGGCACCGCGGGTTCCGGTCGGCGGGGTGAGAATCTGGTCCTACAGCTCGTCAGTCCAGATACTTCTCGACTGTGTCGGCAGGGCGTACCGACGCATCGTCGGGATCAGCGCCGGCGTCACGTTTGGCCTGCCGCTGACGCAACAGGTCCCAGCACTGGTCGAGTGACACCTCGACGTCGCGCAGCCTGCTGTTCTCCTCTTCTCGGGAGATCTCGCCCCGCCCGAGCTTGTCACGCAGCTCGCGTTCTTCGGCGATCAGATCGGTGATGTGTGCATGGATCGTCTTGTCGGTGGCCATGGCCCAACGGTAGCCCTCGCCGCCGGCCGGCGTGCGCCCGATCGTCGCCGGCCGGTCAGTACAGCCACTTGCGGAAATTGGTCTCCGCGAACCCTTCCTCGAGCTCGGCCTCGTCGAGTTCGGGCATCAGCGTCTTGGTGATCTTCGCCATGCTGGGCAGCGCATTCGGTTGCCAGGTGTCCGGGCGCCAGAGATCAGAGCGCAAGAAGGCCTTGGAACAATGAAAGAACACTTCCTCCACATCCACCTCGACGGCCAGGATGGGGCGCCGACCCTTGACCGCGAGCCGATCGAAATAGTCGCCGTCGTCGACAATCCGGGCCGAACCGTTGATCCGCAGCGTGTCTCCGCGACCCGGGATCACCGCAATCGTGCCGATGTGCGGATTCTGCAAGATGTTGACATAGCCGTCGACGCGCCGGTTGCCGGGACGTTCCGGGATCGCGATCCGTGTCTCGTCTATGACGTGCACGACCTTGCCGGGCGGATCGCCTTTCGGCGACACGTCGAGACCGCCGGTGGCATCCGACGTCGCGAGGAAGATGATCGGGGTCGCTGCGAGCCAGTCGACGTGGACCTGCTGCAGCGACCGCCGGACCTTCGTCACGACGGTTTCGTGCGGATGGCCGACTATCCCGCGCAGTTGTTCCTCGGTGGTGATCTCCACGGCACCCATGGTCTCACCGCACGCGCGGTCAGACGAATCCCGTCGATCTGCGCAGCGTCCCCGCGCCGATTCCTACGGTCGCCGCGTGCGCGCCCTGACCAGCAGCACAACACCGACCACCGCCCAGACCAGCAGGATCGCGATGGTCAGCCCCCAGCCGAACGGCCGGTCGAGGATGGTCGCGTTGTCCGGCCGTTCCCCCGCCGGGCGCGGTGCGAGCACCGGCAATGCGAGCAGGACCAGCAGGTTCGTGTACGCGAGCGCGAGCAGCACAGGTGTGCACCACCCAGGCGGGAGGGCGCGCCGCGTGATCGCCGCGACGAGCAGGCACAGCGGCGCGAAGACCAGGTCATGGATCAACAGCCCGGCCGCCAGCCACAGCACGATGGAGACCTGATCGCTCGAGGAGAACGACCAGATCAGCATCAGACCGCGGATGACCAGCACGCACCCGGTCAGCGCCAGAGTGGCCCGGATGATCCTCACCATCGTCACGACACCTCGATCCTGGCCACCCACTTCGTCTGCATCACCCCGGGAAGGTCCGGGGCGATGAGCCGGCACGGGAAGCCGTGGTCGATGTCGAGGTCCGCGCCGTGCAAGCGCAGGGCGAGCAAGGTGCGCGGATCGGCGACGTGCGCCGACGGCACAGTGCTGACCGCGTACGGCCCCTGTTCCATGGACATCACCCGTACGGGGGTCTCGATGGACCCACCGACCGTCCGTACCAGGTCGCGCAGTCGTACCCCGGTCCACACCGCGTCCGCACTCCACCCTTCGACGCACGTGATCGGCAACGACTCGGTGTGCTGCGGCAGGGCGCACAACCCCGCCAGATCCCACGAGGCGTCCCCATCCGGGCCGGACACGACCAGACGGTAGGAGTCCGATGTCGCGTCCGCGGTCACCTGCGCCTGCTCGGCGGTGCGATTGACCGGCAGCCCTTGCGGGCCTGCGCCGCTGCGTGGCGCGAACACGGCGACACGCCGAAGCGCCGGTACGGTCTGCCCGGCGAATGCCGCGACGGCGACCACCACCGCACCACCTCCGGCCATCAGGAGGGTCCGCCGATCGATGCCGCCGAGACCGGGTCGATCGGCCTCCTCGGCCGGCCGCTCCCCTTCGCTCAGAGCGTCACGGATCATCGGGAGTTTCGCCGCGATGTGCACGAGCAGAGCGCCGACGACGATATAGGCCATCGCATGATGGGTGCTGGTGAAGAAGAAGCGCCACGGATACCACTGGGCGATGTTGAGCAGACCGGTCAGGAGCTGGAAGATGCTCGCGGACACCAGAACCGCGATCGACAACCGCTCGACGAGACGCACCGGCGATCCGATCAGGGGTCGCTCGAAGAGTTTGCGGTAGACCACCGCGAGCTTGATCAGCAGCAAGGGGATCGCTGCGATGCCCGACAGCACGTGGATTCCTTGTGTGGTGCGGTAGAGCCACACCGGTGTCGAGGGCCAGGCGAACCAGCCCGGCGGATGCTGAATCCAGTGACTCACCAGACCGGTGATGAAACAGACCGCGAAACAGGTGGCGAGCGCCAGTCCGACGCGTGTCGCACGACCACGCCGCTCGTGCTCCGCTTCGTCCGCCTCGACCACGTGGATCACCGTGAGACCAGTTCCGCCACTTCACGTTCAGATATCCGGCGAATCGATCGGACCGCCAGCGCACTCTCCCGGGCCGCGTCCTCGAGCCCGAGAACACCCAGCCGCGCCCACCGAAACCACGGGCCGACCGCACTTCCGGACTCGAGCCGGACGGTCTGATGGTCGACGTGCTCGACGTCGGGATCGAGTTCCACGTGAACCACCCCGGCCGCCTCGATCAGGTCAGCGGCTCGCCGGAGCACACGGGTCGGATCACCCCCGATCCCGATGTTGCCGTCCATCACCAGCACGTTCTGCCATCTCCCTTCGCCGGGCAGTCTGTCGAAGATGTTGCGGCAGAGTGCGACCGCACCACGACGACGCGTCTCGGCCACGGCGGCACGACTATGGTCCACGCCGAGCGCCACCCGGTCCCGCGCGGTCAGTGCCGCCACGAAGCGGCCCGGACCGCAGCCGAGATCGATGGTGGCGCCCGCACACCGGGAAACCAGTTCCTCGTCGAAGATCCGATCCGCGGGATCTCTCGACTCCCCGCGCCACCGCGCCACCGGTAACCGCTGCACCGATCCGTCGACGTGCCGGAGGAAACACTCGTCGTCGCGCAGGAGTAGGTCGTGGGTCGGCGACACGTCCGCCGGCCCGGAAGGCGGATCGATCGGATTCTGATCGGGGTCGGCGGTCATCAGGCGCTCACGCCGTAGGAATCGAGCGCGCGTACCGCGGTCGCAAACGCACTCTGCGGTGGACACAGCCCGGCCACCGACGCGACGTCGTCGGGCCGATCGACGTCGGAGTGCATGCGCAACGGTTGCACCGTCATCCCCTCGCTGCGCAACCCGCGGTCGGTACTCGCCCAGGTGAACGGGGTCGACATCGGGATAGTGGGCAGCACATCGGCCCCGCGAGCCCCGACAAGTCCCAGCGCCCACCAGCCACCGTCGGCGGCGGGCCCGAGAACGGCCGTATCCGGTCGTAACAGCTCGACACCCGACAACAGATCCGGCGGGCTCACCTGCGGAGTGTCCATCCCGATCTGCAGCACCCGTCCGGCACCGGAATCCACCACATCGATGTGGGCGTTGCGTAGCCGCTCACCGAAGGTGTCACCACGCTGAGCGATGACGGTGCACGACCGGAGGAGCTCCGTGATCTCGGCCCATCGCACACCTTGAGCCGGGTCACCGGTCATAGCGACGACGACCTCCAAGCCTGTCGCGCAGGCGGTTCGGATGGTGTCGGCGAGTGCGGCCGCGGCGAGTTCGGCCGCCGCTCGCGGCCCGAATCTCGGGATGAGTCGTGTCTTGGCCACACCGGGGACCGGCGCCTTCGCCACGATGAGCACCGTGTCGGCGCCCTGCGCTTCCGGGGTTCTCATGACAAGGCCGCCAAGAAGTCTCGGCCAGCCCGCACCGACCCGGCAAGGGAGCCGGACACTTTCGACCGGCCGGCCGTCCGCGGCGTGTAGGTGACCGGGCACTCACTCACCCGCATACCCGATCGTGCCGCGCGGACCAGCAGTTCGACCGGGTACCCGGACCGGCGGTCCTCGATACCGAGGGCCAGCAGGCGGTCCCGCTCGATTGCCCGCATGGGGCCGATGTCGTTGACCGCCAGTCCGTACCGTCGGCGAAGCCACCATGCGGTGGCCACCGAGCCGGCCCGCGCATGGACAGGCCATGCCTCGGGCCTCGTGGGCCTTCGTCGTCCGACGGCGAGATCGATTCCCGCACACAATCGCTCGACCAGCGCAGGCAGTTCGTTCGGCGACATCGACCCGTCTCCGTCGATCGTGCAGATGATCGGGCGTCGTGCCGCCAGCACCCCGGCGTGGACGGCCGATCCGTATCCGGGCCGCTGCTCGGTGATCACCCGAGCACCGTGTGCAGCCGCGACGTCCGCGGTACCGTCGGTGGACCCGTTGTCCACCACGATCACCTCGTAGCCGTCCGGAACACCTTGCAGGACAGAGGCGATTGCCCCTCGCTCATCTCGACAGGGAATGATGACGGATACGTCGACCTCGTTCATGGGTTTCACGCTATGAGCGGCGACCCACCGTGAACAGGGTTCGGGCGGTGACGGAAGTATGACGTCGCTGCCGCAGCACTGTCGTCCGGGCCCACCCGGCTCTTACGGTGAGCATGTGAGGTCACCGACGGCATCCCCCGCCACCCATCTGCCCACCGAGGAACCCGCGGCCCGCCGCAGGCCGGCGCGCGGCGACGTGGTGTGGGTCTCCGCGGCGGTTGCCGTGGTGGTCGCGGCGATCGTCGTACCGATCGTCATGGGAGACGATCTGCAGGGCAGGATCTTCGCCGGAGCAGCACCACTGTTCGGCCGATGGCATCCGCACCTCGGCCCTGGATCGATCCCCGCCGTTGTGATCGGCGCCGCCGCGGTGATGCTGTTCCCCGGTTGGGCATCCCGTCTGCGCTGGACGGCGCTCACGATCACCGTGTGGGCGACCGCGGTGGCCTGGACGCTCAGCCTGGCGTTGATCGACGGATGGCAGCGCGGCATCGCCGGACGCCTCGTCCGCCCCGACGAGTATCTGGCGGAAGTTCCCGGGGTCCACAGCATCCCGGGCATGCTGGCGACGTTCTCGCGCCGTATCCTCGACCACCAGCCGGACTCGTGGACCACCCATGTGTCGGGACATCCACCCGGCGCGCTCATCACGTTCGTGTGGCTCGACCGCCTCGGCCTCGGTGGCGGAGGCTGGGCGGGGTTGTGGTGCGTGCTGACCGGGTGCAGCGCCCTGGTCGCGGTGATGATGACACTCCGGAGTCTCGGTGCCGAGGACTGGGCACGCCGCTGTGCGCCGTTCCTGGTGCTCTTTCCCGGCCTTGTCTGGGTGGGGGTGTCCGCCGACGGCTACTTCATGGCGGTGGCCGCCTGGGGTGTCGCCTTCGTCGCGATGGCCACCCACCGGCGCGGTGTCGTCGGCGCAGCATTCGGGCTCCTCGGAGGAGCCTTCCTCGGCTTCTCGATCTTCCTCAACTACGGGCTGGTGCTCATCGGCTTCGTCGTCCTCGCGGTGCTCATCGCGGCCCGCACCGGGCGGCCGCTGCTCGTCGCCGTGCCTGCTGCACTGGCCGTCGCCGGGGTGTTCCGGGCCTTCGGTTTCTGGTGGTTCGACGGCTACCACATGGTGGTCGACCGCTACTACCAGGGCATCGCGTCCATCCGACCGTTCGCGTATTGGGGGTGGGCGAACGTCGCGGCAACACTGTTCGCCGTCGGGCCGGCCGTGCCCGCCGGACTCGGCCGCATCTTCGGCGCACGGATGTGGCGTCATCCCGGCGTGCTGCTTGCCCTCGCCGGCCTGCTGGCCATCGTCGCGGCCGACCTGAGCGCGCTGAGCAAGGCCGAGACCGAGCGGATCTGGCTGGCGTTCAGCCTGTGGACGATGGTGAGTACGGCTCTGCTACCCATCGGTCGGCAGCGGATGTGGCTTGCGGCTCAGGTGGTCCTTGCGCTTGCGGTCAATCATCTTGTGTTGACGTACTGGTGAGAGGGGTGTGGGGTGACCTCATGCACATTCTCGTCGCCGATGACGACCCGGTGGTCGCCGACGTCGTCCGCCGCTATCTCGAACGCGACGGTATGAATGTCATGGTGGTGGGGTCGGGCAGTCAGGCCCTCGACGAACTCGAACGGAATCAGATCGACCTGGCGATCCTGGATGTGATGATGCCTGACGTCGACGGGATCGACGTCTGCCGCCGCATCCGTTCCGGCAGCCACCCGAACCTGCCCATCATCATGCTGACGGCGCTCGGGGAGGCCGAGGACCGCGTGCTGGGCCTCGAATCCGGGGCCGACGACTATGTCGCGAAACCGTTCAGTCCTCGTGAGCTGAGCCTGCGCGTCCAGTCGGTGCTGCGCCGCGCCTCGGTCTCGGCAGAACCACCGGCCGGCCGGCTGAGCGACGGCGAGGTGGTTGCGGATCTCGCGTCGAGGGAGGTTCTGGTCGCAGGCCGTCCGGTGTCCACCACCAAGCGCGAGTTCGACCTGCTCACCTTCTTCCTCGGCCACCCCGACACCGTCTTCTCGCGTGACGAGTTGCTGGAACGGGTGTGGGGCTGGCGGTTCGGGGACCTCTCGACCGTGACGGTGCACGTCAAACGCCTACGCGCCAAACTCGGCGACGCCTCCGGCATCGAGACGGTGTGGGGCCGCGGATACCGCTGGTCGTGTCGACCCGCCGGCGGTCTGCAAGAGGCACGGACATGAGTGTCGCCCGATGAACTCGGAGATCGTACGAATCCTGTTGCTGGCGTTGGCATGGACGGCACCCGTGGTGTTGGCCGGCGCGCTGGTGCTGGTGGCCATGCGGCGCGCGTCCTTGCTGATCAGCATGGTGCTGATGGTGCTCATCCCGATGGTGGCGACATTCGTCGGCGTCTTCGGTGTGAGCGGCATGATGTTCACCGGCGACATCTGGCGGACGGCCGCCGTACTGGCCGCGGTGGCGCTGGTGACGCTCCCGGCAGCGCTGTGGCTGGGACGTTTTCAGGCCAAACGCACCGTGTGGGAACGCCACATGCGCGAGCAGGAGCGTGCCGCCGAACGTTCCCGGCGCGAACTGATCGCATGGGTCAGCCATGATCTCCGCACGCCACTGGCCGACATCAAGGCGCTCGCCGAGGCATTGAGCGACCGCGTGGTCACCGACCCCGGCGAGGTGGCGTCCTTCGCCACGCAGATCGATCGGCACACTGTTCGGCTGGCACGCATGGTCGACGACCTGTTCGAGATGGCGCGTATCAACGCCGGCGCGTTGACATTGGACATGGAGGCCATCGACCTACGTGAGGTGGTCGACGAGGTGACCGGCGCGACAAGCACTCTCGCCCAGCGCGCGGACGTCACCGTACGCGTCAGCTGCCCCGACGTCGCGGTGACGGTCAACGGCAGCGCTTCGGCCCTGTCCCGCATCCTCACCAACCTCATCGTGAACGCGGTGGCCCACACCCCGGCGGGCGGTGAGATCGACATCGCGCTCGGCAGTTCGCAGGGAGATGCGTGGATCCGGGTGGACGACTCGGGCGTCGGTATCCCGGAGAACGACTTGCAACGGATCTTCGAGACCTCGTATCGGGGAAGTCCGTCGCGCACTCCGTCGGCGATCGAAGGTGTGCCCGCCGGCGCGGGGCTGGGGCTGGCGATCGCTCAGGGACTGGTCGACGCCCATTCGGGGTCGATCGTGGCGTCCAATCTCGATTCCGGCAGCCGGTTCGAGGTGACCTTGCCGCTGATGGCGGCGGGCGCCTGACTCCCCGACCGGCCGGACGAGTTCCGCAACGGTTCGGAGGCGAAGCGCGGGATGCCGACCTCGGGCGCGATGGCCGCCCGAAACCCGATGTGTTCGTGAGCACGTCGCGGATCGGCAACCACATGCCGGACGTCGCCGAGCCGGAATCCACCGGTGACCTCCGGTGCCGGACCATCTGCCGCCTCGGACAACAGGCGCGCGACCGTACCGATCGAGATCGGGGTACCCGAGCACACGTTGAGAGCCTGGAAACCGGCCGAGTCGGTTGTCTCGATCGCACAGCGATTGGCCTCCGCGACATCGTCGACGTGCACGAAGTCGCGCATCTGGTCTCCGTCCTCGAATACCAATGGCGCGAGACCCGCGGCCAACCGCGACCGGAACAGCGACGCCACCCCCGCATACGGTGTGTCACGAGGCATCCATGGGCCGTATACGTTGTGGTAGCGCAGCGCGACCACCGATCCCCCGGTCTGCTCCGACCACGCGTTCGCATAATGCTCCTGCGCACATTTGCTGGCCGCGTAGGACGTACTCGGCGCGAACGGCGTGTCCTCGTCGGTCAGGGCCC
Organism: Gordonia sp. SID5947; assembly: GCF_009862785.1. Taxonomy (NCBI): domain Bacteria; kingdom Bacillati; phylum Actinomycetota; class Actinomycetes; order Mycobacteriales; family Gordoniaceae; genus Gordonia; species Gordonia sp. SID5947. The sequence goes on along the minus strand of NZ_WWHU01000001.1, from coordinate 29,064 downwards.
AGCGCAGCGGCTGTCCGTCGCGGAGGTGCTCGAACTGTCCCGCCCGCATATCCTCGGGTCGCCGATCGCCCACCCGGCCGACCAGAACGCCGTCGGAGTCGACGAAACGTCCCGCTCCGTAGACGACCATCGATGAGGCCAACACGAGTCGCCTGCACCCGGCCTCGAACATCGCGGCGAGCAATTGCGCGGTGGCCCAGTCGTTCTCCCGCGCGTACCGGGGTGCATCGGATGCGTCCACGCCTGCGCCGACCATCGCCGCCTGATGACAGACCACGTCGATGCCGTCGAGCAGGTCGAGCATCGCGTCGTGGTCGGCGACGTCGACCCGATGCACACCATCCGGAACCCTCGCATCCACCGGGTGCGCGGCCGGGATGAGTGCGTCCACACCAACCACGTCGTGATCGGCCGCTCGCAACACGTCGACGATCCGTGACCCGATGAACCCGGCGGCGCCGGTCACCAGCACCCGGGTCATCGCGCACCCACGGCCGGCCGGGCGTCGAGCCGGGCGCCGAACAATGCGTCGACGTCGTGCTCGCCTGCACCGCAGTCACACTCGGAGTCAGCGTCGATGGCCTCGACCGCTCCCCGGATCACGTCGACAAGGCGAGGAAGGCTCCTGGCGAACTCCGCGAACACCTCGGCGGTCGTGACGCCCGAGCCCGACTCGATCCCGGCGTCGAGGTCGGTGACGAGACACGCGGCCGAATAACACATTTTCAATTCGCGGGCGAGCACCGCCTCGGGCTGTCCGGTCATGTTGATGAGTGAGGCGCCTTCGCCTGCATACCAGCGACTTTCGGCGCGAGTGGAAAATCGTGGACCTTCGATGACGACCATCGTCCCGCCGTCGACCACGTCGTTCGACGTCGCGAGTGACCGACGTAGCTCCGGGCAGTACGGATCTGCGAACTGTACGTGCACGGGGCCGTCGGGAGGCCGGACGCCGGCCCAGATCTCGGGGCTGTCGAAGAAGGTCTGTGCGCGACGGGTGGTGCGGTCGATCAACTGGTCGGGCACGGCGATGGTTCCGGGCCCGAGCTCGGGTTGAGTCCACCCACCGCACACGCACCGACCACGCGACGGACCCCCAACGCCCGCAACGCCCACAGATTGGCCCGGTACGGGATCTGGTGCGGCAGATACTCGTGATGCATCCCGTGGCGTGGCAGGAACACCAGACGCCGCCCACCGTGCGTGGCCACTCGAAGCGGAGCGGATGGGCGACCGAAGGGGGTATCCACCTCCGTCTCCACCACATCCTCGTCGTCGGAGAAGAACCGGTAGAGGCCGGTGCCGCCGATGATGCCGATCGCTGGAGCCGAAGGTGTGCTGCGCATGTCTTCGATGGTGCGCGCTGCGCGTCACCGGCGGCACCCCTGCAACCGATCGGTCACGGTTTCGTCATGATGGTCGTCACGACCGGAGGCGCGGCGCCCAGCGTGGGATCGGGAATGCGAAAACCCCCGCCCGGGTGTGCCGGACGGGGGTTCTCGTGTTGGTAGCGGGGACAGGATTTGAACCTGCGACCTCTGGGTTATGAGCCCAGCGAGCTACCGAGCTGCTCCACCCCGCGTTGGTGAATACAACGTTACACACCCCTTCCGACCAGATGCAAATCGCCTCCGATACCATCGCTCACCTGCGACGATGGTCCGATCACGCAGCCCTGGCGAATCCCGACGATCCGACGAGATGGCTCGGCTGTCGCCAAAACCGGACCCGAATCCCCTCTGACGGCCGTCCACGCATTCGGTGTGTGACTAACATCACAGGAGCGTATCCTGGCGGTACGTCAACCGAAGGAGGAGAAATGATGGCTTCTCATCATCTGCCCCATCACGAGAGCCATGGAAACCATCCGATGAGCGTGCTCGGATACGTGCTGGTTCTCGGCGGTTTCGCGTGTGCCGCGTTGTGGCTCGTGTCGATGGCAGGCGGTCACGTCGCAGCGGCCGTCTTGTTCGGCCTGCTGATGATCGGCGCGTTCACATTCGCCGCATCGATCTTCTTGTCGCTCAACCACCGCCACCATCACAGCCCGGTCTTGCCCGACAACACCGACTCGGAACTCGACCGATACATGCATCGCTACCGTGAGTGACCCACGTCTACCGCAGATGCCGGGGCGCACCAGAAATGTCTGGTGCGCCCCGGCATTTGCGATTGTCTGGCCCTGTCAGCCGCCGGCCGGCAGTGACTCGTACTGTGCCACCGCTTGGTTGAGCTGATCGAGCGCCTCACCGTACGCCTTGAAGTCTCCCTTCACTTGGGCATCCTTCAGTGCGGTGAGCGCCGACCCGATTGCCTGGACCGCCGCGTCACGCTGCGGCGACTGTCCCTGCTCGGGCGAGGGGTTGGCTGCCGCGGCATTCGCAGATTGCTCGGGCTGGGAACTCGCGCCCCCTTCGACGGCGGGCCCGCTCTCCGGCGCTGTCACTGCGGCGGGGTTGATCCCCACCTGGCGCAGCGCTTCGGCGACCGTTGCCGCGTAGCCGACCCTGGCACCGTCGCTCGCGGCGTTGTAGTAGACCAGCACGCGATAGAGCTTGGGAATGGCCGAGTCGTCGGTCTTCGACTGCGTGTACATCGGTTCGACATACAGGATGCCGTTGCGACCCACGGGCAATGTCAACAGGTTGCCGTAGGTGACCCGGGTGGTGTCCTCGACCTGTTTTCGGTCCGAGGCGACCGGTCCGGCGCTCTTCATGTTCTCCTGCGCCTGTTGCGGGCCGACCGTCTGCTTGGCCGTGGGCAACACCTTCACCGTGATGCGGCCGTAGTCCTCCGGATCCGACGACGCCGTCATGTAGGCGGCCAGGTTCCGGGTGTTCAGACCGGTCATCACCGTCGTCAACTGGAACTGCGACTGGGTGCCGTTGGGTGCAGCCGCGGTGAAGTAATACGGCGGCTGGTTCAGCCCCTGCTGCACTGCCTGATCCTTGCTCGGATCCGCAGGGATCGACCAGAAGTTGTTGCTACGGAAGAAGGTCTCCGGGTCGGACACGTGGTACTTCGCCAGCAACGCCCGCTGGATCTTGAACAGGTCCTCGGGGTACCGGACGTGAGAGATCAGATCCGGGTTCTTGTCGAGCTCGGCGCGCGACTTGACGGTCCCGGGGAACACCTTCATCCAGGTCTTCAAGACCGGGTCGGAGGTGTCGAACTGATACAGGTCCACCTTGCCCGTGTAGGCATCGACCGTGGCCTTCACCGAGTTGCGGGCATACGAGATCTGACGGTTGATCTGCGTCCGGCCGGTCTGCCCCTGATTGAGCTCCTGGGCGTCAGACGTGGCTCCCTGCAACGACATCTGCTGGGCATACGGGTACGTGTCGAGCGTGGTGTAACCGTCGACGATCCACTTGATCGAACCGTCGGCCATCACCGCCGGATAGGTCTTGGAGTCGAGCGTCAGCCACGGGGCCACCTTCTTCACGCGGTCCCGAGGGTCGCGATCGTAGATGATCTTGGAGTTCGAGTTGATCGCGCCCGACAGCAGGATGTTCCGCTCGGTGTACTTCACCGAGTACAACAGCCGATTGAACCAGTTCCCCAGCGAGACACCGGAATCGGCGGTGTAGGTGTAGTTCTTGCCATCCTCGTCGTACTCGCGGTCCCCGTTGTCCGAACCGACGATGGCGTAGTCCGGATTCACCTTGGCGATGAGCTCGCCGAAGTAGATTCGCGGCTGCTTGACCTTGATCGGTGCGTTCTGTTGGTAATCCTCCGACCGGATCGTCTCGAGGTCGCTGACGTTGAACACCGGCAGACCGCCGCGATCGCTGTCACTGTCCGAAGACGCCTCGTCGACCGTGTTGGCCGGCGCCGCGATGAAGCCGTTTCCATGGGTGAACACGGTGTGCTTGTTGATCCAGTTCTGCTGGTTCTCACCGTATTTCGACGGATCCAGTTCACGAGCGGCGACCACGTAGTCGCGCTCCTGCCCGTCGACCCGATACCGGTCGACAGCCAGCTGCGCCGGGAAGCCGTAGAAGTTCTTGAGGAACTGTCGCTGATTGAATGCCGGCGCGATGACGTTCGGATCCAGGATCCGAATGTTCGACAACGTCGCCGAGTCGCTGTTCACCGCCACCGGATCCGCAGGCGTCGCGGTCCAGTCCTGGTCGTATGCGACGTCCTCTTTGTCACGCAGCTTGTACGCCTGTTTGGTGGCCGTGAGGTTCCGCGCGATGTACTCCGATTCCTTCTGCGCGGCATTCGGCTTCACCGAGAACTGTTCCATGGCCAGCGGCCATCCCACCCCGATGACCAGGGCCGACAACACCATCAGCGCGGTCGCGAGGGCGGGTACACGGAGGTCCCGCAGCACGACCCCGGCGAAGAACGCCAGCGCGCAGATGATCGCGATGGCCATCAGGATCAGCTTGGACGGCAGCACCGCATTGATGTCGGTGTAACTGGCACCGGTGAAGATCTCCTGTTTGCGCTGACTCGACAGCAACGAATAGCGGTCGAACCAGTAGGCGACGGCCTTGAGCAGCAGGAAAACTCCGGCCAGCGCGGCGAGTTGCACGCGCGCCGCGGTCGTCATCGACGGCTTTGCCCCTCCTCCGCCCAGACGCAGCCCACCGAAGAGGTAATGCGTGATCAGGTTCGCCAGGAACGAGATCACCACGGTGACGAAGAGCAGGTTGAGCACAAGCCGGTAGAACGCCAGGTCGAACGCGTAGAAGCTCACGTCGAGCCCGAACTGGGCATCCTTGACGCCGAAGCTCTCACCATGCAGGAAGGTCTGGACGGTCGCCCAGGACCCCTGGGTCACCAGGCCGGCGAGCAGACCGATCAACGCCGCCGGCGCGATCGCGAACCATCGCGTCCGACCCATGACGGTGGCCCGATATCGGGCCAATGGATCGTTCGGCCCGGAGGCCGGCACAAAGACCGGCCGCGAACGATAGGCCATCGCGATGGCCCCGAACACGACCAGACCGACCACGAGCGCGGTGACGAGAAACAGCACGACCCGCGTCCACACGATCGTGGAGAACACCCTGGTGTATCCGACATCGGAGAACCACAGCCAGTCGGTGGCCAGCCCCACCAATCGTGGCCCGATCAGCAGCAGCACGAGGACGGCGACGCCGACCCCGATGGCGATCTTGCTCCTGCGCGACAGTGTCGGCATTCCCGCCGGCCCGCGTACGCCCACCTACCCACACTCCAAAGTTCTCATTTCGGGCATCGGCCCGACCCAGACGACGCCCTCAGGGCTCGTGTCCGTCCAACTGTACTGGCCCGGTGTGCCGGTCGTCCGACACCCGTGCCGCGGGGCGTCGGCCCCACCCTCGGTGACGAGGTCGAGACGATGACGCCCTGCGTGAAGTGTGAACGCCCTGCCGCCGAGGTGAGTTCCATGTCACAGCCGAGTCCGGCGTGGAGACGGTCCGCGAGTCGGCGCCGGACATCGTCGGTTCACGGCAAGATGGACCGGTGACCGATCAGCCCTCATCGTCGCCCGACACGCTCGCACCCGACCCGCTGGGCCGCGCCCTGAGCGACATCGTGACGTTCGTCGACCAGAGCGGCTGGGATCAGCCTCCTCTCCTCTTCGCCCTGGTCCCGACCGCCACCCTCGCGCAGGTCCAGCCAGATCTGATCGATCCCGACGACGACTCGGAGCTGAGCCCGATCGCGCAGGAGCCCCTGGAAATCGATTTCGGAACAGCCGGGACCGCGGACCTCGAGCGCATCTTGGCGACGACGACCTGGCCCGCGCCGGTGGCCGGGGCGGCGCTCGTCCAGGAGATCCTGGTACTGCCCCCGGAGGCCGAGGCCGACCTGGATTCGGCATTCCTGCAGGTTGTCGGCGACCCCGAAGACCTCACCGGAGGCGACGCCGTCCTGCGCGCCTCAGCCGACGCTCACCCCGATGCCCGTCCCGCCCGGCTCGCCGTCGGGGCGCTGCGCGGCGGGCGGACATTGGCCCTGATGCAACTCCGTCCCGAGGCGGATACAGAAACGGCCGGCATCGAGTTGCTCACCCATGCCGATCTGGCCACCGATCTGCGCGCCGCTTTGGCACACACGCTCGACGACGGAACCGACAGCTGACGGCGGTGGCCCCTCAGCAATGCGGCGCGGGACGCCCTGCGCCCACATCGCCGAGCGCGTCGACGGCTCCCTGCAGATTGTTGACCTTCACCAGGGTGAGCCCGTCGGGTACATCCGAGGCGGCCTCGGCGCAGTTGCGCTGCGGGACGAGGAAGACGGTGGCACCCGCGTCACGCGCAGCGCGGGTCTTGTGTGTGATGCCGCCGATCGGGCCGACCGTTCCGGCCTCGTCGATGGTCCCGGTCCCCGCGATGAACTTGCCGTGGGTCAGTTCGCCCGGGCTGAGCCGGTCGATCACCGCCAGACTCAGCATCATCCCGGCCGACGGGCCGCCGATGTCACCGACGTTGTACGAGATCTTCAGTGCCGGATCGGCATTCACCACTTCGGGCGTGACCCCGAGGTAACCGACCTTCGGATCGTCCGGTCGGGCCGCGAGCGTGACCGTCACGGTCTGCTTCGCCCCGCCGCGATCGATCTCGATGGGAACTGCGGTGCCGGGGGCATTCCCCTTGACCGCCGCCTGCATCTCGGCCGTCGTCGACACCGGCTTGCCGGCGACCGTCAGCACCTGATCGCCCTGCCGGAGCACGTCGGCAGACGGACCATCGGGGGCGACAGACACGACCACGACCTTGGTCGGCCGGTGCAGATATCGCAGCGCAGCGGCGGTCGCGCTGTCCTCCGATCCCGTCATCTCCTGCTGGTTCTGTTGCCGCACGTCGTCCGGGGACTGATCGGGCGGGTACAGGCGGTCACGCGGCTCGAGCGTGTACGTGCCCGACATCCACATCCCGAGGGCCTGGAACATCGACATGCCGTCGGTGACGGAGACCGTCGTCAGATTCAGATTTCCGGTCGTCGGATCGGTGGGCGTACCGGTGATGTCGACGACGGACTTGTCGTCGAGGGTGCCGAGGGTGTTCACGGTCGGGCCGGGGCCGAGTGCCACGAACGGCACCTGCACGGTCGTCCCGACGAACAGCAGTGCGACGAAGACCAGCGCGGTGACGGCGACGGTCGCTATCCGACGATGCCCGGGCTGCAAGCTCATTCCGCTCACAGTAACGGACCGCTTCTGCCTTGAGCTGCCTACGCTCAAGGCGAACGCCGCGACGCCGGGCGGGCGGTACCGTGGAGCCATGAGTGATCTGCCCTTCGGGTTCTCCCCCTCCGGCGACGACGATGACGAGCGCCGCGGCGAGGACAAGCGTCGCGCGGACAAGTCCGGCGACGACGCGACCTCCGGCGATCCGGGCAACGCGCAGAACCCGTTCGGTTTCGCCATGGGCGGCGCCGAGGGTTTCGACCCGTCTCAGCTCGGCCAGATGTTCTCCCAGCTGGGCAACATGTTCAGCGGCATGGGAGCCGGGATGGCGCCCGGCGCGGGCGGCGGTCCGGTCAACTACCAGGTCGCGACGAACCTCGCGCGTCAGCAGATCGGCGATTTCACGCCGGTTCTCGACAAGGAGACCCAGGCCGTCGCCGACGCGGTCCGACTGGCCGACGTCTGGCTCGACGACGTGACCACCTTCCCCGGCGGGGTGCGGCAGGCCGTCGCGTGGACACCGGTGACGTGGCTCGAGGAGTCCCTGCCGACGTGGAAGCGCCTCTGCGATCCGGTCGCCACCCAGCTCTCGCGCACGTGGGAACAGAACCTGCCCGCCGAGGCCGCCCAGTTCGCCGGCCCGATGATGGGCATGCTGACCCAGATGAGCGGGATGGCTTTCGGCACCCAGCTCGGCCAGGGGCTCGGCCAGCTCGCGAAGGAGGTGCTCACCTCCACCGATGTCGGCCTGCCCCTGGCCTCCGAGGGCACCGCGGTGTTGCTGCCCGAAGCGATCGCGACCTTTGCCGAAGGGCTCGAACAGCCCGCGCAGGAGATCATCCTCTTTCTCGCCGCGCGCGAAGCCGCACACGTGCGTCTGTTCACCCATGTCGGGTGGCTCCGGCAGCGCTTGCTGTCCACGGTCGAGGAGTACGCGCGTGGCATCAGCATCGACTTCAGCGGTATCGCCGACATGGCCACCGGGATCGACCCGCAGGAACTCCTGTCCGACCCGTCCAAGCTCGAAGAGCTGATCGGGTCGTCGGCATCGTTCGAGCCGACCACCACACCCGAGCAGGAGGCGGCGCTCGCCAGGCTCGAGACCCTCCTCGCCCTGATCGAGGGCTGGGTGGAGCAGGTGGTGTCGGCAGCCTTCCACGACCGCATCCCCAGCGCGGCCGCGCTGACCGAGACGATGCGGCGGCGGCGCGCCACGGGCGGTCCCGCAGAGCAGACTTTCGCGACGCTCGTCGGCCTGGAACTGCGGCCACGCAAGGTGCGGGAGGCATCTGCGCTCTGGCGGCAGTTGTTGGAAGCAGGCGACATCTCGACTCGCGACGGGGTGTGGGCGCATCCGGACCTGATGCCTGACGCCGACGATCTCGACCATCCTGCAGCCTTCATCGATGGCGTCATCGGCGGCGGAGCCAGTTCGTTCGACGACCCCATCGCCCAGCTCGAGGCAACTCTCGCCCAGGAGCGCGCGGCGCAGGAGTCACAGGACCAGACGCCGCCGGAATCCCCCGATTCCGACGACCCGCCCCGCGAGTCCGGCACGTCGTGATCGCGGCGGCGGTAGCGGACGTATCCTCACCACCGCAACCGTCTTGATCACAGGCGATCCCGCTTGTGCACAACCTGTTCCGCATCGCGTCAGACGTGGTCCGGGGGTGGCAGAGTGACGCCATGCCCGATCCCAGCTCCCGACGCTCGTCCCGGGCGGCCCGGGAGGTTTCCCGGCCAACCACCGAATTGCCGATCAGCCTTCCTCTGGTGCGCCCGGGAACGCCGGTCCTGGTCCGGCCGGGCAACCGCGTCCACGTCGGCAGCGACCCGCATCGCAGTCTGATCATCGAACTCAGCTCACCGGTCCGAGCGGACGCGGTCGCCTCGCTGTTACGAGACCTGATGCAACCCCGGGCGCGCGGAGAGATGGTGCGGCGTGCACGGGCGATCGGGCTGACCGCCACAGATCTCGCCACCATCGTCGGCCGGCTCACCGCGGCAGGCCACGCGATCGCCACCGACAACGGCAGATCGTCGTCCACGCTGCGCATCCGTCTGCACGGCCGCGGGCCCCTGTCCGACCTGCTGGCCGCATCGCTCGCCGAGGTCGGGATGGTGCCGCGCCGCTCGGCCCGTCGACCGAATGACGCGGTCGACGGGTGGGATGCGAATCTGGTGGTGCTCACCGACTTCCTGGTCCACGATCCGGCCGTCGTCAACGGGCTCACCGCCGCCCGCATCCCTCACCTGCAGGTGCGTGTCCGGGATGGCGTGGGGGTCATCGGTCCGCTCGTGCTGCCGGGCCTGTCGAGTTGCCTCCGATGCGCCGATCACCATCGCACCACGATGGAACCGGACTGGCCGCTGCTGGCGGCACAGATGGTGCGGCAGCCGGGATATGCCAGCGCGGGCACCATCCGCAGCACGGCCGCCCTCACCCACGAACAGATCGAGCAGCTCGCGGGGGCACTCTGGGCCGGCGCTCCGACCACCTCGACACCCCAATTGCTGAACCGCGCTTTGGAATTCCACGCAGATCCGGCAAGGCTCACCGTGGTCGAATGGCCGCCGCACCCGTTGTGCGAGTGCCATCCGATCGCCGCGCAGGCCGGTTGACCACGGCAGCAGCCCGACCACCGGGTGTGGGGGCCGCCGCGAACGGCCGTCCTCTATCCTGAGGTGGGGAAAGGACGCTATGAGCGACATCACTCGGGGGCAGGGACGACGCAACGCCAAGTTGGCGTCACTGCCCATCGGTATGGCCGGACGCGCAGCGGCCGGTCTCGGTAAACGCATGGTCGGCAGAGACAAGGACGAAGTCCAGCAGGAGATGCTGGAGCGGGCCGCCGAACAGCTCTTCGCCGTGCTGGGCGAGCTCAAGGGTGGCGCCATGAAGGTCGGCCAGGCCATGTCCATCATGGAGGCCGCCATCCCGGACGAGTTCGGGGAGCCATTCCGCGAGGCATTGACCAAACTGCAGGCGGAGGCGCCGCCGCTGCCTGCATCCAAGGTGCACAAGGTCCTCGACCAGCAACTCGGCACCAAGTGGCGCGATCGGTGCCGCGAGTTCTCCGACGAGCCCGCCGCATCGGCGAGTATCGGCCAGGTCCACAAGGCGGTCTGGTCCGACGGCCGGACCGTCGCCATCAAAGTGCAATACCCGGGGGCCGACCACGCGCTCAAGGCCGACCTGAAGACACTGTCCCGGATGTCGGGGCTGCTCCAGAAGCTGTCGCCGGGCACCGACGTCAGGGCGATGATGGACGAGCTCATCGACCGGACGGAGGCGGAGCTCGACTATCTCGGCGAAGCCGACAACCAGCGCGCCTTTGCCAAGGCCTTCGACGGCGATCCCGACTTCCTGGTTCCCAAGGTGGTGGCGAGCGCACCGAAAGTGGTTGTCTCGGAATGGATCGACGGCACGCGGTTGTCCAAGGTGATCACCGACGGCGATCAGGCGACCCGCGACAGTGCCGCGGCGAAGATGGCCACCTTCGAGGTCAGTTCACCCTTCCGGGTCGGACTCCTGCACGGCGACCCCCATCCGGGCAACTTCTTCCTCACCGACGACGGCCGCTTCGGCATCCTCGACTTCGGTGCGGTCGGCCATTACCCCAACGGCTTGCCGCCGGAAACCGGGCCCATCCTGCGGCTGGCCCGGGACCAGCAGTACGAAGAGCTCAAAGAGCTGATGGTGAAAACGGATTTCATCCGCCGATCGCATGCCGATCGGGTGAGCGCCGCCGACATCGAGGCGTACCTGAAGCCCTACGTCGATCCGCTCTACACCGAGTCGTTCCACTTCACCCGCAAGTGGATGCAGCGGGCCGCAGGCCAGGCCACCGACGTCCGCGGCGATGTGTACAAGACGTCGCGAAACCTGAACGTGCCCAAGAACTATGTGATGGTCTTTCGGGTACTCGCCGGATGTGTCGGCATCGCTTCACAACTCGAGGCGAACGCGCCGTACCGCGCGATCATGGAGAAGTGGGTGCCGGGTCTCGCCGAGTGACCCTTCGTGACGCTCGCACGCTCGCTCCTCAGGGAGCCTGAAGTCAGGTCCCTGAGGAGCCTCGCGAAAAGCACGCGACACTTCCCGCCCCCTGAGGAGCCTCGCGAGGAACGAGCGAAGCGTCACGAAGGGCGCCCTCAGCTCACGCATCAGGCGGCATTCTTCCGCGGCCGACCGCGCGGGCGCTTCCGCGCGATCACGGTGCCGCGATCGAGGATCTCACCGCCCCAGACCCCCAGGGCTCGGCTCGATCCAGCGCAGCCTGCAGGCAGGCCTCGCGAAGTGGGCACTCGGCACACATTGCCTTCGCCCGCTCCAGATCTCGGGGGTCCTCGGCGAACCACAGATCGGCGTCGGCCACCTGGCAGGGCAGGTCCAGGCCGCCGACCGACACGCGGTCCGCCGAAAGACAGGATTCGAGAACGCAATCGACGGTCATCTTGCTCTCCACATCTGCTCGTGTTGGGTGTGAACCCGGAGTCCTCGATGTGAAGGTGACGACATGATGCTCATCCGCTGGGATGAACTCGATCTCGATCATCTACGACAAGGGCCACGGGTTCGCGTCTGCGATTCGCCCGTGGCCCGAAAGGTGCGGAGTTAACTTCTCCGCAGACTTCGTATCTGCACGGGGAACCGCTGGGCGGCTCGCGCACCGGCGACTGCCGGATCTGCGAGCGCTACTGCTGCGGCGGGCGCATGCGTCGGACGCACGGGGGTCAGGTCGACACAGGAGCGGTCGCGACGGAGTTCGATACCGACGAAGTCGGCTGACGCCCAAGACATCGCCACAGGCACGCTGACGCTCGCCTGAATGTTGATTCCGTTCACTGATCCGCTCCTTTCCGTGCTCGCAGGCTTCCACATGTGAGGCGACCCGTTACGGACAAACAGGTAGCGCCCCGTGCTGACCAATCCAGACTAGGGGTGCGGCAAAATTCGCACAACCTATTTTTGACCAGCGGGTTTCGATACGGCCCGGGCTCGATATGGCGCGTACTCGCTACGCTCGCACGGACCTACTCAACCCAGGGCCGTTCACGAGGCCGAGGAGTTCTCGACCGAACTCCTCGAGTTTCGTCGGTCCGATCCCGGGGATCGCGCCGAGGGAGCGGGCATCCACCGGGCGCTGGTCCGCCACCGCGTCGAGCATCGCGTCGGTGAGGATCGCCGACTCCCGCACTCCGCGCTGCCGGGCACGGTCGGCGCGCCAGGCCTTCAGCGCGGACACCAACGATTCGTCACGATCCTCGATACGGCAGCTCGCGCAGCGTCCCCGCACCCGAGACTCTGGGTTCACCAGTTCGGCGCCGCACACCGTGCACCGTCCACTCCGGTTCGGATCGAGGTCGATACCGTCGAGAAACCGGGTGCGCCGGCGCGTGGCACGTCCGGCCCCCGATCGCGACAGGCTCCACGAGAGATAAAGGTGCTCGCGGGCCCTGGTGATGCCGACGTAGAACAGACGACGTTCTTCCTCGATCGCATCGTCGCCGTGGTCTATCGCCTGGGTGATCGGAACCGACCCTTCGGTGAGTCCGACCAGGAAGACCGCATCCCACTCCAGCCCCTTCGCCGCGTGCAGCGACGCCAGTGTGACACCCACCTGCGCGGGGGTGTGCCGCTCACCGGCACGCAGCGACAACTCACCCACGAGGCGTCGCAGCGTCATACCCGGCTGATCGGCGATGATCTCGTCGACGACGGCCATCAAGGTACGCAACGATTCCCATCGAGTCTTCGCTGTCGGGCCGGCTGGTTCGGTCTCACTCAGACCAAGCGGCGCCAGAACCGCGCGCACCACCCGCGTGGTGTCGGCGTCGGGCGGAAGATCGTCGCGGCCGGCGGCGGCCTCGAGATTGCGCATCGCCTGCCCGATCTCGGTACGCATGAAGAACGCCTCGGAACCCCGCACCTGATATGGGATGCCGGCCTCTGTGAGCGCCTCCTCGAACCGCTCGGACTGGGCGTTGACGCGATAGAGCACAGCGATCTCCGATGGTGAGGTACCGGAGTTGACCAGGTGTTTGATCTGCGCGGCAACACCGTTCGCCTCACGCACGTCGTCGGCGAACTCGGCCGGGCGGGGCACCGGGCCCCGCGGTCGTTGCCCCACCAACTCCAGCCGGGTTCCCGGTGACCGCTCGGTCGCCGCGCCGATGACCTGATTCGCCAGCGAGACCACCTCAGGGGTGGAGCGGTAGTCACGTTCCAGACGGACCAGGGTGGCATCCGGGTGGCGACGCGTGAAGTCCAACAGGTACTTCGCTGTCGCGCCGGCGAAGGAGTAGATGGTCTGGTTCGCATCGCCGACCACCGTCAGGTTGTCGCGCTCCCCCAGCCACGTCTCGAGCAACCGCTGCTGGATCGGCGTGATGTCCTGATACTCGTCGACGACGAAACACCGATAGCGCGAACGGAAATCAGCTGCGTGATCGCTCTCTCGGAGCAGCTCGCCCGCGTAGATGATCAGATCGTCGAAATCCAGGAGCAGATGTGCACCATCACGTTTCGCGGCTTCGTAGGTGTCGAAGACGGCGGACACCATGTCGTGCGGGAACGGCGTGTCGCGACCGGCCGCGGCCGCCCGCGCGGCGTAGTCGCCGGGCGCTATGAGAGACCCCTTGGCCCACTCGATCTCCGACGTGAGGTCCCGCAACGACTCGCTGGTCGTGGTCAGGCCGACGTGGCGGGCGGCGCGGGCGACCAGCGGGAGTTTGTGGTCGAGCAGTTCCCAGCTCAGTCCGCGCGGCCAGAAATAGCGGAGCTGCCGTAGGGCAGCCGCGTGAAAGGTTTGCGCCTGAACCGAATTGCCGGGTCCGGCGATGTCCAGCGACCGAAGCCGCGAACGCAACTCTCCGGCCGCTCGCGTGGTGAACGTGACGGCGAGCACCTGGCTCGGGTTCACCTGTCCGCTGTCGATCAGATGCGCGATGCGACGGGTGATGGTCCGCGTCTTGCCGGTTCCGGCTCCGGCCAGCACACACACCGGGCCGCGGGGGGCGAGTACCGCCCGCTGCTGCTCGGGGTCGAGGCCGTCGAGGATGCGGTGAAGATCGGGCACCCGGTTCACTATGCCATCCGGCACGGACACCCGACCGTCACGCACAATCGTCGAGAAACTGCGCCCGGTCGGCGCAGAGGGGACAGAGATCAGACGCCGAGCTTGGCCTTGACATCGGCGATCGACGGATTGGTGGCCGTACTGCCATCGGCGTACAACACGGTCGGGACGACGTGGTTTCCGCCGTTCACGCTGCCGACGAACTCTGCCGCATCAGGGTTGAGCTCGATGTCGACCTCCTGCCACGTGACCCCGAGGCTCTTCAGCCCCGTCTTCAGGCGTGCGCAGTATCCACACCAGCTGGTGGTGTACATCGTCAGTTCGCCGGTGTCGGAGACCCGGGCCGAGGCGTCGTCGTCGATCACATTGCTCATGTCACCCATAACAGCACGAAACGGCGCAGTGTTCCCGGCGAGCCGACCGCCGACCCTCCAGCCGTCAGCGGTCCGCGTACGCCCATGCCGTGATGAGCGATCGCGCGATGGAGATCGACCCCGGCAGGCGCAGCCTGCGCTCGTCGGTGCCCGTGCCGACCGATCCGTCGGCACGCACCCACTCGGCGCCCTCCTCGAGCGCATCGATGACCTCGGCGCGGTCGAACCATACGGCGTCGCCGATCTCGCCGTCCAAGAACGCCAGCGGTTCGTCAGGGTCGCCGATGGCCGCGAATCCCAGCATCAGCGACCTCGGGAACGGCCAGGGTTGACTGCCGAGATAGCGAGGTTCGCGGATGGTGATGCCGACCTCCTCGTGGACCTCGCGGGCGACGCATTGTTCGAGCGACTCTCCGGGTTCGACGAAACCCGCCAGGGTCGAGTACCAGCCGTCGGGCCAGATCGCCTGCCGACCGAGAAGGACCCGGTCGCCACCGTCGTGCACGACCGTGATGATGGCGGGATCGGTTCTCGGGAACTCATCTGCCCCGGTGTCGACGTGCCGCCGCACCCAGCCGCCTCGCGCCGGGACCGTCGCCGACCCGTCGACAGGCGAGAAGCGTGCTGTGGCATGCCAATTCAGAATGCCCAGCGCGGTGGCGAGGAGCCCGGCCTCGTCGGCGTCCAGGCCGTGGGCACCGCGACGCGGGTCGTCGGTGGGACCGTCGATGTGATCGACACGCCGCGCCCAGAGATCATTGCCGCCCGGTGAGACACCGAGGAAGACCGCATCTGCCAGGGGCTCCGGGCCGAGGTCGACCGCGGCCATCCAGTGCAGACCACCGCCGTCGGCCACCGGGTAGCGGCCAGTGGAGTCGACCAGCAACACTTTGGCGGCCGGCCATCCCGCCTGCATGCGGGCCGGATCGTCACGAACCTCGTCGGCACGGTCGAACGTCGCTCGCGACAGCAGCGGCGGTTGGTCGAGGACGAACTGATCCCCGATCACTCGGACTGTCCCTTGCGCACGTACAGCAACCTGTCTCCTGCCTCGATCTGCTCGACCTCACTGTCGTCGACACGATGCAACACCCCGTTGCGCACCACCCCGAGCACGATGTCACGGGTGTGCACGGGTGATCCACCCGTCTCGGTCGGATCGACCTCGCGTTCTGCGATCGCGTACCCCGCATCCGGCGTCAGCAGATCCTCGATCACCTCGACCACCGACGGAGTCATGGTCGCGATACCGAGCAGACGGCCTGCCGTCTCCGACGACACCACCACCGAGTTGGCACCCGACTGCCGCATGAGATGGGTGTTCTCCGATTCCCGGATGGACGCGACGATCTTTGCTCGCGGATTCAGTTCCCGCGCGGTCAACGTGGCCAGCACCGCTGTGTCGTCGCGGTTCGCGGCGACCACGATGCTCGCGGCGTGCGCGACACCCGCGAGCCGAAGCACGTCGGACTTCGTGGCATCGCCGCGCACGGTGACGAGGCCATCGGCGGCAGCGGCCTCCAGGATGTTCGGGTCCGAGTCGACCACGACGATCTCGGCAGGCTTGATGCCGTCGCCGATCATCGCGTCCACCGCGGTCCGACCCTTGGTGCCGTAACCGATGACGACCGTGTGATTACGCACGCTGTTCCTCCAACGCTGGATCTTGAGCGCCTGCCGCGACCGTTCGGTCAGCACCTCCAGTGTGGTTCCGATCAAGACGATCAGGAACAGCACGCGCAACGGTGTGATGATCAGAAGGTTGATCAGTCGGGCGGACGGGGTGAACGGGGTGATGTCGCCGTACCCGGTGGTCGAGAGGGTCACCGCGGAGTAATACATCGCGTCGAGAAACGACAGCGAGTTCTCCTGGACGTCCCGGTATCCGTCGCGGTCGAGATAGACGATGATCGAGGTCGCGAAGAGCGCGAAAACCGCGAAGACCACCCGCTTGCCGATCGCCCTGCCCGGACTCTGCTGCAGTTCCGGAATCCGGACGACTCCGACGAGTGCATAGTCGGGGCTGTCCGCGAGTTCCTCGGACCGCAGGCGTCGCCGAAACCCCCTGGATCGCATCAGCCATACCGCCGTTCGCTCACGAGTGGAATCTAGCTCATTTCGCCAGCATTGCAGCGAGCGCGGGCCGATCGGGCAGGTCGTCGGGCTCCAGCGTGAAACCGGACCGCACATAGTGGAACGCGGCGCGCACGTTCTCGAGCGGGACGCCGGCCAACTGTGCCCACGCGATGCGGTAGGCCGCGAGCTGGACGAAAAGCGATTCACGGCGCGCGGGTTCCGGCACCGACCCGGTCTTCCAGTCGACCACCAGCCACCGCCCGCCGGGTTCGGCGAACACCGCATCGATGCGGCCGCGGATCACCGTCGGACCGATCACCGTCTCGAACGGCACCTCGACCTCGGTCGGGCTGCGCTGCGCCCACCCGGACGCCAGAAACGCCTCACGCAGTTGATCGAGGTCGGTGTCGGGTGACGCGGTCGCATCGGCGGCGCCCGGCAACTCGTCGACGTCGAGCAGACGCGTCGCGCCGAACCAACGCTCGACCCAGGCGTGAAAAGCAGTACCTCGCCGGGCAGTCGGGTTGGGCTGGTATGGCGTCGGACGCCGCAGTCGTCGCGCGAAGGCCGCCTCGTCGGTGTCGAGCTCCACGAGCTGGCTCACCGACAGGTGCGTCGGCAGCTCCACGTCTACCTCGGCCTGGTTGGTGCTGTGATGTTCGGCGAGCAGGGCGGCGACCTCGGCGCGCCACGCGGCGATCTCCTCGTCGTCCTCGTCGCCGGGCAGCCGCTCGGACGTCTGCGCATCGAACAACGCGGGCGCGTCCCGGTCGGCGACGGCGTCGAGGACCAATCGGGCCGCGGCCGTCACGGCATCGCGACGCTCGCCGAGCAGATCCCGCGGCCACGGCTCACTGACGATGCGCTCGGCCAAGGGATTCACCGCGTCATCGACCGGGTCGGGCGCGTCGACGTCGATCACCATGTCGGTCGAATCCACATCAGGATCGGCGATGGAAGCCGCCATGATCGTCCGGATCTCCTCGAAGAACGGTGAACCACCCCGAGGCTTGTCACCCGTCTCGGACCAGTGATGTGCCGAGATCAACAGCTCGTGTTTCGCGCGGGTCAGGGCGACATAGAGCAGCCGACGGTCCTCCTCGAGCCTGCGCTGCCCGATCGCCTCCTTGTGTTCGGTCAGCGTCGCCTCCAGCTCCTTGCGATCGGCCACCGATCGCAGATCCAGCGCCGGGAAGCCTTCTGCATCGGCGTCGTCGGCGAGATCGCCCCGCAACGCGGCAGGCAGCTCCTTGGCGCTGCCCAGCCAGGTCGTGTCGGCACGACCACCGGGAAAGATGCCCTGACACAGATGCGGGAGCACCACGACATCCCACTCGAGCCCCTTGGCCGCATGCACCGTGAGAATCTGCACCCGCTGTTCGGCCACCTCGATCCGACCGGGTTCGAGACCCTTCTCGATGGTCTCCGCGGTGTCCAGGAATGCCAGCAGCCCAGGGAGATTCGCTCCGGGCCGGTCAGCGTAGGCGGTCACGTAGTCGGCAAACGCATCCAGATGCTCGCGTCCGGTGATCGCACCACGCATGCGATGCGCTCGGATCTGCGCCTCCACCGCCACCCCGATGGTGTGTTCGACGTCGGCGACGAGTTCGGGAAGCGGCTGTCCGATCCGGCGGCGCAACGACTCGAGCTGCGCGCCGAAAGCACGGATCCGGGCGTATCCCTGCGCGCTGTAGCGCTGTGCGTCGCCGGGATCGACGATGGCATCCGCGATTCCGGCGCGATCGACGATCTCAGTGGGCAAGACCGCATCGAGGGCATCGTCGAGCTCCTCCCGCGACGCCACCACACCGGTTGATCCATACGATTCGACCGCGGCCAACTCGGTGGCGCGCCGCCACAGAGTTGCCAGGTCACCTGCGCCGAGCTGCCATCGGGCACCGGTGAGTAGCCGCATCGCCGCAGTTCCGGCCATCGGGTCGGCGATCACCCGCAACATCGCGACGATGTCCTCGATCTCGGGCACATGCAGCAGGCCACCGATGCCGACGACCTCCGCGGGGATTCCCCGACTCTCCAGCTCCGCGGCCAACGGGGCGGAATCCTCGTTGCGTCGCACCAGGATCGCCGTGGTGGGCGGAACCTCGCCGGCCGCCTCCGCCTCCCGATAGTGCCGTTCCACGTGACCGGCAACCCAGTTCCGCTCGTCGACGACGGTCTCGGTGAGGGCAAGGCGGACCGAGCCGAGCGGAGCGTCCGGACGTGGCCGCAACACGCTGACGGGGATGCCCCGACGACGGAGCTCGTCCGACGTCTCGTTCGCGAGCCGCAACGCGTGCACCGCATTCCGCCAGCTGGTGAGCAATTCCAGCCGAACCGCGGGCGACGAGTCGGACTGCCGGAAGTCATCGGCGAACCGGGGTAGATTGGCCGCCGACGCACCTCGCCACCCGTAGATGGACTGGATGGGGTCGCCGACCGCCGTCACGGCAACGCTGCCGACGACGTCAGTTCCACGTCTCGGATTCGATACCCGGCCGGCCGGCGCCACGCCGAACAGTGTCGCCAGCAGGATTCGCTGCGAGTGACCGGTGTCCTGATATTCGTCCAGTAACACCGCTCTGAACGATTCTCTCTCGGCGGCAACCACTTCGGGATTTCGCATCACCAGTCGAGCCGCCAGCGACATCTGGCTGCCGAAGTCGAGGGCGGTGGCCGCACGCATCGACTCCGAGAGCGCCTCCACCATCGGGATCAGTTCGCGGCGCTCGTCGATGACGTCGCGTACCTTCAGCAGCGCCTGAGTGGGTGTGTCGCGCTGACGGGGTCCTTTCGGCAACGTATCGATCAACTGGTACAGGTCGTCTCCGGCACGTCGCAGGTCGTCCATGTCGACGAGGTGCTCGGCCATCTCGCCGTAGAGCTTCAGCACCGCCTCGGTGACACTGGCCGGGACCTTCTTCGTCTGCAACTCCCCGGTCCAGTTCGCGACCACCGAGAACGCCATCTGCCACAGCTCGGTCTCCGACAACAGCGTCGAATTCGGTTCCACCGGCAGCAGCAGACCGTAATCGGCGATGAGCCGACCCGCGTACGCGTGATATGTACTCACCTCCGGATCACCACCGCTCAACCGTGCGGCAACGGAACCATCGGGATCCCAGTTCCGCAACGCGGGCGAGGCCGCCAGCATCGACAGACGCCGCCGGATACGTGCTCCCAGCTCACTGGCCGCCTTCCGCGTGAAGGTCAGACCCAACACCTGATCGGGCGCCACCATGCCGTTGGCCACCAGCCACACCACCCGGGCCGCCATGGTCTCCGTCTTGCCCGCACCCGCACCGGCCACGACGAGGATCGGCTCCATGGGCGCCTCGATCACCGCCACCTGTTCCGGGGTGGGTGTGGGCAGCCCGAGTGCGGCCGCCAGCGACACCGCGGAGATCCTCCGCCGCCCGTCTCGGTCAGTCATCGATCACCGTCTTGCCGCGCAGTTGCGCCGGGCAGCTGGTGGCCAGCGCACAGTGGGCACATCCCGGGTTGAGCGTCGCGGCGAAACGCGGTCCCACACTGGCCCGGGCTGCCTTGCGTACCACCGTTATCCACTCATCCACTCGTTCGGCCGTGAGGGGCTCCTGGACCCGCTCGGTGGCACCGCTGTTCCGGTTCGCCGCCGAGACGTAGACGAGACGGCCGCCCCCGGGGTCCGCGTTTCCGGTGCCTTCGACCCCGCCGAGCGCCAACGCGAGTTGGTACGTCGCCAACTGTGCGTGATCTTGCGCGTCCGCCTTGGTGATCGCGGTCTTCGCGGTCTTCACGTCGACCACCACCGGCCGGCCGTCACGATCTCGCTCGAGCCGGTCGATCCGGCCGCGCAGGCGTACCGGCACCCCCGCCTCGCCCTCGGGATCGGCCTCCGGTGACCCGGCAGGCAACGTCGCGTCGATCTCCGCCTCGACGCCCATCTCCGACAACTCGTCACGCGAGAGCCGCAGCCAGTCACGGAAATTCGTGAGCATCGCCTCGGCCCGCTCGAGCTCCCGAACCGAATACCAGGCCGCCCCGGTGTCGACGCGATCCCAGATCCCGCGCAGCGCCGCTGTCACCTCGGCCGGTTCGATCTGGCCGGCCACGGCCTGCACCAGAGTGTGCACCAGGGTTCCGGTCAACGCGGGCGTGCCGTCACCGTCGCGCCCGCCATGTCGTTCCAGGACCCAGCGCAACGAACATCGTGTCAACGACTCCACGTTCGACGGCGACAACATCACCGGCCCGCGGTCGGGAGTCCACAGGGACGCATCCGTACTCGGTCCGGCCAGCCCGTACCAATCCTTTGGTGCGGCCCTGGAATGTCGGAATCGGCAAGCTCGGCAAGCAGTTCCGCGGCCGCACGGGTACGCGCGTCGCTCGCTCCACTCCCGGCGCCGGTCACATCCGGCCCGCTCGCTCCACTCCCGGCACCGATCACATCCGGCCCGCTCGCTCCGCTCCCGGCGCCGATCACATCCGGCCCGCTCGCTCCGCTCCCGGCGCCGATCACATCCGGCCCGCTCGCTCCGCTCCCGGCGCCGGCCACAACCGCGGAACGCAACGTCGCGATCAACGACGGCAACGAGAGCACCCGGTCGACTCCCGGGTCCAACGGCAGTTCCGCAAACGGCTCCGCCGGTTCGGCCTCCACGGCATCGGACGAGGCGCGACGCGATGCGAGCGCATCGGCTATCTCCGCGACGAACCGCGACGGCGAGGCGTCACCGCTGCCGTCCTCCACCGCCGTGACCAGCAGTCGCCGTCGCGCCCGCGTACACGCCACCAGCAACAGCCGCCGTTCGTCGGCCAGCGCGGACGTGCTGCGCGCCACCGTGTCCAATGCCTCGGGATCGACGCCGTCGAGGAGATCGACCAACTGGCCGGTACCCAACACACTGCCCCGACTTCGCAGCGACGGCCACAGACCGTCCAGCACCCCGCCACCGCGACGACATCCCATTCACGACCGGCGGCGGCATGCGCCGACAACACGGTGACGGCCTCGGCACCAGCGCCCGGAACACGGCTGTCCCGAGGAATCTGCAATGCCCCGAGGTACCGCACGAAACCCGCCGGGCCGGCCGCCGGAAGATTGTCGGCGAACCCGGCGGCGGCCTCGAACATCGCCATCACCGCGTCGAGATCCCGGTCAGCCTGCTCCCCTGCCGGCCCACCGCGGATCGCGCCGGCCATCCACCGACGCTCCAGTCCGGTCGCCTGCCAGGCCGCCCACAGCGTCTCCTCCACGCTGCGCCGCGCCGCATCGGTCCGATGAGCAGCGTCGACCACCTCCAGCACACGGACCAGCGGGCGGGCCTCGGCGTCGGTGAGAGCTCGGAGGTAACGTTCGGCCTCGTCGCGGTCGAGGATCGCGCGACGCAACGCGATCAGCGAATCTGTCGCCGCACCACCGTCGCCCGTCCGCTCGTCGAACCGGCGGACGCCCCGACGCAGCCGACGCATGGCACCCGGGTCGGCCCCGCCCACCGGGCCGGACAACAGTGCGACCGCTTCCTCCACCCCGAACTCCTCGACAGCCTCGTCGTCGGACAACCCCCGCGCCGCGACGGCACGCAAGACCTGCATCAACGCCGCGACGGCACGCTGACGGTGCAGGGGCAGATCGCTGGTCGGCGTGGTCACGGGGACTCCGGCCGAACGGAACGCGCGCCGCAGAGCCGGTAGCGCCAGCGAAACCGAACGCACGATCACGGCCATCCGCGACCATGGGACCCCGGAGAACAGATGCGCTCTACGTAACAGATCGGCGACCGCCGTCGCCTCCTTGGCGGCCGAGCTGAAGACCCTCACCTCTGCGCCGCCGAGCGGGTCCTCGACCGGCTCGGTGCCGGCCGGCCCCGACTCCGGCCCCGCGGGATACGGATGTGGGCGGGCTCCCGGCAGCCGGGAGGCCAGCGCGGCCCCGACCGCGGCGATCGCCGGATCATTCCGGAAGCCTTGTGCCAGCACGATGTCTCGGCCGGAACCTCGCTCGGCGAGGTCGTCGGCGAACCGCGGGCTCGCGCCTCGGAATCCGAACACCGACTGATCTGTGTCGGCGGCGACGATCGTCGAATCGGTGCCGGTTCCGATCAACGTCACCAGCGCCGCTGCCTGGGGATCGAGATGCTGCGCGTCGTCGACCAGGAGATGCCGGATTCGCCGACGCTGACCGGCGAGGAGCTCGGGATCGGTAGCGAAGGCCGACAACGCCGACCCGACGAGTTCCGCGGCATCGACCGCGGGTGCCGACGCACCGGGAGAATCCGCTCCGACCGCGCCGCGCAACAGCATGTTCTGCTCGTACTGGCCGTACGCCCGGCCCGCCGCCACCCACTCCGGGCGGCGATGGCGGCGCCCCAGCGCGGTCAGTTCCTCGGGGCCGACCCCGCGTTCGGCCGCCCGCATCATCAGATCGCGCAACGCCTGGGCGAACCCATCGGTGCCCAGTGCCGGCCTCAGCCGATCGGGCCAATACTCCGCACCGTCCTCGATGTCACCGGCCAGCAACTCCCGCAACACCATGTCCTGCTCGGAGCCGGTGATCAGGCGGGCGGCGGATTCCCGTGCGCGGATGCCTGCAACCGGAGGACGGCGAACGCGTAGGAGTGCACCGTGCGCACCAAGGGTTCTCGCAGCGCCTGACCCGCGCCCTCGCCATCGTCGCTCCCCGATGCCGCCAACACACGCCGTGTGATCTCCTCGCGGAGCATCCCGCGGCGCGGCGCGACGAGGCCAACACCAGCACCGACTCGGGATCGACCCCCGACGGACGAGCCGGGACACCGCGGCATCGACGATCAGGGACGTCTTCCCCGTCCCCGGGCCGCCATGCACACGGATCGGCGACCACGGCCGTCCAGGGTCCGCCGAGGTCCATTCACCGATCGCGGCCTGCACTTCGGCAGGCCATCGCCGGGCGACGTCGTCGGCGCCGGCCCGGGGGCGACCAGTCGCGTGCGTAGCGCGGTGCCGGTCCCGGGCGGGGAATCGACGCGTCGTGCCATGCCCCTATGGAATCACGCGACAACGACAACGGTTCTGCCACGACCCCGCGATCCCCAGGCGACGGCCCACCAGAGATGCGGCAGGATGGCAGCCATGTCGTTGACCACCTACGTCTTCGGGCCGGAGGGGCCGGAAGCGCCGCATGTCCTTGCGATCCACGGACTGACCGGGCACGGGAAACGCTGGGAGTCGCTCGCCGCCGGTCACCTCGCCGACCTGCGTGTGATTGCTCCCGATCTCCTCGGACACGGACATTCCACCTGGGTGCCGCCATGGTCGTTCGAGGCACATGTGGCGTCACTGGTCGATGTGGTCGACCGGTACGTCGCGGTGGCCGCCCGCCCATTCGTGATCGTCGGGCACTCGTTCGGGGGCGCCATCGCGGTGCGTCTCGCCCGGCAGCTGGGCACCGACTCCGTCCGCGGACTGGTGTTGCTCGACCCGGCCCAGGGGCTCGACCCCGCCATGGCGCTCGAGGTCGCCACCGACAGCCTCGAGCACTGGGACTACACGGACGCGGTGGCGGCAAAGGCGGCAAAGCGCGCAGAAGGATGGTCCGACGTCCCGGAAGATCTGCTGGACAAGGAGATCGACGACCACCTCATCGACAACGCAGACCGACGGGTCGGCTGGCGTGTGTCCGCACCGGCGGCCGCGACGGCGTGGAGCGAGATGGCCCGCGACGCCGCCTTGCCGCCGGCCGGTGTGCCGACCACCATCGTCGTCGCAGATCGCGTCGATCCCCCGTTCGTCCGACCCGCCTTCCTCGAAGCCTGCACTTCGCAACGTCCGACACGGTCGAGATCGTGCACGCCGATTGTGAACACATGGTGCCGTTCCTTGCTCCCGAGCTCACCGCGCGCACGATTCGGTCGATGTTCGATCGGGCCTGACGTGGCGTCGGTCACCGAGGACGAGGTCGAGCAGGTACGCGCCCTGGTGGCCGCGATCCCGGTCGGCCAGGTCACCACCTACGGCGACCTCGCCGCGGCCGTCGGCCTGTCCAGTCCGCGGATCGTCGGATGGATCATGCGGACCGATTCGGCCGATCTGCCATGGCATCGGGTGATCTCCGCGAGCGGAAGACCTGCCGCACATCTCGCCGGCCGACAACTCGAACGCCTACTCGGCGAGGGAGTTCCGGTGCGCGACGGAAAGGTTGTGCTGCGGGAGTGTCGGTGGGACGTCCCGGGCCGGTGAGGGTGGTCTCGAGACGCCAGGCGAGCCGGCTGTATCGAGATCCCACTGCGCGACAAGGACCTTCAGCGCACCGGCTGCCGACGGCGATACGGCTGACCGCGGCCCGCATCCTGGTCACGATCAGATCGACGATACGACGGTCGGCGCCGAGTGGATCGGCGACGGCGTCAGCACCGTAGGTGTGCAACCGGTCGTGGAAGAGCCCGGGCGCCAGCAGATGCGTTGCGATCACCACGCGGCGACCGTTCCGCGAGGCACGCTCGAGCGCCTCCGGCACCGACGGCGACGAGGTGGTGATGAATCCGACCTCGACCCGCCCCCGATGAGAGATTCCAGCTGACGGGCCGCGAGATGAACCTGACCACAAGCACTTTCGTCGGATGATCCGGCCGCAGCCAGCACCACGGCATCTCCGGCCGCCAACCCGCCTCGATCAACCGGAGCCGCGCCACGCAGCGATCCCAGGGTCCGGTCCAAGCGCCGGGTGATCACCGTATCCGGCCGCCCCGCTGCCGCGACATGGTGCGGGATGTCCTTGCGTACGTGATATCCCGAGGCCAAGAAGGCGGGGACGAGCACTGCGGGACGATCGACGTCCGCGATCACCTCGGCGGGCGTCGGTCCGAGCACGTCGACAAAGGCGGTCCGGGTGGTGCCGATCCGCTCGCTCACAAGCCTCGGCGATCTGAGCGATCACGTTGACTCCGAGAGGATTTCGGGTCCCATGCGCGACCAGAACCGGACTGATGTCGCGGAGTCGATCACCCTCAGGCAAGATCGGGTCACTGCTCCTGCGCGTCATTCGGGATCGTCCTCTCCGTCGTACTCCAGATCGACCGCGAGTCGATACCCCCGCTTCACCACCGTCTGGATCATCTTGGGGTCCCCCAACGCGTTTCGTAGCCGTGCGACGGCCACCTCGACGGCATGCGTGTCGCAGCTGTCACCGGGGAGGCCCGTCAGGAGTTCCTGGCGCGAGACGACCCGACCTGGAACCGTCGCAAGGGCCTTGAGCAGACTCAGGCTGGTGGCCGACAGATCGCGGAGTTCGCCGTCGACGACTACGGCCTGACCACGAATGGCGGTGTCGTGACCGTGGATCCGCAGATTGTGACTGCGTCGCGGAAGCTCTTCGGTGATCAGCCGCGCCAGCGCACCGAGGCGGAACCGCTTCGGATAGATGGTCGGGATCTGCAAGGCCTCGAGCGGTCCAGCCGTGACCGACCCCCACACATCACCGGTACGCGGTGCGCATGGCATGGACGAACGGCGAGAGCTTTCCCAATTCCTTGGCGCGGGTGAGGATCGCGGCCGCCGCCGGCGCACTCGTGAACGTGATGGCGTCGAGGTCACCCCTTGTGACGGCGCCGACCATCCGGTCGATGCGATCGACGTCGGGATGCATGTTCCAGCGGTAGACGGGCACCGGCAGCACGTGGGCCCCGGCGGCCCGCAGCACCGCACAGAAATCCGGCAACGGTTCCCACTCGGTGGTCGCCCCGTGCAACTGCACCGCGATGCGCACCCCGTCGACGCCCTGCTCGAGCAGCCGGTCGAGTACCTCCGACGACGACTCGCTCTCCGGAGACCACTCCTCCCGCAGCCCGGCGCGCGGATGGCACCCTTGCCTTGGGTCCGCGGGCGATCAGGCGACTCTTCCCGAGCGCGTCGATCAGAGACTCCGCGCTTCCCCATCCGTCGGCCGCCTCCACCCAGCCCCGAAACCCGATGCCAGTGGTGGCGACCATGAGGTCGGGCGGGTCGACGATGATCTCCCTCGTCACCCGCTCGAGCTCTGTGTCGTCGGTCAGCGGCAGGATCCGGATCGTCGGTGCTGCCATGATCTCGGCTCCCCGACGAGTCAACAGTGCCGCGAACTCATCTGCCCGGCGTGCAGCGTGATGCCGATGGTGAAACCGGCCAGCGGCAGGTTCTCCGTGTCGTCAGGGGATGCGGTGTTCTTGTTTGTGCTCATCGGCGCGGAAAGAACACCTCGACCATGTCGTCGACGATGTGTACCGCATAACTCGCCACCGACGTCGTCTCGTCGTCGATGCACAGCCCGGTGCGCAACGAGAACACCTGCTTGCCCAGGGGACTCGCGACGGTCGGCTCACCCGAACGGTCACCGGTCACCCCGCGCGAGAGCACCGCGGCGTGGGAGAACGGATCGATGTTGCCGATCGCATACAGCCGCGTGCGGCCGACGACCGCCTCCCGATCGGTCTCCACCGCGGGCACGCGGAACAGTGCGGCCTGTTCGAAACCCGGGCCGAGGACCCCGACACCCCGGCCGATCGCCAGATCGGCCACTGCACAGGCCCGCACCCATTGCCCGGGCACCGCGTCGGGATGGGTCCCGGGTTCGGCGGGTTCATGAGCGAGGATCACGTCGGCACTCCTTCACGTTCGGGTTCGGTCACGTCATTGACCGCGAGTTGCAGTCCGGTCGCACGTGGCGGCATCGCAGGCATGTCGAGCAGCACCGGCACCTTCCGATCGGCGTCGGCGAAGCGGATCGTCGGTCGACCACGTCGGGCGCGTTCGAACGAGACGAAGCGCTTCAGTTTCTCCTCGTCGTCGAGTACTGCGGCCCATTCATCGCGGTACCCGGCGACGTGTGCTTCCATCGCCGCCTCCAGCTCGGTGGCCAGTCCAAGGCTGTCATCACAGACCACCGCACGCAGATGATCGAGACCGCCCTCCAACGACTCCAGCCACGGCGCGGTGCGCTGCAGCCGGTCGGCAGTACGGACATAGAACATAAGGTACCGATCAATGTATGCGACCAGGGTCTGGTCATCCACTCCACTGGCCAGGAGTTGCGCGTGCTTCGGGCTCTGGCCGCCGTTGCCGGCGACATAGAGATTCCACCCGTTCTCGGTGGCGATCACGCCCACATCCTTGCCGCGCGCCTCGGCACACTCGCGTGCGCAGCCCGACACCCCGAACTTCAGTTTGTGGGGCGACCGGAGTCCGCGGTAGCGATTCTCCAGGAACACGGCCATGCCGACGGAGTCCTGTACCCGTACCGACACCAGGTGGACCCGACGCAGCTCTTCACGGTGCGCAGACTCTTCCCGTACGCCTGCCCGATTCCATCCCTACGTCGACGAGCCTGCGCCAGATCTCCGGCAACTGATCGACCCGCGCCCCGAACAGGTCGATCCGCTGACCACCGGTGATCTTGGTGTACAGACCGAAGTCGCGGGCGATCTCCGATCACGATGAGCTGTTCGGGGTGACCTCCCCACCCGGCATCCGCGGCACCACCGAGTACGACCCGTTCTTCTGCATGTTCGCGAGGAAGTGGTCGTTGGTGTCCTGCAGAGCGGCCTGCTCCCCGTCGAGAATGTGATCGCTGGACGTGGACGCCAGGATCGAGGCGACCGTCGGCTTGCAGATCTCGCATCCCTGACCCGTCCCGTACCGCTCGACCAGTTCGGAGAACGTACGGATTCCGGTGACGGAGACGATCTCGAACAACTCGCTGCGCGACTGCCCGAAATGCTCACACAGCGCCTTGGACAGCTCGACACCCGATGCGGCGAGCAGCGACTTCACGCTCGGCAGACACCCACCGCAGGTGGTCCCGGCGCACGTCGCCTTCTTGATGTCGGCTATCTCACATGCGCCCGCCGCGATCGCCGAGCAGATCGATCCCTTGGAAACCCCATTACACGAACAGATCTCGGCATCGTCGGGCAGCGCGTCGATACCGACCCCGGGCCCGGCGGCAGGAGCGATCAGGGCGGCCGGGTCTCCTGGGATCTCGCGACCCACCATCGGCTTGAGCATCGCATACGCCGACGCATCGCCGACCAGGATGCCGCCGAGGAGCGTGGTGGCGTCGTCGGATACGACCACCTTCGCGTACCTGCCTGCCACCGCATCGTGATAGACGATCTCGAGAGCGTTCTCGGTGGTGGCCATGGCGTCACCGAAGCTGGCGACGTCAACGCCGAGGAGCTTGAGCTTGGTGGACATGTCGGCACCCGGGAAGGTGCTGCGCGTGCCGAGCAATTGGTCGGCGACCACCTCGGCGGTGCTGTACCCCGGCGCGACCAACCCGTAACACCGACCCTCCACCGCGGCCACCTCGCCGATCGCGTAGACGTCGGGGTCGTCGGTTCGACAGTTCGTGTCCACCAGTACGCCGCCCCGCTCACCGACGGCCAGGCCCGCGTCGCGGGCGAGTTGATCGCGC